>NZ_JAFCTR010000003.1:0-631054 GCF_049896125.1 Pararhizobium sp. DWP1-1-3
GCGGCGCTCAGGACCGGGCAGGACTTCTATCTTCGGATTGTGACTAGTCATAATGGGCACATTACCTCGCACACTTGTTAAGTGGGAGATCGTGTCCGGATTTTTATGGGGCCATTACAGAGCCATCGGATGGCCTTCCAAGTTAAGAGTGGCGACGTCGTGAGAAGTATTTAGGCGCTTTATCTTATCTATGTAATTGACGTAATATCGCTGCTAACGATCTACTCTTTGGATAAGCCAATGCTTGACAGCGTGACTATCAACCAGCTTCGTACCTTCGTGGCCGTGTGTGATGCCGGGAGCTTTTCCGAGGCGGCGAAAAGCCTTCGTCGTGCGCAGTCTGCGGTCAGTCATGCCGTCTCCGCTTTGGAAACGGCGCTGTCTGTCGAACTTTTCGAACGCGATACGCGGCGCGCAACGCTAAGTCCCGCGGGCAAGAGTTTACTTCCTGACGCAAGGGCTGTGATCGCGCGCACCGAAGAGATGAAGACACGCGCCCGTTCGATCTTTAAGTCAGGCGCGCCGCAACTCTCGATCGCCGTCGATGTCTATTTTCCACGCAAACACTTGATCGCATGCCTGCAACAGATCAGCCTGGAATCGCCCACCGCGGTGGTGAACCTTCGAATGACGACGATGCAGGGCGGAGAGGCATTGGTTCTTGAAGGCGAATGCGTGTTCGCGATTACCGCCGCTGATGTTCCGGAGTTGAAACCGAGCGCGATCGAGAGGCACCGACTGTGCGATGCAGTCATGGTGACCGTCTGCGCCCCATCGCACCCACTCGCCAGTTTCGATGGTGCGGCGTCGCGGGACGAATTCGGCCGGCATGTCCAGATTGTCGTAACCGACAACCAGCCCAATGCTGAGAAATCGTCTGTGTCGGTCGCTGGCGAAAGGCGTTGGATGGTCAATGAATTGGGAGCAAAACACGACCTGCTCAAGGCTGGATTAGGCTGGGGACATATGCCAGAAGACCTCGTCGCCGACGATCTCGCCAATGGAACGCTCGTCGAGGTCGATCGGTATGCATGGCACCTTCGCCCATTAACATTCATGGTCTCGCGCAGAAGAGGCCATACGCCGTCTCAAACAGGACCAGTTAATCACCATGCTTTCTGGCGTAGATGTGATCGAACAACGAAGTTGACAAATTATAATCCGCGCGGTGTTCGCTCGAGCCATCAATGTAAGGCCATTGCTCTATCGTTGCCAGACAGCTCATGGCTTCCGCAACGAAGAATCGAACCCTGATCGAGCACCCTGCCCCTTGCCCGGATGCTGCCACTAACGGCCGAGATGTCCGACCATCTACGCCATGAGTATGGGTATCCCTGAAATCTACGCCTTGGTGCTAAAAACAGCCCGTTGATTTCATTGGCATCCCACGAACGTTAAGTCTTACCTTCCCACCGACGCGTAAAATGCTTTGATTCCGGAGTTGTGGATGGGTGGCAAAATTTTCGACATCATTCTTTATCTGTTCGTCGGTGCGCGGCCGTAGTCGCTATTTCGATCTCACTTAGCACATCGATCGCGAAGCTTTTCGGATGGCCTTGACTCTCCCTCAATCAAGAACATAATAGGAACATCCACGGCGGATGCGGAACGCCAATCTGAAATTTATGCACGTTTGATCCATTGCTCCGGCGATGGAAAAGGATAATCCATGCCTACGATCAGCGCCGCCGCGCATGATATCCAATTTTCCGGCCCGGTCGATGATATCGCCGCCGCCCTCGCCTTCCATAGTGGCGACGTGCGCGCCACCATTGGAACCCTTCTGGCTGACATTAAGGACTTTGTAGAGGAGAATGCTCATGCCTGACAATCTTGAATGTGTCGACCGGCAGTGGGAAAGCCGAAGTATCGCTTCGATATTGGTCGCCGAGGCAATCGACAGTTTGATGGCGCAAGGCCTGGGCGAGCACGACGCCATCAGTGCCCTTGAAGATGTTCTTCAGATTCGGCGCATCACCTTCAATATGCAGATCGCGCAGGATTGATGTGAGTCGCTACGACGAGATCAGGACGGAACTACTGGATATCCTGCAAGGGCTCGGAACTGAAGCTACAAGTCTTTACGGTGTGGGCGTTCCCATGGTTGGCAAGGGTTTCGGCGAGCACGAGATTGTTAACGCCCTGATAGCTTTGGATCAAGAGAAGCTCATAGAGCTGCTGCCGGGAAACCAGGTGCGGGTCCTACCCGGCCAAAGTCGTCAAATGAAAGATCGACCATGAGCGACGACAGGTCAAATGTTCACCCCAACTCTCCGGTGCATTTCGAGCACTGGTGCGGTCATGAGGGGTGCGTGAAGTGGGGATCGTTCGGGAAAGAGCGCGGCAGCGGAGAAACTGACTGGCGCTGCATCGAGCATTTGGCGACAGACTACTGGAATGGGCTGTCGGAGGCGCGGAACTGAGGGGGATGTCGTGGCGTATTAGCCAGCTGGGAAAATCCTCGCCGCCGCAAGGAGTTACCAAAACAACTTTCCTTTTGCTTCACGGAGGCGCATTTTGCCGCCCTCAATCGTAAATGGGGCCGGGCGACCTTGGACAAATTTCTCACGGGAAGGAGTGGACAGCGATGTCCCCGAAGATTGTACAACACGATTATCGATGGCTACCAACTTACTTCTCGCCCGACTATGATTTTGTAGGCTACGACGGCGAGAGAAAAATCGGAAGAGTGACGCTGGAGGGAAGGCTGGGCGCGGAAGGTGCGTGGCAGTGGTCAAACCGAACCCGAGATGACATCAGCCGGCTCGGGGTCCGCCAGGGTTATGCAGCATCCAAGGAACTTGCAGTCCAGGCGGTGGAGCATCTCGATCAAGAACCGCTGGACGCTGACACAGGGACGGTAACGAAATAAGCCAAGTCGCAGTCCACCCCGCGAAACCGGATGCGCGGGGTGGTGAGGTCGCGCCGCACTCACGGCCAAATCAATACCACTTTCGGTTTAGCTCAAGCATCCCTCATTCGGGGGATTAGTGAGATAGCCCTAAACTTTCACCGGATTGCCTTTGGATTGCTGCCGCCAGAGCGGCACGGCGCTCTTCGGGTAGCTTTAGAATGAAGGTATCCATATCTCGACCGAAGTTAGACCAAGCTTTGTCGCCCGCTTCCCCTCGTTCGATTACGCCGGCTGTCTCCAGATCGGTCCGATCCATATTGACGCGGGCAAGAGAAATCTGCAGCAAATCCGTGCCAGTGATCATCGACCTACCCCCTGCTGACTAAGGTTCCACGTTCCGTGAGTTGATTGTTGCGGCGCGAGGTCAGGCTCGGCGGCCTCTTCTTGTTCAAGCAACTTGTGATAGCCAGCCTCAATATCCTGTGCGATGCCATCTGCATCGTACAGATATCCGTCGGTTCCGCCGTCGGTCTCTATGATAGCAGCGATCGAGTTCATCACCACGCGGCCGAGGTGCTGCAAGGCGTCTCTGTGACGATCCGCGCCTGTATTCGCGAATTCCCGGTTGGCCTCATCCAAGGCCTGTCGCATGGCCTGGAACGACCCGTCGATATGGAGTTGCGCATTCATTGCATCACCCTCCTGTCATGGGATTGCGGAAACAGACTCCTTCAACGCAATACCCGTGGATTGGTTCATCTTACTATAGACAGAATGCTAAATGCCACAATTGATTCGCGTATTAACCGGAACAAACGTACTCTGCCCTCATGGGATCCGCGCTCATCGGGAGATCAATATGGCCGGACGTGCTCTTTGGAAGGGTTTTCTGAAGTTTGCCGAGATCAGTTGCCCTGTTGCGCTGCATAGCGCTGCGTCTACATCAGAGCGCGTGAGCTTCAACACCCTCAACCGAAAAACTGGCAACCGCGTGAAGCGCGAATATGTCGACATAAACACTTGGAAGGTCGTTGAAAAAGAGGATCAGATCAAAGGCTATGAGGTCGATGACAATCGCTACGTTTTGTTCGAGCCGGAAGAGCTGGCCGCAGCTGTCCCCCAGAGCGACAAGACGCTCCGAATTCAGTCCTACGTGCCGGTTGGCGAAATCGATGACCTTTACTTTGACAAGCCCTATTATCTCCTTCCCGATCGGATCGTCGAGGAAACGTTTGTTTTGATCCGCGACGCAATGCGGGAATCCAACGTCGGGGCACTTGCCCAGGCAGTGCTTTTTCGACGGCTTCGAACAGTTTTGATCCGCGCTCACGGCGATGGGCTTATCGCGACCACTCTGAACTTCGACTATCAGGTGCGCTCGGCGAAGGACGCATTCGCCGATATCCCGGCGTTGAAGATTGAGGGCGAGATGCTCGACTTGGCAAAGCACATTATCAAAACCAAGGCGGGCTTGTTCGATCCTCGAACCTTCGACGATCGATATGACGCCGCACTGGCCGAGCTCGTGAAGTCGAAGCTGGAAGGCAGGTCGGTTGCGGTGAAGAGACAGCCAAAGGTCGAGCCTTCAACCGACCTCATGGAAGCGCTACGCATGAGTGCTGGCTTTGGATCGGCGCGGGCAACCAAACCCCGGGCAGCTGCAGCAAAGCGGGCAACTCCGGCGGCACGGCCGGCTGCTCGCAAGAAGGCGGGCTAAGCCATGGCCGTCAAACCATACTGGAAAGGCTATCTGAAACTATCGTTGGTCACCTGCCCCGTTGCCCTATCTCCCGCCACCAGCGACAGCGAAAAGGTGCGCTTTCACACCATGAACCGTGCGACCGGCAATCGCGTTGCCTCTCGTTATGTCGATAGCCTCACCGGTAAGGAGGTTGATCCGGACGATGAGGTGAAAGGATACGAGCGCGGCGAAGGCGATTACATCGTTCTTGAGGAGGAAGAGCTGGACGCGGTGGCTCTTGAAAGCGTCCGGACTATTGAGATTGATCTATTCACCCCGCGCGACTCCATCGAGTGGATCTGGCTGGAGAAGCCGCACTACCTCGTTCCCAATGACAAGGTCGGGGAAGACGCTTTCGCCGTCATCCGCGACGCCATGCGCTCAGAGAATGTCGTCGGGATTTCCCGCCTGGTGTTCGGCCAGCGCGAGCGCGCTGTGATGCTTGAGCCACGTGACGACGGCATCGTCTTATGGACGCTGCGCTACGGCGATGAGGTGAGACCCGCGGAAGATTATTTCTCAAACATCAGGGCGCAACCCGAGGGCGGCCTTGCCCCTCTGATGAAACAGCTGATCAAACAGCAAACGAAGAAATGGTTACCAATCACGGATCCAATCCAGGATCGCTTGCTTGAGCTGATCGCTGAAAAGAAGAAGGCGATGAAAAAACCTGAGAAATCGGCTGTGAAGAAATCTCCGACCGGGCCCAAGGACAACGTCATCGACATCATGGCTGCGTTGAAGCAAAGCTTGGAAGAGAGCAAGCGGCGCAGCAGTTAACCCGGCGCGCCATGCTGTGGAACAAACGAGATCAAACTCCAGTTCTGCACGATTGGAGGACAAAAATGATTAATACGCCCAAATATCCGGTATCCCACGAGGATCGTCATCTGCTCTGTCAGGAAGAGGTTGAGGGATCCCTGCAAGATATACTCGATCGAGCAACGACCCATGGCTGGGGCACGATCGAGACGATCAACGCCATGGAAGAAGTTTTGAAAAATCTGCGCATTATGTACACGGATCATCCCAATCCCGACGAGGACGCGGCAGACAGCGGCGATGCTACCGATTTCGGTGCGTTCCCCTCAGCCGACAGGTTGGTCAAAGCATATGTGGATGAGAGCAAAAAATCATGACCCTTTATGCGTGGACGATTTCGAAACCCGGCCGACAGGATATCAAAAAGGTTAGCGATCTGGACGAACTTCGAGAGTATCTGCGCGTACTGGATCTTCCCGGCGTAGCGCCGCCAGAGTTCGTCTCGCTAGATGCCGAGGTGCATGATCACGGCACCTATACCCATAACGGGGGTAGTATGGACGAATGGTCGATGACGTGGACAAAGGTTGATGACGAGACTGAGGTTATCGATTGAGCCAAGTTCGGACAACATGAGGTGGCTCCCTACAGCTGTTGATCGACTTGAAGCCAACACATCATCAGTCCATATTGGGTCACAGAGCTCGCCCACAGGATTTGACCACGGATGTACTGGCACTTGCTCTGCGGCGACTGGGTAAGGTCGGTAAAAGGTGGCCTTTTTCTTTGACCGGCCCACTGCTCGGCCAGCGGTCGCACCTCGTGGTATGGTTAAGCCTCGGCATCGCCCCAGGACAGTGCCGAGGCTGCTATATGCCCGCATGGCAGAGACTGGCAATTTGAGTGGGAGCAATTGTTCGCCAGAAACTCGATTGCGACTGATCAGCCACCAGGGGAAACCGCCGAATCTGTTGGAGCAGGAACAAAAGGCCCGCCGTGGGTGCACAGCGGGCCAAAGGGTTAGGTGATAAAAATTGCCGCGCGTACTCGATACGGCATATTCATAACCTGGAAAATACGGGAAGGTTCCGCGACGTGCTTTTCACTCTCCCGTGCTAAGCAACACAAACTGTGATCGAGCGCTGACGTGGAGCAAGGTTGATGGCGAGACTGAGGTAATTGATTGACGCCATATCTGTTTACGTCCGTACGCCAACGAAGGCATTCAACGTGATGCGCGCCCGCGAAAAACAAACGCGATGCCTAGAGCAGCTGGCAAGCGACTGTGGGATGGGTTTGGCGGATGTTCCAAATAGACCGGTATTGGCAATGCCATTAGACGGGCTGGTTTTCCTTAACGCGCGCCAGTGACGTGGGAGATTTCACAATTCATTTGCCTGTTCGGACTTTCGTTGTGAATTAAGCGATATCCGGGCCGCTCGGCGGCTGCGCGTATTTTCGGGTTTACGGGCGATCAGGTCCTTTGGGGCCGGAGACAGACAGTCCGTTGCCAAAATTGTCAATGCAGGACACATCCGGAACCTCGGTCAAGAGATTTGGGATCGGCCGAGCTGCGGTGCACGGGAAGCTCTCCGGCGTCGGTTCCGCGCGAAGACCTTGACCTCGATGGCGTCTTCCTTTTCTGGAAATGAGCGTTCTGAAGACTTGGATACAAGATTGGCTCCTGAGCCGCGACCTTTCAGTCCCAAATGAAAAGAGAACGGTCAGGATCGACTAAAAACCGAGTTCGCTGAGCGCGGCATGATCACCAGGCCGGCGACCAAGCGGCCACTGAAAGCAACGGTCGTCGGCGCGGATAGGCAAGTCGTTGATGCAGGCATAGCGCTTTTGCATCAGGCCGCTGCCGTCAAACTCCCAATTCTCGTTCCCGAACGATCTGAACCAGTTCCCGCTGTCGTCGTGCCATTCATAGGCAAACCTTACGGCGATCCGAGTGTCGCTAAACGCCCAGAGTTCCTTGATCAAACGGTAGTCGAGCTCCCGCCGCCATTTTGCCGAAAGGAACGCGACGATCGCTTCCCTCCCGGTGACAAACTCCGCACGGTTCCGCCACTGGCTGTCCACGGTGTACGCTAACGCAACCCTAGCTGGGTCACGGCTGTTCCATCCGTCTTCGGCAAGCCGCACTTTCTCGACTGCGCTTTCGAACGTGAAAGGGGGAACTGGTGGTCGCGGAGCTTCGCTCATCTTCAAGGTCCTCCCAACTGGGCTCGCAACGTCGCGTTTTCTGTTTCCAATCGCTGCAGTCGCTCACGAAGAGGAGCGACTGCCTGTTCAACCTGCTGTTCGGTGTAGCGCGGGGTGATGTGCTGAGGGCAGTTCCAGTCGTACGCCTCAAGCCGAAGCCTGAAAATCGCCTCTGCTCGGCCTTTGTAGGTGGGATCGGACACGAGTTCGGTAAGGCTCTGGTCGGCGCCGAGCGTCAACCGCTCAACGTGGACATATATTTTGAGCCGAGCCCGTCGCACGTAGTCCATCAAAAATAGACAGGCCCGATCGTTGGCGGCGAAATTGCCGGCACTTATATATTGGCGATTCCCCCTGTAGTCGGCAAAGGCCAATGTTTGCTGATCGACGATCTTGAGGAAGCCGCCTTTTCCTCCACGATGTTGAACATACGGCCAGCCCGTTTCGGAGACGGATGCCATAAAAAAACTGTTACATGCCGCGATGAAGGCGACCTCCTCTTCTGTGAGAGCGTCTGGCCGGCTGTCAGAACCCAACCGGATCTGTTCCACACCCATGTCCGCCTGAGCGGCTCTGACGCTCGGCGTCACAGCAACCTCAAGGAAGCGATATGACATCATTAATCCCCTGTTCCGGCAAGCTCCCATCACTGTCTTACGGTGCGATCTATCTTGTTAAGCCCATTAGTTCTTGGCAATTTTAGCGTCCAGACCGCTGATCGCTTACGTCAGTCCTGCAGGGCCCAGTCCGCGACCTGCCAACGCATCTCCCCACGATCGGCGACAATACGGCCAAGGCCAGGGAAAGGCATGTGCGTGGCAGCGATGAGCGCACCCTCTGACGCGGCTAGCGGATAGAAGCGATCACGCATGGCTTTCGCAGCAGCACGGTCCTGTTCAAACAGGAAAAACACATCGGTCGCGGCCGGATGCACAACGGGAAAAATCATGTCCGAAACCATGATCATGCTCTTCCCGCCATCTTCGACCCGAACGCCGATATGACCGGGTGTGTGGCCGGTCAGGTCGACGATCGAAACACCCCTCATGATTTCGCGCTCTCTGTCGATCGCTTGGAGCCTCGGGTATAGCCGCACGACCTCCTCCGCCATCCTGAAGCTCGTCTGCAGGTAATCAGGTGCGCCGTTACGCTTGGCTGGATCGGTCCAGTGGGCGACGTCGCGACGATCGATAAAAAGATCGGCACCAGGGTAGTTGTTCTTGCCCCCCAGAACAAGCCCGCCCATGTGGTCTTGGTGCATATGCGTTACGATGACCGCGTCGATCTGCTCGGGTTGCAGTCCAAGCGCGGCGAGTGCCTGTGGCAACTGTCCCGTTTGCCCGATCGAACCTGCCGCACCGGCATCGATCAGGATCCGGCGCTCGCCATCCTCGATGAGATATTGGTTGAAGAGGAACCGGACCCCACTTGGCCGGGCGGTAAATTGTGCGGTTGCCGCTCTCTCGACCTCGGGCGCCGAGCGTCCCGGAAAGTAGTCATAAGGCATGTCGGCATAGCCGTCCGTCAGCGCCGTAACAGTAAACCTGCCGATGCGGATCTGCGCGAACGGGTTTACCGCAACAGGCGCCTTGGCAGCGACTTGCGTCGCCGCAAGGGCGGGGGAGCCGCCGAGCAGGCCTGGACCGAGGAGGCTTCCACCGATGAGGCCGAGAGGCAGGGCGCCAGCGAAAGCGCGACGTGAAAGTTGGGGCATGACATCTTCCTCCGTATCAGTAGCAGATGGTTCCTATGGCGACGCGAAGGCTATGACATCCACAAACAACTGGGTATCTTGGTATTGTGGAAACATTCTTCTCATTTAATGGAAGGCTTCGATGGATCGTTTTGACGCGATGGCGGTGCTATTGGTCGTGGTCGATGCCGGCAGTCTATCTGCCGGGGCACGGCGGCTGAATGCGCCGCTGGCCACGGTCAGCCGCAAGGTGGCCGATCTTGAAAGGCATCTTGGCGTTCGCTTGGTATTGCGCACCCGCCGCGGCCTTGCCTTGACGGATGAGGGACGCGCCTTTATCGCCGCGTCACGTCACATTCTCGAGGAACTGGACGCGGCGGAACGGCAGGCCAGCGGCGATTATGGAGCGCTGCGTGGCGGGCTGCACGTGACCGCGCCGATTGCCTTCGGCGAGCGCCATCTGCTGCCGATTGTGCTCGAGTTCCTCAAGGAACAACCCGATATCAGCATGCGGCTGACTCTCACTGATCGGCAGCTAAGTCTGACGGATGAGCACGTCGACGTAGCCCTACGGATCGGACACCTGCCGGACAGCGCGATTATTGCAACACGGGTTGGTACCGTCCGCCGGGTGATCTGCGCCAGCCCCGACTATCTCGCCCGCCGAGGAGTACCTCGTCAGCCGGAAGACCTCGCCTCGCATGATGGCATAAGCTTTCAGGGGTTCGCGACCGCCCCGGAGTGGCGATACCGCCGGGACGGCGCGGCCTTCGCCGTCGAACCACGCCTCAAACTCGCGGTCAACACGACAGAGGCTGCCATTCAGGCTGCGCTGGCCGGCATCGGCATTATTCGGGTGCTTTCTTACCAGATCAACGAACATTTGCATTCTGGCGCTCTGCAGGAATTGTTGGCGGAGTTCGCACCGGAGCCGCTGCCAGTAAATGTTATTCGCGGACCAGCCGATCCGCTGTCGCTGAAGGTGCGGCGCTTCCTTGACTGGATCGGCCCGCGCCTGCGCGCGCGGATGTCATTTTAGCGTTCCGCCTATTAGACGCGCCTCCGTCAATGGCGGTCCGGCTCACTGGTAGTCGATCGTCCTGCATTGACGATCGCATGCCCTCGCGGATCGGAAAGGACATCCGCCACCGGCGAGTTAACTTACGCGTTGGTGCACAGGCGACGTCACGCCGCAGCCAGGCCGATGCCTGCTCGCCGGCAGTCCGATGATTTGCCTTTATGGCTGATATGACGGCGCAATGCAGCCGTTGGTTTTGCTCTTCGCGCCGAGCGTGATCACTTGCCAAAGCGTGGTTCAACGCTTCCAGCACTTCATGATCGCGCGGTCATGTCCTAAGCTTCCATGGCCACATCGTAGATCCCCTGGCGCCCACGCCCGATCGTTTCTCCGATGCCTTCGTCACCGACGATAAGTGAAAGCCCGGACACATTGCCAAGTCGGGAAACTCAGATCACCCGAAGCTGACTTCAAGCGTGATTGGAACCGCTGCCAATGCTTTCGAAACCGGGCATCCGGCCTTTGCTCTGTTCGCAAGGTCATTGAACGCCGCTTCATCGGTTCCAGGAACCTTGGCGATGAGCTTTAAGTTAATCGCGGTGATGGCAAAGCCACCGTCGACGCTTTCAAGCGTCACCGCGGCGGTGGTATCCAATCTTTCCGCCGTAAGGCCTGCCTCTCCAAGTATCAGAGAAAGTGCCATGGTGAAGCATCCGGCATGAGCCGCACCGATGAGTTCCTCTGGATTTGTTCCAGCGATACCCTCGAAGCGACTTGCGAATCCATATGGGTAGGAATTAAGTGCACCGCTCTTGGTAGAGATAGCACCCTTCCCGTCCTTCAGGCCTCCAGTCCAATGTGCTGAAGCTGTGCGTTCGATTTTCATTTCCGTTTTCCTATCTTTGGTTGGGCTTGCTCTTTAGTTTTGGAAATTGTTGCGATGGGCGGAGGCGAAGGATTTTCATCCAGCAACTTGCGGATAGCCATGATGCCTTTGGCGGCGTCGGACCAGCTTTGCCGCCAAATCAGGAGCCCGACGCCGCAAATCGTGGCAACGATGAAAGCAATCGGTCCAAGGAACCATAGAGCCGCGATGACGGTGAAATAGTAGGAACGAACGCCAACACTGAAAGACCGCAGTGCTGGATTGACGACCAGGGTCAGCGCTTCCGTCCACGCTTCGATGTCGCGTTGTTCCTCCCTTGAGGGGCTCGCACCGATGGCGGCAAGACAATAGTTGATTTGGCGGACGGCCCAGATGAAATCCGACAATCCGCGCAGCAAGGTTGTCATGACGAGTACGACTTTGCATTGAAACAACCAGGTCGGACCGGCATCCGTAAACTTGGCAATGATACCGGTATCTACGCCAAGATTGGGCTCCCTGAACAGCGCGCTGCTCATTCCGACTATGACGATCAGGTTGGCGGATCCAAAAAATGAGGCCGAATTGATGGTATGGCCAAGGATCGCGGCGTCACCGATGAAGTTGTTATCGCGTGTCAGGACTTCGCGCATCCAGGCTTTGCGCACACGTGCCATGTCGAGAAGGAGGCTGTTTGTCCGACGAGGCCAGCCGACCGCCATCATAGGCTCTATTCCGATCCAGGCGATCAGGAAGAAGACGATCGCAATCCAATCCAGATATTCCACGAACTGCCTCCTACATTTCCGAGACAGTAGAAGGTTCGATTGGGTTCTCGTCAACGGATCAGTTGGAATCCCGCGGCGAACGACCGCACATTGCGCTCCGAAACAATCGTGCTGGATGGTTGGCGACCACCCTTCACTTGGCACTTGCGTCGACGGCTTGCGCGCCCAATGCGGTTCTACCTCTTGGCCCAGTATTGCAGGGACGCAGGTATTGGCTGAAGCGGCAGAGAAGATCCGCCCTATCGGATTGAGGTTGTCAGCGAGACTTTCGCCTGCCAGGGGCTCGACGAGCATCAGAACGCCATCCAGCTTCAGGGATTTGGCGACATGGCGAGTGGCTCCGACCGGGTCGCCCATGCCATGGAGCGCGTCGAACATGGTGACGAGATCAAAACCGGAGAGTTGGAAGTCTTGAGCTCTTGCTGTCTGGAACTGCACACTGGCCAATCCCTTGGTATGTTGCTTCGCATGTTCGATTAAATGGGCGTGAAAATCGATGCCGATGAAACGCGAGTTGGGAAACGCTTCTGCCATGATCAGGGTCGACGAGCCAAAGCACAGCCGACATCCGCAACCAAAGCACTGCGCTCAAGCTCTTCGACGACGCCCTCAAACGATGGGAGCCAGTTTTTTTTCAACGAGATTGGCCTTGTAGCCAAGCCAGAAGAAGCGATCTGTGCGACAAAACATGCAGTTGCAGCGATCAGTTCATGAAAAACCTCCGCCATAACGAAAGGCGTAGGTAGTTTCCTGCGATCCGTATGTACCGCTTCCAGCGCCATGTATCCGCCGATCATGTTGACTGGGCTCTCATCGATCGCGAAGACCGCCCCTTGTTCGGGCGAGAGCTCAAACCTGGCCGTTGACGTGTCGTTGCCCATGAACCCGGATGCAGCTAACCTCCTGAACATACCTCATTACCGACATTCGTGATTCCCTAACAGAATGGCTGCTTGTGGTGACCGAAATGAAGGCGCTATGCCGCCTCTGACGCTCGGCGTCGATTTTGAACGATGATAGCGACCTCGGACGAGTGGCGTGTGCCCCATTCGCGCAACGGGGCGAGAACTCTGGCTAGCCTGTGGCCAAAGTCAGTCAGCTCGTACTCAACGTGAGGCGGGAGCCGAAGTTGCACCGAGTATGGGGCGACGACAATAGTCTTAATCGGTATCAGGTAGCAACTGACACTGGCCATCCTGCCCCTGGCGGTAATGACTTCAAGAGCTAGCGAAACTTGCTAAACATTTGGCAGATGACTAGCAAAAAGCGACAAGTGGTTACGACCAGAAGCTTTGTCTGAAATGCCGGACATGTGCAACTAGGTCACGGTCCAACTAGCTGTACAGTCAGAAGGGATCTTCACCGCGCAGGTGTCGGGTCGGAGATTGCCCCGACCCACCACTGCACTCTCGGATCCTCACCCTAGTCGCCGGGATCGACATCTTGAGTTTTGATCCTTTATGGGATGGACACCTCAGATTTGAGCGGAACCGCCGTCGACAAAAAGTTCGATACCGTTGACATAGCTACTTTCATCGGATGCCAGGAAAAGCGCACCAGCCGCGATCTCTTCGGGTTGGCCAATACGGCCAACTGTCGTCCGTCCTGCCAAAAATTCCGTGAATGCTTTGTCTTCCTCGGAATTGGTTGCGAGGCCGTGAAGGCCTGGCGTTGAAGTCGCGCCGGGGGTCAGTACATTGATGCGGATTCCGCTGCCCTTGATGTCAAGTATCCAATTGCGAGCGAAGCTCCGGATAGCTGCCTTTGTAGCGGCATACACGCTGAATGACGGCGTGCCTTCGCTAGCGGTCGTCGAACCTGTCAGAACGATGGAGCCGCCAGCGCTCATGAGCGGGAGCGCTTTCTGAACCGTGAAAAGCGTACCCTTTACATTGACGTCGAACGTCTTGGAAAAGTGCGCCTCGGTAATGTCTGGGAGGGCTGCAAATTCACCCGAACCTGCATTAGCGAAAAGGATATCGAGACGCCCTTTCTGCTTTTTGACCAAAGCAAATAGTCGGTCGAGATCGTCCAGTGATGAAACGTCCCCACAGAAACCAATCGCGGTTCCGCCAATTTCCTTTACGGCATTGTCAAGTTCGGCCTGTCGCCTTCCCGTGATAATCACTTCGGCGCCCTCAGTGGCAAACCGCTTCGCCGTCGCCAAGCCAATACCACTGTTACCGCCGGTGATAACGGCAATTTTTCCAGCAAGCTGTCCCATGAACGTTCCTTTTAGCTTACGTTGGCTATGAGGCCATGCGGAGACGTCCGATCGCCCGAGCCAAGGCCCTATCGCCACTCACATGAATGGTATTGGCTAGATGCGTATTGTTTGCCGGATTGATTAGGCTTCTCATCGTGGGATCAGTTTTCACGGGCGTGAAAAATCGATGCGGATTTTTCGATTGGAGGGGTGGCAGTTTCGCTTTTCAGTGGGACTTGGCCTCGTCCACCGGCTGGAGCCGCCATCAGCAAGCGATGGCGGCCTCACACGCAGATACTTTTAAATTTCAAGATTCGCAAAGGTTCGGGATAGCCAATCAATGAACACACGGAGCCTGACGCTGACATGCCTATTCGGGGTATATACCAAGTAGTAGGGCCGGACATCCGAGAGCCATTCCTCCAAAATTTGCGATAACTTGCCCTCCTGCAGGTGCTGGCTCACCATGTGAAGAGGTACCTGGATGACGCCAAGGCCTGCCAGCCCGGCGGAAACATATGCTCCACCCTCAGCGACGGCTATGCGCTGGTTACACCTGATAACTTCCTTTTGCCCATCCTTAGAGAAGTCGAAAGGGAAGTAGGCCCCAGTATGGGCGTTCATGTAAGCGACCCCTACATGGAACTGTTCCAAATCACGCGGAGTCTTGGGTGTCCCGACCCTCGACAAGTAAGCAGGGGACGCGCACGTGACTATTTTTTGGTCCGCGAGGTGACGGACGATCAAGGAAGGGTCTGTCAGCGCCCCTGCCCGGACAACGCAGTCGATACCGTCACCGATCAAATCTGCCTGGGCATCTGAAATCTTTAACTCGACGACAATGTCGGGATAATCGGAGAGAAACTCGGCAATCGCGGGAATGACGATGGACTGAGCGGTGGCAGAAGCCATCTCGACCCTGATTCTTCCCAAGGGCCTCGACTGCACCGACGAGACGCTGCCATTCAGTTCATCGAAGTCGCTCAAAAGCGGAAGTAGTCGGTCATAATAACGTTCACCATCAGGCGTGACGACTACTCGCCGCGTCGTGCGGTTTAGAAGTTTCATCTTCAGCTCGCTCTCAAGCGTCTGAACGAGTTTGGTGAGGGTCGAGTTCGGAATGTTCATTGTGTGAGCAGCTTTGGTGAAGCTGCCAGATTGTACCACTCGCGCAAACGCTCGCATTGCGAGGAGATTATCCATTAAAGGTCACCGCGATATTTGATCACTGAAAAACGGGGGGAAATCCGTTGTCGCTACAGACCCCTACGTCAACGCGCGTCATTAGTCACTCGCTGGGTTTTCGGCTAGCAACCCGTTCGTTCAGCATGTTCCCCTTAGCGCTCATCTGTCGGGCCCCTTCATGGCCAGTCACTCGACAACGGCGCCCTTTGTCTCGTTCGACTAGCAAGCCAGCCCTCAGGGTCAAGGCTGCTCGCGCATCCCCGGCGTCGCCTCGCGCTGATCAGCATCTATCAGATCAGTTGCAACGATGAATGCGTCGGTGTGCTCGCGCGCGGCTTCCCGTAGCGCCGCGAGATTGGGAATGTCATCTCCCTCGAGAATGTCAAACCCGTGCATCACCTCATGCTCCGCTTGCAGCCAATGTTCATCATGGCGGTTGTCCGGGCTACCCTCGGCTTCCCATATCCGGTAGGCGCGGCGCTTAATTCGCTCGGCGGCTTCTTCCGCTGAGCCGAGCTCTCTTTGTGTAAATTTACCGGACTTCGTTCCGGCTCGCGATGTCCGAATACCCTTAGCCATCGAGCTTCTCCTTCTGATGCAGGCCTTCCTAACAATCGTACTTCAGTTAAAGTCGAGCGGATTTCCGAAAAGCACGATTGCATAATGGTCGCGGCTCTCGGTGCCTTCAAATGGCGTCCGCCACGTTACCTATCGACCAGCGTGTTGGTGAGAGATCTTGTGAGATCAATCATCCTTAAGTTGAATTTTCCTCTAGGAGTTGTTAGAACACCTGCGCTTCACCGCAGTTGGGATCGCTCTCGATGCCTGAAAATGACTTGTACAATGCCATTATTTCACATTCTGCAGAGGCCGGAATCTTCACGTGGAATCTCGGCGCAGACTTGGTTTTTGGGGATAGCGCAGTGGCCGAGCTCTTTGGCTTCAGCCTTAGGAGCGCTCTTGAAGGACAGCGAATGGCTTGCTACCTCGACCGTGTTCACCCGGACGACCTGAGTCGGGTAGCGCTTGAAATCCACAATGCAATAACGATGGACGGGGGTTATCGTTGCGAATATCGTGTACGCGGCATTGGGAACGAATTTCGACCGGTGGCATCTTTCGGACGCTGCTTTCGCACCAACAATCGCGAGCTGACGCAATTTGCTGGCATCGTATATCCCATTGAGCCGACGCCAACCGACTATGACCGACTGGTCAAGGCATGTGTCGGCGCCGCATTGCTGGCGGAGCAGCTAGGGCGAAGCGACGTCGCTTTGAGGCTTTCCGAGGTCATCTTAGCGCTGGATCCACCACCTCCCCCGCCTTCAACGTAAAGCAAAACGTGCTTCCGAGTGGTTTTGCAGGACTTACCCAGATCTTGCCGCCGTGCGCCTCAACGATGGAGCGGCATATGGAAAGCCCTATTCCTAACCCGCCTGGCTTGGTGGTGTAAAACGCGTCAAACAACTGGTCTACGTTTACGACGCCGGGACCATTATCCGTCACCATGATGCGTACGTCGCCGCTGTCGAGCCGATCGGATCGCACTTGGATTCTCCCTGGGGCGAATCCTGAGGCATTGATTGCCTCAACGGCGTTTAACATGAGGTTCAACACGACCTGTTGTAACTGGGGCCTGTCGCCGATAGCCGATGAGGTCGCTGGGTTCAGTACGGCCTCAAGCTGGATTCTGTTTTTTTGTAACTCGCCACGCGTTAGTGCGAGAACATCCTCGATCATGCTGTTTACATCGACGTTCTCCATCACCAGTGGCGATTTACGTGCCAACGCTCGAATGCTTGTGATCACGTCCCCGGCGCGATGACCATCGCGGATAATACGTTCGGCCGCTTGCCGGGCCTCTTCAATGTCGGGCTGGTCGTGGCTGAGCCAACGAATGCATGTCGCCGCGTTGGTGACGATCGCCATCAAGGGCTGGTTCACCTCGTGGGCAATTGACGCGGTCATCTCTCCCAAGGCAGTCAATCGACCTGCGCGAGCGAGAAGTTCCTGTGCCTCCTCAATGCGTTTCAAGTCGTGGATGTCGGTGCTTGTCCCGAACCATTTGAGCGTCGCGCCATGTTCGTCTCTGAGGGGAGCGACCCGAAGGAGAAACGAGCGCGGTTGTCCGTCGTATCGCAAGATCCTGGCTTCAATCTCACCTGCGATTCCAGCCTCGAGGAGATGCTGCCATTTTAAGACCACCTTCTCCCTGTCTTCATGGTGGAACGAGGCCACCCACTCACCTTCGCGCGCAGCTTCCTCAGAGATTCCGGTGTAGTCATGCCACCGCTTGTTGAAAACAGGGTAGCTGCCGTCCGGCTGCGTGTTCCAGACAAGAGCAGGAACCATGTCGTAGGAGACGCGAAGTTCCTCAGCCGCCCTCCGAGCCAGCTCCTGATTGTTCTGGGCGTCACGATAAAGGCCAGCGTTTTCAAGCGAAATCGCTGCTTGCGAAGCAAGCACTCTGAGCACTGCTACCTGGTCGTGAGTGAATAGGTGGGATGACAGACTGTTCTCGAGATAGAGCACGCCAACGAGTTGCTTCTGCCTGATTAAAGGCAGGCAAAGAACAGAAACCGACCCTGCATGTTTGAAGTAGTCATCGGCACTGAAGAGGTCCGACTTCGATGCATCGTCTAAGATCACAACATCTTGCGTGTGCGATACAAACTGCAGAATTGCATGCGGTAGAACCACGCTACCCGAGCGCTTGGTCACGACCGAGATCCCTTCCTGCGCCGTTGTTGCCTCTGCAACTGCTTCCAAGCGACCTTCTTCCCGAAGTAGAAGAACGCCCCGCTCGGCGCCAACATGCTCCAGCACCGTTATCATCAACCGTTCAATGAGCCGCTCAAGAACTATCTCGCCGGACACGGCCTGCGCCATGGTCAAGACCGCGGCAACATCCGGTTGCTGGAACTCGGACAAGGCAGCTTCCTCTCGCAGCTCGTCTGCTGTTTTTTCATATCGGAGCCCTAGATCTCGAGCCTTCCCTATCGCTCCCCAGGCCAAGTAGCAGGATCGGGCTTTTCGTAAAAACGCTGCTGAACACGTTGCCAAGCCGGCTTTTGCACAAAATTGCCACGCCATCTCGTTTGCAACAGCTTCGTTTTGAATGAAACCATATTGCCTTGCCGAATAAACCGCTTGCTCGTATAAGCTGAGAGCTTCTATCTGCCTACCCTCAAGACGCGCCGTCTCAGCGGCCAAAAGAAGGCTTCGATTGCTAAAGTTTTCCGGGCTGGCCTCCGTGCAGGTGTCAACGTACGTCTTATGAATACGGAGCGCGTCGAGGTGTATCTGTCGTTCCGTCGTCGGGACGTCGTTAGCCACCGCGGCGTGGGTGAGCGCGCTGTAAAAATGATATTCCGCAACCTCGATGAATGATCTAGCGCTCGTGTTCTTGCCCGCTTTTCGTGCGGCGTCCAGCGCGCCATGGTAGTCGCCTTGTAAGAAAAGAACTTGCAGCCGGTGAATCCAATACCAGGCAAGTACGAGCTTCAACCGTTCGCCTGCGGTCAGAAGGTATTGCTCGTAGGATTTCCTATCTGGGAGTTTGAGCGCGTGCTGGGAATCATCTTCCCCGCGAAGGTCTTCAATAAAAAGGAGTTGGCCAACGGCTGCGTCTGCCGCGAGCAGAAATCCCGTCCTTTTCGCGTCCTCCCAAAAGTTTTGCGCCTCGTTTTCCACCGACGAGAGTTCGGTCCCCGAGATCAGCATTTGTGATACCAAGGCTTGAGCGGCAGCGACGCTGAAAACGAGATCAGCGGTCGCTTCTCCGAGTTTGATTGCATTGCGGGAGAATCGCTCCGATAGCGCCATGTGCTGCGTCCACGGGACAACAAAGCACCCGTAGCACGAGTAGACACGTGCTTTGAAACGCGCCATGCCCTCGGTCTCGACAAGTTCCAGACCGAGCTGTCCGAATCTGCCGCCCGATGCGTAATCACCGAACCGAATACCCAGCGGAATAATAACGGAGACGTAGGCATAACATGAAGCGTCACAGTTGCCGTGTCTCAAGCTCAAGGAGACCATCTGTGTATAGATGATGTCCTCTAGGTTTGCATCTGTGAGGATCGCCGGCAAAATAGTGTAGGCGAGCACCTCCATAGCCGCGAGCCATTCCGGGTCGGACATTTTGGGCAATTCCACAAGTTGCTCGATAGGTCGTCCCTGTAAGAGACGATATAGATCATCCACCGCCGCCCGAACCTCACTGTCGGATGGATGCGCAGTCCACTCGATGCCGAAATCCCGCAGGTATTCCAAAGCAACGTCTACGGCCTTCGCCTGGTCACCGAGCGTCAGGTAGAGCGACGACCGCAGGCCGACCACCGCTCCGCGATCTATACGTGTTCGTGCATGACGCGCCAAATCCATCAGATGCTTCTCGGCAACCTCATGCCGGCCCGAAAGATACTCGCACTCAGCACGCTGAAGCTCCAGTTGAAATTTCAGCGAATAGCGCTGCCATCCAGTTTGCCCCACGATAAGCAGACCGGTACGAAGATGCTTTAACGCGGAAAGGTAGGCGGCAGTCGCTTTCGCTCTCTTCCCGGCTTCGAGGCAGACGTAAGCAGCTTCGAAACGAATCTCACTCAAAGCGAATGACCGAATGCCGCGGCTGACCTGGTCGGCGACTTCGAACGCTCTTTGTCGGAGGGTTTCCGGCGAGATCTTCGAAATAAACGCGCTCCCGATCCTGAAATGAGCGGCGTCCCTTTCGTCTTCCGAGACCATGCGATAGGCGGCTTCTTGAACTTTATCGTGCGCGAAGACATACGCGTCGTTGATGCGGAACAAAAGACCCGCACCCACCGCTTCCCAAAGGATCCCCACGACTTGCTGGGTCGAGTTCTCCGTGACAATGCTGAGGATCTCAGCAGTCGCGCTTGTTCCGAGGCAAGCGAGCACCTTGACCATTTCCAACGTCAATGGCGGAAGTTTTGTCAGCTTTTTCACAACCAGGTCGGCGACGTTATCCGTTATGCGCGAAGCCTGTATCCGGCCCTCGTTCCACTGCCAGACGCCGGTCTCCATATCGACGTTGATCAGTCCCTCCGCCTCAATCGCCTCCAAGAAATGCAACACAAAAAAAGCATTCCCTCCGGTTTTGTCTTCGACGACTGTCGCTAGGTAGCTTACTGCGGGTGGGTCTGCTCCAAGCATATCGGCAATCAGTTGTCCAATCGCTACGCGATCAAGAGATGTCAGTCTGATCTCAGTTAGCCCGACAACGCCGACGCACATGGCCTTCCGTGCGGCAACAAACGGATGCTCTGGCGGCACTTCATCATCGCGGTAGGCGCAAATTACGAGTAGATGGCGCAATTCAGTGTCTGTTGTTATCCTCTCAAGAAGTTCAATCGTGGCATGATCCAGCCATTGGACGTCGTCAACGAACAAAGCCAAGGGATGGGTCGAGTGAGCAAAAACTCCAAGGAACCGACGGAACACAAGATGAAAGCGCTCTCCAGCCTCATGTGGCTGCAAAGGCGGCGGCGGAGGCTGTTCGCCAATTATCAACGCAAGCTCAGGAATGAGATTAGTCATGAGTTGCCCGTTCGGGCCGAGGGCATCGAGGAGATCGCCGCGCCAACGAGCCAGCTCGACGTCGCCTAAGCTGAGTATTCGGTGGACCAGCCGTCGGAAAGCTTCGGCGATGGTCGCATACGGGATATCTCGAGTGTATTGGTCGTACTTTCCAGAAGCAAACATGCCCCCGGCGGCCTGAACAGTCTCACGCAGATCATAGACGATCGAAGACTTTCCGACACCTGCCGAACCCGAAATCAGGACTACCTCCGTCCGTCCGGTTGTCGCGACCCGGTCGTATGCCGATTTGATTTCCGCGGACTGTTCGGCGCGGCCATACAGTCCGCCTGGAGCTTTGAGACGGTTCCGCGGCTCTTCGCTCGATACTTCGATCTTCTCTAACCTACCCGTCGCCATCCAAGCATCAAGGCACCGGCGCAGATCCACCTGTAGGCCGACCGCGCTCTGGTAACGGTCGTCAGAGTTCTTCGACAGCAGTTTCTCGACGATTGCCGCTATAACTGGTGGCACCCCATCGACGCGTTGATTGACCGGGATCGGCCGCCTCGCCACGTGAGAATGGATCCATTCCGCAGGGTCGAAAGCCACATAGGGAAGTTCACCCGTCAGCATTTCGTAAAATACGACGCCAAGCGAATAGAGATCGCTGCGGGCGTCGACATTTTTCTTGATCCTGCCAGTCTGTTCCGGTGCGATGTACTGTAGCGTGTCGGGTTTTCCCGCGGATGCGTCGTCCAGATCGAGATCGCCCGTCACCACCGACGCTCGTCCAAAACCCGCCAGCCGAACGCAGTCTGCGTCATCTATCAGAATGTTTTCTGGTCGAATGTCCTTATGGACGATGCCGCGTCCATGTGCTTTTGCGACGGCGGCGGCGACATTGACTGCTGCAGACAAGAACCGTCCGATTTCAAAAGGATCGCGCAGAAATTTTCGCAGGGGTTGTCCGCCTGCATCGTGAAGGATCAGGAACGGCTTTCCATCGTGAAGTTCGATGCCCAGCGGCTTGGCCGCCCAAGAGGCATCTAACCAGTCGGTGATTGCAAGCTCTCGCTTCAGGAATTGCGTTGCATCTTTTGGGGCTATGCGCGACGTCGGCGTTACCATCAAAACCGAGGTGCCCCCCTCATGCGAGACATAGCGGTAGAGGGCGGAACTTCCGCCCTCGACCAGTGGCTCCAATAATGATTGAGACACAATCATCACGACGCTCCCATCGGCTTCCCACAAGCCGGATCGTGATCAAATCATTTCGCCTGCGCGAAAGCAAAGCCTTTGACAACTGGCAGCAATGCTAGACTTGAGCCACGCCACCGTCCGCAAAAAGCTCGGTGCCCGTAACGAAGCTGCTCTCGTCGGATGCTAGGAAAAGCGCTGCGTTTGCAATTTCCCGAGGCTTTCCCATTCTCCCGAGAGGGACGCCGGCAAGGGTCATACGCATCATCTCGCGCTTCTCCTCCTCGGTCGATCCCAAACCATGGAATCCCGGCGTCGAAGTCGGACCAGGAGAAAGAACGTTAACTCGGATGCCGCGGTGACCAAGATCGACGATCCACCCGCGAGCAAAACTCCGAATTGCCGCCTTTGTTGCAGCGTAGACGCTGAACGCCGGCGTCCCCGTCGACGCTGCCGTCGAACCGGTTAAGATAACGGACGATCCCTCCTTCAGAAGCGGCAACGCCTTCTGAACAGTAAACAGCGTTCCCTTAACGTTCGTGGCAAAGGTTCGATCAAAATGGTCCTCAGTAATATGTCCCAGCGGAGCAAACTCGCCACTGCCCGCGTTCGCAAACAAAACGTCGATATGCCCCGCCTGGGCTTTCACTAATTCGAAGAGACGGTCTATATCTCCAAGGTTGGAGACGTCACCTTGAACTCCGACAGCGTCGCCTCCAACCTCCCCGACGGCCGTATCGAGCTGATCCTGTCTCCTGCCTGTCATAAACACTTTGGCGCCCTCCTCCGCAAATCGCTTCGCGGTGGCGAGCCCAATGCCGCTGTTTGCGCCGGTGACCACGGCGATCTTTCCTTGAAGTCGCATGTCTTTATCCTTTGTGGTGTGGCGGCACGTCCGCCAAAATACGCTCGTCGCGCCTACAGAGCTAATAAGTTGGCGCAAGAGCCTGTGAGTTTCGGTGAGACACAACCTCGCAGCTCTCCGATGGGTCATCGGACCGCGATAGGTGCCAGCGGTTTCTGACAGTTGGGAACGAGGCGGGCGAAACCTGCCGCCCGCCGCGCTTTTCTCAGGCTTTGATGAAGGCGAGGATTTCCGGGTTCAAGACTTCCGGGTGCGTCGAAAGCATTCCATGCGGATAGCCTTCGTAGGTCTTGAGGGTCGCATTCTTCAGCAGTTTTGCGGAAAGCGGTCCCGAATCTGCATATGGAACGACTTGGTCGTCCGTCCCGTGCATCACCAGAACGGGGACCTCGATTTTCTTGAGGTCTTCCGTGAAATCGGTTTCCGACCATGCTTTGATGCACTCGTAATGTGCGTTGGCCGCCCCCATCATGCCCTGGTGCCACCAGTTGTTGATGAGCCCCTGCGAAATCTTGGCGTTTGGGCGGTTGTAGCCGTAGAATGGGCCGGTCGGCACGTCGATGTAGAATTGCGCGCGATTGTCGGCCAAGGCCTTTCGAAGGCCATCGAAGATCTCCATCGGGAGGCCTCCCGGATTTTTATCGGACTTCAGCATCACGGGCGGAACCGCAGCTACTATCACAGCTTTCGACACACGGCCGGGCTTCGCGCGAGCCACGTAATGCACCACTTCCCCCCCGCCCGTGGAGTGACCGACGTGAACCGCGTTCCTAAGATCGAGTGCTTCGACGACTTCGGCGACGTCCGCCGCGTACGTATTCATCTCATGCCCGGTACGGCTATGTGAGGACCGACCGTGGCCGCGGCGGTCATGCGCGATCACGCGATAGCCTTGGCTAATGAAGTAGAGCATCTGGTTATCCCAGTCGTCGCTGCTCAGCGGCCAGCCATGGTGGAACATGATCGCTTGCGCATCCTTGTTTCCCCAGTCCTTATAGAAGATCTCTGTTCCGTCTTGGACTTTCACGGTACCCATTGGCTCGTTCTCCATTTGTGATGCTTTGTGTTTGGTCGCAGCCTTCGCCGATGGGGCGACAGCAAGAGCGAGTGCAGCAGCCGACCCCGCAATGAGCGCATCGCGTCGGGTAAGGGGTAAGGCCAGTTCAGATGTCATTTTATTCTCCAATCCCAAGCCGTTATGCGTTTCTGTTCATTCTCAAAGTAAGCGAAATGGCGACAACGGTTCTTCGTCGGCAAGTGACTTGCCGCCGGTCTCATCCTCAACATGAGGCTGGCTCAGGCGTATGCTGCTGTCAGATTGATCGGCGTCTTCACAAACGGCACGAAACCTTCGAGGGATTCGATCCTCTAAAGCCACGCTTGCACATACGGATAGTCAGTCAGATCTATGTTGCCTTCGGGGGCGCGTGCGACATAGCTGTAGAGCGCCACGTCAGCCAACGTCGGACGATCGGCCACGAGCCAGTCGAGGCTCCCGAGCTCATTGTCGAGGACGGCCAGCAATGCCTGCGATCGCCGCATTATCTCGTCGGAGACCGCCCTGTCGCCGACCAGCTTAATCCGGCGCGCCGCTGCCGGGCCGTAGGCGAGTTCGCCCGCAGCGACAGAGAGCCATCGTTGCACCTCAGCCGCCCTCAAAGGATCGGCGGGAAGCCAGTCGTGCCTCTTCAGCTTCATTGCGAGATAGACAAGTATGCTGTTTGAATCGGCCACAACGATTCCGTCGTCATCGAGCACTGGCACCTGGCCGAATTTGTTGAGTTCCAGGAATTCCTTCGTCTTCTGCTCTCCGCAGAGAATGTCCACTTCAATCAGCTCGACTGGTTCCTTCAACAGTGCAAGGAACAGGAGAACACGATGAGAATGGCCGGATATTGGGTGGTGGTAGAGGCGCATTTCATCTCCTAAACGACTTGTTGGATATATGACCGCAAGTTTTCGGGGTGGCTCACCTCAAGTCGAACTCATCGTTCGACGTGATTGTCGCTGCCAGAGTTGAACCGGTCTTTCGAGAACGTCGGGCGAAAACCCTTATTTTACAGCGGTCGCGGATACCCGGAAGTAATCGACCGCTTTGGCAATCATCTGTTGGACCTCGTCAAGACGGCCGGCGTCGCGTTCCTTCACGCCTAGCGCTCCCAGTTCTTCTGACAGCGAGTGGAACGCTATCGCAGATCTGCCCCCTGGGAGCTCGCGAACGAGGATCCGCAATGGCAAGTCCAATGCGGATAGAGGCGTATCGAGCATGACGGGCGTCCCCGCCTTGGGATTTCCATATATGAGAACACGGGTCTCCGGCATCGCCATACCGTTCTCCCGAGCTACCTTCGCATGGTCGATCTCGGCAAAGATCGTCAGGCCTGCCTTGTTGATGGCCATCATGATCGCCGACAAGGTGTCGTCGAAAGTATGCGTCGTACGATGTTCGATCGGTTTCGAGTGCATGTGCGAACTCCTCAGTGGCTCGGGTCGCCTTCCGGCTTAAACGCCCTCGTATACACAGCGCGTAAACAGCGCTGGCGGGATGACCCACTGCCCGAATTTCGCATCCCACTTTTCGGTCGGATTGGCCGCGATGGTCTCCTCGACCGTACGTCCATCCTTTTTCAGCTTGGCGACGTTTTCTCTTGCGCCAACGAGCATATCCCGCCAGACGATCAGATCCTGCCTGTTGCCGATGTCGCCGTGGCCAGGAATGACGAGGGTTTCCTTGTCAATCATCTTAATGTCGGCCTCGGCGGCATTGATCTGCCCGTCGATGCTGCCGCCGGTCGAGTAGTCGATAAACGGATAAATGCCGTTCCACAGCGTGTCGCCTACGTGGATGATATTGGACTCTTCGAAGAAAACGGAGATGTCGCTGTCGGTGTGGGCTGGGCCGTAGTATTTCAACGCGATCGATTGCCCGTTGTGCCTCAGCATCTCCTTGTCGTTCTTCATAATTTGCGTTGGCAACGCGCTTTTCGGCGACGGAGGAAAATCAAAATTCCAGTCGTCTACACGTACCGCTGAGGCAAGGTGCTTGAGGGTGTTTGGATGGGCCAAGATCGCAGCACCCTCGGAGTTCAGCCACTCGTTTCCATCGGTGTGGTCGAAATGCCAATGTGTGTTGACAAGGTGGGTGATCGGCTCCGGACCAATGTCGGAAAGGGCCTTCTCGATACGTGTACGGGTGGCCGTTATGCCGGCGTCGACAAGAAGCTTGCCGTCCTTCCCTGCGATGACGCCGACGTTTCCTCCGGAACCCGTCAGCACGGAGACGCCGCCCCTCAGCTTTGTGGTCGTGATGTCCGCTGTCACCGCCGCCCGGCGGATAATATTGACCTGGCTTTCCGCCGCGGCAAAGACTTCGCGCGGAGTCAACCATCCGCCGGTCGTCGCGAATGTCGCAGCGCCGAGGCAGCACAAGCAGAATCCACGTCGGGAGAGAGCGTTCGAATGTTTTGTCATGTGAGGCTCCATCTGTTGAACGAGCGTTGATGAATGAGTGCCGCCACGCAGGGGAGGCCCGCGTGGCGGCCGCCTCGACCTGATCGGCTGACTTATCAGTCGAGGACGTTGCCGCTTGCCATCGTCAAAGCTGAATGAAAAAGAAGAAATACTGCGCCTTAATCTATGGCAGCACCCTCTCCCTCATCTTACAGTCTTTGTAGCGTTGTAAACCGTTGATGGCCTTGCCTTACTGGTACCGATATCCACTCTTGGGAGCGAGCTAGTTGTCGTAAGGCGAAGTGAGATGCCGTGAGGCACCTTCCATTTTTATGCCCAAGCGCTTCGCGACCTAGACCTTGGTCTAGTTTTTCATCGCCGTATTTGCGCATGTTCTTACGTAAGTCGAATTGAATAGCTCCCCCCGCTTCATTACGATTGCTTAAAATCGCATCACGGGAACTCGTCTTCCGCGCGTCGCGGAGGAGGATACGGAGTCACCTAAATCAATACGACGGAACTTGGCAGCCGACGGGGAGTGAGCCATGCAAGTCCAGATGTCTTCAGCGATCGACGATCTCCAACCAGCGGACGGATCGACGTCAGCGCACTTGGCGACGATAGGCGAGATCGGAGGCGACGCAATTCGTTTCGGTCGTTTCTGCGCAATCCCGCATTCAAGACAGCTTTTGATGGATGGAAAGCCAAGGGAAATCGGCGGAAGAGCTTTCGATCTTCTCATGGTCCTCTTGAAGTCGAATGGTGGGATCGTCACAAAGATCGAGATCTTCAACGAGGTCTGGCCGTCAATGGTCGTCGAAGAATGCAACCTTCGCTTCCAAGTTGGATCGCTCCGAAGAGCTCTGGGCGATAACGGAGAAATAGTGAAAACTGTCGTTCGCAGGGGATACATGCTGGTCCGCGAAGGCTCCCAGGACGACCTCGTTCCTTCTGACGCAATTTCTCTTGATCCATCGTTCACAACCGTTAAGCCGGCGACGGCCTCGGCGATCGTGCTTATTGAGGACGATGAAGGGGTCCGCGACGCGATTTCAAGCCTGCTGCGTTCCGTGGGACTGGACGTAACCTCATATTCTTCTGTCCGGAGTTTTGAAGAGAGCACTTTGCCACAAGCGCCATCTTGCATCATCCTCGACGTTTGCCTGCCCGGCACGAGCGGTCTGGAATTTCAGGCCGAGCTCCAGAGAAAGGGGCTATCTTATCCAATCATATTCATAAGCGGTCACGCCGACGTGCAAATGTGTGTCCAGGCAATGAAAGCGGGCGCACTTGAGTTTTTAACAAAGCCGGTGCGCTATCAGGATTTGCTCACTGCCGTCAATATCGCAATCGGCAGGTCAGAGGGGGCCGTTTATTAGTATCGTTGATATCAGTCTAGCCGAACAAACGCGTGCCTCCGGGTGCGCGTTTCTCTGTCGAAATAGCTGAATCCCGCTACGCGTGTGATGCATACTGCTCAAGGAATTCCCACCCACCACAACTCACGCCACATCTCGACATCTCACAACATGTCCGAGTATTCGCACTGTAGGTTCATGGAAGCGAAACCAGCCCCTTCGGAAAGCAGTCCAGGGCCAAACGAGGTTACTCTCCATGAACAAAATACTCTCCATTTCGGCGGTGGTCGGCGCATTGCTTCTCAGCCAATCGGCACTGGCCGCGTCAAAGCCGACGGTTGTCCTTGTGCATGGTGCATTCGCCGAATCTGCAAGTTGGGGCGGGGTCGTCGCGAAGCTTCTCAAAGACGGGTACCCCGTGATCGCGGTCGCCAACCCATTGCGCGGGCTGAAGTACGACGCAGACTACGTATCGACCGTCGTTAAAACGATCGACGGTCCGGTCGTACTCGTAGGGCATTCCTATGGCGGGTCTGTAATCACCGACGTCGAAGGCAAGAACGTGAAATCCCTCGTCTATGTGGCTGGACTTGCGCCCGAAGACGGTGAAAGCGTAAGCGCTCTGGGAAAGAAGTTTCCCGGCAGCACGTTGGGTGAAACCCTCGCTCCTCCGGTATTGCAGCCCGACGGAAAGCACGACCTATACATTCTCCAGAGCAAATTTTGGAAGCAGTTCGCCGCCGACGTCCCGCAATCGAAAGCCGAAGTGATGGGCGTTGAACAGCGGCCAATCGCCGCCGAGGCCTTCGAAGATCCTTCGAGCAGCCCCGCCTGGAAAAGCCTTCCCTCACGGTTCATTTTCGGAACGGAGGATAAGAACATCCCTCCGACGCTCCACGCATTCATGGCAAAACGCGCCGGCTCGAAAGAGACCGTCGCGGTAAAAGGCGCCTCGCATGTCGTGATGATTTCGCACCCGGATCTGGTCTCCGCAATGATTGAGCGAGCCGCTGGCGACGAATAGCGCTCGCTCGTGCCACGCCTCTGAAATCATGGAGCATCCAATGCAGACCAATAGCGCCATCAAGGTGAGCTTGGGTACGGCGGGTGACGTGTTCGAGACGTTCGAAGAGAGCCTTCACGTCGAACACCTCAAAGTCGCTGACCCTAACATCTTCCTCGCGAAACTCACCCGCGAGAACGGCAACCTTTCCATCACGACCTCACTCGCATCGGGTGCCGGAACATTCGTACTGGCCGCGCGCGACTCCGAACTACGCCTCGAGCAAAAGGGACGGCTTCTCTACCACGGCGTCATGATCGAAGACAGCGTGGCCTTTGTCGAGGGCCCCGATCCCATATCGGTCGAGTTGCAGTCCGACGCCTGTCTTTACGTCCTGACGTTTTTGCACGAGCGCCACCGGTGGCCCGGCGAAGTGGTGGGCGGACGATTCAACATCCGGGATCCAAGGCTGTTAGAGATCATGGGTGAGATCCTCGAGAGTTCTGTCGTACGCCGAAGCGAACTCACGCAGAACTTCTCAAGCGTCGCATTTGATCGCTACCAGGAGCTTCCACGCGTCCACCCCCTTTCGGCATGGCGGCTAAACCGCGTCAAGCGCTATGCAGAAGCGCGTTTAGACCGGCGCGTCACTCTCGAAGAGCTTGCCGACGTCGCAGGGTTCTCAAGAACGCATTTTGCCGCGACCTTCAAAGCGGCCACCTCCATGAGTGCGCATGAGTTCCTGCTCCGCCTTCGCATCCAGTCCGCGGCAAAGCTTCTGCATGAGACCGATCTTCCGCTCGTCGATATCGCGCTTCAATGTGGCTTCCAGAACCAGCCGCATTTTACGACGGTCTTCAAGAAGATGACGATGGCCACGCCGCGTAGATGGCGGGACGCCCGTCGCGGTCTGCCGGCTTCCTCTATTCTCTACCTGCAATACCGACAGAGTGCAGTTCGCGATATTCCACCAGACACTGGCGGGCAGTTACGCCACGACATGCACTGAGAGAACGCAGGCGCCGCAAGACCGGCTTTTTCCCAAGGAGTCCAGTATGACACGCATCCCACTTCACCCGTCCATCGAAGCCGCGCCGGAGGCTGCCAGGCCCACACTCGAAGCCATAAAGAAACAGATGGGCAGCGTCCCGAACGTTTTCAGGATGATGGCGAACAGTCCGGCCGTCCTTGAAGCCTACGCCTCGCTGAGCGGTGCGCTCGGAAAAGGTAAGCTCGACAAGAAGATCCGAGAGCGGATCGCACTGGCGATAGCCCAGAAAAACGGTTGCGGATACTGCCTCGCCGCACACACTTACACCGGAACGCACGTCGCGAAACTCAGCATCGACGAGATTGCAGCAGCTCGTCGGGGGGGCTCCTCGGACGCCAGAGCGAACGCCGCCGTGAAGTTCGCCGTCAAGGTGGCGGAGGAGCGCGGGAGCGTCACGGAGGAAGAGCTCCAGACGATGAGGGCGGCCGGATTTGACGACGGCGAATTGCTCGAGATCGTTGCCCATGTCGCCGCTAACACGTTCACCAACTACATGAACGAGGTTTTCAAAACCGAAGTCGATTTCCCGAAGGTGGACCACCACGCCAACTGAAGGAAGTCGTCGACAAGCGGACAATATCCGCATGCCTGCCTAGTGCGGCCCAAGCCTGTGAATGTCGGTCGTCTCTCCTCGGGCACGCGGACCCGCCCGCTGCACTTCTCGTTCACAAAATCGGGCCTGAAAAATCTTCATTTGCGACGGGAAGTCAAACCGACCGGCGTGCCCCCGATGGAGATGAACATGAGGACTTCCTTGCTTCGGACCCTGAGTGTTGGAGGCCCCCTGCTTCTAGCCTTGATCGCTCCCGGCAATGCCCAGAACACGCCCCCCTGGGTTACTGTTGCAAAACCCGTGGTGCGAGACGTCGTCGACAACGACGAGTTTATTGGACGCTTCGACGCGGTCGAGCAAGTGACCGTCAGGTCCCGCATTGGAGGTTATCTTCAGGAGATCCACTTCGAAGACGGCGCGTTGGTAAACAGGGGCGACCTCCTCTTTGTCATCGACCAACGACCGTACCTTAGCGCCTACAACGAGGCGACTTCGGCCCTCGAAGTCGCACAGTCCACGCTCACCTACGCGGAAGCCCAGCACAAGCGCGCTCAGGCCCTTTCGCAAAGCGGCAGCCAGTCGCTCAGCATTCTTGACGACCGACGCCGCGAATGGACATCGGCGCAGGCCAACGTCCGCGGCGCTCAGGCAGCTCTGGATAGAGCATCTCTCGACCTCGAATACACAAAGATAACCGCACCCATAAGCGGCCGCATCGATCGCCATCTGATTTCACCGGGCAATCTGATTCAAGCCGACGCGTCCGTCCTAACCACGATCGTCACGCTTGATCCGATCGACTTCTATTTCGATGTGGATGAACGCAGGCTTCTTAACTTTCAGGAGACAGCCAAAACGCGCGGCGCCGACCTTCAGGCCTCGGGCGGAGGCGTCGCGGTCAAGGTGAAAATCGGTGACAACTCCGAGAAAGAATATGCCGGGAAGCTGAATTTTGCCGAAAACCGCATCGACGCCGACAGTGGCACGATGCGGCTTCGAGCCCGGTTTCCCAATCCCAACCTTACACTGCAAACGGGACTGTTTGGCCGCATCCAGGTGCAGGCGTCAAACACGTACCGAGCAGTTCTCGTCCCCGATGAATCCATCGGCACGAACCAGAACGAGCGCATCGTCTATGTGGTCAGCGATGACGGAATGGTGTCCACAAAGTCGGTTCGGCCCGGCCCTCGCCTTTATGGCTATCGCGTCATCCGCCAAGGACTCGAAGGCGACGAGAAGGTTGTGATCAATGGTCTGATGCGAGTTCGTGCCGGCGCGAAGGTGACGCCCAAACTCATCGACCTGCCACTGTCGGTCGAAGAGCCGGAGGTCGCACGATGAGGTTCGCTCATTTTTTCGTTGATCGCCCGATCTTTGCCGCGGTCATCTCAATCGTTCTCGTGGTCGTCGGCGGCATCGCGTACACGCAGCTTCCCGTGGCGCAATACCCTGAAATCGCTCCACCCACCATCATCGTCAGGACGTCCTATCCTGGCGCCGATCCTCAGACGATCGCCGACACGGTTTCGACGCCTCTCGAGCAGCAGATCAACGGCGTCGAGGACATGCTTTACATGTCGTCCTATTCCAGCGCCGATGGCGCGATGTCCCTGACGATCACCTTCAGGCTTGGGGCGGACCTCAATAAAGCTCAGGTCCTTGTCCAGAACCGCGTGGCGATCGCCCTGCCCCGCCTACCCCAGGAAGTGCAAAGGATCGGCGTCACCACTGACAAGAGTTCGCCGGATCTGATGATGGTCGTTCACCTCTTGTCGCCGACCCATCGCTACGATCAGCTCTACGTCTTGAACTATGCGCGCAGCAAGGTGCGTGACCTGCTGCTTCGGCTTGACGGGGTCGGCGATATCCAGTCGTTCGGCGACCGTCAATATTCCATGCGCATCTGGCTCGATCCCGAGAAGCTCTCAGCATACAACATGACTTCCGACGATGTCGTCAGCGCGTTACGCGAGCAGAACGTGCAGATTTCCGGAGGGCGCATCGGAGCACCTCCAGCGTTGGGCAAGAATGCCTTCGAGTATACTGTCCGATCGAGCGGGCGTTTTTCGGACGTCCGGGAATTCCGCTATGTGATCGTCAAATCGACGGCGACCGGCCGGCTGGTCGAATTGCAAGACGTCGCGAGGGTCGAGTTGGGGGCGCAGGACTACGTGACCAACAGCTACCTCACGAACGATCCCGCCATCGCCCTCGGCATCTTTGCGCGACCCGGCACGAACGCGCTTTCGACCGCCAAACAGGTCCGCGACATCATGGCGAGGCTGGCCAAGAATTTCCCGGAGGGGCTTGAGTATCAGATCAACTACGACACGACGGAGTTCATCGAGGACTCGATTTTCGAGGTGTATCGGACAATGGCCGAGGCCGCGATGCTCGTCGCAATCGTTGTGGTCATATTCCTTCAGTCGTGGCGAAACGCCCTGATCCCCATCATCGCCATCCCTGTATCGCTTATAGGGACCTTCGCATTCCTTCTCGCATTCGGTTTTTCGTTGAACATGCTGACACTGTTCGGACTTGTCCTCGCAATCGGCATCGTCGTCGACGACGCCATCGTAGTGGTGGAAAACGTCGAGAGAAACCTGGCGCGCGGCATGACGCCCAAGGAGGCATCTCACGTTACCATGGGCGAAGTAGGGACAGCAGTGGTCGCCATCTCGCTGGTGCTGATCGCGGTCTTCGCGCCGACGGCGTTCATTCCGGGCATTTCAGGTCAATTTTACAATCAGTTCGCAGTCACCATCTCCGTGACCACGGCGATCTCGGCGTTGAACTCGCTTACGCTGTCACCCGCTCTCGCTGGCATCCTTCTCCGAAGCCACGATAGTATAAGGGAGCCGAGGAACATCGCGAGCCGGGCCGGCGCGGTTCTGGCAAACGGGTTCAACACGGGTTTCGACAAGGTCAGCAACGGCTACTCATGGATCATTCGCAAGCTCGTCGGGGGCTGGATCGGCCGCACTGCGGCGTTGATCGCCTTCGCGTCACTACTTGTCGCGACGTGGTTCATGACGACGATCGTTCCTTCGGGATTCGTCCCCGTCATGGATCAAGGCTATGCGATCCTCGTCATCCAGTTGCCGGACGGCGCGTCCCTCGCCCGCACCGACGAAGTCGTAAAGAAGGTCGGTGCAATCGCCAAAGCGGTGCCCGGAGTTCGCAATGCCATCCAGTTTCCCGGCTTCAGCGGTGCAACGTTTACCGCAGCGTCAAACTCGGGATTGGTGTTTACGCCGTTTAAGTCGTTCAAGGAGCGCGAGCCAATCGGCGCTACGGCAAACAAGATCATCGCAGAGCTTAACGAGAAGGTTCAGGAAATCGAGGAAGCCTTCATCATTGCGATCCCGCCCCCTTCGGTGCGCGGCGTCGGAAACGCCGGCGGCTTCAAGATGCAGATCCTCGATGAAGAGAACTCCGACATGACGAGAGCGCTAGGGCTCGCCCGCGAGATCATGGCGGAGGCCGCATCCACCGAAGGCTTGACTGGCGTCTTCACCACATTCTCGAATTCCAGCCCCGAATACTACTTGGCAGTCGACCGCGACAAAGCCCGCTACCTAAACGTTCCAGTCACCAACGTCTTCAGCGCGTTGTCGATCAACCTTGGAACATCATACGTGAATGACTTCAATGCTTTCGGAAGAGTTTATCAAGTAAGAGCTCAAGCTGATCGACAGTTTCGGATGGACAAGGATGCCATGTTGGCACTGAAGGTGCGATCGGCAAAGGGCGCCTTGGTCCCGCTCGGGACGCTGATGGATCCAAGATACAAGCGGCCCCACTCTTGTCCAACGCTACAATATGTATGTCTCCGTTCCGCTTCAAGGAAACCCAACTCCCGGCACCTCGACTGGTACCGCTATCAAGAAAATGGAGTCTATCGCCGCCAAGATACTGACGCCCGGCGTCTCGTTCGAATGGACCGAACTTGCCTATCAGGAAACCCGGACAGGAAATGCCGGGGTCTACATCTTTGCGCTTTCGGTCATATTTGTCTTCCTGGCGCTCGCCGCTCAGTACGAAAGCTGGGTGCTGCCCTTGGCAATCATCCTGATCGTTCCCCTCGCCGTGCTCGCTGCCTTGATCGGGGTATCACTCCGGGGAATGGACAATAACGTGTTGACGCAAATCGGTTTGATCGTTCTGATCGGATTGGCCGCAAAGAACGCGATCTTGATCGTGGAGTTTGCCCGGCAGGCGGAAGAAGACGGCAAGTCAGTCGTTGACGCTGCGGTCGAGGCAAGTCACCTTCGTCTGCGCCCGATCCTCATGACGGCGTTCGCCTTCATCTTTGGCGTCCTCCCGCTTGCTTTGGCCACCGGACCAGGCGCCGAGATGAGGCAGTCTTTGGGGACGGCGGTGTTCTCGGGGATGCTTGGCGTGACCGTCTTCGGATTGTTTCTGACGCCTGTTTTCTATGTTGTACTGCGCTCGATGCGAAAAGGACCGATAATTGCCGTTGGGGTTGGGGCGCAACGCAGCGTTTGAAAAAAATTGGGAGAAGTCCGCGAGCCAGGTCCGGTTCTCGGACCAAGCGTCGAAAGCGGCTTCACACGGAGCTTTGCAACCGTTGGCTAGACTTTGAGGCCGTGATTGGTGCGGACGTGTTTTATCCGCAATGATTAGCGACTGCTGAAGTCGCTACATCATTGCGGGTTTGCCTAGCATTTTTTGGGAAGAAAGAGGTCCTTGCGACGTTATGAGTGCGAGGACCTCTTCCAGGAGATCGCTGCCTGGGCGCGTCAGGTTGCGGCGAGGATTCCGCTAGCGATCACCTTGTAGCGGTGAGGCTTAGCCCATGTCCGGGACGACGAATGCGACGGACGTTTCCGTGAGTACACGGTGAATCGGGTCCGCCAACTGAACCAAGATTCTGTGGTTGCCGGCGGCCAGTCCGACCACGATTAGTGTTTCGCCACTTGCATCGACGAAGTGCCACGGAAGGTCGTCGACGGTTATATGAAGGTGACCAACTCGTGGTGACACGTCGAGAGCCCCTTCCCCGAACACCGGAACGATCCTGATGTTTTCGGTTCGGTACTGTATGAACACATGCCCGCGGGCAAGTGGGCCAGGCAACGGCGGGTCCACGATCAATCGAGGAGCCGGTTCGTCGCCGATCGCGACAAGGGGGGACGGTCCTTTAAAATACATGGCGGACCGAAAGGTGACATCGACTGAGTTCGTCATGACAACCTCCGAAATAAGGCCTCGATGACGGAGACGGTTTTCTCGCTTCGTTGGTCTGGCACGCATGATCGTATTGATTGGGCTTCGGTTCCAGCGAGATGCCGTGAGGCGCCGTTGATTGTCGTTGGTCCGCCGCTTCCACGGGGCCTTCGCGTCGTCCGCGCTAGGACGACAAGGCGGCCTGAATCGCCCGCAGTAAGGCGGTCGGACTTACAGGCTTCAAGAAGATGCTTATCGCGCCGGAGTTCCTGGCCCGATCGCCAGCGGCGACGTCGGAATGTGCGGTTATAAGGATCGTGGGAATGCGCAGTGAGCTTCCCGATAGTCTTTCGAGCAGATCAAGACCAGAAATCCCGCCGAGCTGGATGTCCGTGACAAGACAAGCTGTTTTCTGAAGCTCCTCGGACTCAAGGAAATCTTCTGCTGAAGAAAAGGCAGCAACGTCGATCCCGGATGCGCGCAGAAGGCCTCGTAGAGCGTCCCGAACAGGCTCGTCATCCTCCACGCAGGCGACGAGCGATGACTTCGTGGTCCCGACCATCCTAGATCCTTTAATCCAATCTGGTGACGTAAGGCTACACCGATGAGGAAATTGCTACCTGATCGCCGAAATCCAACAAATCAAAATGACGCACCAGTTGCGGCAGCGTTTGCGCGTGCATTTTCTGCATGACGTTACCGCGGTGCAACTTCACGGTAGCTTCTGTTATTCCCAAAGCCGCAGAAATCTGCTTGTTGCGCTGACCCTCGACAACCCGAACTAGCACCTCCTGCTCTCGCTTCGTCAACGATTCGAATCCCGCTCGAGCATCTGACGCCGCCTGCTCCATCCGAGAGGAGCGCGTATCGCGTTTCAGAGCAGCGTGGATCGCGTCAAGGAGATCTTGTTCGCGCACCGGCTTGGTAAGAAATTCGACGGCTCCGGCCTTCATCGCCCGAACGGCAATCGGAACGTCGGCGTGGCCGCTCATAAAGATGACCGGCCTTTGGAACCCTTTGGAACGGGCCTCTTCGTAAAACTCGATCCCGCTTTGACCAGGCAGCCGGACATCCAAAATCATACAGCCGACCTCGTCCAGCTTGCCTTTTGAGGAAAACTCCGAGGTGGATGAGAAGGCCGAGACGCTGAATTTCATCGAGCGCAGGAGCCCGACAAGCGATTCCCGAACACCTACGTCGTCTTCGATGACGACAACTTGCGGTGCAGTTGTCTCAGACGCGTTGTTCATTAATGCCCCCTTGCACATGGTATCGTCAACTCGAAGAAGGCTCCTCCCGACGGTCCGGGATGTGCAATGATCTTGCCACCGTGCACTTCTACGATCGATCGGCATATTGCGAGACCCATTCCCTTGCCATCGGGTTTGGTGGAGTAGAATGCTTCAAAAACCTGGTCGAAAGCAACAGGGTCTTGTCTGAGGCCGTAGTCTTCTAGGCGCACATTAACATGTCCACGTTGATTTTCTTGCGTTACCAAGCAGATTTTGCGGGGGCATTCCACACAGGAGATCGCCTCAGCGGCGGTCAGCATAATTTTTGAAAGCACCTGCTGGAGTAGGAATCTTTCGCAACTGACAGATCTCATCGGCGTACCGAGAAATAGGCGTGCCTCGATTTGGCGGCTGCGCAGCTTCGCTCCAGACCGTCTTCGGCCTCGGAAAACAGTTCCAATCCGTTTCCGCCGCGGATCACGCCCATCGCTGGAAGTGCGGTCACCGAGCGCAAAACCGGTCCATAAACGAGCGTCAAGATGGGTTGGGAGCTCGCCTCTCAATGTCGTGACAGATGGCTGGTCCGGCGTAGCAGCCTTCGAGAAGTCGTCCATTGCGGCCTTGCTTCGAAATCGATTCCGCAACCAGCCATAGAAGTGCGTCCGGAGCCCCAACCTGAGAAAACCACAGCGAGTTCGCTTTGTTTATCGAAATGGTACGAATTCAGCCTCCAACCCACTTTCTGCGCTGGCATTTATTCTCCAAGAAGGACTGGCCGACTCGTGTCACCGGGAACCACGACGCTCACGACCGTTTTCGTATCCTGATTCGAGGCCGGTGTGATTTTTCTGGTCGGCCCGAGAGCGCTAGCCATTGCGTTCCCCTTGGCGTCTGTCGTGAACGCCGCTACCGGTGGAAGTTTGCCGTCGAACAAGACTTCGTAATCGGTCGCCGGCCGCAAATTGTAGACACTTACATCGACGGTGTCGATCAAGCCGAGATTTCGGGAAACGATCAAACCTCTGCCGCCCCTGCCGTCTTGAGATTTCAAAAGTGCTGTTGAGTTTTCGGGGGCATCTTTCCTTGGGGTCAGATTTTGCAGACCGTTGCCTTCAGGGACGGCATTGGAGACATAGATCAGGGCCTGAGGTGCCTGCCCGGAAGGTATGTGGGCGATTTTTGTATTGGTGGCCGTTTCCACCACATCGACCCCGTCTCCGTTCTCGAGAGCAAGAAAGATCCTGCTACCGTCATCGGAACCCCAGATGCCGTGCGGCAGCGCGCCAACTGCGATAGTCGTCACCAGGTCCGACGCTTGATCAGCACTATAGACTTTGACAAGATTTTCGCCTCCAACCGTGACGTAGGCTCTCAGTCCCTCGGCTGTTTTTGCAAAAGCCAAATGGTTCGTTATCGGGCCGGTGTCGATGACGCCCGCCACCGTCAGGGACTTGAGGTCCACCCTCGTCACCTTTCCGACATCCTTGTGGGTAAGCCACGCCTCCCGTCCATCGGGCGTCACTTGGATGAACGGTGAGAACGGCGAAACGACCGGAATCGATTTCAAAAGTCTTCGGGTCTTGACGTCGAACACTTCGACGACGGGGTTGAAGCTATTGCACACCACAGCCCGCTCTCCATCGACCGAGAACATGACCATTCCCGGACCAGAGGTTGTGGGAATTCGGGCGGTTTCCAGGTAGGTCGATGCGTCTATCACCGATATGTAATCTTCGCCACGAACCGTCGCCCATACCTCATTCCCATCCGGAGTGAAGAATGCCTCGTGGGGATTTCGACCAATGTAGGCGGTCCCTTTCACATGGTTTGTGGCGGTATCAACGAAGGTGACTGAATTTGTAATGGTCGATACGACGACAATCGTCCGGTGATTGGGTGAGAATCCGAGCCCATGTACGTTGACTTGCCCTTTGTATAAGGCGCTGAGGACGTATGGCCGCGGATCACCAAGCTTGATGTAGCCGAGAAGCCGGTTCGTCGATGGATCAACCACGCTTACGGTGTTGCTGTTTTGATCTGCGGCGTAGACACGGTCTTTCGAGCTCGGATCGGCCGACGCATCCTGCGCGAGGAGAAGCGCGCTCAACATTAAGATCGAGCGGTTCATCGCGCAGCCCCTTCGGTAGACACCCGCGCTGACATCTTCTCGAGCATGATAGTCATGAGCTGAATCTCATATTCCTGTTCGGTGACTATCGACTGGGCTAGATTTCGGATCTCCATATCGGACGTGGCCAACAGAACAGCCTTCGCCATGTCAACGGCTCCTCGATGGTGTGGCAACATCTGCTCCAGAAAGTCACGTTCTGGAATTCCAGACTGTGGCGCAGACATCATGGCGGAGTGCATCTTCGACATCGAGAGCCTCATCGACATCGAAAACGGCGTCGTAGGTGGCTGGTCTGTCGAACCGGCGTGGGCATGATGGTTTATTTGGTCGCCAGCCGCTGGCGTGGCGCAGGCAAGCAGGGCGAGGACAGGAAGAACGCGGCGCATGTCGGTTTCCTTCGGAATATCGACGCCGGTTTAGCATTCTTGAGACTGACAGCGCCAAGGAGATCGGATTAGCTGGCGTGAGACGCTGTGAGTTGTCGGCGTAGATAGCCGAAATGTCCGGCCAATTTGCACCGCACGGGTACTTGATCGGCAAGAGTGCTGATCATTCAGACAGCCGAAACTTATTCGCCGTCAGTAGGCGCGGATGTTCAGCGAATTTAACACCTCGGGCGTGATGGTGCCTGTCACCTTCAAACCGTAGTCCTCCTGTAATTTGGCGAGTGCCACCTTAGACTGGGGTCCGATTTTTCCATCGATGACGCCGTCATAGTAGCCAAAGAGGCTCAGTGCCTTTTGCACCTGGATAACGATCTGTCTGAAAAGAACCTTCAGTTCCTGCTTCAACGGGACTGCGGGATAGTAGCTTGGGTCCATGATCCCGGCTGCTGAGCCCGGCGTGGTCACGGTCGTGTCCGGCTGCACCCGGTAAAGTGGGGACCTTTGGTAGGACTGGCTCGGAGCTGTAAAATCGAGGTGTCCGCGCCACATATCCGCCATCGCCCAAAGATCGGTGGCTCGAATGCGACCGATGACTGGAATGGGAGCGATGGCCAGCGAGTGTGTAAACGTGCTGTAGCTGGAGGCGTTGGAAGATCGATAACGAAAGATCGCTTTTCGACATCATGGCGCTGATCGGCGCCGCGTCGAGCTTACTCGGTATGAAGCCAGCCGCGAGCAGCGTCGGAATCGTAAACAACCGCGTTTTCATAAAGGCGAAATCTCCCCAAACCCCTCTGAATGCTTACACCACTCGAAGAAGCCACCACAAGCATCGCGCGAGTTGCATGTCTCACAAACGTCAAGATACTTTCTCTTCCAGTCGGAAATGGTGGACGGCGTCAACCTCCTGTACGGCTCAGGCACCGAGCAAAGCGGAAAATTGTAAAGAGAGACTTCAATTCCGTGGGTGATGGCGATGTTAACCGCCGACTTTAACGCATCGAAATCTTTCGACGTGTCGATGAAGCTAGTGTCCCAGTTCATGCGACCAAGCCAATTCGCTCTAACTGCATCAGCGCTCAGACGGAGATGAACGGAAGTCGGTTATGAATATGCCTTGCGAGTGCGGGCAAGTCCGAGAAATTCTGCCGCATCACAACGGTACGCAATTCGACTGAGGCGCCGGCGAGCATCAGCATCGACAACGTTTCCTCAAGGCGCACGAAAGCTCCTCGCTTGCCGACGATTTCGTCGTGAAGGGTGGCGGTCCGGGCGTACAAAGGAATCCCCCAAAGGATTCGATCCAGGCCAATCTCACTCAGCCGCGCGATGTCGCCTGGTTCGAAATGCTGCCATTGGTCAGAATGTGGAAGCGGACATCGGGGCGCAGAGCGGCCGACGTCTCGAGGAATGTAAACAGCCGCTCCTTGTGCAACATCGGCTCGCCCCCTGAGATGCCGACGTACGAATCATTCGGCGCGAGCGTTACCGCGGTGGCGAATTGGTCGAAGAGGTCGGAATGCTGTTTCTTCGGCGGTGGCTGAGAGCACATTACGCAGAGCTGATCGCATTGCTCCGTGACGAGTAAGGTGTTGTGCCTGGAATCTGCCCTTGTGAGACGATGTGCACTCGCCTGACCCGGCAGAAGGAGCAGCACGTCACCGCCAATCTCGGTGTTTGGGGGCGAGTGGACGATCAGAGAGAAACCACAGTAATCATATTCGTGAAGTTCGCCTTCACGTCCAATCAAGACAGCGTCATGATCAGTTGCGGCTGCGCCAACGTTGCAGAGCCTTACGACAAGGGGCTCAACAAGTCGCAGGGGGTCGATTTTAAGCCTCAAGTCGATCACGAGTGCACCTTCGCAAGCGCAGTGTCGAACTCAGGCATGCCCGCCCATATCGCGACAGATTTCTGCACCTTCGGGTCTTCTGAATAAATCAGTTCGAACACCTTATCGAAAATATGGGTATGGCGCTGACAGAAGTCCGTGAGGTTTTTGGGGAGATCGATCCGGCCGTAGCGCGAAAGATCATCGACGAGGTCGACGCCGCAATATGCCTGATTGAGTGCGGTCAACAAGCTCCGATCCAATCCAGTCCTCAGGTTTCCCATCGACAGATCAATCTGTCCGATGCGTGAGACCATTCGCGCCTCGTCGGTAGGATGGAACACCCCGTCGTGGTCGATAACGAGGTAGCTGTCTCCAAGAATGTTCGGGTTTCGAAGATCGGAGTGTCTGTTATGCCCTGCCCTCAGCACGCGCCGAAGACAGTGAACGAGATAGTACTCCTCGATCGGCTCGAGTGCGGTCCAATTGTACTCGACGACGGCATCGATGAAGGACGAATGATAGGCGTTCCACTTTTTCGCGCTCTTCAGCGCCTGAAACTGCTTCCTCGCGAATCCTTGATAGTTTACGGGCCTCAAAAAAGATTGATCGCATGCCGTGGGAAGTGAAGCTTGCAATCACCGAGACAGGTTCAGGCAGATTTCGGATGTCCAGTGTGGGTAACGCCGACAGCTTGGAAGAACCAAGTTCTGAAGTGACGCGGCGCAGATTTTGGAAAAATTCTTCGGTTCGCACGTCGGTGACCGTGCGTTGGTGCTTGTGGATCTCTCTATCCGCGTCGAGCGAGGTGCTGACGTGAGTGTCGACTGCAGAGATGAAATCCCATTCAGCGGGACCGAGCAATTGCAGGTTTGTACAGACAACACACTCGGCATGCTCGAAGCGTTGACGACAAAAGGCACGGTCGCCTTCAAGCAAGTCCAGCCGTAACAGGGGCTCTCCGCCTTGGAATTCCACCTTAAGACGCTTTGTCGTCAGGCTATCCAAAAACTTCAGGACGACTTCGAGCGTCGCCTCGTCCCAATCAAATCCCGGTGTATTCTCGTTGACGCGGGAAACCTGACAATAGCCACAGGCTAGATTGCAGCGCGGGTCGGCACGAGAATGACGTAGTCGAGCCCAACGGGAGCATACAGTCTGTTTGCCCACCGATACATGAACGCGTTGAAGGACGGGTCGTCGACGCCAACGTACGAGTGACCATTCTGTGCCAAGTACTCATGATCGCGGTCATCGAGCCTGTCCCTCGCATAGCGCCCAAGAAAGTCTTCGCCTGACTTGAAATATCCGCCCGCATCGTACGTGAAAAGAAGGTTGCCATCTGAAAGCCGGCCGAATTTCAATGGGAATACATTCATCGGCCCATCACTCCATGGATCAGCGCACTCCGAACCGATTGTGTTTCTGCGTAGATCTTCTGTCGGCAAAGTGTGAACTGGAAATCGCGCACGGCTTCGGCAAGGTCTAGACCGGCGGGACCCGCAAGCGTGATCGGGGGACCGATTTCCACCTGGACTGTGGGATTTAGATACGCAAAACGCGCGAGCGCATCTTCCAGAAACGGCAAAAACACCAACTCGACCAAGACTTTACGTGAATTTCTTAACATCATTTTTCGCCTCCCGCGCTAAAGTTGCCCGAAGGTCAATTGAGATTTTCGTCAATCGTCTTGTATCACGCCTCCCGTGGGCCGACGTAGCGTTTGGAGAGCGCTTTCCAATTCCCTTGGTCGAACTCGAAGAATTCGAGGTAGCATTGCTTTCGTCGTAGGACGCCCATTGGGTAGTGAAGAGCCTGCTCGAAAGCTGATACTTCAAGCTCAGGTACATGCTATCTTCGCCACCGCGAGGGAAGTTGAATGGTTGTCCCGTGCGATTGCTCGCTACGACGACGAATGTGCATCCTTTCCCGCACCCGATCTGAACGACAGAGTATTCGCCGGCAAAGTTTAGGCCCCCGTTTAAAGCGTTGCGGATACGAGTTCGGAAGCTGTTGAACTTTGCGTCACGCGCTTTGAAATCGGGAAGCTTTGTCTTTCCCGTGAAGATATCCTCCACGCTATAATCGTCAGGAGAAACATTGGAGAGCCGGTTCTGACCACTGATCCCGGACGGTTCGCCACCCCAATTAATAGGCCCGTAGCCAGAATCGTAAGGTTTCTTCGCGCCCCAAATCGTGTCCGCGTAGTCTTGTTCGGCCAGTATAACAGCGCTGAGTTTAGCATAAGGGGCTATGAAGTCGCCGAGCTTTTCGTTTCCATGTGACGCTTGAAGCTCGGCCAGCACAGAGGCAGTGACCGTCGTCACGAACGTCGCCACCTGGCGTTTTCCCGATATTTCGTAGTAGTTGAAGAAAATGAGTGCCCCGTCACCGGCCAATGACACGGGGGGCCTCGCGTCGAACATAAGTCCGTTATGACCGAACCGCATGCGGATTGCGGAAAGCGAAGTTTCCCCATACTTGAAACCTTCGAAGTCGGAATACGCCCCGCCCCCTTGTCCGCCCCAATCCGTCTCCAAGTACACGATCCTGCCGCTAGACCGTAGAAACGTAGCGGAAAGATCATTGCCGCCCGGCAATGCAAAATTCACCGCGGAGTGTGGCCCCAGGGAATGAGATGAGGTCTGAGCGACGCCGAGTTGATTGAGAGCGCCTTTGTCGCTGCCAATGGTGACGCCGGAGAGCGATTGTGCGGTTGCGGCACTCCCCCAATCAGCACAGTCGAAACGATCGTCACACCCAAGTATGTCGCCCGCACAGCAAAGAGGTTACTCATGATTGAAATCTTGATTCGGACCCGTCAAACGAGAACGTATTGGGTTGCGCGGGATCGGCAAGGCGAAAATTCGTCATCGGTAAACGCGGTGCAAGCCGTGGGAGATGCTTTCTTGCCTCTGGCTTTTGCTGGTCCTAGCGAGTTATCGTGAACACTTTGTCGAATGCAACACATGCCTCCGGATGTGACCGTGCTCGCGGTGGGCATTGCGGAGCCATCAACGGGCGGATCACGATGATTTTAAGCACCGACGCCGCTCTCGTTGGCTCAACCCTGTTACTACTCGCGACAGCCGTAGTTCCTTGGCTCATATCGCGCTGGGCGCTCTGGACACGGGCAGCATGGCGCGTGATGGCGTTCGTCGTGCTGACATTCTTCGTGCACAAGGCCCTCGGCTCTCCCTTAGCTCCCCAGTACGATCTACAGCAGCCCGATGTACGCGCCTGGCAACAGGTGATCGAATCTGGCTGGTGGATCGTGACGGCCCAATGTGCAATCGGCCTGACAAGATTGTTCGTGGTGTTCGATACCAAGCCACGCGAGAGCCGCATCGTTTCTGACCTCCTGGCCGCAGTCATTTACCTAGTTGCTTTGTTCGCCATAATCGATCTGGTCTTCTCCGTACCGATCGGCGGACTGTTGGCGACCTCCGGTGTTATCGCCATCGTACTTGGGCTCGCACTTCAAAGCAGTCTCTCGGACGTGTTCTCCGGTATTGCGGTGGGAATTGAGCGCCCATACAGCGTCGGCGATCTGATATGGGTCGAAGGTGGCATCGAAGGGCGCGTCATGCAGGTAAACTGGCGCTCGACCCACATTGCAACGCTCAACCGAGATGTAGCGATCGTCCCAAATAACGTGATGGCAAAGGCTCGTCTGGTTAATCACAGTCTGCCGACGACCATCCGCGGGGTTTCGATCACAGTCATGCTAGCGGCCAACGAGCGACCAGATCGATGCATGTCCGTCCTCACCGCCGCGGTCAAGACGTGCACGCTGCTGGCTGACAAGCCACCGCCTTCGGTGGCCCGAAGCGAACTACGGGGTGACGGCGTCGCCTACGACATCAGTTTTGCTATTCCGAGTATCGAAGCATTCGTTGACGCGCGTACCGAGTTGCTTGGCCACGTCCAAAACCATCTTCGCCATGCGGGGATCTCTTTGGCAGTTGCTGGCACGCAAAGCGTGACAAGTCCCGAAGTCCCCACCACAACCATCCTGCTTCAGGAATCGGACTGGTTCGGCATTCTCGCAGCTGAAGATCGTGCGCTGCTGGCGGAGCACCTGGAAGAGGTCTGGTTCGCGGCCGATGAAATTTTGATCAAGCAGGGCGATGAGTCCCACTCCATATTCATGATTGCATCAGGAAGTGTGCAGATCACGGATCCTAGCGTTGCGAGCGACAGAGTGATCTATCGACTAGGTCCGGGTGGAAGTCTGGGTGCGATAGGCATGATCACGGGGCGACCTTACGCCGCTACGGCGTCCGCACTTACACCAGTAACTGCGTACAGGCTGGACAAAGCGGCGGTGTCGGATGCAATCGCACGGAAGCCGGAACTCGTTCAGAGCTTAGAAGTGTTGGCCCGACGGGGTCAACTCATGCAGCGTGCCGACGTAGTTGGGCACCAAGACGAACACATCAATGCTCCAGAAATGTTTCTTTCGAAACTGCGGGGGTTCCTGCGAAAGATGTCAGAAAAACCTCATAGCTGAAGTTGTTACACATACGGCAAATAGGGGAAACGACTCTTGGCGGCTTCTTCATTAGAAGCGGTACCTCTATAGCGACCCGAAAACGACGAGGGGAACCTTGGGTCCTTGCCAAGATCCGCCGCCGAACCGATATATGAACAAGTCTTTTCAAAGCCGCGATCTCCGTCAACCCCGTTTTAACCAGGAGAACCGTCTCATGGCACCCATGCAATCAATCGCTCGCCCTGATGGCCCCATCGACTTAGAAAAGGCTGTCGAAGCGATACGACCATCATTTAATGATCTCATTTTGCTAGCCGATGTAAGCGTGGAAGCTGCTGCCGGACCTGAAACGCCGGAGGTCTTCATTCATCTTGCTGGAAGGGCGGAGAGCGTAGGATGGCCCGTGAGCGTCGCGGTTGATGCGATCCGACAGCTGGCGCGCGAATATCTTGGCGCGAGGGCAACATTCGCAGACTGAGCGACCCAGCACTGATTGATCATTGGTCCCTTGTAAGGATTACTGTAGGCACAATTGCCGGAAAGTTCTTGCACACTGGGATCGATCCCTCAATCCCGAGATTGAAGATGGCCTTGTCTAGGCTCTGCAACTGACTGTCGGCGTCTGGCCTTTCACCTTCCATCGCGCTGAAGGTCGCGACAGCGCCCTCGTCGCCGATGACTACTGTAAATCCCGTCCTCCCGGTCGTGTAGATGGACTGGACGATTTTTCCCTTGCAGTGTTCTGAAAAACTCCGACCAGCCATAATCAGTTTTTCGCAAGAACCAGAGCGGGTTGCCATACCAGCAAGAACTGGGAGGTCCTGCGCGTGGGAAGTCGATCTCATGTCTTGCCCGGCGATGGATAAAAATGACACCAAAAAGAAGCCCAGTCGATACATCTCCAAATCCAAATCCGATCACTAGCTATCATCATATCTCTCTAAGGTTGAGATTTCGCCAACAGGCCAGAATTGGCGGGTAAGTGGTGCTCGCTCAATTTAACTCCACCTCACGCGAACTCGCTCGGCACAATAAAGTATTGGACCTACAATCCCGCCACACGGATTGCGACGAGCTCCATCGAAGGAGCCCGCCCAGAAGCGCAGTCCCAATCGGAAAGCGCGGGAGAGAGCAATGAAAGTCAACTACGCATGGCCTTTGTCATTGGGAATGCTAGCGGTTTTGATTTCGCTCTCGATTGCCATCGCAGATGATGGCGCCTCCAGTTCACCCATCTTCGGAGTCAGACTGCCCGACGGATACCGAAAGTGGGAGGTGATAACGGTCGCGCACGAAGCCGGTAAAAACAACGATATACGCGCGATACTGGGAAATGACATCGCGCTGAAAGCGTTCCGGGACGGGACGCGCCCGTTTCCGGACGGAACGGTGATTGCGCGACTGGCGTACCGCTACGAATCCTCCCCACGAAACAACGCCGTTTTTCCACAACCCCAGTCGTTTGTGGCGGGCGCCGCCACCAATGTTCAGATAAGCGTCAAGGATTCAACCAGGTACGCATCGACTGGAGGTTGGGGCTATGGGCAGTTCGAAAATGGGCATGCCAATCCCAGCAAGGAGCTTATGAACTCCTGTTTCACCTGTCACACCAAGCTTAAGTCCGACGACGATCTAGTCTTCAGCCATTATTCGCCATGAACCGCGCAGTCCTCTCGATGCACTGGCACTGTCATATGGAGATTCCGAGATTTGACCCGATCCATGAAGGGTGGCGGCGTCGAGCGGTTTTTTTCGCGGGCGGCAACAGAGTGCGAGGGCGGCATCCAATCTTTGCCGCCGCTCTGTCCCTTTGGTTCACTCAAAAATCGACTGATCGATCTGCAGAGCGGCTGCCACGCGGCGAAGCCGTACAGGATCGGCGTCTGCACCGAGTTCGATTGTGTCGATTTCTTGCGTCGTCAGACCACAAGTCTCAGCAAGGTCGTCAACCGAGTAGCCGAGTGCTTCGCGCGCGCGCCTGACAATTTGACCAGCTTCTCCCTGCACTGTCTTGGCAGGTGAGAAAGCCTTCAGATTACTAATCGACATGGTCATGGGATGTCCTTCGTATATTTGGTTGTGAGCCGACAGGCTCAATTTAGACGGCCGGGTCGAAACTCGGTTCGCGGCGTCCCATGACCGTATATCAAGGCTTCCAACATTCTTTAGTGGAACAGCTTGCGATCCGAAGCAGGGTGCTCGTATGCCTGCATGAAATGCATTCCCTGCTCCAACAGCAGACTTGCGGCTTCGACATGCGTATCGGAGCGCTCCGTCGAACATCCAATGATCGAGTATGCGATGGACACAGCGTTCGCTGCCAACGGCGCATTGCCGTTCTCGAAGGCGTCATCCGCCATCGAGCGCAACGCCTGCACGACCACGGTCACCAAGCTAGCTCGCTCCTTAGACGTCATCTCGCTCAAACTTTTCGGTATCGTATGCATCCAACGCTCCTACGCGCGCGACCTCGTACAGCAGATTGCTGGATGTTCGCCGCAACATTTCCGTGAAGGTGTTTACTGATAGCGGATATGGGAGCGGTCATTGCCTTATACAATCGGCGGACCATGACCCCAGTGCACAGCTGCTGGGCATCTGATGCAAGAGTAAGCGCTTTTAGCGAGCTGCCTGGCTAGCAAAGGCCTGTCTCGACTTGCCGACGCGCCCCCACAGAACAAAGGGATTTCGAATGGCTACAGGTACCGTTAGGTTCTTTAACAATGATAAGGGTTTCGGTTTCATCACACCGGAAAACGGAGGTCAGGATTTGTTTGTTCACGTATCGGCCCTTCAAGGCGGCGGCTGCCTGCTGGAGGGACAGAAGGTGAGCTAAGAAGTGGGCCAGGATCGAAAGACTTGAAAAGCCAAAGCGGAGAACGTTCGCGAAGTTTGATTTTAATCCAGCTTTGGGCTGGATCCTCTGTGCCCTTAAAAGGCGGCGCACGCGAAAGTGGGTTCGTGGCCTTTGATGATCAGATCCTCGTCACGGGAATGAAGTCCCACTGTCATGTGACCATTCTCGTGAAATGAGGTTTGCCGACTGCGCCGTCGATGATGAACGGCGCAGTCGTAAGCTGGGTTAGTTACCGAGCCAATGATACTCAGCGATCGACGCCCGACCCGTCTTTTTGTCGTAGAGGCACATCACATTCGTTTTGGACTTTCCTTTGCCTGCAGACTCGCGAAGCAGGACTGCGACCTTGCCAGCCGCGTCATCGAACACGATCGGCGCGGAAGCTTCTGGGGAAACCATCCTCGACTGACCGATACAAGTCCCGTTCACCTTCGCAAAAAGTGCGTCCCAGGCCTTGCCGCTTGAAGCATGCGCGGCCTGAGCGGCGGCGACCAGCGACAGTGCGGCGATAGCGAATTTCCCAATCATGACATGTCCTTTATGAAAATCGGCGCCACTTGGCGCGACGCCGTCATTGACGACACAGGAGGCGAAAACAAGGCGCCCGGCAACGTTGCCGGTGAAGTCGGCTCGCCCTCCAGCTCAGTTTTCTAACAATGGGTCAAGCTCTCTTGCCGTCCAAAAGATGCGGCATCGATCCCACTATGCCCGGTCTGAGTTCCTGCGGCAAAAGACCGGCAGGAAGGTTCTGATACGAAACAGGACGCAGGAAGCGTCGGATCGACATCGTCCCGACCGACGTTGTCCGGCTGTCCGACGTAGCCGGGAAAGGCCCGCCGTGCACCATTGCATCAGACACCTCCACGCCGGTCGGCCATCCATTCGCAAGGATTCGTCCGACCTTCCGTTCGAGGATCGGCAATAGCTCTGAAGCGTCTTCGAGGTCGCCGTCATCGAGGTGAAGGGTTGCTGTCAGCTGCCCTTCGAGCGCATTCGCGACCGCAAGGACATCAGAGAAATCGGCGCATCGAACCAACAAGGCCGACGCTCCAAACACTTCTTCCGCGAGACTTGGATCGGCGCAAAACTGCGAGGCAGTCGTTTCGAAGAATGCTGCGGCCGTACGGTTGACGCCGTCGCTGTCGCGGCCTCTCGCAACAGTCGAGACGCCGGTGTGTCCGGCCAGTCTCGCGACACCGTTTAAAAATGCGTCATGGATGCCTGCACTCAGCATTGGTCCGGCGTCGTTCTCTTTGAGAGATGTTGCGGCAGCCCCGGTGAAGCGGTTGACATCCTGGCCGTCTATGGCGATCAGCAAGCCTGGATTGGTGCACAGTTGGCCCGCCCCCACAGTAAACGAGGCAACAAAGGCAGTCGCCATCTCCTCCGCTCTTGACGCTAGCGCTTGTCGAAGCAGGAATACCGGGTTCACGCTCGACATCTCGGCATAGACGGGGATCGGTTCGGCACGCGCGGCGGCGATGGCCTGCAGGGCAAGACCGCCTATCCGAGAGCCAGTGAAGCCGACAGCCTTCATTGCGGGATGGCGGACAAGCGCTGCCCCGGTTTCATTCGGACCGGTCACGAGTGAGAAGACACCTTCCGGGAGACCGCAGGAGGTTACGGCGGCCTGGATTGCACGGCCGACCATCTCACCAGTTCCAGGATGGGCCAGATGCCCTTTTACAACGACTGGACAGCCAGCGGCGAGGGCAGCAGTCGTGTCCCCTCCAGCAACCGAGAACGCCAGCGGGAAATTGCTTGAGCCGAAAACTGCGACAGGCCCCAGGGGAATCTGACGCAGGCGAATATCGGGGCGGGGCAGAGGCTTTCGGTTCGGCATCGCGGGGTCCACCCTGAGATCGAGCCACTCCCCGTCCCTCACTACCCACGCGAAAAGCCGGAGCTGTTTGACGGTCCTGTCGAATTCTCCCTCGAGCCGAAAGGCAGGCAGACCCGTCTCGGCGATCGCACGATCGATCAGCGAACTGCCGAGATCGGCGATGTTGGCAGCGATCGTCTCGAGAAATACCGCTCGGGCCTCCAAATCCAACGCTCGATATGCATTAAAGGCTGCATCCGCCAATTGGCAGGCTCGATTGACGTCGGCAGCGCTCGCCATTGAAAACGGCGGTTGAAGGCGAGCCCCCGTCGACGGGTTGACGGCATGCATCGGCTTCCCCTGCCCGGTCATTGTAGACTGTCCGATCAGGATTTCTCCGGTGACTTCAGTTGTCATAGAACGTCCTCTTTGACTGCTGTGAAGATTTGGTATGGCCAGTCGGCGACTGCCAGAGCATCACTGCACGTCTTTGGCCGACCGGGTCAAACGAATGATTTCGCCCCCTACCGGTTTCACCATTGGCGACATCGGTGTCATTCGTCCCTTTGCAATTAGGTATATTGTCCCCGCCGCGATGAGCCCGACAATCACATTACCGACCAAGAAAAGATATGGCGCCAGTGTAGCAACGGCTCCCACTTCACCGCGTTCGACCATCCTAACCGCGGAGGACGCAAGCGCGCTGGCACCGAACGCGACACTCCAGTAGGACGCTGCGAAACGGTGCGCCAATATCCAACCTCCAAGTCGGAAGAGTAGTAGGGCTTGCAGGATCGCATATCCCAGCAATATGTGAGCAAACGTGTCCGGCGGACCGGTGGTGATGCTGAGGTAGGCAACGCATCCTACAGCCGGCGGGGCAAGCTGAATGCCGAGAGTTGGACGCATCTCCTCCGGCATTTCCGCAACGGTCAGCATTCGTTGGAGAAGCACGGATTCGATCGCCAGCCAGGTAAACATCCCTGCCCCGAAGGCGAGCTGTCCCCAATCCGGGTGTCCAAGCACGCCTAAAAGGATGACGGAAACGAAACACGTGGCAACCGTTGGAAGGTAGAGTGCGGCGGTGGTGGTGCCCGGGTCACGAGCGCCCCGCCATAGGCGCCCAGTGCTCCAGATTGCGTATGAAAACGCAAAGGAGCATCCGGCGATGAAGAACGTCCATGCGCCTGCCTTGGAATACGGAAGCAAAGCCAGAGCGACTAGCATTGCCGAGACGCCGACCAGCCCGATAAAACAGAGCCGAACCGGGTGCCTCGCCTCCGCCAGCGCCTCGTGCTTTGCTAAAATCCATTTCAGGCCATAGAGGACAGCAAGTAAAATCCAGACGGCCACTGCGGCCAGGCTGATTATCTCGCCGATCACCGGCGGCAGCCCCCAAAGTTTGGAGGCGGCTCTCCACGCACTCCCGAGCCCTGCCAGACCCAGCACTATTCCGAAAAAGGACGCGGGGACTAGCGGCAAAGTCATCTTGGTTTCCTGTCCTCTGTCACTAGGCCTTCAACCTGAAGGGCGGCATCTTAGCTCTGACAGATCGATAAGGTTGTTCTTGCGCTCCCGAGGTCCGCGGGAGAAGCCTTAGAAAGATTGAAAGGATCAACTCGTGGCCAATGTGACGAATTATCCGCCGAAGCACGAGCATGTTCCTGTGAGATCCAGTTAGACGCGATGGGATGATCAGGTGGACCCCTGGATAATGTGGCGAAGCCTTGTGTCCTCGAGATCGAGCTCCCTCTCGATTCGGCGCCTCGCCTCATCGTCTAGTCGCTGTTCGGCATAGAGAGACGCGATCTCTTGGCGCTCAACCTCGATGAGCCTCAGCTGAATCTCCGGATAATCAGAATTGGCCCTGCCCTCCTCGCGGTTGTGCTGAATGCGCTTATAAAGGATGTGGCGGTCCTCATGTTTCCGTCTGAGCTCGGCGAGAGACTCGGCTGTCCACGTCCCCTCATTAAAGGTCTCAAGCTCGCTTAGAACTTTTTGAACTGCGTCCAGGCGTGCCTGGATTTCGCGAGACCGCTTCTCGCTGGCTTCAGCGGCACCCTCGTTTGCCAATCCCAACCGACGGACGATCGAAGGGAGAACCGCATCGACGCCGATCATGCTGGCGATGATCACGCACAGCGTTACAACGAGCAGCATCGGCTTGGCGTTTGAGCCGTCGGAAGCGATTAGGTCTGGAATTGAGAGCGCCGCTAGCAGCGACACGACGCCGCGAACTCCGGTCACACTTATCACTGCTGCGTATCTCCATCGCAAAGTGGGTCCGAACCCGAACCGTCTGGCCGCGAGTTTTGGGAGGAAGGTGCCTGCAAACACCCACAGGAAGCGTAGCACGATCACAATCAGACCGGTCGTCACGGCCACCGCAAGGTAGTGGGTCCATATGCCCATGTCAGCGGATTCGATGATGGTGCGGACTTGGAGGCCGGTTAGGAAGAACGCCACGGCTTCGATCACATATGTGACGAGATCCCAAGCGAAGTAACCCTGAAGCCGGGTCGCTGGAGCGATGTATCTCGGACCGTTCCACGACACGTAGACCCCGGCAGCAACGGCAGCCAGGACACCCGAACCGCCAATTGCCTGAGGCACCCAAAAGGCAAGGAAGGGCGTCATCAGCGAGAGAATGATTTCGACATGTGGATCACGCGCGAGCTTGCGTAACTCGAGAAGAAGCCTGCCGACAGCCATTCCCCAGGCGATCTCGCCGACTACGATAAGGGTGAAGCGCCCCGCGGCGGACAGAAGCGAGAGGTCTCCGCCCTGCAGAGCGCTGACCGTGAAACCAATCAGGATGAGCGCGGTCGCGTCATTAACTAGCCCTTCGCCCTCGATGATCGTGACGAGCCGGTCCGGAACCACGAGCCGTTTGACGATAGCCATCGGCGCAACGGCGTCTGGAGGCGCAATGATCGCGCCAAGCAAGAGGCCTATGAGCCAGTCGATCCCGAAAAGTGTATTGAGAACGTAGGCGACGCCGAGAGCGGTGAAGATGACCCCGCCGATCGCAAGAAATGAAATCGTTCCGATATTGTACTTCAAGCCCCGCCAACTCATTCCAACGCCGGCGCTATAGAGAAGCGGGGGAAGGAGCAGCATCAGAACGATTTCGGGCTCGATATGTACCACGGGAACGATCGGAACAAGTCCGATGGCGACGCCCGCGATGACGAAGGCGATCACGCTGGAGATGTTGAAGCGCTTCGCGATCGCGCCCACGAATGCGACTGCTCCAACAAGCGCGAATGCAAGAAAAATTCCTGAGTGGTCCATCCCGCTCCTACACTGTTCAATCATCGTTAGACGCTCACGCAGAGCCTATTCAAGAGGACGCGATCGCGCGGAAAAAACTTCCTTGGCAACAAGCAATTCGTTCATAGCCGCCGGGAAACCAGAGTAAACGGCCGTTTGGATGATCAGTCCGATTATTTCGTCGCGATCCAACCCGATGTTCATAGCCGCTTCGATCTGAACCCTAAGTTGGGCCGACGCATTTCCCAACGCTGCCAAGGAGGCAATGGCTGCGATTTCACGTGAACGCAAATCTAGTCCGGGACGACTATAGATATCGCCAAATGCGAATTCGAAAATGTATCGGGAAAAATCGGGAGCTATGTCGGACAGTGCCGCAATAACTTTGTCGTCAGCGTCCCGGTCAAGCTTATCGACGATCTGCCTGCCACGCTCGTATCGACGTTGTCCGAGATCGACCACACTCTGCGCCATAACGCTCGTTCTCCCCGCCGATCTGAATTCAAAGCATGATCTTGCAACTACGGCGCAAGTCTCTGATTGTATTCTCCTTTGGCAGGAAAGGCTGTGATTTCGCGTTAGATGGAGTGAGCCGCCTTTGGCAGAGGACCGAATGTCACTGTGAATATAGTTCCGCTTTGACGAAAAACCTCGATTGTACCGTGAAGCTGATCAGTTAGGTCGTGAACGAGTTGCAGGCCCAGCGTATCCGCCTGATCGCTGTCAAAATCTTCGGGCATCCCGACGCCGTCATCTCCCACCGACAGGACGCTTGAACCGTCCTCTAATGCTTTTAATTGGACTTCGACACGGCCCCGCCGGCCATCCGGATAGCCGTGCTTGAGCGAATTGGAGACCAGCTCGTTGATGATCAAGCCAATTGATACCGCCCGGTCAAGGTCGAGCTCCATGTCGTCAACAAAAGTGACCAACTCAACATTCTGCCCCTTCATACTGTAGGCATGCATGAGATTGGCGCAAAGGTTCTGGACATGTGTCTGCATAGATATATTCGCAAAGTTACCCGCCCGGTAAAGGTTTTCATGGACAAGCGCCATTGATCGAACACGATCCCGGCTCTCGGCAAACAGTTCCGAAACGCCGGCGTCGTCTATCCGTTCAGCTTGCAGACTAAGCAAGCTGCTTATGAGCTGAAGATTGTTTTTCACTCGGTGGTGGACCTCCTTCAACAGCGCCTCCTTCTCTTTGAGCGATGCTTGAAGGTTGCCGTTCATCCGCTTTTGTTCGGTGATGTCTCTGCAAATTGTGGCGATGCCGTTGCGCTCACCTGTCTTGGAATCCAAAATGAAGAAAATCGTTTTGTGAACAGGGATGACCTCACCGGTCAGCAGGTGGCGAAGGGAGCACTCGCCCTGCCAATGCCCCTCTCGCAAGAGAATGGGAAGCACGTGTCCCGTAAGTGCTGCGAACGCTTCGGCCGTCAGGAAATCACCCATCTGGTAAGACGCGAGGTCTTCGTCGAGGTCAAGCCCGATCGTCCGACGCCACGCATCGTTCACGTAGGTGATGTCGTATATTGAAGCTGCATAAGCGATGCACTCGTTGCTGTTCTCGATCAGAGAAACCAACCGCCTCATCTCATCGTCGTTCTTTTTTCGATCAGTGATGTCCAGGACCGTCACGAAGTATTCGGCGACCGCTCCAGTGCTATCGAAGCTCACCTTGTCTCGGGCGTGGACCAATTTTACTGATCCGTCCGATAACAATATCCGATGCTCGAAACTTGCGTCGCCGGAGGGCTGGGTCGCGGCCCGCCGTGCTTCAATCAGCGGTCTATCGTCCGGGTGGATACGCTGTAGAACTGCCTCATAGGGCAATCCGCGCTCATCGGGAGCGAACCCGAAAATGCGCGCGCATTCAGCGGACCACGAAACACGGCGCGTTGCGGCATTCCACGTCCAACTTCCGGCATGACTGATCATTTCACCATCCGCAAGCAGGGTCGCGCTTTTTCTGAGCGCATCCTCGGCCTGCTTCCGCTCAATGATGATGCCCGCCAATCGAACGAGTTGCTCGGCGATTTTTATCTCATGAGGCATCAGCCCCCGTGAAGATCGAAACAGCACGCCAAACCGACCCAGCAGTCGACGGTCGAACGACAGTATCGGCGTGGACCAGCAAGCCCGAAAGCCATTTTCCAACGCTAGGTCGCGGAAGGGCGATGTCGTAGGCTGATCCTCGACGGCAGCGCAAAAAGTCGTCTCTTGGCGTATGGCCCACTGTTCCCAGAGCGACGCACCCATTCCAGCTTGGCTTCGTTCAAGAATTGTCCGCGCGAACCGTTCCTCGGCGCTTGGCGCTTGGCATTGCACAATTCTACGGCTCTCTGGATCGAAAAGAATGACGAGTGCGACAGATCTCTCGATAAATCGCTCAAGCACCAGGCTAAGCTCGTCGATAATCCGCGGCAGCGCGTCTCCCGCACCAACCATCTCGAGCAGCCGCCTTTCCTCGAAGACCAACTGCTCGGAGCGTTTCAGATCGTCGATATCTGTATTCGTTCCATACCATTTGACGACAACGCCTTCGTCGTCTCGCAAAGGGGCGGCCCTGACCAGAAAGTAGCGCGATGTACCGTCGGTACGAACAAGGCGGGCCTCGACTTCGCCAGCTATCTCGTGGTCCACGAGTTCACGCCATTTCACCATCACCTTTTCTCGGTCGTCAGGATGGAACGACGCTATCCAGCCACCGTCTCTAGCGACCTCCGGCGAAATCCCCGTGTAGTCGTGCCACTGCCTGTTGAACACCGCGCCGCGGCCGGAGGAATACACGCTCCATACCAACGCAGGGATTAGATCAATCGAATGCTTGAGTTCGCTCTCCGCCCTCCGACTGACGCTTGTTATTTGCTGGACATGGCGGAAAAGGCGGGCATTCTCTAGTGAGATGCCTGCCTGCAGGCCGACAAGTGAGAGTATTTCACGCCGCTCGGGCGTGAACACGCGCGATAGGTGGTTGTTCTCAACATAGAGAGCACCGATCGCCTTCTGATACTTGACGATGGGTACGCAAAGAACGGAACGGAATGCTTCTCCCGTGAAGTATGGATCAGCTGCGTAAGGATTGCGGTCGACGGCATCATCGATCAGCACACTGTCCCCCGATCGCATCACGTAACGAAGTATCGACATCGGAAGGTCTGTCGGTACCACTGGGGTCTCTGGAAATCTGACGCCGATGCTCCCATCGACAATTCTTCCTTCAGCTTCGATCTGCAAGTCGGCTTGTTGCACGAGGACGAGCACGGCCCGCTCCCCACCGGAGTCTTGGAGCGCGACCTTCATCAAGGCCTCTATCAGCTTCCTGAGATCAATCTCGCTGGATATTGCCTGCGAGATGCTGATGATCGTCGAGCGATCGAGCCTTTCGAAACTGTTAAGCGTCACCCGCTCCAATGTGGGCAAAGCTTTTCCATCGCTGTTACGCGGATGGAGTTGGTCCAGCTGGCGCACCTTGCCGTGTGCCCCCCATTCCGAATAGCACTCACGAGCCTTTGCAAGATAGGCGTCGGCGATGGTTGCCGCACCTCGACAACGGTGAAATTTCGCCGCGAGTTCATTGCCGATGGCTTCGTTCTGTATAAAGCCATTCCTCCGAGATAACTCAATCGCGTCGTCATACAGTTGCATTGCCGTTAACTCTTGCCCCTTGAGACGCGCAATCTCCGCATGCGCGAGGGCATTTCGGTCCGCGAACGTTTCGGGGCATGTACCCGTCCATTTCTGCAGCAAGTCGGCGTGGAATTCGATCTCCTGTTGGTGAATGGCGACGTCGTCCGGACTGATCGCAGACTCCAGCAAAGCCGCTCTGGTGAGTACTGTGTAATATGCGATGTCACCTCTTTGTATGTGCCCGTGTGATTTCGGGACGAGTTCCAAGGCATGTTGCAGGGCTTCAGCCGCCTCGTCGAGGTCTCCCGATAGATAGCGCGCCGCACCTTTAGAGGTCCAATAGAAGAACGTCATCATCGACATGCGGTCGGGTGTAAACTGGGCTTCGAAAAGTTCGGTGTCGAATCCTTCGCCATCAAAGGACGAAAAGGATGGCGTTTCACCGCGCATTGTCTGTACAAACCGCTCTTGAATGACGATGCAATCGATGACGTCGCGATATCTAGCGTTTCGAGCGAATGCCAACGTTTGACGTATTTCCTCCAGGATCGCTTGGAGGTTATCGCCCCGCAAAAGGCGGTCTGCGACGATGTGAACGGCGCTAAAGCACGCCGTAATCACGTCGCCGGTAGAAGTTGCCGTGGTAAAGGCACTTCTCACAGTGTCGAGGCCTTCAGATACCGGCCTGGACCAAACCAAGAGCATCTGCAGGCAAAAATCAGTCTTGGCCTTTTCTGCCAGAAAATTGTTTCGCTCGACAATCGCGGATGCAAGAAGACCGAATTGGAGCGCATCCCCGTATATTCCAAATACGTGGCCGAGAGCCATCCCAAACCAGCCGAGACCGATCGGTGAAGCAGGCGTCGTGCCGTGCTTCACCGTAATCTCCACCATGTTGCAGAGTACCAGATAAAGCAGGTTTGAATCATGAAGCCCAGCCGGCGTGAAGAGGGCTTGCAAGATACGCATTGTAGCTTCGACGTCGGGATCCTCTGTTCTTGGCAAATCGACCAGACCCGAGATCGAACGCCCGTCGAGAATGGTCCATATATTCGCGAAAGCCTTGTCGACCTCCATGCGCGTCGGATCAGCGGGGATATCGATTCCGAACAGGACCAAGCAGTCAGATGTCACCTTGATCGCTGAGGCGTAGTCGGACCGGATGACGTGCACGTCCGATTGCAGGCAACAGACCAGCGCCTGGTCAGTCTTCGTACGGCAGTTTGGCTTGATTATCTCAGCCAGGCGCAATGTGTCGGCCAACGCTCCGATCAAGAGTTTGCATTCCCCCTCTAGGATGGCGAGGGCGAATGTGAGGTCGTACTGCATCTCCCACCGTTCTGCGGTGAGCATGGCAACAGCTGCCTTAGTGTACTCGAGCGCCGAAAGGTAAGCCGTCGAAATCTTGGCGCGCTTCGCCGCAAACAGATTAAGCTGGGCAACCAGCTCCCTTTCGGATGCTGCCGTAACCAAAGACTGGCAGCGGTTGAATTGTCCAGCGACGGCGAAAATATTCTCGTCGAGCTCGACCGCGGACAGGGACGAAAACATCGCTCGCGCGATGTTAAGGTGCACTGCTCCGCGCTTTTCAACCGGGATAAACGAGTAAGCCGCCTCCTGGAGGCGATCATGCAGAAACTCGTAGAACTCGCCGTTCAGATGTATAAAGCCCGCGTTCACGGCCATTTGAAGCGCCGCCCTGCATTCCTCGTCGCTCCCTCCCAAGATTGTTTTCAACGTCCGGAATTCGGCCGGACTGCCGAAAGAGGCCATGATCCCTAGAGCTACTTGCGTAGGTTCAGCCAAACGCTCGAATTTCGCTGCGAGTATCGTGGCAACGTTCTCCGTGATGGCCTGCTTGCGAATGCTTCCGAGTTCCCACAGCCACTGCCCGTTGGAGTGGTCAAATCTCAACAGTCCCTGGTCGGCAAGCAAATGAAGGAACTGAATTGCGAAAAATGGGTTTCCCTCTGTTTTTTCGAACACCAATTCAGCGAGTTGCTTAGAGTGTACCGCAGATGTCGTCAGCGTTTCCGCGACAAGCTCGGTCAAGTGAGCTTTCGTCAGCGGAGAGAGCGTGACCTCGACCATAGGGCGGCCGGAAAGGCGAATGCGCTGCAATGCACTTGCAAGCGGATGATCGTTTCCGATCTCGTTTTCCCGGTACACGCCAACGACCAGGAGATTTCGCATGCCACCGTCCGAAATCAGTGCCTCGAGCAGCGCCAGCGTCCCTGCGTCCAGCCACTGAAGATCATCAAGAAAGAGCACAAGAGGTCGTCCGTTTCGGGCGAACACGTCGATGAACCGACGGAACACACGCTGGAACCGGGCTTGCTGGTCCCAAGGTGACACTTGTGCGACTTGCGGCTGGACGCCAATCACCAGCTCGAGTTGCGGAATGAGGCTCACCATCAATTGGCCGTTCGGTCCAAGCGCCTCCAAGATCGCTTCACGCCATGGTGCAAGTTCGCCGTCACTCATCCTGAGCAACTTATCCACCACTTCCGCAAAGGCTGCAGTTAAGGTTGAGTAGGGAATATCCGATCTATATTGGTCCGACTTACCGCACGCCACGATCGCGTCGGATTGGCCCACTGACGTGAGGAAGGCGTCTACGATCGAAGACTTTCCCACACCACTGTATCCGGATATCAGGAATAGTTCGCCTCCCCCCTCTTCTGCGACTCGGTTGAATGACGTGGCCAGGGCCTCAAGCTCGCCTTCTCTTCCGTATAGATTCCGGGGTAACACCATTGCGTCGGCCGTATCGTGCACGCCGAGCGCGAACATGCCCACTTCTTCTGTCGCGCTCCATTCCGATAGGCAGTACTTCAGATCATGTTCAAGTCCCGCGGCGGTTTGGTACCGCTCCTCCGGAGACTTGGCCAGGAGCTTCAATATTATATCCGAGAGTGCGAGAGGCGCGTCTTCGCGTTTTGTTTTCGGTGGAACCGGTTGCCGCGCGATATGGCAGTGGATCCATTCCGTTGCGTCTGACGCGTTGAATGGAATAGCCCCGGTCAGCATTTCGTACATGATCGCGCCAAGCGCATAAAGGTCACTTCGTTGATCCGGCGCTCTTTGCGCTCGCCCGGACTGTTCGGGAGACATGTATTCATAGTGGCCGGGAACAAAGCCTTGGGCATTGTCATCGCCACCCTTTTCGCGCGTCAGCAAGGCAGACCCGAACCCAGTTAACCGAACCGCATGGTCCGCGCCTATGAATATGTTGGATGGCCGAAGATCGAGGTGAATTATGCCGCTGCCGTGAACCTGCCGCAATGCCCACGCCATCCCGAGGCCTAACCGAAGGCACGACGCGACCTCAAGGGGCTTTGCGAGAAGCGATTGAAGAGGGCAGCCACCCGGATCTTCGAGGACCAGTGCACCTCTTCCGTCATGTGACGTCAGCTCGTGGGGACGTAGCGCCCATGCTCTATCCAGTCCATGCGCCAACCCGTACTCACGAGCTATCCTTCCGGCGGCATCTGGCCTGCCAATGTTGGCGACGACAAGGAGAAACGGCGCCGACGCGATGCCACCATGACCACGATAGAGCGTCGTGTCAGCCTCTTTGCACAGTTCCGTGAGCGTGTACGCGGAGCTATCCATCCACCCACCTCATCGTTGTCGTAAGGCCTGCGACGAGCACCGGGCCAGCTCGAACGGGAAAATCGTCAGTCGCCCAGGGCAATTTCAATATGCGCTCTTGCACCCCGAGATCACTCACGCCCTTGTCGCCTCTGCCATTTTGAGGACAGTGAAGTGGAAGCTGCTTCCCATATCACGATTATTCGAGCACCAAAGTCGACCTCCATGGGCCTCGACAATCGATCTACAGATTGAAAGTCCCATTCCAATGCCGTCGGGCTTAGTTGTGAAAAAGGCGTCAAACACCTTTGTTGCAGTGCCTTCAGCAAGCCCGACACCTGTATCTGACACGGTGACGGTGATCGAGTCGTTGGCGTTCTCCTCCGTCGTTATCCGTAGAAGCCGTGGCTCGTTGTGCGCCGCTATGATGGCATCCATACCGTTCATCAGCAGGTTGAGGACAAGTTGCTGTAGTTGAACTCTATCCCCGCGCACACGCAGTGCGGTGTTTGAAAGCTGCGTTTCAGCCGAAATCGCGAATCTGCGCATCTCTCCCTGCAGGAGCAGCACCACCTCGAGGATCAAACTGCCTAGATCGACCGATGACATCGTTGGGTCCGATTTTCGAGCAAGCGCGCGTATGCTGGCGACGACTTCGCCTGCCCGATGGCCGTCCCGGATAATACGCTCGGCAACCTGTTTCGCCTCATTGATGTTAGGTTGCGCGCCTGCGAGCCAGGTCATACAGGCAGCGGCGTTGGTCGTTATAGCCATTAAAGGTTGGTTGATTTCATGGGCGATCGACACCGTAAGCTCGCCAATCGTCGCCACACGGCCGACATGGGCAAGTTCCTGGTGAGCTTTCCTGAGCCGCTCTTGAGCCCTGTTTCGTTCCGAGACATCTCGGAAGACGACGACGGCCCCGGTCAACTCCCCCGTATCCCCAATGATCGGGGACCCACTGTCTTCGATCGGAATTTCCCGCCCATCCTTTGTCACAAGGATTGTCTGCCTTGCGAACCCGGCGTCCGCCCCGAAACTCATGAACTCCGCAACCGGTTCCTTGACCGGTCGACGTGTCGTCGCGCTCGTCACGCGAAACACCTCGTCCAATGGACGCCCCACGCCCTGCAGTGAAGGCCATCCCGTTAGAAGTTCGGAGCTTGGATTCATGAAGGTGATAATCGAGCTTTCATCGGTCGCAATCACGGCATCGCCGATGCTCGAAAGAGTGGTGGCGTAGCGTCGCTCGCTCTCGCGAAGACGTCGCTCCGCTCCATGCTTGTAGACCGCCATTTCGACAACAGTCCGGAGCTGTGAGTCGTCGAAGGGTTTCAAGAGATATCCAAAAGGTTCGGTGAGGCTCGCACGCTTGACCGTCTCGTCGTCAGCATATGCAGTCAGGAATATAACGGGAAGCCTACAGACGTCGCGTATTTGGCGGGCGGCCTCGACACCGTCTATGGCTCCTTCAAGACGGATGTCCATGAGAACGAGATCCGCTCTCGTCTCGATTGCCAGTGAAACGGCGTCCTCGCCCCTCGCAGTGTGACCTGCGACCGCGTGACCGATTCGGCATAGTTTCAGCTGGATGTCTCGGGAGACGACCCGGTCGTCTTCAACGACAAGTATCCTAGCAGGTGTCATCGAGGATCTTCCCAGCTCCTGCGGCAGGATGTTGCCGGCAGAGCATTCCTTTTCCCTCAGTCGTCGGCGGGACTACCTCCGAGAAGCGAGGCATTCACACCAGAATATGGCATCCGCCGCCGAAAACGCCTTCAATTTGTCTATCTACCCCCGGCTGTGACCCTGCAGCCCACCGGCACGGTCCTCTCTGTTTGACGGACAAGCAGTTGAAAGTCTGCGAGTAAATCGGTGTGAAGTCCAGTTAGATCTTGTGAGATCGGCTGTGAAAGGCAGGGAAGACGGACCGCGTTCTGGCGGTTACGCATTGGGCGAAATGTAGCGCACCGCGTGGTTGTCCAGGTCGCTATTATCGACCAGATATTTGGCCATTTCTGCAAAAACGACCCCTAGGCCGCCCCAGATGATAACCTGAAGAATCCAGGCGTGAAGGCGAAATTCCTGAAGCAGTTCGCGCGGGAAAGCGTCTGGAACTTCGTCTACCGTCGGGAGGGCAAGGTGTGCCAACGACGCCAGTCCGATGAATACAACAGTTCCCACCAAGGCGGACTTGGAAAATGAGAGGTAACGCCCGAGCTGAAGGGTCACCCATATCGACAGGATCACGGATGCGATTGATACCAGAACAGCGATGAAGAACAATTCAGTTCGGCTCCCGATCGTTTCTGCCGCTCCCACGCCTGGCGGGCTTGCCGGGTACTTCAGTTGGGGAAGCACGACGACGGAAGCGTAGGACGCAGCGGTGACCAGCCAGACGCTTGCGCGGGTCCCAACGCCTATTCGACCGTGTGTGAATGCCACTAAGATCGCCAGCAGCCCACCAAGCGCGACGGAGAAGCTGGCGATGCCTGTGAACAGACCGGCGTTCCGCTGAACATTTCGGCTTATAGTTTCCTCATGTGGATGGGTGCCGTGGGCGTCGGCATCCTGTTCCATCGATATGGCAAGTTCGATTGTAGGCTCCGCAAATAGCCTCGCATAGCCGAACGCCGCAAGCGAGATCAGGAAACCCGACAGCATACCGGCAATGAGCAGTTTCTGGATCATGGCGAACTCCTCAATGGCACGGGAAACCCAGCAAGTGCCGACTGTCGTGAACGAACTCGTGCACATCGCTGCCAGGCAGGAGCGCGGTCGCACCCTGCTCTGCCCCGACGAAATAAAGCACCATAAGAAGAAGGATTCCAACGAACGCAGCCCATGGCATTAGGTCTTCCACTGAGACCGGCGACGGTGACAACGATGGGCGAGTGACGATGTGGGTCATGAACTACTCCTTCGCAAAAGGTGTTGGAAAATCGAAAACCGCATGATGAACGCAGTGAAGGAGCGGGTTTATCGAATTCGTACGATGATGTGACGAAAGCGTTCTAACCGGGAAGGAACCAGTCTCCCAGTTCCAAGTTGGCACACGCTGCCTGATCGAATTTGTGGTACGGGAAAAATCGAAGCTAAGTCGTCAAAGCGAAGACTCTTCGATCCCATGATTGTGACCGCGGAAAACCGCGTTTGAGAGGAAGTAGCTCACCAGGATGGGTTCCGTCTGGATGCTATACCAGAGTCCAGTGACACGGCATTTTAGAATGGCCTACAGTATACGGGTCACGTCGTCTTATCCTCCCAGACGATGTGGGCAGCTGTCTCCGCGCTGCCACTGCCAAATGCCCTCCCCCTCTAGGCATTTGGAGACAGGGTCCAGATGACCCAAATTGGCCGCTCCTTCGCCGGGGAGCGGCCTTTTTTTCGCCCGGCGTTCAGTGGTTCGTCAGGTCACCACTGTACCTCAGTGTGATAGTAAGAGACCGCTTCCTCGCATAGCCTGACGCAATCATTTGAGGTTGCAGAAGGATCTCGCCCGATGGATGCAACACGGAACTTCCTGCCGTATCGCCATCGCACGCTGTCGCGAGCAACGGCAGAACTGGCCTGCAGTTTGGGACGAAAGATGTCTTTCGTGAACTCATTGGATCCACTGGTCTCGATGGGTGGCGTCGCACGCTCTTTCGACGTGACAGCCCAGCTTTTCGACTTCGGAGCTGACAACGGCACTGTTGTCGTTGCAACAAGACACACCTCCCTCAAGTTGCGTAGGAAGGGCCGAGTCCTCATCGAGGGCTCCATGTTCGAGGGGTTGGCCACCTGCCCATCGGGCGCCGATAGGCTCTCTAATGGATGCGTACATGTCCTCGGTTTTGAACTTTTTCGAACCGGCGACACGTTGGAGGGTGGCGGAGGCACCTATCGAGTGCGCCATGCCAACACGAATTATATTACGATCCGCCTGGTGGACAGCGATGATGGCAGACGAGCTGGCGCCGCAGAAGCAGTGCTTGGAACGTTCGAGTTGTGTGGGCTAGAACCGTGTGTGTACCCCCTCTTTCCATGGCATGTGCGGCGCTCAAAAAGACTGATCGTGGGGAGCCAACCCAACCCAGAGGCTTAAATTACGTCTCTGCACGCTGGATTCCACCGTGTTCGGACGAAACGGAAATTCCATGGAACGCATCTTTGATAGCATCCAACCACGCCTCTCGAGCCTAAATTGGAGTCACCAGATGAACAACAGTCACAACACCATCGGCGTTGTCGATGCGATAGGGGAGCTTCCGGTGTTTCTTCCGGGCGCAACCGTGCGGATCGACGAGCGTGCTCCCGTCGGTCACTACCGCGTCCCGAACTACCTTCGCGGTAAACTCGCCACCGTGGAGAAAGTGATCAAGCGGAAGGCCGTCAACAATGAAGAAGAAGGGTTCGGACGAAACGCAGGATCCCTCCGACACTACTACAGGCTCGCCATTCCGATGAACACGATCTGGAGCACGTACGAGGGCGCGCCGACTGACAGCCTAAGGATTGAGGTCTTCGAGACCTGGTTGAAAGGAGAAGCTACATGAGCAGCTCAGATCACAATCATGACCACGACCACGACCACGATCACCCGCACGCAGCGATCGTTGAAGGACGTCCAGGCTATTACGACATCATGGAACGGGCGTTCGAAGAACTCATGATCGAGAAAAAGTTCTTCACAGCGAACGATATTCGTCACCAGATTGAACTACTCGATTCTCGGAACCCCGCACTGGGCGCAAAGGTTGTAGCGAAGGCGTGGTCCGACCCTGATTTTCGTGCGCGGCTCTTGGACGACGGACGGGCAGCTTGCGAAGAGTTTGGGATTACTTTTTATGACGACACCGACCTCATCGTCCTGGAGAACACCCCCTCCGTTCACAACTTGATCGTCTGCACCCTTTGCTCCTGCTATCCGAGGCCGGTCCTCGGCCTACCCCCGGATTGGTACAAGCTGAAGCCATATCGGGCACGGGCGGTCTACGAGCCCCGAAAAGTCTTGGCCGAATTTGGCACGAACATCCCCGACAACGTCGAGGTTCGTGTAAGCGATTCCACTGCTATCCAGAGGTTCCTGGTACTGCCAATGCGACCCGCTGGAACCGACGGCTTCAACGAAGAACAGTTGGCTGCTCTTGTCACACGCGACGCGATGATCGGGGTGATCCAGGTTCCAACCCCACTTGGAGGGCTCTCTGATGACTGACACCGAGCATCTTCTGAAACGGTTGCCCAACGACATCGGTGGGTTGTCTGCTGACCGGATTGAACAGGTCGATCACGTGCTTGAGCCTTGGGAGAAGCGATGCCACGCGCTCGCTGACGTCCTTGACTACTACAAGATCATAAACACCGAGGAGAAACGGCGCGGGGTGGAGTCCCTCGGTTCTGACCTGGTCGGAAAACTTACTTACTACGAGCGCTGGATTGCTACGTTCGCCAACATCGCTTTCCAGAAACGACTCCTCACGCCGGAGGAGCTAGCGCTAAAAATGCAGGAGGTCGAAGCGAGATGGAACGAGACGCCGTAACGGTTTCCTTTCGGTCGAGCCGTGCCTGCTTTGTCGAGTCCTCACTGCATGCTTCCATACCACCTCGCGCCGCCGCCGAGGGACTGGGCACAATGCTTCTGATGATAGCTATCTCGGGCTCGGCCGCGGTTGCACATCAGTTCAAAGATCCGAACATGGCCGCCCTCGCGTCGGCAGCCGCGATCTCCGCAAGTCTGGTCGCGCTGATTATCGCTTTCGGGCCTGTGTCAGGCGGGCATTTCAATCCCCTGATCTCATTTTTGCAATGGAAATCTGGGACACGGCGTCTGGACTGCGCCCTAGCATATATCGTTGCCCAGACGACTGGAGCTACCCTAGGGTCAATCATCTCGTTGGCAATGTTCGACCTGCCCCCCCGTTTTGCCTCCGGTGGCATTCCAGATCCCGGACTTATTCTAAGTGAGTTTGTCTCTGCGTTCGCCCTGATGATGGTCGTCCTCTGCTGCAGCAGGAATGGCAGCCGGCAGGCCGGGCCATTTGCAGTCGGCGCCTGGCTGTGCGGAGGAATACTTGCGACCCCGACTGGTTCGCTCGCCAACCCTGCAGTGACGATCGCCCTCGTCGCGTCGTCGTATGGGCCGTCGCCCGTCGCAGTCGGCGCCTTCGTCATCGCCCAATTTCTCGGAGGTCTGGCAGCACTTTTGCTGGCAACATTCTTCTATCCACTCCGGGATTCATCCAATTTGAAGTAGTTGGGCACGATCTAGCCAACGCCGCCACTTACTTGTCTTAGCCAGGTTTCGAATGTCACCACCAACCTCTCTCCGGAGCGGTCCTCCAGTCGCGCGCCCATCGGGGTCACTCACCTAGCCGAAACAAAGGAGATCAGCATGAAGGATTTTGGAGATGAAGAATCCCCAGTTGTCACAATCGGAGCCCCGATGGTGTTTTCTATAGTCTTGATTTTGATGATCCTCTGCTACCGGGAGGCAATCCCTGGGTCACATCCGTCACACGTCGGAGTCTACCTGCCACAGGTGGTGGAAGCTGCCACGGAGAAGGTGGACGTCGAAGACCGGGCGGTTCAAAAGATCGTCGCCCGACTGGCAGCCGCCATGTAGTCGATTATCGGCGAGTAGAGGCAATTTCGAGATGCTGTATCGGATGAACGGACACCGGACCAGACTCTAATTTGTCGAGGAGACCAAATTTGAGGTCATCGATGACATCTCTGAGCGATCGACCGCTCTTCGCGACATACGCCTGGAAATCGGACTACGCAACAGATTCATCTGGAGCAGAGACGAACAGAGCTGGCTCCGAGTCGCAGTCGAGCGAGCCAAGGCCATGCCGTTCGAGTGTGCCCGCCAATTTATTTATGCGGTACTCGGACAGTCGCTTGCCGTCAATTTTGATCGTTTTGAGATCGTTAGGGTGAATGGAAATTCCGTAATCATTTTCTCGACGGCCTCCCAATGAAAGGCTCTTTTCCACGATCGCTCTCATTAGCGATCGATCCGGAGCCGATAGATGCTTGAGCTTGCCACAGTACGATGTGATCTCTTGGTATGTAGCTGGATCGATTAGATGGACGACGTTTTGGTCATCGAGATGTTTGATCAGACCTTTGAGTGACTTCGGTGAACTGGAATCGACGGTCTCCGCCTCATCCTCGATTTGCTCGGCGTAGCGTTGCCGAAGCGTGTCACCGACGGCTTCGAATTTTTCCTCGCGCTCGGATTTCCATCTGCTCAGGATATTTACCGTGTACTTCTTGTGCTCAGTATCCACCAGCTTGTGGCAAACGTTGCAAAGCAAGATGAGATTCGCGGGAGCCCGACGCTCTTCTTCATTCATTGTGGCGTCGTATCTGGCGCCGCCCGGCTTTTCCGCGCGGATGTGGCACACTTCCCCTACTATGGTTCCATTCGCATTGAGCAGAACGGTATTGCAGGTAGGTTTGGCGCAGAGGTTTCCAGACAACATGTAGAGCTGCCGAAGTGTGGCTGACGACGGCGAAACTCGTCCGGTGATGGGCGCACCGGATTTCGGGATCTTTTTCATCATCAAATCTTTAGCCATCATTCAGCTGGAGCGTCATATCGCAGCCGGGGCATCAGTGTCCACGTTAAAGACGGGGAGCGAGCTGCTGCAACCTGCACTTTCATCCCGTCCCTTTTGGCCTATTTTTTGAGACCCCTGCTTTACATGTTGGTCGAGCTATTGGTTCAACCGCTTATCAGCTTCACCTCAAGGAAATCCTCCAATCCCCACGTTCCCCCCTCGCGTCCATTACCGGACTGTTTATAGCCCCCGAACGGACTGGCCGGCGCTTTTGCAGTGCCATTGATCTGCACCATTCCCGTGCGCAGACGTCGAGCTACGCGCTTGGCACGTTCGGCGTCCGCCGTTTCGACATAACCCGCTAGACCGAACGGGCTGTCGTTTGCGATCAGAACCGCCTCTTCCTCCGTGCAGAAGGGTATGATGCAGAGAACCGGGCCGAAAATCTCTTCCTGAGCTAGCCGCATTTTATTGTCCACGTCTGCGAATACCGTGGGATTGACGTAGTTGCCCGAAGAAAAGCCAGGCGGTCGGCCGGGTCCCCCTGCGACAAGCCGCGCGCCCTCCTCTATCCCCACATGGATCATTTCCTGGATTTTCCGAAATTGCGCAAAGGAGGCGACTGGTCCCAGATGATCACCTTCAACATCGGAAGCGCCGACTTTAGCCGCCAAGGCGGCTTTCTTCGCGATGGATACTGCTTGCTCATAGACTGGACGTTCGACGAGCATCCGGGTCGGAGCGTTGCACGATTGCCCAGTGTTGTCGAAACATTGAGCGACACATCGTCGAACCGTTTCCTCCAGCGGCGCGTCAGCAAATACCAGCATCGGTGACTTGCCACCCAATTCCAGGGAAACACGCTTTATGTTGCCGGCCGCGGCGCGGGAGATTGCGGTACCAGCTCGGGTAGAGCCCGTAAAAGTGATCATGTCCACATCTGGGTGGCCCGACAGCGCCGCACCGGCCGTCGCACCCGTGCCATTGACGAGATTGAACACCCCCTTTGGAATCCCGGCTGCATCTACAAACTCTGCGAATAACATGCTGGAGATGGGCGCGATTTCTGAAGGCTTCAGGACGACTGTGCATCCCGTCAATAGCGCAGGAATAACTTTCAGTGCGAGCTGGTTCATCGGCCAGTTCCACGGCGTGATAAGTCCGCAAACTCCAATCGGCTCATGAACTATCTGCTGGTTATCGAGGCCTGGACGCAAGAGATGCTCGAATTTGAAGTCATCAAGCGCGGTCAGGAAGGCTTTGAGATGGTAAAGCCCTGACCCGGCTTGCGAATTCCTTGCAATGGAGATGGGCGCTCCCATCTCATTTGAGATTGCCGCTCCCATCTCATCGATGCGCTCTTCGTAGAACGTCGCAATGCGACGGATGAACGCCACTCTCTCATTCAGAGCCAGCCGGCTCCAATCGTCAAAAGCAGTTCTGGCAGCCTTAACTGCAGCGTCGATATCTGCAGGCGATCCGGCAGAGACGACGGCATAGGCCCCTTCGTTGGCAGGATTGGTTACGACAATTGTCGCTGCCTCCTGCGCAGGACGCCACTCGCCGTTAATGTAGAAGCATCTTCTGTCCAGCACCTGAGGTGCCCCCGCTCCCCCAGCGCTGCCGACATTGAGTGACCCATGATTAAACATTGATATGCTCACTGATTGATCCCCATTTCTTCCATGTCTTTGAAACGGTCGCCGATACGGGCGTGAGGTCTCCCGCCGTCCGCAGCTCCAATGGCAATCAAAACTTCGTCGTGTCGCGGTGCGTCCGACACCTGCAGATTCATTGTGAGAAAGTGGGAACGCGTACCCGCGACGCTCTTATGTGTCATCGGAAGCGATAAGAGCGCGCCAGCAGTGTTTCTTGTATTTGTGAAACTCAGGTAGGTGGTTCCCTCGGACGCTTCACGAAAGATGTTGCCGAACCGAAGCGTGTGGATCAGCGCTGAGCCGTGTTCGATCTCGCCGTCGAGACCTACTGCTGCAAGCTTTCCATAGGCTTCGATACAGGAAGCCGGCATCACCGCAATCAAGCGACGGGTCATTTCCTGTCCAAGCGCCGGGGCGTAGACGTCAATTACGGGTCTCAGATCATCTGAAAAAGGCAGATTTGCCCAAGGATTGGTTAATACGGCTATCACCGCGACCGCCGTTACAGGCTTGTCAGCGGCTCTCCCGCCTTCAATGAACAGCTCCTCAACCACTGTTACGATTTTGCGGATCTTCGGACGCATATTTCCCCCAAGGTTGGAACGCTCTGGGTGAACATCTGAAGGAAAAGCCGCAGTGCATCTTCATTGAAATTGAGGAAGACTTGAGCCATTCATTGTTGAAAGTGAGGACGAACCGGATTTTGGAGGTGGGACACTTGGACGCCAAGCAATTGATCGCGACGTTGAGCGACATAGCGAGTTTAATCAATGCCGAGCGGGATACGGACACCATCCTCCGTCAGATGATAGCTGCTGCATGTAGACACCTTGGCTGGTACCGCGGAACGATCATGAGTATCGATCTCGCGAGTGGATACGCCTACGTCACGGTTCGGTACGATCCCAGTCTGCTTCCCAATGCGGGAGCCGCAAACTGGGCCCTTGCGACGAGCCCCTCTCTCGTAGCCCTCCGATACAATGAGCCGGTATTCATATCTAACGCGAAGACATCGGCGGAATTTCCTGGGTTTCAAAAGGAATCGATCGAGAAGAACTACAGCAGCGTCCTGGTCGTTCCGATGAACTGCACCGACATCGACTCCCGGCCGATCGTGCTCACTCTGGTGTCGCGCGAGATCAAGTCGCTTTCGCCTGACGACCTGGCTCTTATCAAACTCATCGTTCAGCTCGGCACTATCGCGCTCGAAAAGCAAAGAAACATTCTTGATCAACAAAAGGCGGTCGAGCAGAAGCAGGAAGTGCTCGCTAGACACACGCAGTGGATGGAACAAGCGCTCTCGGATGATTCTGTCAAGAATCTTGCCGCCGTGATCGGTCCGGCGCTCAACCAGCCCATGCTTGTCATAGACTCCACCACCAATACGGTCCTCCCTGGAAGATCACCAGACCCGCGATATTTCGACGATCGGGAGTGGGGCGAGTACGTCGAGCGAGAGCTGGCGACTAGGATACAGTCGGTCTGCCGGGAAGGCCTCAAGAACGCGACGTCGGCCAAGGTCGACCTCTCCTATGCGAGAGGCACGCAAAATTTCAGTACGATCGCGCGACTTCGTCTCCTGGAAATCGACGGCCAATCAGCCGGAGCGCTCTGTCTGCTCGGCGATGAAGACATTCAAGAGATGGATCTGTTGCTGATCGAGAGTGCCAAGCAGGCATTGAGCGTCCAGCTGATGAGAAACCTCATCCGCTTCCAGTTCGAACAACGTTCGCTCGACGCGCTCTTCCTTGAAATTATCGAGGGAACATGGAAGTCGGAGAACGACGTTGCTCAAAGGGCGTTGAAATACGGTCTGAAGCTGAACTCCCCGAACCGAATGATCATGATTTCGTTCGTTGACGCCGATAGGATTCCCGAGACCGTATGGAACAGCATGTTGCGCGGACTATCGTTTTTGGCCGAGCATATTGACCCTAGAGCCGTCGTGATAGCCCGCCCGGATGCGATGATCTTTATACTTCCCGTCGGCAGCTCGAAAAGCCTTGAGGTTGTTAAACCGCTGATGAACCGGCTGGTACAGGAGCTGGGACGCGCCAGTCACGAACTTCCCACTATGGTCGTCGGGGACGTATGCAGCGACCTCGCACAATACCGCGATCAATTTAGGAAACAGGCGAGCGTCCTTTCCATCGCCGTCTCCCTCGGAAAGCGCGGCGTCGTGTCGACAAGCATGCTCGGGCCGCTCAGCATGCTTCTCGTATCCGCGGATCTCGCCCAGGTGCGTGTATTTACGAAAGAGGTGCTAGGCCCCGTTTTGCAGCATGACGCCGAGAACGAAACGCAATTTTTTGAGACGTTGGAAGCGTTCATGGACGCGGGCTACCGTAACCAGCAATGTGCCGATCGACTTGGTATCCATGTCACGACGTTGCGGTATCGGCTGACGCGCATGACCGATCTCTTCAAGCTCGACCTGGACACGTCCAGCAGACGCTTCGAACTCGAACTCGCCGTCCGCATATTCAAGTTGCTAAATGATTGAAATGCCCTCGCAGTCACACTAAATCGGTTGCGAGGGCGCCTAAGTTAGAACTTGCCTTCCGAGCGCAGCTCGTTTTCGACCCTGACGATGCTGTCATGCAATATGGTCATCATCTGATCGATCTCGTCACGGGTGATCACCAACGCTGGAGATAACACACACATGCTGCCGATCGGGCGGACGATGAGACCGGCTTCGTAGCATTCCTTGTCAATCCTCAGAGCGACTTCGGCGTCTAGTTTCGTGGCTGCATCAGCGGAAGGATCCGTCACGCATTCAACGCATCCGAGCAGACCCGTCCCCCTGGCATTCCCGATAAGCGGGAGCTCTCCGAGAGCATTTATCTTCGCTTGGAAGTACGGCGCAATATGTTGGACGTGTTCCAGAATATTCCTGCGCTCGATGACGTCGATATTTGCGAGCGCCGCTGCGCAGCTCACCGGGTGTCCGCTGTAAGTGTAGCCGTTGGTGAAGAAGCTACCTTTGGAGTTGGTACCACTCACTCGCGATAGGACGGCGTCGGATATGATGAAGCCTCCAAGCGGGACATATCCCGAAGTCACCCCCTTGGCAAAAGTGATGATGTCTGGAACGATATCGAAGACATCTTCAGATGCGAACCAGTGCCCGCAGCGTCCGAAGCCCGTCACCACCTCGTCCGAGATGTACAGGATGTCGTGCGCTCGGCAGAATTCAAGAATGCGCTTGTGGTAGCCCCTAGGTGGGATGAGGACTCCGCCGGAGGCAAGGAGGGGCTCGGCAAGAAATGCTCCTACGTTTTCCGGCCCCAAAGCCTCGACCTTGCTACGAAACTCATCGACCAGGAAGTCCAGGAACGCGTCTTCGGTCATGCCACGCGGACGACGGAAGACGTTCGGAGCTGATATGAAAGAGATGAGATCGGATTCCAGATCGAAATTCGGCCTGTTCCATGCGCGGCCCGAGCAGGCTGCAGTTAGCTGGGTGCTGCCGTGATAACCATCCACCCGGCAGATGATAGCCTTCTTGCTCGGACGGCCGAGAACATTGTTGTAGAACTGCATGAAGCGAAGTGCCGAATCGACCGCCGAGGATCCGCCAGTCGTGAAGAATGTGTGGTTCAGGTCTCCGGGGGCGAGCTCCGAAATCTTCTGAGCGAGAGTGGCGGCAGGTCCATTGTGAAAATACCAAGGGGATGCGTAGCTCAATTTGAGAGCCTGATCGTGGATTGCGTCCGCGATTTCCTTTGAGTTGTAGCCCACCTGCGCGCACCACATTCCGCCCGGCCCGTCGATCAGACGCTTGTCGTTGCTGTCCCAGATGTAGATGCCATCGGCCCGGCTGAATAGAGGGCGATCGCCCTGACCGAGCTTCGCCATCTCTTCCGATGGGCTGATGAGGTGCTGGCTGGCCGCATCCTTCAGTTCATTGTCGCTCCAATTCGGTCGCAGTTCCATGTTCATCTGAAATCCTTTTCCTCTAACATTCACGACGGGAGGCGCCGAAACCTCTGTCGCCATCGTGGTCGTCTCCGCCCGGATCCAGCGTACGGAGGATCGATTAACGTGGGTGGTCAGTTGGTCGCCGTGGACGCTTCAGCAACCCAATTGTCGAACACGGTCTGATTTTCGGCGATCCACTTTTCTGCGGTTTTTTTGATCGCGCGATCAGTGCTGTTGTCGTTCAACGTCGATTCCCACTCGGCCCATGTGGTGGTCGGCCAAACAGTTTTCGCGAGGAATGCCCTGACGGATGGGTTCTCTTGAAGAAACTTCTTGTTTCCGGCGGCCATCCAGTTCCAGGACCCGGTCACCATGCGGCATGGATCCTGTCCACCGGCGCAACCGACGACGCCCTTGACGAGGTGTCCGTTCTTGGCCTCGATGCCGGGCGGCAGAGCGTCGAAAGGAATGGGAAGCCAGACGGTGGTCGTTCCCGGCTTCAAAGTGTCGGTGACCCAAGACGGCTGCCAAGTATACACCAAGGTCGGTTCGCCACGCTTGAACCGGGCAAATGTCTCAGCCAGGAGCACTTCGTATTTGCCGCGAACGGTCTTGACCGTATCAGATAGCCCGAACTTCTCCACCTGGTAGTCGACCACGTCTCCGCACTGCCAACCCGGATCGCAGTTTACCAGATCAGCTTTGCCGTCGCTGTTCGTGTCAAACAGCGCCGCGATCTTGGGGTCTTTAAGCTGATCGATACTTGTGAGGTGATATTCGTCCGCGGTCTTTTTATCGACGAGATATCCATTGGTACCCCCTCCGACGATGTTTCCGTCGCCTATGAGATCGACCCTGTCCTTTACCGGGGTGTAGGCGGCCACCTCCTGCGGGATGTTGATGTCCGCTGCGACGTCGAGGTCGCCCTGCGCTGCTGCCTGGAAGAAGACATTGGTGCTGACGGTCGATAGCTTGACGTCGTAGCCAAGCTTCTTCAGCCCTGCGATCAGGATCTCGTCCTGAATGTAGTTAGCGCCCAGACTGTCGCCGCGAGCAAACCGAACGGTTTTCCCCTCTCCTGGAAGATCATTCGCCATCGCCCCGTAACCGACTGCGGCAAAGCCCGCGGCAAGGACCGTGAAGTGGTTAAAACGTCTCATTTTATTCCCCTTTTTGTGTTGTTGGATGTGCGTTTCGCTCAGGACAGGTTTGCCGCTTTTTCTAGTTTGTCCGGGAAAAGCAGGCGCTTGAGCGCCTTGCTCATGGCGCTGGGTGTCCTCGTAGCGGACTTCTTCGTCGCCATTTCTTGGGTGATGCGGTCGAGGATCATCGCCAGAAGTACGATCGCGATGCCGCCGATCGCGGCGCTGCCGACATCAAGCCGACCGAGACCTTGCATGACCACGAGGCCCAGACCCTCGGCTCCGATCATGGCCACGACGACCGACATCACCATCGCTGTTAAAACAGTCTGGTTCAGGCCGCCGAGGATTGTGGGAATGGCGAGGGGCAACTGGATTTCCCAGAGCAGTTGCCGTGGATCGGCGCCAAACGCATGCCCAGCCTCGACGATCTCGATATCAACCTGTCGAATGCCGATGTTGGTAAAGCGAATCAGCGGCGGCACTGCCGAGATTATGACCGCCACTTCGCCGGGGACCGTTCCTACGCCGAACAGCATGACGACCGGGACGAGGTACACGAAAGTCGGCGTCGTCTGCATGACGTCGAGAATTGGCCGGACCACGCTCCAAACTCGATCGCTTTTGGCAGACCAGATCCCAATCGGTATTCCGATGATCGTGCACAGAACGATCGCAGTCATGATGAGGGACAGTGTCGTCATTGCCTCCACCCAGACGCCCAGGCCAGCAATGACGATCAAGGCAACAGCGGTAAAAACTGCAGTAGACCGTGTAGCAAGCAGATAGGCCGCCAGCGTGATCGCAATCACCATTACCGGGAACGGGACAGACTGCATGACATCCTGATTGAACATCAGAATACTTTCGATCGGCCACTTGATCGCCACGAACACCGGACGGAAATTGAAAGAAAGCCATTCGACTCCCGTTTGGATCCAGTCAGCGACAGGGAAAACTGCAAGATCATCGGCGTCAAACATTGGGGTTTCTCCTCGCAGATGCCGATCCGGTGGGCAGGGCTGCAATCTGGCTCAGAATGGATTCGGCGCAGACCGTACCGATGAAGCGTTGATCTTCATCCGTTACGACGAGCGGGCGTCCAGATTTGTACAGACGGGAAACATCGAGAAGTTTTGCGTCCGGAGGGACCGTTTTGAAGTCAGCACTTAAAAGCGTGGACATGTCGTCGCCGGCGCGAAGCCTGTCGATGTCCTTGAGTGCAATGTGACCTTTGACACGATTGCCGCTGTCCAGTGCTATCGCCCCGTATTCGCAGAGCGCGAATTGGCTTCCACGGATGGTCTGGACCTCTCCTGGTCTCATCGCCGCTCTCGCGTCGAACAGACGAGACCGATCGACGTCCTTCGTGAAGGAAGTCACATAGTCGCTTTGGGGATCGAGCACGATCTCCTGTGGCTCGCCTTCCCTCATGAGTTCACCGTCTGCCATGATCGCGATGCGAGTACCGAGCTTGAGAGCCTCCTGAAAATCGTGCGTGATGAAGAGGATCGTCTTCTGGAAGGTTCGTTGCAGACGCAGCAATTCTTCCTGCATTTCAGCGCGGATCAACGGATCGAGAGCGCTGAACGCCTCATCCATTATCAGAACGTCGGCATCGGTCGCGAGTGCGCGTGCGAGACCGACGCGTTGCCGCATCCCTCCACTCAGTTCGTGAGGTAGGCGATGGGACCAAGAGGCAAGTCCGACAATCGATAGGATTTCTTCCGCCTTCCGGCGACGGACTGCTGGCGATATCCCGCGAAGCTTGAGACCGAACTCCACATTCTCCGTCACCGTTCTGTTGGGGAGGAGCGCGAAGTGCTGAAAGACCATGGAAATTCGGGTGCGACGGACTTCCCGCAGCTGTCTTTCACCGAGCGCGACAAGATCCTCGCCGTCCAGCAGGATCTTACCGGCGCTTGGCTCATTCAGGCGATTGATGCAACGGGCCAAGGTTGACTTTCCAGAGCCCGATAGTCCCATGATCATGTATATCGACCCGGATGGAACCGATAGGCTGACATTGTTCAAGCCGACGACAAGGCCGGTGTCGGCGAGCACCTTCTCTTTGGTCGAACCGCTCCGGAGACGCGACATCGCTCGCTCGGGACTACCGCCAAAGACCTTGTAGAGGTTCTCGATTCTAAGCCGTTCAGTCATGTTGTTGTTCCCAGATTGTCCGCAGCGGATTTTCCTCTCCCGATGCGGCTGTTGTTGCTCCACGGCCTCTCTACTGCAACGGCGAAAAATCAGTTGGCGTCAGAATTCGGTTCTCCATTGTCTCAATGCAGGCCGATAGACGCGGCGTGAAAGATTGCCATAACTCGTTTTCCGATAGACGCCTCCGACGGAGCGATCTGTCTTCGTAACTCTGAAAGCGCCACAGATGGACGACATGGTTGAGGTCGCCGATTTCGGTCACGAAGTAACCGATTAAATCTCCAAGTATGGGTTGCTGTATCGCCAGCCCCTCCTGGCCGACAAGTTTGAGGTAGCTGCTCATCATTCCGCTTCGGATCCTGTAGATGCGCTCCTCAAAGATCATTGGGGACCTCGCTGGACTCCATCTCAAGTTCGTTACGTACCTGCTGCGCGACCCTGAAGCTCTCAACGCCCGCGGGAACGCCGCAGTAGACCGCGATCTGCATCAACGCTGATCGAAGCTCTTCTTCTGAAAGGCCGTTCCTAATCGCCCCTCGGAAATGAAGACTGAATTCATGCATTCGCCCCAGCGCGGCGAGCATACCAAGATTTAGAAGGCTCCGCTGCTTGAGATCGAGGCCGTCATCGGTCCAGCAAGTGCCCCAGCAATATTCATTGAGCATATCCTGGAACGGCGCTGAGAAAGCGTCGGCGTCGTTGATCGCCCGCTCGACATACTTGTCCCCCAGGACCTGTCTCCGGATTTTCTCGCCATCCCGCTTCAATTGACCGTCCACGTTCGTCAACCCTCTGCTGCGAAGTTTCGGATAAGGTTGGCCACCTGCTCAGGCGCCTCTGTCAAGATGGAATGACGTAATTTCGGCAGTATATGCAGTTCCGATCCGCGGATCGCTTCGTGCATCGACTGTGCCATACGAGGATTTGATCCTACATCGCCCTCGCCTGTCGCGATCAGTGTCGGGCATCGAATCTGATCAAGAAGGCCGCCGAAATCGGTTTCCGCCAGAACCCGATAGGACGCGGCATAGCATTCAGGGTCGTTCTGAGCATTGCGATCTCTCAACTCAGCCAACAGTTCTGGATGGGTCTCCCTGAATTCGTCGGAAAACCACCGAACCATGGACGCATCGTAGTGCGAACCGCGCTCGGTACTCTGTAATGCAGCGAGCCTTGCAAGGACTTTCGACCGTTCCTCATCCGTTCGGTTAGCGACAGTGGAAAGCAGATAAAGTCGTTCGACCCTCTCATCGTGCATCAAGGCTATCCGCTGCGCGATCAGACCACCAAGCGAAAAGCCAGCGAGATGAAATCTCTTGAATCCCACAGCATCAGCGATCGAAAGAGCATCGTCGACAAAGTGGTCGATTTCGTAGCGCCCTTTGATCTTTGTGGACTGGCCATGTCCTCTCAAGTCGAAAGTCACTATCTTGTACTCGCTCGACAGAAGCGTGATAACATCGGCCCACGCTTCCTTCGATGACCCGACCCCGTGTATACACAGGAGCGGCCGTTCCCCTGTACCGTCGATCCGGTAGCTCAGCACCGCATCCTTCGTTGCGAATTGACGTTCCATCATTGCGCTGCGTCCAACCTCACCCGTCGTTCACGATCGGCGAAGAACGGGATGATTTCTTTTGCGAACAACCGGATCGTGTTCTTCTGAAGATACACGGGCAGATTGAAGTTTATTCCGAGGCTGACCTGGTCGACGCCAGCCGCTTCGTACATCAGAAGCTTTTCAATCAGTTCGTCCGGGGTGCCGAATAGGAAATTCCGTGCGATGCTCTCGGGATTGTAGTTCTCCTTCCCGGACACGGAGTCATACGGGACCGGTTCTGGAAAACCATTCTTGATGTTTCCGAGGTTCTGGAAGAGGTTTTCGAATAGACGCCCATATTCCACGCTGCATTCGATCGCCACTTGCTTGTCTTCAGGCTTTTCAAATGCGCAGGCCCGACGCTGCATCATAAACCTTGGACGGGCCACCTCCGGATGATCCGCGACTGCCTTGTCAAATTTCGCGCCCAGGACTGCGATCTCGGAGTTCGGGGCGGCGAGAGGCGTCGAGAGAATGCTTGCCCCCTGCCCGACGGCCCAGTCGAACGTGCCAGGATCCCGAGCGGCGACCCATATCCGGGGATGCGGCTGCTGTAGTGGCTTTGGAACTGATGTCGCAGTCGGGAATTTCCAGAACTCTCCGTCATGCGCGTAGTCGCCCTCCCACAGCTTGCGGACCGCAGGCAGCAGTTCCTTCATGTAGGCAACGCCCTTTTGTTGATGAATTCCGCCAGCCATCCGGTCGAACTCGTACTGGTAGGATCCTCGCGCTATACCGAGTTCGAGCCTCCCGTTCGTGAGGTGATCGCAAAGCGCTGCTTCACCGGCCAGGCGGATCGGGTCCCAATAAGGTGCCACGATGGTCGCAGTGCCCAACCGTATCTGTTCTGTGTGCTGCCCAAGCCATGTCAGCACAGTGAATGGATTTGGGGCGACGGTGAGCTCGATGGTGTGATGCTCCGCAGTCCAGATCGCTTCGAACCCACCCTGGTCTGCCATCTTCGCGAGATCAAGCAGATTCTGCTTCACCTCCCCCATCTGCATCTGGGGTGATTTTCGTTCAAGATAAAGGGAAACTGAGAACTTCATTTTTTTCTCCGATTATTGAAGCGTGTCAGCGCAGACGAATGACAAAGGGATCCTGCATTGCGCCGGAGTAATCGAGGACGACGTTCTTGACCCTTGAGAACTCGCGCATCACGTCAAACCCTCCCCTTCGGCCGTATCCGCTCTCCTTGAAGCCCCCCATCGAGGACATGAAGGCGGCCGAGCGGTATGTGTTGATCCAGACCGTTCCGGCATTGACCTTGTTGGCGAAACGCATCGCGCGGTCGATGTCTTTGGTCCAGATCCCTGAAGCAAGGCCATAGCGTGTGTCGTTCGCCAGCGAGATCATCTTCTCCTCAGACGAGAAAGGGACGATGCCGACGACGGGGCCAAACAGCTCGTCGCGCATGAACGTCATGTCGTTCGTCGCCTCGGTCATTACGGTCGGCTCGTAGTACCAGCCATCGGCGAGGTCTTCCCGGCTAGGCTGTTTGCCGCCTGCTGCGATGCGTGCTCCCTGGGAGACGCCAGACGCAACGTAATGCTTGAGCTTGCCGATTTGCTCCGGTATCGCCAGCGGACCGATGTCCGACGCGTCATTCATGGGATGTCCAACCATAATGCGACCGGTCCGCTCGACCAAAGCCTCCACGAAACGATCGTAGATGCTCGCTTCGACAAAACAACGGGATCCAGCCACACACGTCTGCCCGGCAGCGGCGAACACCCCGGCCACGACGCCGTTGACCGTGCGGTCTATGTCCACATCTCCGAACACGACATGCGGGGATTTCCCTCCCAATTCCATCTGGCAGGGAATCAGGTTCTGGGCAGCGTTCGCAGCAATTGTCCGGCCTGTGGTCGTGCTCCCGGTGAAGACGATCTTGGACAGTCCAGGGTGCCGCACCAGCGCATCACCGGTCGTCTTGCCTCCGCCGGTCACGACGTTCACGACACCTGCAGGAAAGCCCGCCTCCTCGATGAGCTCGGCAAGAGCAAGCGTAGACGCCGACGTGTGCTCGGAAGGCTTGATGACGACGGTGTTGCCGATCGCCAGGCAGGGTGCAAGAGTGCCCGTCAGCATCATGAGGGGCGAGTTCCACGGCGTGATCATGCCAACCACGCCGATCGGCTCCCGCATCGTGAAATTCAGCATATCGAGCTTGTTGACGGGAACGGTCTCACCCAGCAACTTGTCAGCCATTCCGGAAAAGTAGGTATAGGAGTCTGGCAACGCTCGCATCTGGGCGCGCATTTCTTTCAGCAGCTTCCCGTTGTCGCGGGTCTCGATTTCCGCAAGGACGTCGGCGTTCTCAAGAACGAGCTCCGCGAGCCTTCGAACGAGCTTTCCGCGGTCCGTCTGGGTAATGCGACGCCATTGCGGGTTTTCGAATGCCGCCCGCGCGGCGTCGACCGCATCGCTGACATCTTGCGCGTCGGCATTGCCAAACTCGTACCATGGCATTCCCGTTGTCGGATCGAAACTCTTCACGTAAACGCCGCTATGGGGTTCTACCCATCTGCCCCCAATGTAGAGATTCTGCCGTGACCCTTCGATCGTGCTGACTGCTCTTTTCATGGACATCTCATTCAATACTGACGTTTCGCTTTAGGTGCGACGTAATGCGGTTGCTGCTTTGTTGGTGAGTTGGCGGGGCTCCTTGGCTGTTTCCTGTCACCACAAACCAGCCGAAACCTCAAAACCAAGCACGCCCGCTTTCTTTTCTGCGAGAAGGCAAAGGTAATGTTGCAGGACCGCGGCGGCCGCGATGGACGTAATATCCGCATGGTCGTAGGCGGGAGCCACCTCGACGACATCGCCGCCAACGATGTCGAGCGTTCCAAGCCGTCGCAGGATCATTAGCGCCTCGCGTGAGGAAAGGCCGCCGGCGACAGGGGTCCCAGTTCCCGGGGCGAAAGCAGGATCGAGACAATCGATATCGAAGGTAATGTAGGTTTTCGCATCCCCTACACGGTCTCGGACGCGCTTGACGACGCCGTCAATCCCAAGTCGCTCCACATCATCCGCGTACAAGATTTCAAGGCCGCAAGTATCAGGCGCGTGGGTCCTTATACCGACTTGAATGGAGCTCTCTGGAATAATGATGCCTTCGTGAACCGCGCGGGCAACGAATGAGCCATGCGAGATCCGTCCTTCGTCGTCGAGCCAGGTGTCCTGATGAGCGTCGAACTGTACCAGGGCCATTGGTCCGTGGCGTCGGGCGTGCGCTTTGAGCATCGGCCACGTGATGAAATGATCGCCGCCGATTGTCAGCAGGGTCGTTCCAGTCTTGACGATCTCGTGTGCCTGAGCCTCCATGTGAAACGGGGCCTCGCTGTGCCGGCTGAAATCAAGCGCGCAGTCCCCGTAATCGACGACGGCGAGATTTTCGAATGGATCTCTCCGAAATGGATACTGGGGGTCGCCTTCAAGTATCGAAGATGCGCGTCTAACGCCCTGTGGACCGAACCTCGCGCCGGGGCGGTTGGAAACCGCGGCGTCGAAGGGAATGCCCCAAATCGCCACATCGATGTCAGTCAGATCGCGGGAAAAGCGGCGACGCATGAATGATAGCGCGCCGCCATAAACGGGTTCATGAGATCCGCCATAGAGCTTTTTTCCAAAGACCGCGTTGTCAGTGGCTGTAGGCGTTGTCAGAGGAATTTTCGCATTGTCCATCGCTCAAACTCCCGCAGCGACATGTTTGAAGTTGTGTGCGGTGTCAGTGTTGACGCACGAGCTCGACATCTCGGACTCCAGCATCGCGATCCGCCCGCCATCTGGATGGTCCATATAGATGCCGAAGCGATTATCTGCGTGCTCGCGGATATATCTCCTGAGTACGGCCCGAAGGTCGTGAGTTGCCACTTCTTGAAGTGGCAGCTGGTCGATCGAGAAAAATTGAAGTTCAGGCGCTAGGGCCGCCGGATCGAAGTCCGATGCGAGCGAGGCCCGGTATACAATGTAGCCCGGATCGCCGTCGGAGACATCGAACACCGAGTAAAGGAAAGTGCTCTCAGGGATGACCTTGATCTCGTTCCCGCCGGCAAGTTCGATGAAACTTCCCGTTTTTCGCTTCTTGGAGACTGGAAGTCCGAACATTCCTTTGCCGTCCGAGCGGAGCAAGATTTTGCCGTCTTTCTCGATCAGATAGCCCATGACCATGCCTTGGGACGGAAGCCATCCATCGGGTAGCGCGTCTTTGACATGGGCGTATCTGCCCCTGCAAAACCCTAGTGGAGCTGCTGGGCTCGTGCCGAAAGCTCGCACCATTCCAATGAGGATGACGTGGTCGCCCGCGTCGATTTTGCTGTAAACTGAGCAGTCAAACCAAGAGAGACTGTCGGTCAGAACGGGCGAGCCCGTGTGTACCGTGTCGAAGGCGACGTTCTCAAACTTGTCAAGCGACTTGGACGCGAAGACCGCAGCGAGCTGGTTCTGACCCTCATGGAGGATGTTCACAGCGAACGAAGATGATTTCTCGAACGCCTCGCAGCTCAGGGCAGATTTACCGATGCAGATCAACACAAGGGGAGGATCCAACGAGACGGACGTGAACGAGTTCGCCGTCATTCCCCTGGGCGCCCCTGGTTGGTCTCGCGTGGTCACGATCGTCACGCCGGTGACGAATGTGCCGAAAGCCTTGCGCAGTTCGATTGGATTTATCGTTTGATCGTTGAGTACTTCGGTCGGCTGGCCCACTGCTGTCACCCCGTCGCTTTTAACGTGCATCGACAATGGGGGATGGAACCACGTCGATCTTCCTTCAAAAATAGGAGAACTCTTGAAAACATTGCTCGGAAACGCGACTCTACCTTTCGCGTGACTACTGGGCAGCACTGTCGGACCAAGGTTTCAGAGAACAAAAGCCCCTTCGAATTCCGAATGATTGGTGAGCCAACAAGCCCGCACCTGATTGTGCTAGCGAAACCTAATTAGCTCCACCCTTTTGACCAAGTCGGCAATCGTCCGAACCTCCATCTTGCGCATGACCTTCCCTCGATGAAGTTTCACCGTCACAAGGCTAATCCCAAACTTTGCCGCGATCTGCTTGTTCATTAATCCGCCGACGACAGCGTCCATGACCTCCCGCTCCCGCGGGGTCAGTCGTCCCGCCAGTTCGTGGAGTTCCCCCAACGCTTCAATCTCCCGCCTATTTCGACGATCCGCTTCGATCGCGTTGCACACGGCTTCCATCAAGTCTCGATGGGGAATCGGCTTGCACAGGAAATCCGACGCGCCACCTTTGAGCGCCCGGATCGTCATGGGGATGTCGCCGTGACCTGTCATGATGATGACGGGGGTCTTATTTCCGGACCGCTTGAGATAGGATTGGAACTCCAATCCGCATTCGTTTTCGAGATGAACGTCGAGAATGAGACAGCCCGGCTTGCTAAGGTCATCCGCCTCGAGGAGCGCGCGGGTCGTCCCGAATCCAGCCGCATTCAACCCGTTCGACCGCATGAGCCCGACAAGAGAGGCCCTGACCGCAGTGTCGTCATCCACCACTCGCACGACAGGCTTCTCAACGTTTACAATTTTCATCTGAGTACCCTCGAGTAGCGCCCTCAAAAGTTTATTTCCAGACTGAAATGACGCCGTCGCTGCGGTTCATCAGCGACGGATCTCGCTGTTGGGAGGCCTGATGGAGCTACTGAACGTCACGTCCGGTTTCAAACAAAAACCAAGCACGCCGCTCGGCTTGATCGATCCAGTTTTCCAAAAGACTCGTTGTCGCCACGTCTCTGAGTTCTGAGGTGAGGTCGTGCGTCGCCCTCATAGCTGCCACGAGCGCTCTGTTGTCCTGGCAGAGTTCCGCCATCATGTCCTTGGGGGTCACGAAATCTGCATCATTGTCCGACAAGCGCGACAGCCGGGAAATGTGACCGACGGATCGAATCGTGGCGCCGCCGATCTTCCTGGCGCGCTCAGCGAGGGCGTCGGTCATTGAAAGCAGCTCATCCCCCTGCTCATCCAGCACCCGGTGGTATTCGCAGAAATGAGGACCCGACATGTGCCAGTGAAAGTTCTTCGTCTTTACATAGAGTGAGAATACATCGGCTAGCAGCGTCGTCAGCGAGGCCGACGTATCGGCACTTGCTTCCTTGGAAAGATCAGTAGGAGTTGCCAGTGGGCGCATGCGACGACGCTCGACTTCTTCGCGGTTGATACTCATGAGGAATTTTCCTTTGACGTTAGCGGGGTGTCAGTTGGACGGTTACATCTTCCCGATGAGCAAGTCCTGTTAGACGTCGGCAAACGGCGTGAGTTGTCGTGCGAGGCGCCATGGTCCGCCGGACAATCTGCCGGCGTCGACACCTCGGTTGCTTCGGTGGCGCTAACAAATTTTCACGCCGTCTTATGACGTCTCGCTTCCGAACTGACATTCGGCCAGTGATAGTGCGGTGAACGCGATGAGACGCTGGGCGCGCATTCAAAGGGATGTGTTAACTTTCACCCGAAAGGACCTTTAGTTTTCCGGTGGCTTGCCGACAAACTGCCTGCAAACCTGGAGCAAATGAGAGTCTAAAGGAAATTTTCCATGACGCGCCCTCCACTTCCCCAATATTCGTTCGAAACGGCAATTCAGAAGGTTCGACTTGCGGAAGATGGGTGGAATTCCCGTGACGCGGCGAAGGTTGCGCTCGCCTACTCCGAGAACACGAGGTGGCGCAATCGAGCCGAATTCATTGTGGGCCGTACCGCTGTGGAGGAGTTTCTCACACGCAAATGGGCCAAGGAGTTGGAGTACAGACTTATCAAGCATCTCTGGGTTTTTGATGGGAACCGTATCGCAGTTCGGTATGCCTACGAGTTTCGCGATGACAGCGAAAACTGGTTGCGCGCCTATGGAAATGAGAACTGGGAGTTCGGAGACGACGGCCTGATGCGGCATCGCCACGCCAGCATAAATGAGCATCCGATTGCCGAAGGTGATCGGAAATTTCACTGGCCGCTCGGCCGACGGCCGGATGATCATCCTGGCCTGACAGCCTTCGGATTTTAAGATGTGCCTGCGGCAGGCCGGCCACGGAACCCTGCCCTCGGTCAACTGCTCCGAAGGTAGAGCGGTCCAACCTACGTTGGTAGATATCCCAAAAAAGCGAAACGCGAAGGATGAGTTAATGAACGCAGAAAGGGACTATCCTCCGCTCCCGCCCGTACAGACGGGAATTCGCGGCTTGTGTCCTCGATGCGGACAGGGACACCTCTTTGAAGGCTTCCTGAAGTTGAAGCCGAAATGCGAGGTCTGCGACTTGGACTATTCATTCGCTGATCCGGCAGATGGCCCAGCGTTCTTCGTCATTTGTTTCGCGTGCGTGCCGACGGTACTGCTTTCAGTGTGGCTGGAAGTGCGGTTCAACGCGTCCATCTGGACCCAGCTCTTTGTAACGGGGCCTTTCTTGCTTGCAACGTGCATTCCGCCCCTAAGGCCGCTCAAGGGCTGGCTCGTTGCGAGCCAGTATTTCTACAAGGCCGAGGAAGGAAAACTGTATCGCCCAAACGATCTGACGGAGGGCTGATAGCCAAGTTGCTCTCGGTCCTGAAGTTGCCCCAGACAATGCAGCTCGGAGCAGACAAGATGAGCCAAAAGTACAATGTTGTGATCGCTCGAGATCTGATCAGATGCATTGGACGAGGCGATGACCCCGGCAAGATCGCTGAGGCGTTCCATGATGACCTCATTTTTGAAATTCATGGTGATCAAAAGGCACTTTCTTGGGCAGACTTATGCCAGGGCCGAAATGGACGGGTCTCATTTCTGAACGAGACCCGTCAGATCATCGAATCCGCTCAGTTCGAGGTCGAAAGTATTCCAGCGAAAATCGAGCCGTCATCGTTGGTAATATTGAGACGCTGTCGATGAAATCCGGCAAATCGGTCATATCTGAGTTCGCGATTATCCTCACGATATTGGGAGGAAAGATCTCGAAGTTTCAAATGCTGGAAGACAATTTCGCGGTCTCCACCACCGTCACGAACTGAACCCACGAATTTGAGCAGCCGCAACCATTTAGTTTCGCACCTGTGCATGGTTCGCTTTCACTGAGGAAGATTTCGATGCCAGACGTACGGCCGGACGGGGTCCAAGCCTATGATGCTGCCGCGGGCGGATGGGGTGCATTGCAGGCGGTGGCAAAGGTACTGGCCGAGCAACAAGTCATCGCTCAAGGCGTTGCGACCTTTCTGAAGGCGAACCAGCCAGATACGACGCCGAAACGGACAAATATCGATCGATTTCGTAAGATGATGCATTCGAGCTCATCGGGGCGGAACTGTCAAAACTGGAAGACCCGAACCAGGCCGAATTCTACACCTCTGGCCGGGCCTCCAATGAAGCGGCTTTCCTCTATTAGACTTTTGTTCGAGCCTTTGGAACGAACAATTTCCCTGATTGCTCGAACATGTGCCGCGAGGCAACGTCCGCCGACGGCTGCTTCATTGCAGAGACATGGGATCGGAAGCCTTTCGACCTTTTAGGGTTTCTCGACTACGCCCCTGCCGACGAGGCCGCTTTTGAAGACATGCTTGGGCTACTGAGGGCGAGCATTGAATGGAACTTCATGGATCGTGAGATCGATATACGATTGCTAAGAGACCACGCTTAATGGCCGTTGAGCAGCCACCAAACCCGCAGTGAAACCCTCCAGTCTGCGCGTTGAGATCCGACACGATCCCTGTGGTGTCGAACCCGATTTGCTCATTGTGTGCCGGTCAGCCTGGTGGGTGACAGACGCCGTATACTTCAAGATAGGCAGCAGCGGAATTCAGTTTAACCGAATCCCTGGGCAATCTCGGTATCGCAGCCTTCGATGCCGCCTGCGGCTCGTCGAACTCAGTCTCAAGCTAAATGACACAGCGCCCGGCTCTGCAGGAACGGCGCACCTAAATGCGCGCCCATACACCCAAGGCCATTCTAACCAAAACTCACGCCGGCTTCTCCGATCTTCCTCGGATCAACGCGACAGCGAAGCTACGATCATGCATCAGGAATTCCTCAATTCAGGAACAAGGGACGCGACAATGACGATAACTAAAATATTCTCAATAAACGCACGCTTCCTGTGTTATGGGGTCATTACGGCCCTAATGCCCCTTCCAACGGCGGCCATAGACCGCTTGAACGCCCAGGATTATTCCTGTGACGGAGTGAATGAGCAGGTCAAAGCCGATGGCGCGGTTATCGTGCGCTATCCGTCGAAAAGGCCACCAGGCTTGACGCTGTATGACCGCTACGTGGCAGATGTCGGCTTCTGCGAATCCGATGAATTGCTTCAGTCCACGGCAATATCCACCCGCGATGGGATGTGTTCGCTCAGTGCCTGCCGCGAAAGGTCTCACAGCAACGATCGCTGAGCGGATGGCCTACTGACGGACACGCAGGCACAGCGCAATGCTATCTGATGTATTCGGGCGCTTGCACAAATCGGCGATGAGTGCAACGACGTTGAATCCTGTGCGATCGCTCACATTGTACCAATCCGATTACCCGCCCTGAAATATCCGATGCCGTATGGACGTCCTAAATGGACACATCGAAAGAGCGATATCGACGTCAAGGCACAAGCACTTTCCACGGCACGCAACCGGATCCTTCAGCTTCAGGAGCAGATGACTGATAAGGTTCTGCAGATGGCGGCCGAGGTCGAAAAACTAATGGAAGCCGTCCCGCCGGCCGAAGCAAAACATTTCTTGAAAGCGCGCTGCAATCTCCCTGCCCTGGAACTGTCGACCTACGTCGGGTTTTCAAGGGCCCTGAAAGGATCGGAGGAAATCCTACGCAAGGCGCGCTTCGTTCACTGTGATGAAGGCGCTCGTCGCAGCCGACGTCGGCTCCCGGCAAGAAATTCTCGAGCGCATGCGGATCGGCGCTCAGATCGACACCAAGGATATCGCCTCAATTCTCGAACGCTCGCAGCCGCGAAGCTGACGGTCCAGGAAATGACCCTCGCCCGTAACAAGAAGATGGTGGTGACCGCCGCGCGGAAGCAGGTCACCGCCGCTGTAGCCTTGTTCGAAGAGAAAATGCGTTCATTTACCGATGAGCTACGGCGCCATTTCAGCAAGCGTAGCCAAGGATCCGCACCTGCTCAGACAGGTCTTCTGATATCTCGTCTGAACCGACGAAACAGCTCGGGAGGAGCAAAAATGTCGTGGGACGACCGGCGCAACTACCGTATCCAGGAGCGAAAAAGCCGTTCGTTCTCCGACTACGATGCCATATCGGGGACGCCTGCAAAGGGGCTTCTGTGGTCGTCAGAAGATCAAGGTGGCATAAACTATGACGGGGCTCCCCATCATGTTGCGTTAGGATCTGTAACGACGCGACCGGTCCTTTTCGAAAGAAATATGGTTTCGTCTGTAATATCTCCTGCTCCGAGGAAGCAAGAAATGATGCGGTGCTTGTCCAGCGGCAAGGTGGTTTCTTGCCGCATCGGCATTGAACTACTGGGAGATACAATGACGGATGTTGATAAAACGGACACAATAGATCGGAGAACCACGACATTTGTTGGCGGCTACACAGGCGAATGGTCGGTCACCTCCCATTGCACTCTTCGGGGTTCCCCCATAGCATTAGTTTCCCGGTTGGCAATGATTTCCGGCAATCGACCGGTGATTTCAACCGATGCCGCTTGGGTACTCCGCGGGGTCGCAACAAATGAACGATACACAACCCGTTCGGAAAAGCTCGAACTGGTTGAAAAGCAGGCCCCCATCGGCCGGGCTGAGGCGACCAATGCAGCGCTAATTCTCTTACGCAAAAACGCGAATTGGTGGGCCCTCGCACAAGATGAACGCCGCTCCATCCTTGAGGAACAGTCACACCATATTGCGATCGGACTCCGTTATCTCCCAGCTGTTGCCCGACGGCTGCTTCATTGCAGAGACATGGGAACTGAAGCCCCTTTCGATTTTTTAGGATTTCTCGATTACGCGCCTACGGACGAGGCGGCATTTGAGGAGATGCTCGGCCAATTAAGATCGACCATTGAATGGAGCTTTATGGACCGTGAGATCGATCTTCGCTTGACAAGAGACCACGCGTAAATTGCTATCAGCCGAAGGGAGCGCTGGCGAGCCCTCAAGGATCGATGTCACCCGTCAAATGCCCACCGCACGGCGGCCAGCCTTCTTGAATGGGGGTCTTTCCGCCGGGCCGGACGAACGAAGGCTGACTGAATTTTGACCAAAATTTCTGACCCAGCTCTGCGCGCCCGCAGACTCCATACTGTTTCTTACCACAACTCACGCCAGCTTCCTGGATCTCCCCCGGATCAAGGAAAAAGCAAGCTACGATCACAAATTAGCAAATTACTGAATTCTGTAGCTAGGGGCGCGACAATGACCAGACTTGAAATGCTCTTATGGTACGGACGCTGCCTATGTGTCGTTGCGGCACTCATACCGCTTTCAGCGTCTGCGATCGATCGCTTAAACGGACAGGATCAATCTTGTGCCCAAGTTAATGAAAGGATCGACGCTAAGGGTGCGATTATCGTGCGCTATCCATCAAGCAGGTCGCCAGGCTTGACGCTTTATGACCGCTACGTCGCAGATATAGGTTTCTGCGCATTCGATGAAGGACGCGAAACGAAGATGGTGTCCACACGAGATGGCTTGTGCGAGCTCAGTGCGTGTCGCCACCGTTTTAATACCAACGATCGCTGATCGGACTGCCCTCCGATGCTTCCAGTGTAAGGCCTTCCACTGCATGGCCTAGAGAACAGGAAGACAAGAGCAATGCTGCCGATTTGCACCTATCGCGCGCCAGTTCGTTCGAGGGGATGGCGGTGACAGTAATCCCGTAGGATTGCTTACATTTTACCAATCAGACTACCGGCGAAGAAAGATCCGTTGTCGTAAGGAGGTCCCAAATGGGGACACTCTGAGTGTCCGATATCGACCCAACAACGCGGGACGGAATAGGCGGTAGACACCTTTTGCCACATGCGTTCTCTGATTGACGTCACGGATGCCCGGAGTTGCCTCGGATCAACTGTGTCTCTCGCCTCTAACGTGATGCCCAGAAGAAACGTGAAATTCAATCTATCGTTTTGACACGATCAGGGGAGCGTTTCTCCACCGCCCTCGCACTGCGAAGGCGGTGGAAGCTGTCTATATCAGGCGCGCCAACCCTCGACCGCCTGTCCTCCGAAAATTCGGTTCGTCGGCATTTCGAAGATAAAGTAGGGGTTTAGCTGCGGCAGAGCCGTCGCCTGCTGCAGACGTTCGAGTTGGCTGTCGTCTAGCACGACTTCGAGCGATGCGATATTCTGGAGCAGCTGTTCGACGAGGCTGGCTCCGATCAAGACAGACGAGACACCGGGACGCTTCGCTACCCAAGACAGTGCGACTTCCGCCGGCGATCGCCCGAGTTCGGCTGCCACGCTCTTCACGACATCCACGATATCGAAATTGCGCTCGGTAAACAGCATACCGCCGAATGGATTATCGCCGTTCAAACGTCCGTCACTCTCGGCATCGCTTGCCACCGAGGCCTTATCAGGCAGAGCGTTGACCCGCCCGGCATCAGCAATCTTATCGCGACCGTATTTTCCGGTCAGCAGTCCGGCAGCGAGCGGGCTCCATGGCACCATGCCCATCCCCAATTCGGAACCAGCCGGGAGTAGGTCCTGTTCCACGCCGCGGTCGATCAGCGAATAGGCATATTGAAGGCCGATTGGGGTTGGCTGGCCATGCACCCCGGCCAGTGTAGCGATTTTCGCCACGTACCAAGCAGGCGTATTGGAAAAACCGTAATGCAGGATTTTTCCCGACCTCACCGCATCCGTCAGCGTTTGCAACACTTCTTCCGCTGGTGTCGTGCGGTCCCAGACATGCATCCAGTACATGTCGATATAATCTGTTTGCAAGCGCCTCAGTGAGCCTTCCATACCAATGCGCATATTCTTGGCGCCATTGCCACCCCAAAGCGGTGTGCCCTGGCCGCGCGGAAAGCCGGACTTGGTGGCGACGACGAGCCGGTCACGCAGACCGCTGTCAGCCAGAAAGCCGCCGAGCATCTCTTCGCTGCGGCCGCCAGAATATACATCTGCGGTGTCGAGAAAATTCCCGCCTTTATCGACATAGGCGTTAAAAACAGCGCGCGATGCAGTTTCACCAGAACCCCAGCGCTCCGCGCCGAAGGTCATGGTGCCAAGTGCCAATGGGCTAACGATCAGGCCCGATTTTCCAAGTGTACGATAGCTGGTCAAATCCATGCTTATTCTCCTTCATTTGTATGAGGATATGTAGCGCTGATGGCTTGCAGGGATTAGCGGTTGCCTGCCGCATGAACTTATGAGCACCATGCAGCAATGGATCGAAACGACCTCAATGATCTCCATGGCTTTTGCTGCGGTCGCACGGGCGCAGCTACACGCGGGCTGCCGCCATCCTGGCCATGTCGCCGTCCGCGCTTAACCATGCGATGCGCGGGTTTTAGGAGGGGCTGGGAGTGCGCGTTCTGGCGCGTACGCCCCGCTCCGAATTTATCAATTTAGATATTCTGGAATGTGCCGCCCCGCTGCATCAAGGGGCGCCAGGCGTGGCCGTTGAGGGCGTTCTTGCCGGGTTAACAAGTATCACACTGCCTTGGCAGGTCATGGAAGCAAAACGGTGCGCCGCCTTGGCTGGGCACACCGTTCGGCTCTCCGTTAAACCGCTGTGATACGCTCGCGATATTTATCGATGATCACGGCGAGGATGATGACAACGCCCGTGATCATCTGGCGCAGAAAGTCGCTCAGGCCGAATAGAATTAGGCCGTTCGCCAACACACCAATGATGCAAGCTCCGAGCAGGGTTCCAATAACCGTGCCCCGGCCCCCACTTAGGCTGGTCCCGCCGATAATAACCGCAGCAATTGCATTGAGTTCGAATCCAATGCCGATAATCGGGCTCGCGATGTTCAGGCGCGCCATGTAGATGATAGACGCGATCCCGACGAGCGCTCCTGCAATTGTGAACGCGGCGACTTTATAGAACATAAGTGAATGGCCAGCCAGTCGCACAGCCTCCTCATTGTTGCCGATACCGTATAGCAGTCGGCCAAAAACGGTTTTGGAAAGTACAAACCACGCGAATGCGACCAGGGCCAAAGCAATCAGGAAAACGACCGGAATACCGAACAACATTTTCGATCCAAAGTCGTTGAATGTCTGCGGAAACGAATAGATCGTCCGCGCGTCGGTCACTTGCAATGCGGCGCCACGGGCGATGTTGAGCATACCCAAAGTGACGATGAACGACGGAAGCCCCCAGAACGCGCTGATCCACCCGTTCAAGAACCCACAAATGACGCCTGTCGCCACTGCAGCGACGGTTGCGAGGACTACGGCCTGCCAAACCGCGAGATCAGGAATCGTAAGCACGCTTCCGCCGACTACCGCGCATAACGCAAGCATTGATCCGACGGACAGATCTATGCCCCCGATGAGAATCACGAAGGTCATGCCGATGGCCAGGATCAGATTGATGGTTATCTGCGTGAGGATATTTGAGATGTTATTTGGATTAAGGAAATGCTCCGTGCTCAGCGAGAAAAAAACGATCAAAACCAAAAGGGCGATGCCGATCCCTGCGTCCCGAAGTACAAGTTTCATCGAAATCTTCGTCATGGGCTTCTCTTTGCTGCCTGTCGAAGGCGGGTTTCCAACTGCGTCCATGATCAATGCTCCGCCTTTCGTCGTTCGCCCTGGTAGGCGTAAGTCAATATTTTTTCTTCCGAAAACTCCGGTCGGGGAACTTCGCCGACGATCCGGTGCTGCGACATTACAAGGATGCGATCGCAAAGCGTCATTAACTCGGGGAGTTCCGAAGAGACAATGAGAAGTGCTAGGCCATCTTCAGCAAGTCGGCGGATAAGTGCATAGATTTCCGCTTTCGCTCCAACATCGACGCCACGAGTTGGCTCGTCCAACAGGAGAACGCAAGGGTTGCGCGCCAACCACTTGGCAAGAACGACTTTCTGCTGATTTCCGCCAGACAGCGTAGAAACGTTGTAGCCGGCTCCTCCATATTTAAGCTGAAGATCCGATCCCAACCGCTGGGTCACCAGATTTTCGGCGTTCCTGTCGAGCAGTCCCATGCTGGACACCTTCTGCAGAGACGCTAGCGTCACGTTTGCGGCGATCGTCATGGACAAGATGAGACCCTGATCTTTCCGGTCTTCGGTAACAAATCCAATTCCCGCTTCGATGGCATCTTTAGGCGAGCGAAACGCAACAACCTTCCCATCCCGTGTCAATTGCCCGGACAAAGGGAGCTCGGCTGCCGATATCGCACGCAGCAGTTCCGTCCGGCCCGAGCCGACAAGCCCAGCGACCCCGAGTATCTCGCCCTTATGCAAGTCGAAGGATACGCCGTCCTGATGCGGAGATTGAACATGCCGGAAATTTTTGAGGGAGAGGACAACTTCGCTTCCGGCGCTGGAAGCAACGTCACTAGCCATTTCCTTTTGTAGCTGCTTACCAACCATGCTGCGAACGAGCTCATCCTGGTCGGTGTCGTCGATAGCACTAGAAAATACTGTTTCGCCGTTCCTCAGAACTGTCACCCTGTCACACATACGGAAGATTTCGTCGAGGTGGTGAGAAACGAATATGATTGCGACGCCGCGGGCACGGAGGCCTCCAATGATGGCGAATAACCGCTCGGTCTCGCGTGACGTCAACGTTGCAGTTGGTTCGTCCAGAATTAGAACTCGGCTTTCCGTCATCAAAGCACGCGCAACCTCTACAAGCTGTCGGTGAGCAATCCCTAGCCGTTCAACTGGCCAGCGCACATCGATGTCGCTGAGACCGATCGCATCCAGTGCTGCACGAGCGCGCTCGTTCATCTCACGCCGCTTCACCACGCCCAAAATGTTGCGAGGCAGATGTTCGATGAAGATGTTTTCTGCGACGGAAAGGTAGGGAAGCAGATTGAATTCCTGGTGTACGACCTGCAAACCATTCGCTTTGGCGTCCCTTGGGGTCTGGGGTGTGTAAGCCTCGCCCGCGAGCTTTATCGAGCCAGAGTCTGGCTTGACGATACCGCAAAGCGTTTTAATCAGTGTTGACTTTCCTGCGCCGTTTTCGCCGATGAGACCGTGAACTTCCGCGCTGTTTACAGACAGGTTCACGCCATTAAGCGCGACTGTAGCCCCGAAGCTCTTCTTGATGTCTTGCAACTCAAGAACTGGCTTCGTCGTCATATCCCCCTGAGCGGAAGGTGACGTCGAGTTTGATTGTGAGATGATCATCGAAGAACCTCCGGAAAATGCCGCGCCGGAACAGTCCGGCACGGCTGCGCTTGCAGGAGTTACTTCACGTTGGCCTTCGTCACCAATTCGATGTCCGTCTTGATCCAGCCCTCGAGCTTTGGTCCGCCTGCGACGACTGCAAGCGCCTTGTCGATGGCGTTCGCTGCCATCTGCGAGCCAAACTGATCAACGGTCGCAAGCAGTTTGCCATCCTTCAGGAGAGGAGCCACGGCTGGAACGTTATCGAAACCGACGACCTTAATGTCCTTGCGGCCCGCTGCATCCAGAGCTTTGACAACACCGATGGCCATCGAGTCATTTGCGGCGAGAACGCCTTGGATGTCCGGGTGAGCAGTCAGCATGTTCGAGAAGACCGAATTGGCTTCCTCGGTTTCCCAATGCGCGGTGCGCGAATCCAGGAGCTCCAACTTGCCAGCCGCAACCGCATCTTCAAAACCGAGTTTCCGCTGGGCGGCGTTGTCCGCACCGGGGTTGCCTTCGATGATTACGACCTTGCCGCCCTCACCCAGTTCTTTGGCCAGGGCCTCGCCAACCATTTTGGCGCCGGCACGATTATCAGGTCCGACGAAAGCCAGATCGATCCCAGCGTCTTTTTTCGCCTGTTCGTCGAGCGAGACGTCGAAATTGATGACGGTGATGCCTGCATCCATAGCCTTTTTCAAAGGAGCGACCATGGCACGAGAATCCGCCGGGGCGATAACGATTGCGTCGACACCCTGCGTGATGAAGTTCTCGACGCCGTTCACCTGGCTCTCGAAATCAGTCTCGTTCTGCATTCCGATAGCTTTGAGCTCGTAGTCACCGCGCTTCTTGTTATGGGCTTCTGCACCCTCGAGCATGTTCTTGAAAAAGTCGTTGGCCAACGACTTCATGACGAGACCGACAACGGGCTTGTCGGCGGCCTGGGCAAGTGTTGGCAGCGCTGTCGTGATAGAGAGCGCAAGAATCGATGCGATAGTGAAAATCTTCATGACCATTCCTCCATTGGTCCGACAGCCCTCCAGCCATCGGTGAAACGTTTCATAAATTCTATGAGAACGTTACATTTTGGTAATGGGAAAAATCTTGAAGGTCAATATGAAACGTTTCATGGCGAGAACTGGTACTTTTCATCACATATGTTATTCGTCCTGCCGGGAATGATGGAGAACAGATTTGAAGCCGACAATTAAAGATGTCGCACGAGATGCCGGAGTGTCGCTTGGAACCGTGTCTCGCGTTCTTGGCAAGAACGCCACCGTGAACCGAGCCATTCGGCTCCGGGTCGAAGAGGTGATAGAGAAGCTGGGCTACAGTCCTAGTAGTCTTGGACGCAGCCTGCGGCTGAACAAATCAGACATAATTGGTTTGGTGATACCTGATATAACCAACCCGTTTTTTGCGGACCTTGCAAAGCATCTCGAAGTCTTGGCGTCCGCGGTTGGGTATTCCGTATTGCTTGCCAATACCCACGATGACCCAGAAGCAGAAAAGACCCAGATCAAGAGTCTCCTCGGACGCGTGCCTGCGGGAATTGTGATTGCTCCCGTCAGCAATAGTCTCGTCAGTGAACGGTTGTCCAAAGACATGGTCTGCGTGACGATTGACCGCCCGCTTGCCGGACACTCGCTTGTATCGGTAGACAACATCGAAGGGGGGAGGCTGGCGGCCGAACATCTTTTAACGCTCGGGCACATCCGCATCGGCTACATTGGCGGTCCAAGGACAACCGAGGTCTCGCTGTTGCGGTTGAAAGGTTTCAGCGATGCGATCGCAACAGCCGCCGGACGATTTGGAAAGGACGTTGAGCTCACAGTCGTCGAGGGTCAGTTCGACTACAAGTCCGGCGAGGAGATGGGCAGAAAACTCCTTTCGGTTCCGGTCGAGATAAGGCCAACGGCTATCGCTACAGCCAACGATCAGCAGGCTATCGGGCTTCTTAGATGCTCACGGGATATGGGCATCCGAGTGCCGGAGGACTTATCGATCATCGGGTTCGACGACATACCGCTTGCATCCCTTGTTCTGCCAAGACTGACAACGGTTAGACAGCCCATCCAGGAAATTGCGGAAATCGCTATACGAGCCGTATTGGGGCGGGGAGCAATAGACGGGCCGATCCTGCTTTCCCCTCGTATCGTCGTAAGGGAGTCAACGGCTTGCTTTCCCTGAGCCACACTTCGTTCTCACTTCGGCCCTTGTACGATACAGTCACGCAATGCGGTTACCGGTATCGGCGGCGAACAAGCAAATCTTGTTCAATTCCGGCGCCACGTACATGGTTTCCCCGGAAACGTACGATGTTCGCTCCCGAAAGGCGCCGACTACCTTCACACCACCCAGCGCCAGTAGCACCTGGGTTTCCGAACCCATCGGCTCGGCGAGGACGATTTTGGTTGCTATCCCGCGCTCCGCATCTGAGAGAGCGAGGTGTTCGGGCCGGATTCCATAAGTTACTCTGGTTCCATCTGGAAGTTTACGATCTGCAAGCGGAAGTTTATCACCGTTGTCGGCAACAAAGATCATTCCCTTGTCGCCACTGCGAATGGTCCCTTCAATTAGGTTCATCGACGGGGAGCCGATAAATGTTGCGACGAATGTGTTGTCCGGAAAATCATACAGATCCAACGGAGCGCCGATTTGCTCGACGTGGCCGTCTCGCATGACGACGATTTTATCCGCCATTGTTAGCGCCTCGACCTGATCGTGCGTCACATAGACAATGGTCGTCCCAAGGCGCTGGTGAAGCGCCTTGATTTCGGCGCGCATGGCTACTCGGAGCTTGGCATCGAGATTCGATAGCGGTTCATCGAACAAAAACACCTGGGGTTTCCGCACGATTGACCGCCCCATGGCGACGCGCTGACGCTGTCCGCCGGAAAGCTGCCGCGGATAGCGATCGAGCAACGGTGTGAGACCAAGAATTTCGGCAGCCTCACCAACTCTTTTTGCCTTCTCAGCTTTCGCAGCTCCCGCCAATGTCATCGAAAATGCCATGTTTTCGGCGACGGTCATATGTGGGTAAAGTGCGTAGTTTTGAAACACCATAGAGATGTCTCGCTCTTTGGGTGGAAGGTGGTTGACCACTCGCCCCGCGATCCCGATCGTCCCTCCCGAAATATCTTCAAGTCCGGCGATCATGCGCAGCAAAGTGGACTTTCCACAGCCCGAAGGTCCAACCAGAACCACGAACTCGCCCTCGTCGATGGCGACGTCGATGCCATGCAAAACCGGGTGTGCGCCATAGGACTTTTTGACATTGTTGATCTCAACGAAGGACATCAGAAGTCTCCTTTGCGGTGTCCACGTCTGCGATCATCGTCTCCGCCGCACCGATAGTAATGCTGGGCGTTGATATCGCGCCGTCGGAAATAACGAGACCGATACCACCATCGAGGAACGCTTGGTCGCCGTCGTCGCACGCCTCAATCGCAGTTCCATCCGCCTCTCCTAGTATCCGCGTTCCGAGGACCGTCAGTTTCATGCTCACCGTGACTTCGAGTTCTACGGGGAACGCTGCCTCCGCAAGAATGGTGGTGACGTCGTCGCAGACTTTGATAATCTGAAGTCTTCCTTTGCGCACAAGTCGGAGCGCGTAGTAGCGGCGCAGGCCCTGAACCCGAGCGGCAAGTCCCCCTGCAGTTCCAAGATGCAACATGACGTCGCTTTCGACGGTGTAGTCCGTCCATTGGCGGGTTCCGTGAATGATGATCCCATCACCGCGATCCTGGGAGATGCGAAAGCTCGGCGGAAAACGTTTGGAGAAGAAACTGACTCCGTTGACCCAAGCCATGCGCCAAAAGGTACCCTCCCCTTCGGGCCTTTGCAGAGTGAGTTGCGGCGCTCCACTCCAACGAACGTGATCAATGACGATGCAACCGTCGGCACGCTTGCCTGATGCAGTGAAGGCGACGCCAATCTCGGCGATAGGTTGACCTCTCAAATCAGGAATCGTCCATCGAAGCACTGAACTATCGCCGGGTTGAAGTGCGACCGGAGCGCTATCGAGGGTTCTGAGATTGTCGTACTCATCGTATACCCGCAGTCTCAAGGTCACTGACAGCGCACCTATGTTGCTTACGTCTGCGGCGACGGCCGCTTCGAGATCTTGCCCCGGATAGATCAACGGTGTCGCCATGAGATCGTAGACCTTCATCTGCAAAACTTCGCGGGGCGAAAAGACCGGGGTGGTTACCGCAGCAACCTGGCCAGGGCCAAGAGCCTCGAACCGTGCGGCAAGCGCTCGTCCGTGCTCAGTCGCAATGTTTGTGACAGACAAACGAATCTGACCATCCTGCGACCTAAAGCCCTGCGTGCTGCCCGGTAGGGAGAAATGAAACTGCGCACCTGCCTTCGGAGCACTGAGTGGCGCATGTCCCGCAAGCGTCAGTCCGAGGTTGGCCAGATAGTAGGCCATCCGGACTGCATCGTTGATGGAGTTACCACCATCGGCAGACGAAATCAGGAGACGGTCTGCGATGGGGCCGCGCCAGTCAGGCCCAGCGTCAATTCCCTCCAAGCCGAGCATAATTCCCATCAAACAGCCGACATTACCCGCGTTGCAGTCTGTGTCCCACCCCGAGGTGTTGACGATCATCTGCGCGCGCTGGAAATCATCGGGGGCGTATAGCAAAGACATGATCATCAGGGCGTGGTTCGGCACAACGTGGCAGTTTCCCGGATACTGTGCGTACCCGTACTGGTCTTCTATACGCTGCCGCGTCACCATCCAGTCGTCGTCAGTTTTGCGCCAATCTCTAATTTCGGCAATCAGCTTTGCAATCAGACTGTCTTTCGGGATTACCGATAGACCAGTATCGATGAGGTGATTGATATCAGCGGAACGAAAGGCCTCCGCCTCCATCGCCGCCCACAGCATGGCCGCATATACGGACTCACCATCGTGGCTCACGCTGCCAGCCTTTTGCGCCAGTTGTGCAGCCAATTGTGGTTGACAAGGTGACACAAGCGCCCAGCCGTCGACAAATATCTGCGCCCCGATTTGTTCGGCGACGGTTGATCCGTTGGTTGCCATCGACCCGCTGTGAGGTGCAGGAATCCCATTTTTGAGATTGAGCCAGGCGGTATGTTCGGTCGAGTTGCCATTGCCGCCCCACCACAGGATCGACTTCTCCTCTACAATGTAATTCAACCACGCCTTGCCGATATCTTCAGCTGAGAGGTCTGCCGTGATGCCATAATCCTCAAGGGCTCGCACGAACGTAAAAGTCCCGGCTACATCGTCATCGGTAACGACGAGGGGTTCATTTAGTTGCTCATTTACGTAATACTCGATTGGGCCGAGCTCCCTCATAATGCGCTGGTGGGTCCATTGCTCGAACGGTCGGCCCAAATAAACGCCGATCAGCTTGCCCAGTACGCCTGCGTAGACGCGTTCCAGATAGTCGTTTGGGATTGTCATAGATTTCACCTTAAAAGTGTTGTCGCGGATCAGCCCTTTACCGATCCGCCTGCCATGCCCTCAATAAAGCGGCGCTGCAGAAAGACGAACAGGATGACGATTGGCAGTACGATGATGAGAGCGGCGGCCATGATCTCGCCCCAGTCGGAGCTGTACTGGCCGCTAAGGAGGAAGAACGAAACCACGGCGGTCGTGCTGTCCTGCTGCTGAAGAAAGGTCGTGGCGATCAGGAACTCGTTCCAGGAATAAAGCCCAATAATGAGTGCGACTGTCAGGATGCCTGGTGAGACCATTGGCAGCATGACCTTTGTGAACACTTGCCAGTGCGTCGCACCGTCGATCAACGCGGCTTCTTCCAGCTCCTTGGGCACGGCCAGGAAGTAGGTCCTAAGAAGCATGATAGCGAACGGGCTGTAGATGGCGGTGTACACAAGAGCGACCGCGAAAATGTTGTTGATCAATCCAAGCCGTGCAAAGGCGAAATACAACGGGAACAGGAAGAGCTGGATCGGTGCAGTCGTAGTCGCCAGTAGGTATCCTGTAACCGCCTTCCATCGTCTGATTTTCTTGCGGGCCAGCACGTATGCCGCTGCGGATCCAGTTGTACAGACCATAATGATCGTCGTAGCAGTCAGCATGACGGAATTCAGGAAGGTCTGGCTGAAGTGTGCGTCAGCCCACGCTCGGCTGAAATTGTCCCATCGGATGGTTTTTGGAAACGATAGCGGATTGAGGACGATCTCCTGCGCCGATTTGAGAGAGTTCAGAACCAGAAGGGCAATAGGGAAAAGCGCAATGAACGCTGCGATTCCCAGGCAAATATAGGTGACCGTCAACGTGCGACGGCTTTCGACCAGTCTCATTGTTCGGTCTCCTTTGACTGAATTCGGATGTAGAAGTACGTGGCGATCAGGCCAAATACGCTGATGACGAGCGATGTTGCCGCAGCTTGGCCGACGTTCAGGTCGTAGAAAGCCTTGCGATAGGCGAGCGTGGAAAGCACTTCGCTTGAGAATGCCGGACCGCCCTGGGTGAGGATGTAGACAAAGTCAAAAACCAGGAAGGACCATATGACCGTCATGATCATCATGAGCGTTATGGTGGGACGGATTCCGGGCAGCAAAACGTACCGCATCATCTGCCAGAAGGTTGCACCCTCGAGCCTGGCTGCTTCGATTTGCTCCTGTGGCACCTGCCTTAGCGCTGCAAAGAAGATGACGCACAGGAAACCCCACCAATGCCAAAGATCGACGGCCGCCACTCCGAACAGCGCCATGGACGGCTGCGATAACGGGTTGGTGATCGGGAGCCCAGTATGTTGCAGCAGGCCGAACACGCCTGTGACCGGACTATAGATCATCCCTTGCCAGACCCGCGCTGTGATCGCGGTTGCGATGATAACGGGCAGGAAGTAGACGACCTGGAAAAATGTCCGGCCTCGATCGACAAGCAACAGCATTGTGGCCGCCAATAGCCCCATTGCCACGGGCACAATCAAGAAGATTGCTGTCCAGATGAGGTTGTTGGTAAGCGCGTTCCAGAACACGCCGTCATCGGATAACGCGCGAAAATTATCGAGCCCGGCAAAGATCGGGGCAGAAATTCCGTCCCATTGGAAAAACGCCAATGTGACGGTGAGCATCGCGGGCACCAGAATGATGATCGCGTTGATGGCAAGTGTCGGTAAAATGTAGAGTCTATGCATGCTCGTCTCCAGGCTGACGGTAGCGGCATCTGCCGCTACCGTCTCCAGATCGTGCTTTATGAAAGGGTCTTGGTTTACTGGCGGGCTGGGATAGCAGGGACTTTACCCGCTGCCTTTTCCTGCTGGAAAGTTGCATCGAGCTTCGTAAGAAATTCGGCCGTGGTTGTTTTACCCAGCCAAAGTTCCTCGATGCCGCTAACAAGATATGTATCAGTCGCTGGTGGCAGGAACGTCCAAGTGGTGTAGCCGTACTGGTTTTTGTTAACCGAGTCCGCCAGGTTTTTCATCGTCTCGGTGTAAAGCGGCAGCACGGCGTCGCCCACCTTCACCTTGCTAAGATCACGGAGCGGTGTGTTCCATTCGCCCTGCCAGACTGTATTCATGTCCCCGTAGAACTTGTCACTAAATACATAGTTCACGACTTCCGCCGCACCATCCGGGTTCTTCGAGCCCGCCGCGATGGAAAACGTCGATCCGATTCCAAGAGCATAGATCGGATAGGCCACGCCCTCTCCGCTTGGAAAGCCGACGAAGCCAGGTTCGGCATTGTTTTCCTTGAAATACTTAGGAACGTTCGTGAAATTCCATGTGCCTGTGGGGGCCATGCCCGCTGCGCCCGTTGCGATTTGGGCAAAGGCCTGTTCACCGGTCAGCGAGAAATAATTTGGCCCGAAATATCCGGCCTGCCACCATTTATTGAGGGTATCAACTGCTTTGACGAAGGGTTCAGAAGTCCATGGAATCTCGCCCTTCAGTGCTTTGTACATGTTATCCGGCCCGGCAACGGAGTTGAGCACGATGGAAACGTAGTGCTCGTTGCTGGGACGCCAATCGGCATTTCCCGCGCCGAACGGCACGATGTTCTTGGCTTTCATGGCCTCAGCGAGCGCCTCGAATTCGGCAATAGTCTTGGGCGGTGTCCAGCCGTTCTTCTCAAATAGCGTCTTGTTGTAGAAAAGGCCGAGGGTCTCGTACGTCTTGGGCAGTGCATACAGTTTGCCGTCGTATTTTCCGAGCTCAAGGAACACAGGCAGGATCCGATCGTTCCATCCCATCTTTGCTGCATAGTCGTCCAGTGGAAGAAGCTGTCCGGCCTGCGCCATGCTGGCAACGTAACTCGGGCCAGCAGTGTAGACGACATCCGGCCCGCTGCCCGACAGCATCGCGATACGCAACTGCTTGTCGAGTTCAGCCCCACGGAAATCAATCGACAGCGCCGCATCCGAGCTTTCTTCGTTGAACGGCTTCACAAGTAGATCTTTGAGGAACTGCTGGTTTTCGGGTGCAGCGTTTTCATACCACCAGGATACGGGCTTCTTGTCCTGCGCAAGCGCAGTGCTGCAAATCGCGCTCGCCGACAACAACGCGGCAAACGTCTTTATGAGAGTACGTGCGTTCATAGTTTCCTCCTCCAAGGATTTTTGAACAGCCTGACAATCAGGCTGATCCGCGTTCAATTAATCGAAACGGCATTTCCAGCACCGTTCCTGCACCTGTCTTTCTGCCGGACAGGCGTTCCATCAAGATTTCTGCCGCCTTCATGCCAATCCCGCTTTGAAACTGGGCGACGGTAGTCAGCGGCGGCGATACAAGCTTGGACGCGGAAATGTCGTCGAAGCCGACGACTGCAATATCGTGAGGTATGCTTAGGCCACGTTCGCGGATCGCCTGCATGGCTCCGATTGCCATCAGATCGTTTGCGGCAAAAATCGCAGTCGGTCTAAGGACGCCATCGAGAAGAGCCAGTGCTGCGCGAAATCCACCTTCCTCGGTAAAAACGTCATCGACCACGATTTGTGCGTCGAGTCCGGCGGCCTGAAGCGCCGTCTTGTAGCCCTCCACACGCACCGACTCCGGACCGCCATGGCCCGCAATCATGCCAATTTGGCGATGCCCCTTTTCTACAAGGTACCGGGTGACGTCATGCGCGGCCGAACGACCATCGACGTAAATGTCATCAATCGCCAGCGATCCGCCCGTCTTTTTCGCGGACTCGATGCGAACGATAGGTAAGCCTGCTTCAATCAGTGGGGCAAATTCGGGTGCACGCACAGTCCAAAATACGCCGATCACTCCGTCCACCCGCCCCTGCCTCAGCCACTCCAGAAAGTGCTGTTCGCGATCTCGCAATCCGTCGGTATTGATCGAGATGACGTCGTAGTTTTCCGCCTCCAAAATTGTTTGGACGCCTCGCAACAGAGACGGATAGAACGGGTTCGTGATGTCCGGAACAATGCACGCCACCGTCATGGTGCGGTTGGTTTTCAATGCTTGGGCAGATCGGTTTGGAACATAATCTAGGTCGCGCACCGCTTGCCGGATACGAACAAGAGTGTCGGCCGACACAGACGAGACGTCGCCCCCGCTCAGCACCATTGATACTGCAGCCTGAGAAACTCTGGCCAGAACCGCTACATCCTTTTGCGTTGCGCGCTTCACCTGTCCCTCGCTGATACGTATCACTTATACGTATAAGTATCCCGGCATCAAACCAGTGTCAACCACCGAAAATGATCTTCATTGAACCCATTCGCTTCCGTTCAGAAGCAAAAGCGTTTGTATGCCTACATGCACCGCTGATGACCTGCAGGGATCAGCGTTGCCCGCCGCATGAACTTATGAGCATCATGCAGCAATGGAACGAAACGACCTCAATGATCTCATGGTTTTTGCTGCGGTCGCACGCGAACGCAGCTTCACGCGGGCTGCGGCCATCCTGGCCATGTCGCCGTCTGCGCTTAGCCATGCGATGCGCGGGTTAGAGGAGCGGCTGGGAGTGCGCCTTCTAGCGCGTACGACCCGCAGCGTATCGCCGACCGAAGCCGGGGAACGGCTGCTGCAATCTCTCAATCCTGCCTTTGCAGATATTGAGAGCGGATTGGGCGCGCTGGCGGAATGGCGCGATAATCCGTCCGGCACGGTGCGGTTGACCACGTTTGCTTATGCCGCAAAGATGGTGCTCGTGCCAAAGCTGCCGGCTTTCCTGCTTGCCAATCCGGAGGTTCGGGTCGAGGTTAACATCGATGACAGCTTGACCGATATCGTCGCGGCCGGCTTCGATGCCGGCATCCGGCTCGGCGAGACCGTTGAGAAAGACATGATTGCTGTCAGAATCGGCCCGGACCTCCGAACAGTGGTGGTCGCAACGCCCTCCTATTTCGAGGGGATTGCACCGCCGCAAACGCCCTACGATCTCGATCGCCATGCCTGCATTGGCTATCGACTGACTACATCGGGCGGGTTGCTGCCGTGGGAATTCGAAAAGAACGGCAAGGATATCAAGATCCGCACCAGCGGACCTTTGATTGCCAATGACGGCGATCTTCCATTGGCAGCCGTGCGGGCCGGCGTCGGGCTTGGCTATATCATGGAACATGATGTAGCAGGAGACATCGCCTCGGGTGCGCTGGTACAAGTTCTCAAAGACTGGTGCCCGAGCTTTCCGGGGTTTCGTCTCTACCATCCAAGCCGGCGACAATCACCACCGGCACTCAGAGCGCTAATTGCGGCATTGCGGTATGACTAAAGAAATCCGGAACCTCCTGTTCCGGAGCCGACCTCCTAAGCATTCACCAATTGTGCTACACCATCGTAAACCTGCCCAAGAAGAGAAGTGACCGCCTCCGTAGGCACCACCACAGCACGAAGCAGGCATTATTCCGATACCGGCGGAAGGAGCATCTGCCCATCAGTTCAGTCCTCCGTCAGTCCATGAGGCCACGCCCTTTTGAAGCGTCATATTTTTGAATGTCGCCCCACATTCGGACTCGCCATCGGTTGACGAAAGCCACCGTGTCGGCGGCCTCCAGATGAGCGCCGAGCGACGCCTGATCTTCCCACCTCTCTATCACGAGAAACCGACCGGCTTGCGGATCGTCCACAGCGCCATCATAGGAGAGGTTGCCGGTCCGTTGTCGCGTAGCCGTCGCGAGAACGCGAAACTCATTATAAAATTGCGAGAGCTCAGAGGGCTCGACCTGCACATATCCGGTCACGATGAGCATGAGGCATTCCTTATGGTGGCCCTGATCGTCGGTTTGCTTGCAATCGGCGCCCCAGTGATCAGGAAACGACGAGCACGATCTTGCCCTGAACGCCGCCGAGAGAGGCACGCTGATGCGCAATCGCGGTGTCTGCCAACGGATAGGTGCTGTCAACGACGACACGGATCGTGCCGTTCTCCAGCAAGAGACCAGCCTCGGCCAACTGCGCGCCGCTGGAGCGAACCTGTGTCGAGGAAACCGTGATACCGCGCATTGCCGCGTTATCATGGCCCGAAAACCCCAGAGGATTGACGAGATACAGAGCTCCGCCCGGCTTGAGGACCGTCAACCAGCGTTCCATGTTCGCACCGCCGACGGCATCGACTACGAGATCGACATCCTCTGCGACCGTTTCTGCGGCCGATCTGGTGTAATCGATGAAGGCGTCTGCGCCCAGTTCACGCAGCAGTGCCTCATGCTTGCCGGACGCGACAGCGACTACGCGCGCCCCTTTCCACTTCGCCACCTGGGCCACCAGATGTCCAACGCCGCCTCCAGCGCCGTTCACCAACACCGTTTTGCCATCGAGCGGGATTGGCGCATGACGGAACTGCTGGAAGGGGTTTGCTGCGTCATGGCCGAGGTCAACCAAAAACTGCCAGGCCGTCAGCAGTGACATGGGCGCCCCGGCCGCCTGAACATGATCAATCCCTGCCGGCTTCAACGCCAGTTCAGATACCGGCACTCGGACATATTCGGCATAGGCGCCGCTGCCTTTCATAAGATCCTCCGGGAAACGCACCATCGCATACACGTCGTCGCCGACGCTGAATCCCGAAACATCGTCGCCAACCGCCGCAACCACGCCCGAAACATCGGTGCCCAGGATCAACGGAAATATAGGATCGGGCTGCCATTCTGGCGGCAGCGCACGATAGCCGTCACGCAGATAAAGATCCGGCGGATTGAGACTTGCCGCATGTACCCGGACCAGAACTTCGCCGCTTGCCGCCGTTGGTCGAGGTGCGTCCTCGTAGCGCAAGACCTCCGGAGCACCAAATCTGTGCAGGAGCACTGCTTTCATCATCTCAGTCATCTCAACCTCCATTCAAAGCTGTCGTTTCAAAGAGAGAGATATGACCGTTTGTCAGGGTTGATAATGGCTGCGTGATTCCGTTTAATTGTGCCATGAAGGAACAAATAGTATTCGAACGCCTGACCGGGTTGATCGCCTTCGCCCGTGCCGGGTCACTTGGAAGCTACACCGCCGCTGCGCGCTCCCTGTCCGTCTCGCCCTCGGCCATCAGCAAGAGTGTCCAGCGGCTCGAGCGGCATCTCGGTGTTCAGCTCTTCAACCGCACGACACGATCGATGACGCTCACCTCGGAGGGGCGCGATCTGCATGAACGTGCGCTTCGTCTGCTGCGCGATGCCGAAGAGATCGAGCAGGTGGCGAAGGCGGCACGGGCGGAGCCGTCGGGCAGCTTGCGCATTGCGGCATCGCTGCCGATTGGCCTGCACGTGATCGCGCCCGCACTTCCGCGGTTTCGCGAACTCTACCCCAAGGTGACGATTGACCTGCGGCTGAGCGACCAAATCGTCGATCTGGTTGAAGAAAGCGTCGATTTGGCTGTGCGGATCGGTGATCTCGCCGACTCTCGCCTTATATCGCGCCGGCTCTCACCGCATCGGCTCTGCTGCTATGCGTCGCCCGGTTATCTGGCCCAACACGGTGCTCCCATGCATCCTAACGATCTTTCGGAACACGAAACCGTCAACCTGCGCTATCAAAGCACGGGCCAGATGTTTCGATGGCCCTTCCGGATCGGCGATCGCGAAGTCGAAATCGTGCCGCCCTCAGGTATCGTCGTCGATGCGAGCGAAGGTGTCATGGCAACGATGGCGGCCGGCGCTGGTATTGGCATGAGCACGAGTTTCGTTGCCGAATCGTGGGTAAAGAGCGGAAAACTGTTCCCAGTGTTGCCCGATTTCGCTGTTGAGCGCGACAACATCACGGCGCTCTGGCCGGTAAGCCGTCGCGCCAATCCTGCTGTTCGGGCTTTCCTGACGATGCTGATCGACGTGTGTTGATTGGGTTGACTTATATCAGAGTTGGCGATGCCGATGGGACAGAGATCGACGCATAACTTTATGCCATTTTCTGCCGCGCCGCCGCTCTCTTGAAGGTGAACCATCATGCCGGAATGCCGGCCCATCATTGAAGGGTGCCATGGCTAGCCTGGCACTTGCGAGGTGAGGAGGCGCCGCCTTCAGTCCGGCGACGCCTATCCAGCCGGCCCCAGTGCATCACCAAGTAATTAGCGGCGATTTGCGCAGCCAAGCATCACTGTTGACCTGATCGAGAGTGAACTTTGCCACGTCTGCCCGCGAGATCGATCCACCATGGAAGTCGCCCAGGTCCGTGAGTGTCCGGGCCGTGCCGCGCCCGGGCTTGTTGTTGAGGATCGCAGGACGGACGATGGTCCAGTCGACATCACTGCCCTTGATGATCGCCTCCTGTCGGTTCTTGTCGACGTAAACCCTGCGCAGAAGCAGCGGGAAGATCACATTGTCAAACAGGAAGCCGCCGTGTCCAGCGCTGTCGCCAGCGCCCATACCAGTTATGGTGACGAGACGCGAGACGTGTTCCGTCTTCATGGAATTGACAAGCGCGCGGGCTGCGGTTGAGAGAAGGGTGACTTCACGAAACGGGCTTGCGGGTGTGCCGAGCGCGCTGATCACGGCATCTCGATCTTTAACAGCCTGACGCAATGCTTTCTCATCCCGAGCGTCCCCGACAACGATCTTCGCGCCCATCAGATCGGTGGCTTTGTCCGGCGAGCGCAACAGGACAGTAACATCATAGCCGCGGGCGAGCGCCTGGCTGACGATATGGCGGCCGGTCGGCCCCGTGGCACCGAGCACCAGGATCTTCGGCGCAGCGGCGAGAGTTTTGTCAGTCGTGGATGTGGTCATGTCTATGCTCCGTTTGAAAGGCTGGGCACCTCTCAGGAGGCAGCCCGGACTGGTTGTTGCGATCGTTAATCAGAGCCGGCCTTCTGCGAGCAGCTCGCGGGTCCGCTTCAGCGTCGATACGAGGGCCGATTTGTAGCCCTGGTCACTGTCGAACTGCTTCTGCTCGGCCTGTTCCTCTAGGCCATCAGGTTGTTTACCGCGCAGGCCGAGGTAGCAGTAGAACTTCAGCTGCAGTGCGCCGGCTTCGTCCTCGAACAGCTCATTGATGATGGCGCCTTCACGGGGGCCGGTTGCCTGGAAGAAGGTGACCTTGCTGTGCGGCTCGAGGGTGATGATCTCCCTGATGTCGGAGCCGGCGATGGTGGCTTCGCGAACGAAGTGGGCAGCACTTTCCTCGACGACGTCGCAGCGGGTGCAGAGGCCGGGCGGGAGAAAGAGGCGCGCATCGCGCGCCTTCAGCTCAAGGCCCTTCCAGACCTGTTCCCTGGAGAGCTTGGTTTCGCCTTCCGGATTCACCGGGATAGTTGCGGTCGAATAGATCATAATGACGGTCCTTGTTTTAAGTGGTGGACGGCGCTTGCATCAGGCAGAGGCAGCGGTTTCGAAGGCAAAGTCGCGATAAGAGCGGAGCGAGCGGCCGAGAAGCGTTGTCAGTCGCTCGACGTCACCGCCTTCAGGCAGCATTCCATCGGTTAGGAAACGCTCGCCCATCATGCGCATGTCGTAAGCCATCCACGGCGGCATGAACTGCTTGAGGTTCTGCTCGAAGGCTGCAGTATCGCTACCGCCATAGTTGATCGGACGGTCAAGAACATCTGACCAGATGGCGGCGATGTCCCGGCCGGTGAGCGTCTGTGGGCCGACCAGGTTGATGCGATTGATCGGAAGCGGCTGTGCAGCGTGTTCGCGATGCAGAAGCTCAAGGGCTGCGATCTCCGCGATATCGCGCACGTCGATCATGGCGAGCCCCTTGTCGCCCACGGGCATCGGATAGACGCCGTAGCCGGTGATGGCATCCTTAATCATCAGATCGTTCTGGATGAAGTAGGCCGGGCGTAGAATGGTGGCGTGAAAGTCCATCTGTTCGATCATCCGCTCGACGCCGTACTTGCCGGCGAAGTGCGGCACGTTCACATAGACGTCCGGGTGGATCACCGACAGATAGACGATCCGTTCGATGCCTGCCGACCGGGCAACATTGAGCGCGATCAAAGCCTGGGTGAATTCGTCGGACACAACAGCATTCAACAGAAACAGCGTAGACACGCCATCAAAGGCCCTGCGCAGGGAGTCGGGGTCCAGGAAGTCGCCTTTTACGACGGCAACACCCGCCGGGAAATTGGCCTTTGAAGGATCGCGGACGAGAGCGCGGACATCAGCGCCGCGGTTGATGAGATGTTCGATAACTTGGACGCCGACATTGCCTGAGGCACCGGTCACGAGAATGGTCATGGGAATTTCTCCAGGGTTGCTGTTGCTTGACACCCCGAATATGAATGGTTCATGGTTGGTCCAATAGGCCATCTTTTTAGACGCGCCGTCCCACAGTTGGAACGCTTATGGACCTCCTTGCCCTCGCTGATTTCAATCTCGTCGCGCGTTATGGCGGCTTTGGCAAAGCCGCACGAGCGACAGGTCGCCCCAAAGCCACCCTGTCCCGTCGAGTTACGGAATTGGAGGCTGCCCTCGAGCTTCGGCTGTTCGAGCGCGGCGCACGAGACCTGAAACTCACAGAGGAAGGGCGCGCCCTTCATGAGCGCACAGCCGCTCTGCTAACGGAGCTGGACGAAACAGCGGCGGCGATTGCTTCCGGCGCGGAGAAGCCGCGTGGCCGCTTGCGCATCAGCGCACCGCTTCTTCTGTCACAGACCGCCATGGGTAAGATCGCGGCGGGCTTTTCGCTGAAATATCCGGATGTCAGGCTGGAAATCACCACGGAAGACCGGGCCGTCGATATGATCGAGGAGGCCTATGATCTGGTCATCCGGGTCAATCCAGATCCGGACGAAGCACTCGTCGGTCGAGTATTTTTGCGCGACCGGCTCGTTGTTGTGGCAAGCCCCGAGCTCGTCCGTCCGGCGGGAGACCACCCAGTGCCCGGCGTGGTCCGGGGGGCAGGTATTCGGCAGACTTGGAAGGTGACGACTTCAAAGGGAGCTTGGAAGATCGGCATCGAGCCGATCCTCGCATTGTCGTCGCTTATCATGGTGCGGGATGCGGTACGAGCCGGCGTCGGCGCCGCACGCCTGCCGATTTCGCTGGTGAGCCACGACCTTGCGGACGGCACTTTGCTGCACTGGGGCGATATAGATGGTTCCGAGATCGCGCTGTGGGCACTGTACCCATCGCGACGCCTGCTGAGCGCTCGCGTGTCGGCATTCCTGGATTTTCTAAAGCAGGCCTTTCCGAACGGGACGCCCGATGAACTGGCCGCCTATATTGATAGGTGAAAACCGGAATATAGTCTGGCGACCGCTTTCGCCATCGCGCTGCCCCGCTATTCAGCAGCGTTAGATCGAGAATATGCGCCGGGCGGCATCCCCACATACCGGCTGAACGCGACGCTGAAGGCGCTTGCAGAGCCATAGCCAACGCGTTGCGCAATCTGCGCCGTGGCAACATCCTTGCGAAGCAGCTCCTTCGCAAGCGCCATGCGCCAGCCGGTCGCGTACTCCATCGGGGCCACGCCAACTTCTTTCCGGAAGCGATCAAAGAAGGTCGAGCGAGACATGGCGGCGTCCCGCGCGAGTGTTTCCACCGTCATGCTGCGGCCCGAATCCGCGTGAATCCGGCGTAAGGTCGGCGCCAGCAGCGGATCGGCCATGCCGCGCAGGAGACCGGGTGGGACCGCTGCGCTTGCCGTTGAGCGCAACGCTTCGATCAACAGCACCTCCAGCAACCGGTGAAGCACCATCTCACGGGCGGTACGGTCGGCTCTCGTTTCGTCGTCTATCATCCCAACCAGCATCATCAGCCGGCCCTCGCCCTGGACATGGATGACTTCTGGCAGCAGCGAGACGAGAAGAGCCTTGTCATCCGATCCAAAGGCACAATGGCCGACCATAGCCTTGATCTCCGTGGGCGCTTCTGGGTCTCCGAGCCGGAAGACACCCGGGCTGGTCTCAAGACGCTGGGCAAGCGCTCCGCGCGGCGGCGGTTCCAGGCTGCTCATCGTGAACGAGAAGATTTTCGGAACCAGCACGAAGTCGCCGGCCGTCAGCAACATTGGCTCACGACCGGTGATCGTCATCCGGCAATGGCCTTCGACCACGGCGCAATAAAAGGGGTTTCCAAGTTCCGTGCGCCCGACGAGCCACTGACCGCCGCCCGTCACAAGCTTTGAGATTGACGGGCTTGGCTTGAGCAGGGAAACGACTTCGGCGATTGGATCGGTCATGGTTTCGGACTCATGCTAAAACATATCGGACAATCAAATATAGCAAGTCCGGGATCGCAGGTCCATCTCTTGGCAAGTCAATTGTCGGGAGACAGAACATGCCAAACATTCTCATCACCGGTTGCTCATCCGGTTTCGGTCTCGCCATAGCGCAAACATTTGTGACTGCAGGATGGGACGTGGTCGCGACCATGCGCACTCCGCAGACCGACCTGTTGCCCCAAAATGAAAGACTCAAAATCCTGGCGTTGGACATTACCAGCGAGGACAGCATCATGAATGCGGTCGAAGCGGCGGGGCCGATCGACGCGCTGGTCAACAATGCCGGTGTCGGCATGCTCAATGTGCTGGAAGGCGCCGAGATAGCGAAGGTCCGCGAGCTGTTCGAAACGAACGTGTTCGGCGCAATGGCGATGACCAAAGCCGTTCTTCCACAAATGCGTATCCGTCGGTCAGGCGTTATCGTCAACATCAGCTCCAGCGTCACCTTCAAGCCGCTGCCCGCACTCTGCGTCTACAGCGCCAGCAAGGCAGCGCTGAACGCTTTCACCGAGAGTCTCGCTTTGGAGGCCGCTCTGTTCGGAGTGCGTGCGAAACTTGTCCTTCCGGGTTCGGCGCCGACCACGGGGTTTGGCAAAAATGCGGTGGCGCGCATGGGGATGGAGATCCCCGAGCCATACGATGCATTCGTCCGCGACTACCTGACAACGCTGCGTTCCGGCACAGAATTCACGACGCCGGAGGACGTGGCCGAGGCCGTGTGGCGTGCCATAACCGAACCGGAAGCGCCGATGAAAATCCCAGCTGGTGCGGATGCGCAAGCCTGGTTTCGCGACGCGTGCCACTGCGCTGAGTAGACCCCTGCTCCGCCCTACATAGGACATCTCAAATGAACAATCTGATCGACCTAGCTGGCGATATTCCCTCGCCTGACGCTACCCTTACGGTGGCCTACACCCCGATCCGTCTTGCGATGCCCGGTCGCCAACCCCTGGAACTGCGTCTGACTGCACCTGCGGCGGGCGACAACTTGCCCATCGTGCTGCTATCGCATGGCTTTGGACCCTCCAACTATATCCCGTCAAAAGACGGTTACGCTCCACTCGCGCAATTTTGGGCCGAGCGCGGCTTCGCGGTGATCCAGCCGACGCATGCGAGCTCCCGCGTCGGAGGACTGCCCGGCGACGCACCCGGCGCGCCGTTCTTCTGGCGTGAGCGTGTGGAGGAGATGAAGGCGATCCTCGACCAACTGCCAGAGGTGGAACGCCAGGCGCCTGCGGTTGAGGGCAGGCTGGATTACTCACGGATAGCAGCGGCCGGCCATTCTTTCGGCGGCCACACCGTCGGGCTGCTGTTGGGTGCGCAGTTGAATGGGGAGGATTTCGCCGACCCTCGCATTTCGGCGGGCATTCTGCTCGCCGCTCCTGGCCGCGGCGGGAAGGATATGACGGACGAGAATGCTGCCCGCTTTCCGTTCTTCGACGTGGATTTCGCCATGCTGACGACGCCCAGCCTTGTAGTCTGTGGCGAGCGGGATAATCCGCATTTCACACACCGCGGGCCTGAATGGCATGCGGACGCGTTTCACGATGCGCCCGGGGCAGAGGCACTGTTGATGATCAATGCCGTTGGGCACGGTCTTGGCGGGATCGCCGGGCTTGACGCAAAGGAAACAGAAATCGAGGCACCCGACGCGCTGGAAGCAACGAAACGCCTGACGCTTGCCTGGCTTCAGACGGCGCTGGGAGCGGAGGAAGGTGCATGGCGCAGAGCGTGCCTCGCGCTCCAGGGTAGAGCGGCCCCTCTTGTCGTTTCGCACAAGGCCGGACGAGATCCGCTGTTGCGCGGACTTTGGCTGCCACAAGAATGAACAGATTCTTATATTAGGAGTTGAATCGACAGACAGTCGCTGTTTCCGCCACAGCTGAATTTGCCTTAGTGAGGGGAACATGCTGGCTGCGGCGGAGTTGAGGCGTGGCTAGTGATAGTTCCCCCGACCCCTCCACCGACGAGGCAACATGCAAACCCAATCACCGTTCCAATGGCTTGCCCGCTCTGGCTACGCGGGACGTGGCGTCGTCTACATCCTTGTTGCCGCGCTTGCCTTGTTTTCTTCTTTCGGCGGCGGAAATCCTGACTCCAAATCAGCACTCGACGTCGTCCTTCAACAGCCATTTGGCCGAATCTGGCTCGGGTTGATCGCTGTTGGCCTGCTTGGTTTTATCGCCTGGCGTCTGGCACAGGCCTTCGCGAACGCCGATCGCCACCCCGACACGCTGAAAGGCTACGGCATCCGTTTCGGTCTCCTGATCAGCGCTGCCGTCTACAGCAGCCTGGCTTTCTACGCGGCAAGCCTGGCCTTGCGCTTTGGCGGACAAGGCGGATCAAATGGTGAAGAGGGTGTCAGTGCTTGGCTGGTCGAACAACCGTTCGGCCGCTATATGCTTGGAGGGGTCGGTCTGGCTGTCATCGGTGCAGGGATCGCTCAGATCACCAAGGGTGTCGGGCATGGATACCGAAAGTATCTTGAAATCCCGCCCACGGCCGCACCTGCGATCGACTGGATCTGCGTCTACGGTTTGGCCGCTCGCGGCTCAGTCTTTGTCATCACAGGAGTGTTTTTCATCTATGCGGCCGTCACGGTCGATCCCGATCAGGCGGGGGGAATATCGGACGCCCTGGCATGGGTCCGACAGCTTCCATTCGGTGCAATACTTTATGCCGTTGCTGCCGTTGGTCTGCTTGCTTTTGGTCTCTACGGGTTTGTCGAGGCCGCTTACAGGCGCATCCGGCCGCCGACTATCAGCGCGGTGCAGATTGTCCCATAACGGAATAAAAAGCAGCCTTAGGGATCTGCCCGGAATGACATGTCAGTCTTCCAGTTCCGGTTCTCAGATCGTCAAGGTAAGCCTCCGGTGAGGTTCACGAATTCGGGGATCGGTTCGACACGCTTGTCGATCAATAGCAGATAGTCGGCGTCCTCCAGAGGGGTGAGGCCGTGTGGCGGTCTTGATCGACCTCACGCCGATGGCACTTCTCGACTAGCTCCGGTGTGAGTTGCATCACTCGTCTCACCCGCCCCGACCTCCAGATTTTCTATGTTGCCGGTCGTGTCACGACGGCCTCGAGATAGTCGCTTGCGACGACCATGGTGCCATCGTTGGCGCGATTGAACTGGCCGATGAGGCCAAGAAGGTCCCGTTCAAGCATGTCCTGCTGTCCCTGCGGCAGCGCAGCGAACGCCTTGTGGACGGGCCCGTACCATGTACGGAAGACGTCGATCCAATGCGCGGGCGATCGATAGCGAAAAGTGAACGTCCTCGGCGACGCCGCAATCGCGCCGTTCTTGGAAAACATCTCTTCAAGGCGCTGCTGTGTTCCCCACAGCGATGGCGGCTTTACACCCGCTGGCGGCGGCAGGTGTTTGCCGATCGTTTTGAAGAGCTGGCCGATGAATCCATCCGGTGTCCAGTTGGCAAGGCCGATCTTTCCGCCAGGTTTGCATACCCTAACCATCTCATCGGCGGCGGTGTCTTGGTTCGGCGTAAACATCACGCCAAAGGTGGAAAGGACGACGTCGAATGATGCGTCCTCGAACGGCAATGCTTCTGCGTCGGCAGTCTGGAAGGTCACAGTCAATCCTTCTGCTGCGGCTCTTGCGCGCCCTTTCTCGAGAAGTGCGGGTACGTAGTCGGTTGAAGTGACGTCGCACCAGCGTCGGGCGGCCGCCAGCGTGGCGTTACCGTTTCCAGCAGCGACATCCAGCACGGACTGCCCTGCCCGGATATCGATGGCCTCGCACAAGGATTCGCCGACAATCTGAAGGCTGGTTCCGATGACGGCATAGTCGCCCGACGCCCACGCGACCTGTTGTCGATTTTTCACGGCATTGAGATCAGGGGACGCAACGATCGTTAAGTCCGGTGAAACTGGAACGGCTGGCTGCATGACTTCCTCCTCTGGAAAAAATAGGGCCACAAGGCTCTTTGGTTCGCCAGATAAGACTGCGCCCACGTGTGGTAAGGTGCCAGTGTAGAAAGTGTAGCGGCCCTGATACACTTTCTGGATCAAACGCCAAGGTGGTTTAACACCTCGCGTAGGAACTGCGCACCAGCCATTTGTCCACGGAGGCTGCAATCGCCGTATCTCCAATCAATGAGATTCTGCCTTCGGATATTTCTAACTGCAGACTGGAAAGCCCCATCCAGGCCGACGTCATGGATTTAAGATCAGCCGAAACAAAAAGGTCGACGTCGTGGCCCGGATCCATTGAGCATAAGTCGACAAAAACACCGGGTTTCGCGATCAGCCAGTAGTTTCGCTCATCTTCCGGCAATTCAGGGTACGTGAACTCGATGACGCTTCGTTTCGTGCTTGGCAATGCCCTCGCGTCGATCTTGCGACGCATGTTCCACATGAGCAGTCGCGCGTCGAGGTTCTCGAGCGTCACCTCGGCATCGACATTCCGGTGGGCCCACTCGCCAAGCGCGTGAACAATCTGCTCGAGTTCATCGGCGACTGCGGTTGTCGTGTAGTTGATCTCACCCGTGGCCCGATTTTCTATGCGGGTGATGAGACCGCGCGTTTCCATCTCGCGCAGACGTTTGGCCATCAGCGTCGGTGACATGCCAGGGACGCCTCGCCGGATTTCGTTAAACCGGGTCGAGCCTGACCAAAGTTCACACAACAAAAGAAGCGTCCAGCGGGGTTCTAGCATTTCGCATGCCTTCGCCACCGGACAAAAATGGTTATAGCCGTCATTTGCCATTCGGATCACCTCCGCGACGAAACTATGCGACTTCAATGGAAATCCGTCCAGTACAGAAAGTGTAGCGAGCTCACGAGGTTTGTTTGGCTGGGCAAATATCGTTGCGAGGTTGTTCGTAATTCCCAGCCTGGCCTTGAGCCGGGGTCTAACATTTTAGAGTAGTTGCGCGTCGATGCCGTCCAAATCATTGAATGACAACCGTGTGGCCGCCCTGACGCTTGCTGGCTTCTTAACTGCGCCCCGGAGCGAAAGCTTCACGCTCCATCACCGCAGGTGCCGAAATCTTCAGGTAACCGAGCCGCTTGGGTGCGCATCGCGAGGTCGGTTCAAGACGGGCAGCAACCATGCGGATGCGGCTGCGGCGCGAAATTAAACAGGAAAACCACGTGATATCGTCCGTACCCCGGGGGACCGTTTGGCTGGTAACCAGTGAGCGGCCGCCGTCGCGTCGGACTGGGACGAATTTTGACCGCAGGCGACCTGATCGGAGGACGGCGTGACGTGCGAACGGGGCCGATATCGTATCGGCCCCGTTCCATGACAAGCGTTGACCAGCCGTCAGAGAGACGAGGCACGACCTGCATATCGCGCACGCTCGGCATCGATTTCCGCCTGCGAGTATGGATCGGCTTTGTCGTCGAAGGAGGTCCAACCCTGCCCCTCATAGGCCGTCCGGCGGGTAGGAAGATCGACCCAGTTCGAGCGCTGAAGGATCGCCTCGGCTTCCGGGGCGCGGGCATCTTCGACCTTGGCAGTCACCAAAGTACCGCCGCGGCGGACGCCCTCGGCATAAACATGGGCGTCGCGCTCAGCGACACCGGAGTCCGTCAATGCTCCGACAATGCCACCCGCAGCACCACCAACGACCGCGCCAGCAACAGCACCAGCAGCCGTGGCCGCAAGCCAACCTGCGGCGACGACCGGGCCGACACCTGGGATCGCCATGATACCAAGGCCAGTCAGCAGCCCGCCAACGCCGCCGACGGCAGCGCCAATGCCAGCGCCTGTGCCCGCATCTTCGGCAGCGTCATTATCGTTGTCGTTGTAACGTCCGTCCGAATTATTGGAGACGATGCTGATGTCGCCGTCGGCGATTCCGGCCGCCTTTAGCTGGTCGACCGCCGAGCTTGCATCTGAATACGTGTCAAAAAGACCGGTCACTGTTTTCGTCATATTGCTACTCCTCGTTTGTTCTTGAACTGCGCTTACTTGGCGACGATGTTGCCCTGGTAGTCCATCGACACCATCAGAGGCTTGCCATCCTTGGTAGCCTTGCCCTGCCAGACACCCTTGTCGTCGAGCTTCAGGTCGGTGACGTCGGCATATCCGGCTTCGGCAATGCGCTCTTTGGCCTGCTCTTCGGTGAAACTGTTCGCGCCTTCGACGGGTGCGGTCGAGTTCTGCTCGGAAGGCGTCGCGACTGCCGGGGTGTCGCCGTCGGGGTTGGCGGCCGGCTTGGTTTCCTGTGCGAATACCGAGGTTGCGGAAAGGGCGATTACAGCCGTTGCGATAAGAAGTTTGTTCATGGGATTCTCCTGCTTCGGGATCGTTAACCGTCCCATGCCCAGAACACTGCGGACGCAACTAAGTTCCAAAACCGACCGACTCACCAGCCGAAAAAACTACCGAATGCGTGTGTTAAGTCCTAGAGGCCGGTGTCTCAGGAGGCTCCGAAAAATCTCGCCAATCACGACCACGTCCGTCCTACCAAGCCCGGCCCTCGCCTGGTTCGAATGTCGTCTCCCAGGAAGACAAACGCTACTGGCTCTCCGGCAATATCACTAAAAGAGATTCTAACAGTCGGCACGACCACTGAGAGGTTCCACGTCTCTCGCCACGGTTTCTATAACGTAGACCGGGTCGGGGCCTTGACGGTGCGGGGTTTAACGACATCTCCCTTTGATGAAGCAAATAACCCCACCGTCGACCGACAACCATCCCGACCGGTTTCTTCGCTGCCAAGAGGCCATGGCCGATCCGTTTACAGATGTCGCACTTTCTGCAGTGGAGGCTGGATGGAACCCAGAAGAGATAGCCGCCGCCTTGGTCGAACTGGCTGACCATCTGATGCTTGGCATGATAGTGAATCGTGACCTGGACCGCGACCTGGCGATCCTCAAGCGCCGATAACAGCGCCATCAGCCCGACCGGGTGAAGCTACAGCGTTTGTTGTTGCGCCCTCTTCCGGCTTGCCGCCCGCCGAGCCGGCCGGAGTTCCTCGATAGTCGGCTGCCACCATCCCGCTCCATGGGCCGGAGGCGTTTTCGACGGCCACGCCTGCAAGAGTTCTTCAAAGGTAGGTTTCCGCCAAATTCCCCAGACATGGTCGTCGGTGATGCTGAGGTAGAATTCGCCGACGACTTCTGGATCAACGAGCTCTCCGGTCATTCCTTCAAAGACCACGAGCCCATACTGGATCGCGACGACCCGGCCCACGGGCGGCAGGTCGTCGCTGTTCAATGGATAGCGTCGTCGCTTCCTTTCGGCCGTCCGCGCTTTCGACTTCGCTTCCTGCTCGGTGCCCTTTCGCTCATCGGCGCGGCGTCGGCGTTGCTCAGGCTCGTTCCGGCGTGCTGCTTTCTCGATTTCCGGCCATCGATCTTTGAGATCTTGAAACGATTGAAAGGGAACGTGCCATAGCTTGCGGTCGCTGTCCCATCGTGAGTAAGGAACCTCCCGGAGCCTGTCGACGACAGTTCTCGAGTAAGGAGTCTTGATATGGAAGCCCGATCTTACGAGTTTCAAGTATATGCTGGCGATCGGATCGAAATCGAACGCGTCCCTGCCCTTCGCGTCACCGAACGCGTCGGCTTCTGCCTCCATTTCTGCCAGCCATCGAGTGAACCGACCGGAGGCAGTGCGGCCTGGCACAAACCATGTTTGACGAGAGTCACTCCACCGGGCGCGGGGAAAACGTTTCCGGAACCGCTCCACAGTCATTCTGTCGAACAGAAAGCGGACATCGGCACCGGGTTTAGTGTCGTCTTCAGTCGTCCGCTCGACGTTGTCTGGTGTAGCTTCGTGGCTCATGGATATTATAACGCGCGTCTGCCGGTCAGGTTTCCAATCAAACTAAGCCGCTGCGCGAACGCGTAGCGAGGCAAGCTCAACCGACAGGTCCGGGTCAACCGACAGGTCCGAGCGTATGAGACCATGGCTCCAACGGTCTGCGGAGAATGGCCGGTGCCACGGTGGGCAGTCAACGATGGGATACCAGCAGACCCCGGCTATGATTGCACCATGAAACGCTGCAACATCGACTTGCTCCAGCACGTGCCGGAGCCACCCACCCTTGTTGAAGCCGGGATACCGACTGTGGTGGACGGGATGGCCGTCGTGCCAGCTTGTCTCCGACACCATGATCGGCTTGCGGTAACGCCTCCATGTCGCGAGCAGGACCTTCACCAGCGAGGTTCGCGCCGTGTGGGGGTAATAGTTTACTCCGACGACGTCCACGTCGACCGCTGAGACGATCGCGTCCGTCGCCTCGAACTGACGCTCGCCCACCCCGGTAATGGGGTCGTTCGTTAGGATCCCGACATCCGGATGATGGTCGCGGGCTACCCTGGCCATGAGGACCGCCATCTCGATGGCATCGTGGCGCGGCATTCCGGTGATCATTGGGTAGAGCGAAGGCTCGTTCACAGGACAGAGCCACAGCTTCTCATCGCCATTCGCCGAAAGGGCGGCCTCGGACGCGATGCGAGCGCATCGCACTGGATCCTGATTGCGATGATAGTGGGAAAGATCCCAGATCGCCTGAACGCCCGCGTGCCGTGCAGCGACGAGGCGCTCAAGCGCGTGATGTCCAGGAACAAGGCCGTCACGGATCGTGAGAAGTCCGTGCTCGCAAACAATACGGAAATGATCGGCCAACCGCCTATCCGCCGTGTGCCCGGTCGTGATTAGAAGGTCGTGGCGACCGCGATGGACGAGGCCGCATTCGAAGCCTGCCATGATGGGACTGCGGAAAAGTGCAGCGGGTCGGAGCGGGAGGGGCAGTTGTCGAGTCAGGTCCATCAGCCTTCCGTAGCACTCCTCGCCGTTCTTTCCTTAAGCAATTTCGGCGAGCGTGTGCTCTGGCGAGCGCGGAGGCGGAGGCCACCTCCTCAGCGATGTCCCGGCCGACGGTGTGGAAAAGATCGCTGCCAGGTCCCTCGGGCATCGCTGACCATGCAAAGGCTATCGGCGTTCCGTCTGTTCGGAGAAGGCGGACATGGAACTGATGGACGGGCTTCCCCGCGATCATCGCATTGATGACCTCCCCGGTTGCCGCCAGATCGTCAGGATGGATGATTTCCGAGAAGGGCGTATTCAAAAGGAACCCGTCTGATCGAACGGCCTGCCGCGACCAGGCGGGGTTGATCGAGAGCAACCGGCCGTCGAACGTCGCGACCCCGAACAAGTCGCGGGTCATCTCGAACAGTCGGGAGCGCTCGCGATCCACCGTGGCCAGTGCCGCCCGGTCGGATGCGACCCTCGCGGTCGTCTCGACGCACACCCCGAAGAGGCCAAGAACTTTTCCATTGGCGCCAAGCACGGGTGTATGGCAAAAAATCGAAGGACACGTGGCCAAGCGGACGTGGTTGACCTCCTCAGATTGTTTGGATGTCTGATCGCCGCATCCGGCGGCAACGCCCTCCAGGGCGGCAGTGCGATATGATGGGCCGCCTTTTTGGCACAGTCATGAAACTCTCATTCAAAAATGGCATGTGTGCGAGGCAACTGTCCATCGGAGATGCTCATGCGCGAGAAAGAACTTCGTGAGATCGAAGGCATTGCCGAAACGATCAGGCAACTCGCGACGCCGGGTATGAAACCCAAGGCGCTGATTGCCGCGGTAAAGGAGCGGCATCCGGAAGCCACGAAGAAGGAGATTGCCCGCGCGGCGTTTTTGAGTGTCATCCTGTCCGCGGAATACGATCCCGAAGACACGCAAGCGCTCCATGACATGGCCATGGACACACGTGACAGCACTGAAAGCTAATCAGGGCAACCCGCGCGCATTCGTCATTCAGCCCAGACAGATGCGATAGTTGCCGCGAACGCTGCGGTGCACCATATAGCGTGAACGCACTGCAAAGCGCCAAGCGCCGCTGGAGCTTTCATCACAGCCATCACCGCCGACCCTTCCCAGAATCCGATACGTGAAAGTGTCTCTCCTTCTTGGTTCAGGGTGGTTTACGGCTATATCGGTACGAGCCCGCTCTATGCCTTTCGGGAAGCCCTTCGGCCGTTCTCCCACGACGGTATTAGTCAGCAGGAAGTCGTTGGTGTGATTTCGCTGATGGTCTGGACGCTGACGATCATTGTCACTTTCAAGTACGTGCTGTTCCTCATGCAGACCTCGTTCCTCGGGCGTTGGACGTTGATCGGTAATCCCAATTCCGGTCTGCCGGGATGGCGGGAAAACCTCTATATCGCTTTTGCTGGCTTGGGTGTCGATCCGTCGGCCTACTTCAAGCTTCCGGCAAACCGCGTGGTTGAAATCGGGGAGCAAGTTTCGATCTGAATTCGGATCTCGCAACAAAGTCGGCGAGGACTGTTCTCAGAGAGCAGGCGTCACCCATCTGGACATGGGCGCGACCAAAGAATATCTCCTTTCAAAAACTAACGGAACCTCACATGGCCACAGGACTTATCGCGCTCCTTGACGACATCGCTGCAATTGCCAAACTGGCCGCAGCATCGCTGGACGACATTGCCGCGCAGACTGCAAAGGCCGGCGCGAAAGCGGCAGGCGTCGTAATCGACGACGCGGCGGTGACGCCGCGATATGTCGTCGGCCTTTCCCCGGCGCGCGAGCTGCCGATCATCGCCAGGATTGCTCTCGGGTCACTAAAAAACAAACTTCTCTACCTCCTGCCAGCCGGACTTTTCCTCGGTTATTTCGCGCCATGGGCTATCACCCCGCTGCTCATGATTGGCGGCGTCTATCTCTGCTACGAAGGCGCTGAGAAGCTTTACGAAGCCTTTGTGCCTCATGACACTCACGACCACGAAACTGCCGTATCGGGAACAACCGACCCAACCACACTGGAGAACCAGAAGGTCTCAGGCGCAATCAGGACGGATTTCATCCTGTCCGCCGAAATCATGGCATTGACGCTGGCCAACGTTGCCGCGTCCAATATCTATACGCAGGCGGCGGTGCTCGCTTCCGTTGGTATCCTGATCACGTTGGCCGTCTACGGCGTCGTCGCGCTCATCGTGAAGGCCGACGATCTGGGCCTGGCGCTTGCTGGCACGCCCATCGGACTACTGAGGTCGTTCGGGCGCGGGCTCGTCGTGGGAGTGCCTGTCTTTCTCAGCATACTGGCAATGATCGGTACGGCCGCAATGCTGTGGGTCGGAGGGAGCATTCTGGTGCATGGTATGGCCGAGCTCGGCTATCATGGCCCCGAGCATTTCATCGAAGGCATAGCAACGGGAATTGGTACCGTGTCCGCTTACTTTCGCGAAATCCTTCATTGGACAACGACATCGGCGATTCAGGCGGCTCTCGCCATAGTAATCGGCGGCTTCACCATCGTCCTCGTTCGCGCTTCGGCTCCCTTGATTAAGCGCCTGAGAACTCAAAGTTAATTGCCTGTAAGTTTCGGCACGCACGAGCCTCTTGCCGGGCATCGCGCCGCCGCAGGAATTGGCCATGATCCCTAATCGATGAAAGCACATGCATCTCATGACAGTCGTTGCCTCCTACATCTACCGCGGCGGAAATCGCGCAGACGAACTGCCTTTGGGTGAAAAGCCGTTCAAACCGAAAGACGGCGAGTTCGCCTGGATCGGTGTCGCCGAACCGACGGCAGATGAGATGCACAAGCTCAAAGCAATGTTCGGACTGCACCCGTTGGCAGTGGAAGATGCGCTCAACGGCCGCCAGGTCCCTAAGGTTGACGTTTACGGCGAGCAGATTTTTGTCGTAGCCAAGACCGCGCATCTGGAGGGCGACAAGATCGTCTACGGAGAGACCTGCATTTTCGTCGGGAAGCATCACATCGTCAGCGTCCGTCACGGATCGGCACGCGCGCACAAGGAATTGAGGGAACAGCTCGAGCAGTCGCCGAACCTGTTGAACCATGGCCCCGATTACATTCTGCATGCGATTATCGACTTCATCGTCGACGGCTACCTGCCCATGGTCGAAAAAATGGAAGACAACGTGCTCGCAATGGAAAAGCACATGCTCGCTTCTTTTCTCGAACGTGAGCAGATCAGGCGAATTTTCAGGATGCGCCGTCAGGTCATCCTGTTCCAGCGTGTACTGGGACCAATGGCGGAGGTCGTCGGAAAACTGACGCATCTTGAGCTGCCGTGCGTAGACGATAACGCCAAACCGTATTTTCGCGACGTCCTCGATCACGTAAAACGCGTCGAGACGATGATGTCCGGCCTCAGGGACGTCATTACCTCAGTGTTCGAGGCCAGCAATCTCCTCGAGCAACAACGGCAGGGCACAATCACCAGACAACTCGCCGCCTGGGCCGCCATTCTTGCGGTACCCACCGCGATCGCTGGTATCTACGGGATGAACTTCCAAAACATGCCCGAGTTGCAAAGCAGGTATGGCTACTTCGTGGTCTTGGGGGTCATCGTTACCCTGTGCGGCGTACTCTTCTACCGCTTTAAAAAGACTGGCTGGCTTTAGCCCGTATATCTGAAGACTACGCCGCTGACGCTACCGCGTGACAAACGGCGAAATCGTGGGTCGAAACCGGGTTCGAAATCAACGATAGCCAGTTGTCGGAGGCACTCGGACCGGAGGTGCGTGTCGATCTGTCAGCGAGAACAGGATTTTCGCCTGACGAAATACTAAGCCGTCTAAGCCGCGACCTCCCTAAGGCTATCGATTAACTGACTTCGAACGGTACAGTCCCAACCGATGACGATATCTTTGAATCCGGGGGACGCCAATCTGTGCCTTCGATAATGTTCATTTCCGTGGTTTGCGGCGAACCTGCTAGGAACACATTCGGAATCCGCACGTTTGGTCATGATTGCAATAACTTCGAACCGAATTTGGACTTCGCCGGCGGAAGGCGTGAATGGAGCTTCAAGCGTGGTACAATTCCAAGTCGATCCGAGCATCGTTCCATCCAACGAGGCTTCGCGCATGGCCGCTGTGCGCCGGTACGATATCCTGGACACGCCTCCAGACGGAATGTTCGACCGGGTCACCGCAATGGCGGCTCGTCTGTTTGATGTGCCGATTGCTATCGTCAGCATCGTTGATACCGATCGCATCTGGTTCAAATCGCACCACGGTGTTCCGGTAAAACAAATCGATCGCGATCCTGGACTTTGCGCCTCCGCAATCCTTGGTGACGATCCATATATCTTGGAAAACGCAGCCAAGGATGTTCGGTCGCTCGCCAACCCCCTCGTCGCCGGAGAATTCGGCTTGCGCTTCTATGCTGCCGTGCCGTTGCGGACGCTTGATGGCTACAACCTTGGAACCCTCTGCATCATCGACAAGCAAGTGCGGGCCATCGACCAGAAGCAGATTGACGACCTGAAAGACCTGGCATCTGTCGTCATGGATCACCTTGAATTGCGACTGTCAGCACAACGGGCGATCGCGACCTCGAAAATGCTGGCCAAGGAAATCGACCATAGGGTGATGAACAGCTTGCAGTTCGTCTCTTCGATGCTGACCATGCAAGGGAAATTACCGCACGCTTCGCAAGCTGTTGCCGAACTCAAAGATGCGGCCAACCGAGTTGCTGCCGTGGCCCGCGTCCACCGTCACGCATATGCTCAGGACGTCGCTGGTGACATGTTGGCATCCGAATACCTCGGGCGACTTTGCGAAGACATCTCCGGTATTGTTAGCGCACCGGTCCAGCTGGTCTGCGGTAACGGTATGATATCGCATGCGTTCATTCAACCGATCGGATTGATCGTCAATGAACTCGTGATGAACGCCGTCAAGCACGGGGCTGGACCGATTACTGTGTCCTACCACGAGCAGTCAGGAATGCAGGAACTTGCGGTTTCCGATCGAGGTAAAGGGTTGCCCGACGACTTCGATGTCTCCCAATCGCTCAGTGGTCTTGGTATGAGAGTGGTGCGGGCGTTGTCAGCGCAGCTCGGTGGCCAGCTTAATGCTGCTAACGCGGAGGGCAACAATGGCACACGGTTTTCGGTGAGATTTCCAGCCGCGTCCCGGTCAGGCTTGCACTACTGATAGATATGTTGGCGTCGGCACTGAACATCCGTGCTGAGAGGACCCGCAAGAAATACTGCATAGCCATTGGTGCATGCCCCAACTGTCCACTCTTCCATTTGCCTCGAGCTTCTCTATTTAATGCCTCAATCATTTAATCGGGGCGCGATTCCGGTGAATTCATTTCCTTCGTCCACTGGCGTGATGGCTGACAAGGTGCGCGCGTTTCCATGGGACCAGACGTCGCTGGGACCAATTGATAAATGGTCTCCCGCCCTCAGGATCACCGTCGACGCTATGATCGCCAGCAGGTTTCCGCAGTGCCTGTTCTGGGGGCCTGATCTGATCGCGATCTGTAACGACGGCTACCTGCCGTTGCTGGGTGCCAAAGAAGAAGCGTTCGGCAAGCCTTTGCGCGCCGGCTGGAGGGAAATCTGGGACGAACTTAAGCCGATCGCCGAAAAAGCTATGGGCGGTGACGCCGTATATTTTGAGGACTTCCCTCTACAGACGACGATAAACGGTCGGGTGGCGACTGCGTATTTCACGTTCTGCTACAGCCCGATCCGTGACGAGAGTGGTGCAGTCGTCGGAATTATCGATACCGTCGTGGAAACGACGGAAGCGGTCGAGGGGCGGCAACGGCTTCTGTCCGAGACCGAGCGCTATCGCCAGATGTTCGCGAACGCACCGGGGTTCATGGCAATGCTGTCGGGGCCCGATCATATTATACAGTACGCCAATCAGGCATATCTCGAACTCGTCAGCCACCGGGATGTTGTCGGCAGGTCGTTGCGAGATGCAGTGCCCGAAGTAGCTGAACAGGGCTATCTCGCAATACTAGACGACATCAGAAAAACTGGCGAGCCGTATTCAGCTGACGGAGCACTCTTCTCTGTTCATGCAATGCCAGGCGGCGTTGTCCAGAACCGCTTTGTCGATTTCGCCTGTCAACCAGTTAAGGACAGTTCCGGGAACGTCACGGACATCTTCCTGTCGGGCGTGGACGTCACCGAGCGCACAGCGGCCGACCTCGCCCTTCGGCAATCAGAATCCCGATTGCGGTTTCTCGACGACCTGGCGCGAGAAACTGGAATGCGTCGCGACGCCGACGCCATCCTCGCTATTACGACAAAAATGGTCGGTCAGCATCTTTCACTTTCAAACTGCGCCTACGCCGACATGGACGAGGACGAGGACGGTTTCACAATTCGGGGCGACTGGGCGGCGGAGGGCTCGCCGTCCATCGTTGGTCATTATAGCCTTGCTGATTTTGGTAAGCTTGCTGTCTGGAACCTCAGCCGGGGATTCCCCCTGATCATCAACGATAATATTGCTGAAATTGCGCCCGAGGAGGCCAAGACCTTTCAGGATATCGGAATCGCGGCGACGATCTGCATGCCCTTAATCAGGGAGGGCAGGCTAACGGCGCTGATGGCAATCCACGACAAGGTGCCGCACGTATGGTCGAACGAAGAACTGGCATTGATCAGAGAGGTGACCGAGCGATCGTGGGCGCACATCCAGCGCGTCAGGTCAGAGGCCAACCTGCGTGAAACCGCTGCGGCTCTGGCCGAGCTCAACGCCTCCCTTGAAGCTCATGTCGAAGAACGGACAAAGGCGCTCCTGAACGCGCAGGAAGCTCTTCGTCACTCCCAGAAGATGGAAGCCGTCGGCCAGCTCACGGGCGGCCTCGCGCACGACTTCAATAATATTCTGGCAGGGATAGGCGGCAGTCTCGAGTTGATAACGACGCGGCTGACGCAGGGACGCATTGCCGATATTGACCGCTACCTGGTCGGGGCGAAATCCGCTGTTAAGCGAGCTGCGGGTCTGACCCAGCGGCTTCTCGCGTTCTCAAGGCGGCAAACGCTAGATCCCAAGGCGGCCGACCTTAATCGGATCGTCTCAGGCATGTACGACCTGATATCCCGAAGCGTTGGACCGGCCGTTCAAGTCGAGACCGTTGCAACGGACGGGCTGTGGACCACCTTCGTCGATGTCGGCCAACTCGAAAACGCCCTTCTGAACCTCTGCATCAACGCGAGGGACGCCATGCCTGACGGCGGGCAACTCACTATCGAGACAGGAAACCGAATGCTCGACGAACGAGGAGCGAGGGAACCGGGACTGTCGGCTGGGGCGTATGTCTGGCTTGGTGTGAGCGATACCGGGACAGGTATGACAAAGGACGTGGTCGCGCGCGCATTTGACCCCTTTTACACCACAAAGCCTACGGGTCAGGGTACGGGACTTGGGCTGTCGATGGTTTATGGGTTTGCGGGCCAGTCTGGGGGCACCGCGAAAATTCACTCTGAGGTCGGGAAAGGCACGACGATTAGCCTTTATCTACCGCGTTTTGTCGGTAAACACGTTGACGACGAAACGCTGGAGACGACCGTTGCCCCACGCGCGGCCGAGCGCGAAACTATCCTTGTCGTCGACGACGAACCCCTCGTCCGGATGGTCGCGGTCGAGACTCTCGAGGAACTAGGGTACGAGATAATCGAGGCCGGAGACGGCCCAACCGCTATGGCGGTGCTTCGCACAAGAACGGACATCGATCTGCTTCTGACTGATGTGGGGCTTCCAAACGGAATGAACGGTCGCCAACTCGCTGATGCGATGCGCGGAACGTTGCCTGGGCTCAAAGTTCTTTTCATTACCGGGTATGCTGAAAACGCCGTGCTCAACTTCGGCCACCTTGACCGTGGCATGCAGGTGTTGACGAAGCCCTTCACGAGTGAAGCGCTTGCCCTTCGCGTAAAGGCAATGATTAGCGGGGGTTGAGTTGAAGGTGTCTTTTGTGACCCCGCATGGGGCCAGGCAACTGAGAGAGGAATGCCCATGGGGACATGTGCCCGACGTGAGCCAGTCGTCGGGTCGTCGCGCGTTATGTCGAACCGCCCCGCGTCCGCTATCCGCCCATGGCTTGGATTGTCTTTGTGATCGCCGACGGTTAAGTTCCCGCCCTCGGCACGTCGCTAGAACTGTCGTCACAGCTTCGCTACTGTGGTTACGCGCGCGACGGATCGCATCGCAAGGGGTGATGGGCGACTATGAAATTCGAGGGGTTACACACGGCGACCGTGTCGAAAGCCGCGACCGCCGTCATGGGGACGATGTTTGTAGGGTTGCTGCTGCTACTGGGACTATGGCTCTACGAAAGCTGGACCTCCGCCCAGCAACGGACGGAGGACCAAGCCGTCGCCGCCTCCAAGATCGTTGCTACCAATGCGAAGTGGATTGACGCCCTCGCCTGGCAAGCCCTTCAGCGCATCGATGAGTCGCTTGGTTCCGATGTCCGCGTCGGGGACAAATCTAAGGTAAGGGACATCAATGAGGCGGTGGAAAACCTTCCTGGTCAGGTGGAGGCTTATGTCGTTGACCGGGACGGAACGACGCTTCTTTCCACCGATCCTGTGGTCAAGCCAGTTCCGATAACGGACAGGCCGTATTTCGCGGAGCTTAAAAAGGGCGCGCGGAAACACGTTTCATCTTTGCTTGTCAGTCGTCAGAACGGTCAGCAGATTTTCGTCTTTAGTCGCCGCATTGAACGGAATGGCGCGTTTGTCGGCGCCGCGATGGTTTCTTTCGAGGTCGATATTTTCGCGGACATTTTGGAGTCCGCCGATTTGGGGCCCGATTCAACGGTTGGAATCATCCGTCGCGATGGCCAGCTCGTAGCTCGGTTTCCGCTGGCAAGGGGGCCACTCGACATGAGCGGCTATGTCCTGTTCACGGACTATCTTCCCAAATCTCCCACCGGAACATATTTCGCGGTTTCTCCGGCTGACGGCGTCGCCCGGACCGTTGGTTATCGGTCGGTTGACGGGACTGATTTCATCGCGGTAAGTTCCGCCGGATATCAGGCGGGCATGCGGTCCTTCTGGAACGACATGTTGATCGCTGTCGGAGTGCTGTGCCTCGCGGCGATCGGGCTGATCGCGGCTGCAAGCTGGATCAGGCACCTATTATCGCGAGACATCGCCCGTTCGACGGCCCTTTCAATAGCTTTAGAAGAAAACCAGCTACTACTTCGGGAAATCCATCACCGCGTCAAAAACAACCTCCAGTCTGTGCAGTCGCTGATTAGGATGCAGCAGCTGCCTTCGGAAGTGCAGAAGTCCCTGTTCGACCGCATCGCCGCGATGATAGCCGTCCACGAGCAGATTTACAGTCGTGATCAATACGCAAAGGTGTCGGCTAAGCATCTCCTCACTGCGGTGGTCGATATGCTCGTCAAGTCCTACGGGGCCTCAGTCGAAGTCGAATATGCCATTGAGGACATCGATGTCTCGGCCGACACGGCCACGCCTTTGGCGCTTCTCGCCAACGAAGTCGTCACAAACAGCCTCAAGTATGCGTTCCTAAATACCCAGGGCGGGAAAATCGCCGTGACGTTGAAGGCGTTGTCCAAGCGCAGGGCATGCCTGGTCATCAGTGACAACGGTGTGGGGTTCGACCGCGAAAACATGCACTCGGGAATGGGTTCTCGTCTCATCAAGGGGGTCGTGTCGCAACTGCAGGGCGAGTTCATCTACCAAAGGAATGACGGGACGAACTTTACGGCTGAGATGGACATTATTGAGATGGCGGAGCCAGCTCAAACCAAAACGGGGACTGAATGGGCAATCGCCGACAGGGACGCCAAAACTGGGAGAAATGTGGTCACTGAGAAAAGTCAGGACATTTAGGTCATGAACACCAAGGGCATCCGGTATCTCTTAACACGAACCGAAAACAGCGAAATCACCATCTGATCGCTTCCCCAAAGCTTTGAGGATGTTCCGTTGATGGATCGGTCGAAATCATCCTGCAAGCCAAACGGCTTCATTGAGGGCCACTGCATCTAGGAGTTCGGTCTGATCCCCTCAGTTTCCGTGTGTAGAGATGGCGTGCGCGTGCCAAATGGTTGCCATCGCATCAAACGCCGGCGAATTTCAGTGTACGGGATTCAAAGCATTCACAGCATCCAATAGGGCATGCGGCTGCGTCGGCTTATCGATCCATCTGCCATGCGAAAACACTTCGCTTGCCCCATCGACGTAACCCGAGTGGACGACAAACGGCACCTGTCGTTCAACAAGGGTCGCAGCGACTTCGGCACATTCGCCGTCCTGCAGACTGATATCTAAAATCGCCACTGCAGGCGTTTGAATTTGCAGCCAATTCTTCGCGTCGGAGCATGATCTCAGCGTCACAACATTATAGGCCGTGTTGCGGAGAGCGTCCGCCACATCGAGCGCGATGAAAGGCTCATCCTCAAGGATAAGCAGCGTACGATTTGTCCCAGTGCCCATCCGGTTAATCCCTCCGACAAACCCGATTCTGAGTTAATCGAACCAATGTTGGGGTTCAAGTGTGATTTGCGGCTAAAAACACAATCGCAGCGCTAACCGATTTGTCGCCAAGACACCAGACGGTAGCCGGTCCCAAGGAACTCTCAGGCATCACCCTTATCAATAGGCCGAACACTGCGCTTCATCGCTGTAATGCGCACAGGTGCGATAATTCGGACTGGGCCCAGGCGCGAGCAGTTTGCTGCGTGTCTTCTAGGCCAGACATGAGTGCTCCAATCTCACCGCTGATTTGAAGATCAGAATCCACAAGACGACATGCTTTGGTGTCAAAAGTCACTGTCGCCAAGACCTCACTGTCAAGTGAAGGTATCTGGATCAGCGAGTCCGCGCCGGATTCGCAGGTCAGCAACGCTCTGGCCGTTACGGAATCGATGCCACTCGGAAAGGAGCACATGTCCACCGAAATAACTTGAAATCTGGCGGTATGATTGGGGCCGACCGGTATTTGTTCGCACAATTGCAGTGCGGCAACTGAGTGTGCGATCCTGGGCCATTCGGGGTTGTTGAGGGCTGAGCGACATTCAGCTTGGGCTGGTACGGCGAATGAAAACGTCGCTGCTGCAAAAATGCGGGGAGCGCATGCTCTGTTTGAAAGCCAGTTCTTCATGGGACGTCCTCTGTGCAGGTCGGACTTTGCACACTCGCAAGTCGTATTTAGGGCGAGCTAATTAAGGGCCCTCCATCATTGCGATATGATGGCTCCAAATACCTCCAACGATCTGATCTTGCCTTCGTTTCCAGTACAAGTTGCTTAAGTACAGGATCGTTCCCGCTCACATTTATCGTCCGGCAAATTTTACCTTGGGGCATTTATTCCATTGGTTTCCTCGACCACGCTCTCGTGGATCAAACCACTCGCCACCAAAACGGTTCATGAATTTTTCGGCATCCTCTTTCAGCGAAAAGCACTGAACGATGAACGTTTTGTCATCGTGGAACAGAGAATGGCCGCGCACACACCGCGAAAGGCCCTTGCAGAATTCGGCCTGGACCGCGCTGTGCTGGCCCGTGCAAAGAGCGCCATCCAGCGCGATTTGAAATGGCCAACCGCGGTCAATGTCAGCCGCAGTCAGTTCTCCCTTACGAGCGCTCATAATTTTGTTTCCTGTTTGTTCTGCGGTAGGCTTGCGGGATCGTCCGCCCCCGATCCTTCAGCGCCTTTGTATGGCTTCACCAAAAGAATCGTCTCGATCAGTCCTTCAGAGGTCTGTTTGCCGATTTTCAATTTCCCGACCTGGTGAAGCTCGGCCAAGCCGCTCTCAATTGGCACGCCGTTCTCAACAAGCAACGACTTGATCTCGTCAATAGTCTGCGCTTCTGAGCCGACCAACAGCTCGGTCCCCCGCAGTCTTGCGAGCAGATATGTAAATCCTTTGGACATAACGATTATCTGGCAAAAGTCGGGGACTGACACCTGTCAGACCCCGACGAATGATCAGCCTTCGGCTTTTTGGTTTACGACGGACGTGGCGATCGCGGTGAGTGCAAGATCGGTGGCTTGTTCCTCATCGAGAGTGGACTGTAGAATCTCGGCGGCTTCTTCATAGCCAAGTTCCAGCGCCCACGTGCGTAGCGTGCCGTAGCGTGACATTTCGTAATGTTCGACGGCCTGAGCAGCAGCCAGAAGGCCGGCATCAAGGGCAGGTGAGCCTTCGTATTCTTCCATGATTTCGGCACCCTCGTCGGTAATGCCGAGGATGGCGTCGCACGTCTTCGCCTCTGGCTCCTCGCCAATCACATTGAAGACGGCTTCCAAGCGCGTTACGTGGATTTTGGTCTCATCAAGGTGTTTGCGAAAAGCAGACTTCAGCTGAGTATTCGTCGCTGCCTGCTCCATGTCGGGTAATGTGTCGACAATCTTCTGTTCCGCAAAATAGACGTCTTTGAGTGTGTCCAGGAAGAGGTCTTCGAGTAATTTAGCCATGGGATTGTTTCCTTGGAACATTGCACCGACAGCCGGGCAATTGTGTGCTAACAACCCATTGGCGGAACCAATGTTCCGTCTTGCCACGCATCATGTGTGTGGTCCGGTTGCACCCTCATGAGCCCGCACGCTTTGGTGATCGCTGCAGAAAGAAATCGGTTACGTACCTCAACTTAAATGTCACATTTTTATCTTGTGCACCTATTACATTAGACTACGGTTGAATGCGCTGGAGGCTGCTGGGAGGCGGCTTCTCACCAAAAAGATGTCAATCCTTGGGAGGAAAATGATGCATAAATCCGATATCGCAATACCGCCAATGGACCTTACTATGCTCCAGTCCGTCCTCGATGCCTGGTGTACTCAGCACCACATTCTGCGCAAGGATGCGACTGCGGAAGCGAAGATACTGATCAACGAATATAAGCGCGGCAATCGCTCGCAGATCAAACTCATCGACGCACTCATATCCAGCACCACGCACTAGCGGGCTAAACGGCCGCTTGTAGTCGAGGACCCCGGCCTCGGTAAATGCCCCCCGAAAGTTGGACATCAACCTTCGGGGGCTTTTGATGTGTAAATTTAGTGTAAAGAAGCGCAGGCCGTTCAGGCGTTAAGGCCGCTCCATTCGTTTGCCGGTCTGCTGCAATTGGCAGACCTTTCGCGCAGCACGTTTACTATCGGCGTGCCAACGGCCGGTTCCTGTAATGCAGGGACTACAGGCGCCCGCCTGGATGCAACGCGTTCGGTGTCTGTGCGTTGATAGTCGAGCAGGATCGTCTATCTTCGTGCCAGCGGGAGGGGCTCTATGTGTAACCTTTACAATCTGACGAGCAATCAGCAAGCCATCCGGGATTTCGTCGATATCACCAGATATCGCGAGGGCAATCTGCCACCCTCCATGAACGTCCATCCTGACCGTCCCGGCCCGATCGTTCGGGTCGATGCAAATGGTGAACGCGAACTGGCCATGTCTGTCTGGGGCATGCCAACCCCGGAGCAGCACCTTGACGGGAAGCCGGACAAGGGCGTTACCAATGTTCGTAAGACATGGATCCCGCATTGGCAGCAATGGCTTGGTGTCGGGCACCGTTGCCTGGTACCGGCGACAGCGTTCAGTGAGTACGAGCAGGTGGCCGATCCTGAAACTGGCAAGAAGCCCCTGCGCTGGTTCGTGGTGAATGAAGACCAACCGGTGTTAGCGCTTGCAGGCATTCACACGAAATGGACCGGTGCCCGTGGTCCGATCAAAGCGCCGCGTGAGGGCGAGCACGATATCTACGCGTTCCTGACGACCAATCCCAACGAGGTCGTCAAACCAATCCATCCCAAGGCCATGCCTGTCCTGCTGACGACGCGCGAAGAATGCGAGATCTGGATGACTGCGGACTGGAAGGAGGCCAAGAATCTCCAGAGGCCACTTCCGGAAGAGAGGATGACGGTGTTGCCGCGATACACGGCGGTTGGCGGCCTGGGCGGGCATCCCAGCCAGACCGCGGACCTATTCTCTGCGCAGCTTTGAATGACAAAAGACGAGCGAGCATATCCAGACACTCCCGACGGTCGATATTTCGTGGTCCGGGGTAGGCTTTGGCGTAAAAGCGATCCCGGCCTTGATGAGACGAAACGCGTCAATCTCGTAAGCGAACTGATGGCGGCACGTCGGACCGTTCGGGATGCCAGGGGAGACAAGGACGCAACAGCCGCTGCGCGCAAACGGGTCGAGGACTCCAAAATCGCCCTTGGAGAGCGCGGTCTTGTCTGGTGGGATGACGCCGCAGCAGACTACAATCGCAAGCTTGCCAAAAACACGCCTTATGCTGAGTGGTGGGCCGGCATCAACGGCTGATCAGGTTGCTGTGTGCTGTCGAAGCCGAGCACGAAGGCGACGGCCTTTTCGGACGACATCTCGCACGGCTTTAGTTCCAGGCCTGCACCTTGCAGCCGATAGAGATTGAAGCTGACAATGTCGGATCCGGCTAAGTGTTCGGCGTAGAGCCAGATGCGTTTGCGATCCGCGGACCGTTTCACGGTCACGCCCCATGTCCGGCCCTCGAACAGGCCTTGGGTATAGCCATCGGCAAACCGCTCCATTGCGCGCTCGAAGGCATCGTGTGCAGGATCATTCATCATGCCGCACGATAGGTTGCGACCAAACGACAGGCAAGCAGATGACCGTCACTGGAAGTTCCGCGCCTTGACCTTCAACGTGTCGATATGGAGGTCACGGACAAAAATGTCCCGGGGCTTAGGCGGAGGTGCCCGATCGCGTGTATCGCCACCGCCGACCGAGCCATGCGCAAATTCGTCGCCGCGACCGGATGGCAGTCTGAACTCCATGTCCCTGTCTGCGAGCCCGGAAAGGTCCTGGGTCAAGTCGAACAGTTGTTGGGCGACGAGATGGACGACGTCGCCTTCCCGCTGGATGCGTCCGTTAATCGCCATCATCGACGCTCCAAGCACGATCCGCCGCCGCTTTTCGAATAGTTTTGGCCAGACGACGATATTTGCGGGGCCGGTCTCATCCTCGATCGTGATGAACATCACACCTTTCGCAGAGCCCGGTTTTTGCCGCACGAGCACCAGGCCTGCGGTCATGACCCATCGACCATCCCGTGCGGTCATGGCCTCTTCGCAGGTCACGATACTGCGCTTCACCAGATCGTTTCGCAAAAAGGCGATAGGGTGGTCGCGAAGCGTGAGCCCGGTATGGCCATAATCCTCAACCACGTTGTGGCCTTCGGTCATCTGCCGGAGCTTGACGTCGGGTTCCCTTTGCTCGGCGATGGGTTGCATTTCGCGATCGGCAGCAGCGGCAAACAAGGGCAGCGGCTCGTCACGCAATGCCTTGATTGCCCACAGCGCGTCGCGTCTTTCGAGCTGCAGGGTCGGCCGGAACGCATCGGCTTGCGCAAGTTCAACCAGCGAGGCGGCGGGAACGCCCGACCGACGCCACATGTCGTCGACGGAATCAAACTCACCGTTCATGCGTGCGGCGACAATCCGGGCGGCGTCAGCGACAGCCAGGCCTCTCACGACCCGCATGCCCAACCGGACAGCATGACCCCCGGTATTGCCGATCCGCTCCAGGGTGCAGTCCCAGCGTGACTGGTTGACGCATACCGGGCGAATTTCGACGCCATGGGCACGAGCGCAGCCGACAATCTGGGCGGGGGCGTAAAATCCCATGGGCTGACTGTTGATCAGGGCTGCGCAAAACGCATCCGGGTGGTGGCATTTCACAAAGCTGGAGGCATAGGCGATCAGTGCGAAGGATGCCGCATGGGATTCCGGGAAGCCGTAAGAGCCAAAGCCTTCGAGCTGGCTGAACGTCTTCTCCGCAAACTCTGCGGTATAGCCGTTTCGCACCATGCCGGAAACCAGCTTTTCCTTGAACCTGCTGACGCCCCCGGTGAACTTGAACGTCGCCATACTCTTGCGCAATTGATCAGCCTCGCCGCCGGTAAAGCCGGCACAGACCATCGCAACGCGCATGGCCGACTCTTGAAACAGGGGGACGCCGAGCGTCTTCCCAAGCACGGCTTCCAGCTCCGGCGTGGGATATTCGACTTTTTCCTTGCCCTCGCGCCGCCGCAGATAGGGGTGCACCATGTCGCCCTGGATTGGGCCTGGACGCACAATCGCCACCTGAACGACCAGGTCGTAAAATGTCCGTGGCTTCAGGCGCGGCAGCATCGCCATCTGCGCACGGCTCTCGATCTGAAAAGTCCCGAGCGTGTCGGCCTTGCGGATCATCGCATAGGTCGCGGGATCCTCCTGTGTGATCTTCGACAGATCGAGGTCGTCGTCCTTGTGCTCGCGGATCAGATCAAAGGCCTTGGACATGCAAGTCAGCATGCCAAGCGCCAGCACGTCGACCTTCATGAACTTCAACGCCTCGACATCGTCCTTGTCCCACTCGATGATCTGGCGGTCCTTCATGCTCGCAGGCTCGATGGGAACCAGATCGTCGAGGCGGTCATGCGTAAGGACAAAGCCGCCGGGATGCTGTCCAAGGTGACGTGGTGCGCCCATCAATTGCTGTGCCAGTTGCAGAGTTAGCACCAGCCGGCGATCGTCCGGATTGAGATTGAGCTCTTTGACGTTTCGGTCGCTGACCGCTTCTGACCAGGACCACATGCCGGACGACAGCGCTTTGATCAAATCCTCCGGCAGGCCGAGCGCCTTGCCTACGTCGCGGATTGCACCCTTGGCGCGGTAGCGCGTTACCGTGGCGCACAGCGCTGCCTTTTCCTTGCCATAGGTTTTGTAGATCCATTGGATGACTTCCTCGCGACGCTCATGCTCGAAATCGACATCGATATCGGGCGGCTCATCGCGTTCTTGGCTGACGAAGCGCTCGAACAGAAGATCGTTGGTTTCCGGATCAATAGAGGTGACGCCGAGGATGTAGCAGACGGCAGAGTTTGCCGCAGATCCGCGCCCCTGACAGAGAATACCTTGCGATCGGGCGAAACGGACGATCGAAAACACCGTCAGGAAATATGGAGCGTATTTCATCTTCTGGATCAGATCGAGTTCGTGGCGGACGATCTGCAGGGTCTTTGGCGGCAGGCCTTCCGGATAACGATCCGGTACACTTTCCCAGACGTAATGCTCGAGGGATTGCTGCGCCGACTTCCCAGGAACAATGGCTTCTTCCGGATATTGGTAAGTCAATTCCTCAAGCGAAAATTTGCAGCGATCAACGATCTCCATCGTTCGCCGCAGCGCTTCCGGATAGCGCGGAAACAGACGCTCCATTTCCTCCGGCGGCTTTAAAAACCTGTCAGCATGACGTTCGCGTTCGAATCCGACCTCGTCGATCGTGGTATTGTTGCGGATGCAGGTGACAATATCCTGAAGCTGCCGTCTGCCCGGCTCGTGAAACAGCACATCATTGGTGATAACGGTCTTCACCCTAAAACGCGCGGCCGTATTGGACAGCTCATGCAGCCGCAACTGATCGTTTGGCCGTCGTCTGAGCGACAATGAAAGGTAGGCGCGATCTCCAAAAATGTCGGCCATCTTGCGAAGACGGACAGCGCAGGTTTCGTCGGGGAGATCAGGGATTAAGATGCCGATAAGGCCTTCCGCATAGGCTGCAACATCGTCCAGATGCAGGAGGCAGTTGTTCTTGCCGCCGCGGCTTTTGCCAAGTGTGATCAGCCGGGTCAAACGGGAATAGGCTGCCCGGTCGGTCGGATAGACCAGGATCGGCATACCGTCAGCCAAATCGAGGCGGCAACCGACGACCAGCCGTACGCCGGTTTCACGGGAGGCTTCGAGAGCACGGACGATCCCGGCCAGTGAATTGCGATCGACAATTCCAATCGCTTCAATGCCCAGTTCTTTCGCCGTCACAAACAGCTCCTGCGCCGAACTTGCGCCCCTTAGAAAACTGAAATGTGTCGTCGCCTGGAGCTCGGCATATCTCATGCGAAAATCCCCTGCACGAACCATTTGTGAGAGCCCGTCCCGCCATCGACACCATCGCCGGACCGGAAGATCCAGAGCCGCTCGCCTGCGTCGTCCTCAACGATGAAGTAGTCGCGAACGGCAGCCCATTCAGACGTACGCTGCCACCATTCGCCAAAAATTCTTTCGGGACCATCAGCGCTTTTGACCCGTCGGCGTTTGCCGCGCCATGTCACGGAAACGGGCGGATGGTCGGGAAGCAGCGCGATGACCTCGACCAGTTCCGGATGGGCAAGGAGACGAACCGGGCGCGGCCATTGATGTGACCAGAAGACATCGACATCATCAGCGGTTGCAGCAATACGCTGGACGCTGCGCTCAGGGACATCGGACGCGACTGGCGCAAGGCGGTAGACCCGTTGGCCGCGGTTCCCAAAGATGTCGACGAGGGGCGTGATATCTTCGACGACATCCTCGATAAACGACGATGCCGTCTGTGTCTCCGTGAGCGGCTGCGACATCACGGCCACGAGGGTCAGCTTCTCGATGCCGAAACCTGGCTCGATTTTTTCCGTGCGGTCCCTGAACAGCTTGGTCATCCACGCTACGTCCCTTGCGGGCTTTGCCATTCCTGCGCGGATCGCCTGGCGGGTGTTGTCGACCTTATCGACTATGAGGTCGGCACGTCGAACGCCGAGCCCTTTTCTTTGAAGTTCGTGGCAGAGCTGGATGACAAGACGCCCGACATATTTATCGATCGTCTCTGCGGCCCCGATCGGTTCCTGGAAAGAGCGGCTGACCTCAATCTGCTCGGGACTGCGGATGGGGTCGATGGGCTCCCTGGCGCGACCAAACATCTGGTCCAGCCGGCGCCCGATCTCAGGTCCGAAGCGCAGTGTCAGCGGTGCCCGCGGTGTCGCCGAAAGCTCCCCGATTGTGCGGAATCCGAGAGTTCTGAGATCGCTGACGATTTTTTCCGGTAGCCGCAACAGGGCGACGGGCAAGCGCTCGACGGCTCGCACGGTCTCGCCCCGGGGGACGATGACGGTGTCCCGGCTGATCGCGCGCGCGCAGGCATGAGCGGCACCCCATGTGTCAGCGATGGCGACACGTGTCATCAGACCCCTGCCTCTGAACAGATTGGCGATGCCTGTCAGCATCGCAAGCTCCCCGCCCTGGAGATGGTCTGCACCTTCCGTGTCCATGACGATACCGTCGGGGGCATCGACGGAGACGATCGGGGAATATTGGGTGAGCGCCCAAAGGGTGATGCGTTCGAGCGCTGCGGCGTCGGCTCGTGGATCTGCGTCGATCATCAGCAGTCCCTGGAACAGGGCCTGGGCTTTTGCGGCTGGCATGCCAATGCGGACACCTGCCTTCTTTGCAGAAGCATCGGCCGAAGAGACCCAGCGTTTCGATCCGCTCTTTGCAATCACGGCAATGGCCTGCTCAACCGGAATGGCGGGATCGGCCCGACGAATGCGATCCGTCGACAGATCGGGAAGAAAGATCGATACGACCCTGGTCATCACACGCTCCAACGATAAACTCAGCACACTCGCCCGCACGCGATCTCATCAACTCCAGCAACCATCTTGCCCGCCCGATGCCGGGCACCGGTAACTCCGCCGATGGCAACACGCTGACGCGCCATCTCGTGGTCGATGCGGTGGGTTGGCCAAAGTCGTTGGCTTCAGTTTGCCGCCGCCATCTGCGAACAACGAGGGCAAGGCCTCCCTTCTTTTCCGCCGCGAGCTGCAGGCGCCTGCTTGCCAGCATCGGCAGCCGGACGAGTTCCCCCACAACCGCGCCGAGGCCCCCATAGGACAAGGCTTCTTCCATGGACGCGAGGACGTCCTCTTCCTTGTCGCCCTCGACAAATATGACCCGGTTTGCATTTAGGCCGGCCTGTGCAAGTGCTGGGAAAAACAGATCCGGCCGCGTCAGACACCAGACGATCTTGCCTTTCGTCCGCGCGGCGACTCCGGCAACAAACAGGGCTGCCGCTGCTCCATCGACCGTACCGGCGCCACCCCCTGCGAACTCATGAAGGGCACCGCGCGCCAAGCCACCTCCAGGCAGCACTGCATCGATCTCGCCAACACCGAACGGGAGACAGTCCAATTGCTTCGCAGGGCCACTCGCGAGGGATGCGATGCGGCTGCGTAGATCGGCTATGACATGCTCGCGGGCAGCCATCATCGCTCACGGAATCCTGTCGGTTCGTGTGTACTAAGGACGACTTCATGCCGCTTTAATTCCTGAAGTTCACGTTCTGTTCCCGAGCGGCGCCAGAGTCAAGCGGGTGGGTTATAGGAATTTTGTCCTTCAGATTTAAAAGGTCGAAAGATTCATAAGCCGAATCAGAGCGGTAAGTAGATGATTCAAGTCCTTGCGCGATTAAAATAATTTTGGGGTATCGATGTTTGAAGACCGAGGGTGGAACCCAGGCCAGTCGAAACTCTTGTTACCGGGAAATGAGCTGTTCATCGCACGATACCGATCGATGCTACGTCGGACTTTGGGCGCAGCGACAGAACTCTTTTTCGCATGGCTAGATTTCGATCCATACAGGAGCGTGATCACTGGTGTGGTCCCACCCTCTGACAAATTTGTCGACGCCAGCCTCTTTTAAATCTCCAGCAAGGAGTGGGCTCAAGAGGAAATGGTCGATCCGAAGGCCGGAATCCCGCGCGAATGCATTGCGGAAATATGCCCAGAAAGTATAGATGCGCTCATCGGGATGAAGATGCCGGATGGCGTCAGTCCACCCTTGTGCGACCAGGTCGGCATAGGCCGCCTTCACTTCCGGACGAAACAGAGCGTCGTCAATCCAGCGCTCAGGCTTATAAACGTCGAGGTCCGTTGGCATGACATTGAAGTCGCCAACGAGAGCGACAGGGACATCCAGCTCCAGTAGCTCTGCAGCATAGGACTGCAGGCGCTCGAACCAGCGCAATTTGTACTCGAACTTGGGCCCTGGAGCCGGATTGCCGTTGGGGAGATAGATGCAACCAACGACCATTCCGTCGATTGCGGCTTCAATATAGCGACTGTGGCTATCGTGGAGATCGCCGGGCAGGCCACGCCGCGTCTCGACTGGTTCCCTGTCTCGCGCAAGAATAGCCACACCATTCCAGGATTTCTGACCGTGCCAGATCCCGCCGTAGCCTGCGCGCTCGGTTTCCCTGCGTGGGAACTTGTCATTTGGCGTCTTTAATTCTTGCAGGCATACAACGTCTGGCTCCGCCTCGGCGAGCCAGCGGATCAGCACGTCGAGGCGGCCATTGATGCCGTTGACATTGTAGGTGGCGAGTTTCACCGGCCAGATCCGCGCTTGCGATCGCCCTTGTCACCGTTGCCGGGTTTCGCGTCATCCTTGGCTTCGTGTCGGGCATCCGCCGAGAGGGAACGCGAGACATCGACGCTCTCACTGAACTTGCCGTCTTCATCACGGCGGACATAACGCTTATCAGTGCCGGTATCGATCAATTCGCGCTTTGTCATGACAGGACTCCTTTGTGGTTGTCGTCTCGATAAACGCGCGTCAGCGACAAAAGATGCATTCAAATCAGGACGCTAGGCCAGACTTGTCAAACGCGAACTCGCTCCCAGCTAAGTCACTGAAAATGATTCATTTTGCCTCGGAACGATTCGGTTCTTGATTCCGTTGAATCGCGTCAGTTGTATCAGGAGTACGCGTATCATGGTTGCCCCACGAGCAAATTGGAAAGGTTTCATAAAGTTCGGAGAGGTGTCTTGCGCTGTGGCGCTCTATACGGCGGCCTCATCGTCTGAGCGCATTGCATTCAATACCCTGAACCGAGAGACCGGTAATCGGGTCAAACGTGAATTCGTCGATAGCGAGACTGGAAATCCAGTCGAGCGTGATGATCAGGTCAAGGGCTACGAGGTCGAGAACGGCCAATACATCGTGCTCGAACCGGGCGAAGTCGCAGCCGCAGTCCCAGACAGTGACAAGACCCTGAAAATCGAGTCTTTCATCCCCTGCTCCGAAATTGACAATGTCTATTTCGACAAGCCTTATTATCTGGCACCGGACAAGATGAGCACCGATGCTTATGTGCTTCTGCGCGACGGTATGAAAGCGGCTAAGGTTGCGGCAATCGCCCAAACGGTGCTCTTCCGCCGCTTGCGCACGGTCCTCATCCGCGCGCACGGAAAGGGGCTTATCGCTTCGACCCTCAACTTCGACTATGAAGTCCGCTCGTCAGAGGAGGCCTTCGAAGACCTGCCGGATATGAAAAGCGATCCGGAGCTGCTCGAAATCGCGGAACTGATTATAGGCAAGAAGAAGGGTAGCTTTGACGCCAGCACCTTCGACGACCGCTACGAGGAGGCCGTAGCTGAACTCGTCAAAGCGAAGATCGAGGGCCGATCCTTGCCAAAAAAGAAGGCTCCGATAGTCTCGAAGTCGAGCGATCTGCTCCAGGCATTGCGCGAAAGCGCTGGCCTCGGCGCCAAGGAAGAGAAGCCCAATCGGGCGGCAGCCAATGCCAACAAGGGTGTCGGTCGGGCGAAAGCCAAACCCGCTAACGCGAAAACTGCAGCAGCACCAACCCGCCGCGCCGGCTGATAGGAGAACCCAATGGCTGTCCGTCCCTACTGGAAGGGTTACCTGAAACTCTCACTCGTGAACTGCCCGGTGCAAATGATGCCGGCGACATCCGAGAGCGAGAAAGTCCGGTTTCACACGCTCAATCGCGAAACCCAGAACCGTGTCGTCAGCCACTATGTGGATTCGGTTACGGGCAAGGACGTCAAGGAAGATGACGAGGTCAAGGGCTACCAGCGCGGTGAGGACGAATACATCATTCTCGAGGACGACGAGCTTGAGAACGTCGCGCTCGAAAGCACCCGCACCATCGATATCTCAACCTTTACGAAACGTGAGACGATTGAATGGATATGGCTCGATACGCCGTACTACCTCTCCCCGAACGAGACCGTTGCCCAGGAAGCGTTCTCGGTTATCCGCGACGCCATGGCATCGCAGAACATGGTCGGCATTTCACGGCTGGTGATTTCGAGGAGGGAACGCGCCGTCATGCTCGAGCCACGTGGCAAGGGTATCGTTCTGTGGACCCTGCGCTATGGTGATGAGGTCCGCGACCAGGACAGCTATTTCGAAATCGTTGGCGACGAGAAAGCAGATTCGGACCTGATGCCCCTTATTCAGCAATTGATCAAGAAGAAGACCCAGCACTGGGATGCCAAGATGGTGGTCGATCCTGTCCAAGATCGTCTGCTCGATATCATCATGACCAAGAAGAGAGCCCTGAAGAAACCGGCAAAAGGCACGACCAAGACACCCGCGTCGTCCCCTGGACCCAGCAACGTTATCAACATCATGGATGCTCTAAAGAAATCCGTCGCCGCCGAAACACGAGCTACCAGATGAGGCAATGCGCCAAACCGCTGCTGCAGAATAATCAGGTCGCCAAGTCAAAGCCTCGCCGACAGCGCGATCCAGCGCAACCCAACCTACCCTTCGATCTCATGCCGGACCGTGTCGAGCCATGCCTGGCTTTGTTGAAACCAACAGCGCCGGGAGGACCAGAGTGGGCGTTTGAGAATAAGTGGGACGGCTATCGACTTGCCATCCATATCGAGCCGAAGGGCGTGCGGATCATCACCCGCGGCGGCCACGACTGGACACATCGCTTTCCGGCAATTGCCGACGCGGCCGGCAAGCTCGGTGTTGGAACCGCAATTCTGGACGGTGAAGCCGTGGTGCTCAACGATGATGGGCACTCCGATTTCGGCGCGTTGCAGCGGTCGCTCGGCGGCCGCGGTGGAAAGCGGGCGTCAACGGAGGCCGTCCTCTTTGCCTTCGATCTCCTCTATTTCGACGGCCATGACCTGACGGGCACGGAGCTTTCGGTCCGACGCCATCTGCTGGAGGATCTACTCGATGACGCGGGCACCACGATCCGGCTCTCGGAGGAGGTTGACGGAGATGGCGGCGAACTTCTTGAAAATGCCCGCTCCCTCGGTCTTGAAGGCATTATCGCCAAGCGCCGGGACAGCACCTACCGATCCGGCCGACATGGCGATTGGCTGAAAATCAAATGTATCCAGAGCGAAAGTTTCATCGTCGTGGGTTATGAGCAATCGGCATCTGCCCGTGGCGGACTGGGCAGCCTTCTGCTTGCCGCTCGCCGCGGCACCGGTTGGATCTCTGTCGGGGCCGTCGGCACTGGCTTCAAGCAGAAGGACGCGGTCTACCTGAAGGCGACGCTCGACAAGCTTCGGATCAAAACGCCGGCCGTGCCGCTGAAGGGCAAGAATCTTGTCTTTTCGCAACCGACATTAATTGCAGAGATTGAGTTTCGGGGGTGGACCGACGAGGGCAATTTGCGTCATGCTTCCTACAAAGGTCTTCGCGAAGCCCAGGATAACGCCGCCGTCTTCAATATGTCCGACCGCTGATCAGGCGACCGCCTTCTTCGCCTTGGCCAGCCGCTTGATGGCCTGCTCCAGCGGTCTTTGACCGTCACAGTAATCCTGCCAGGCCGTGCTCTTCTTGAGGAAACCGGGTACTGTCCGGATGGTAAAACGTGTTGGATCAAGGCCGGCCTTAACCTGCGTCCAGTTGAGCGGCATGGACACGGTCGCCCCCGGTCGTGCCCGCGGCGATAACGGTGCCACAGCTGTCGCCATCCGGTCATTGCGCAAATAGTCGAGAAAGATCCGCCCCTCGCGCTGGGCCTTCGCCATCTTGATCAGATAGAGGTCTGGGTTATCGCGTGCCATCTCCTGACAGACATCATGCGCAAAGCCCTTGGCCTCATCCCAGCTGAGCTTCTTGCCTTTGGGTACAGTGAGCGGGGTGACCACGTGCAGGCCCTTGCCACCCGTCGTCTTGCAGAAACTGACAAGGCCAAGTTCTTCCAGCCTATCGCGGATTTCGCGTGCGGCTTCGACGACCGTATCAAATGCCACATCGGGGCCGGGATCAAGGTCAAAGACCAGACGGCCCGGCACTTCCGGCTGGCCCGGTTCGCAATTCCAGGGATGCAGTTCGATCCCGCCGATCTGGGCAATGGCAGCAAGGCCTTCGACCCGGTCGATCTGAAGATAGGGTTTTTTGTCGCCGAAGACTGTCACGAGCTCCAGCAGGTTCGAGGTGCCCGGCATGGCATGGCGCTGAAAAAACTGCTCACCGCTGATGCCATCGGGGGTTCGAATAATCGAGCACGGACGGCCTTTGATATGGTCGATCAGCCAGGATCCGACGGCTTCATGGTAGCGCGCTAGATCGACTTTTGTGACCGGTTCTCCCTCACCGGCGTCAGGCCAAAGCACCTTCTCCGGGCTAGAGATCATCACCCCCATGACCTCTTCTTTTGCGCCCTTGCGGAACCGCTTGGCCGGTGGCTTGTCGGTCTCCGGATCGGGCACGTCAGCTTGTGAAGGAGACGCGGGCTCATCAGCTTCGACCTCCGCCGCCGGCTTGTCCTCCCGCAAGCCTTTGAATGCGCCTTGTCGGACCTGGCCATCGGCGGTCCAGCCGGCGAACTCGATTTCAGCCACAAGCTCCGGCCTCAGCCAGACGATATCCGCGGTCTTCTTCGGTGCGCCGAGCCCAGTGAACGGCGATTTGGCAGTTTCCATCTCCTGGAGCTTAGGTAGCAACGTTTTGACGGTTTTGGCACCGTATCCCGTGCCGACCCGCCCGACGTAGACGAAATGCTCGCCGCGATTGACGCCAACAAGCAGCGAGCGGAATTTGCCGTTGGTCTTTGCATAGGCACCGATCACCACTTCATGGCCGGCGCGGCATTTCGACTTTGCCCAGGTGTCGGTCCGGCCCGACCGGTAGGGTGCGTCAGCCTGCTTGGAGACAATGCCCTCGAGCGATAGGCGGCAGGCTGATTTCAGCACAGCGTCGCCACCCGTCTCGAAATGCTCGACGAAGCGCAGACGCGGGTCCTCCCCGGCATCGACTAACAGTGCTGCCAGACGGTCCTTGCGCTCAGCCAGAGGTAAATCCCGCAGGTCTTCCTCTCCAACGAACAGCAAATCGAATGCGAAATACACCAGATCCTCGGTTTTTCCCTCCGACAGTGCTGCCTGCAACGCGGCAAAGTCGGGTGCGCCCCGTTCATCGAGGGCGCAGATTTCGCCGTCGATGATGCACTCGGGGAGTGCCAAGGCAGCCTTGGCGATGGCAGACCATTTCGCCGTCCAGTCCAAGCCTTTGCGGGTTTTGAGCGTAACCTCACCGCCTTGGATGCGCATCTGAATGCGGTAGCCGTCGAACTTGATTTCATGGATCCAGCCGCTGGTCGATGGTGGACGCGCGAGGTTGTCGCACAGCTGTGGCGCAACGAAGTCGGGCATGGCGAATTTCTTACTGCGCGAAATGGTCGGCTTTTTCCTCGTCGCCTTAGTCTTCAGTGTGGACTTTGTACCAGTTTCGCGCTCTTCAGCCGCAAGGCCGTGATTGCTGTCCCAGACAGCGTCGGCTTCCACGGCCCCACCCTCGAGCATGAACGGCTTCGGTTTTCTCCCCTTGCCTGCAGCGATGGCTTCCATCGTCCGGCCCGATGCGACCGAAGTTTCGTTGTCGTCGAGGATTGCTGCGCCACTCTCTTCTACGGCTGCTTCATCGCGATGTTTGATCAGAAGCCAGTTGGTGCGCTTGCCACCGTCGCGGTCATGGCGCATGCGCACCAGGACGAAGCTGCCATGCAGGCGGTCGCCCTCCAAGGTAAACTTGAAATCGCCTTTGGCCAACGCTTCTTCTGGCGTTTTGTTACCCACCGGCTCCCAGTAGCCGCGATCCCACAGCATGACAGTACCACCGCCATATTGACCTTTCGGAATAGTGCCCTCGAAGTCGCCGTAGTCGAGCGGATGGTCTTCGACCTCGACGGCCAATCGCTTGTCGTGCGGATCGAGCGAGGGCCCTCTGGTTACGGCCCAGGATTTGAAAACGCCATCAAGCTCAAGCCGCAAGTCGTAGTGCAGGCGCGTGGCATCATGCTTCTGGATAACGAACCGCCGGCGGCTCGAGGCGTTGACCTTGGCTTCGCCGCTCGGCTCCTCCGTCTTCTTGAAGTCGCGCTTGGCGCGGTAAGTCGAAAGGCTGTCGGCCATTGGTGATTGTCCTCTACGCATACGAGTTCGAAGCCGAAACAGTGCCGGCTGCGAACATGCTCATCGACCAGAGACGCGGATCGCGCCAGCTTCACCTAAGCTGCGTTGGACAGCAGCGATCTGGCTGGCTGAGATGTCGGCTGAGACCTCAATCTCCCCCTCAAGTGCAGCGTCGTCGCGATCGCCGCCCTCATGGGAAACATCACCACCCGACGGCTTTGAACCGGATGTATTTTCGTCCGTCGCGGACTGGATGAAAATATCCGGTCTAGAGATGCCGTGCTGCTGAACCAAGTGTTCCACGGCAAGGTCGGCGGCTGCTCGCGTCTCGAAAATCGCCCGGATTGTCGTGGTGCTGTCGTCTGCCATGTGCCTATCTCCTGTTTCTAGCGTTATGGCAACAAACGCCGCAAACACCCTGGTGGTTGCGCGGTCCGTGCGTCCAAACAGCATTAATGTTGGAATTCTTCTGCGAAAACTGCTATGTTCCCTTTTTGTTTCCATACCGATTGATTGACCCATGAGTGCAATGATGCAGACCACAGTGCGAAAAATTATCCACGTCGACATGGATGCTTTTTACGCGTCAGTCGAACAGCGGGATAACCCCGATTTGCGTGGGAAACCGCTTGCAGTAGGCGGGTCGGCTGCTCGTGGCGTGGTGGCCGCAGCCAGTTATGAGGCGCGGGTATTCGGTGTCCATTCGGCAATGCCGTCGATCACTGCCAAGCGCAAATGCCCCGACCTTATCTTTGTGTCCCCACGCTTTGATGTATACAAAGCCGTCTCCCAACAGATCCGCGGGATTTTTGCAGAATACACGCCGTTGATCGAGCCTCTCTCGCTTGACGAAGCCTATCTCGATGTGACTGAAAATCTGAAAGGCATGGAAATTGCCACCGAGATTGCGCTGGAGATCCGCGCAAAGATCAGGCAGGCGACCGGACTGAATGCGTCTGCCGGGATTTCCTACAACAAGTTCCTCGCCAAGATGGCGAGCGATCTCAACAAGCCCAATGGCCAGGCAGTAATTACCCCGAAGAACGGACCGGGCTTTGTGGAGTCCCTGCCGGTCAAAAAATTTCATGGGGTAGGTCCGGCTACAACCGAACGCATGAGGAAATACGGGATCGAGACCGGCGCCGATCTCAAGAATAAGTCGCTGCAGTTCCTCACCGAGCACTTCGGCAAGTCGGGTCCCTATTTTTACGGCATTGCCCGCGGTGTCGACCAACGCCAGGTCCGCTCGGATCGGATCCGAAAATCCGTAGGTGCCGAGGACACGTTCGCCCAAGACATCAACAACCTCGATCTGGCCAAGGCCGAGTTAGCGGCGCTTGCAGAGAAAGTCTGGCGCTACTGCGATACGAACCGCATCGCGGGCAAGACCGTGACCGTGAAGATCAAATATTCCGATTTCACCCAGGCAACGCGAAGCCGGTCGGTCGCGTTACCCTTTGCAGGGATGCACGAGCTTCTCGAAGCCGCGTCTGGCCTGCTGGCGACTGTTTTTCCGTTCAAGCGATCGGTTCGACTGCTTGGGGTCACTCTTTCCTCGCTGACCAACAACGAAATTGCCGTGGCCGAGAGATCACCGCAGCTCGGTCTCGATTTCTGAGCAGTGCCCGGTTTTGAAAGGCAGGTAGGCATCGCCGAATTTTCTAACGCAAGAGTTCGCGTCATCGATCTGGAGACCGGTGGTAATGGACCGAACGACGTCTGCGAGATCGGATGGCAGGACGTCATCGCCGATGAGGACGGCGGTTGGCAGGTAACAGATGAGCGCGGCGCGCTGCTCATCAATCCCGGGCGATTGATCTCGCCGGACACGATGGCGGTGCATCATATTCTAGACGCAGACGTGGCGGACGCACCCTACTGGAAACAGGTTGCCTCCCGCATTCTTCGTCCGGCAGGGCGCATCGATGCGTTGGCGGCCCACCGTGCATCCTTCGAGCAGCGGTACTGCACCCCGCGCTTTACCGGAGGCACTCCTTGGATCTGCACCTGGAAATGTGCGATGCGTGTATGGCCGGAACTTCCGCGCTTCTCCAACCAGATGCTTCGCTACCAACGCATGCCACAAGGTCTGAACCACGAGACTGGATTGCCCGCTCACCGCGCAATGCCGGACGCCTATGTCACGGCCCATCATCTGCGGGATCTTCTCAACAGAGAATCGCTAGAAAACCTTTTGGCGTGGAGCAATGAGCCCGGCCTTTTGCCCCGCGTTCCATCCGGTCCGGATCGCGGCAAGGGTTGGGATCGCCTGAGCGATACGACGCTGCGAGAATTCATTCATGATCGGGATGTCGAAATCCGGTTTAGCGCACAAACCGAACTGACGCGGCGTGGAGACCCTGACCAGCCTCAGCTCAGCGAACCAGTGCAACGGACACTTCTGTGATGTGACCAATGCTTCGGATACTGCCACATAATCTTTCGCCTGGTGTCGGACCTATCGTCTCGCTCGCCTATGTCCCGACAGTCGATATTCCCAGTCGATTCCGCCATTCGCGATCGGTCGGAGCCGTGCTTGGGCTCACACCCGTACTTAATCAATCAGGTGAAGTCAGCCGAGTTGGCCATGTTTCTCACCGCGGAGATGCGATGATGCGAACGCTGCTGTACGAGGCCGCCCAGTCGATGATGACCCGTGTGGTGAAGTGGTGTTGGCTGCAAGTCAATTCGGCTTCGGGCCTATTACAAGCCCCCCACCCTAAGTTCAAATGCCTACGCGGTCAGTTATCGCGGGAAATCTGGGCGGGCTTTCGCTCCCATGGGCTGAACCCGGCTTTCTCCCGCTCGATGTTAACGTCAGCCAGACATGTGGCCATCAAAACATCTTTCACGACAATTGCTGGGGGAACGCGCCAATCGGCCGTGTAGTTTTTGTAATGGGTATTCACAAGGTCCACGAGCATGGTGGCGCTGATTCCCCGCTCTCTAATGCACTTGATAACCCCCGTGCGTTGGGCTTTCATCCACGGCGGCTCTCCGGGGGTGGATGTTCCCGCCCAGTCATCGATCACGCCAACCAAATAGGCCTGTTGGACCTCTGGAGGGCCCTTTTTCCAACTCGCATAGTTGGCAACGAACATCGCGTGCGCGAGGGACGGTGCGATAACAGACAAAATCAACGCAAGCTTAAAAAATGGCCGGATCACGAAAGCACCTCTATCGATGAGCTGCAGGTTACCAGAGAGCGCCAAGCCACGCCAGATATTGGCCGTGACTACGGGAGACCACCAGCCTTAGAGAATTTGGAACCGAAGTCTAATATAGAAACGGTCTTGAAGGATTTCTCAGGACCGCTAAAATCTACCGATGTTCTGGAAGAAGAAGAAGCCCAAGGCAATTAAAGTTCTGCGCTCCAAAATTGTTACGATTTCGGAGACGCCCGAGTTGGGCATGCTTACGATCCAAACGGAACGAGATCAGGTTCGACTTATCATCGACGAAGCCAGTGCTCGTCAACTCATGGAAGAGTGCCTGAAACTGCTGGGTTATCCGGCAACAATGAAGTAAGCGCCTGCGATACGCGCTCATCAACAATCCTGTTGACCGCTGCAGCGGCCCACCTCCGTGCGGACGCAAATTTCAATCGATCATGGACTGACGGCCGACGCGGTGATGCTGCAGAGCTTGGCTCTCAATATGTCGCTCGACGGCTTGGAACAGCCGTCGAGAGGGATGCGCGGGCAGACGCGATCGAGGGACTGCTCGCCCCATCGCCTGCAGTGAATGTGGTAGGGCCGCTTTGGGCCGAAACCGGACTTTGCTCGAACTCGTTTCGCTTTGAGTAAGCGCGAAAGCGCTTGACCTCAACCCGCCGATTAGAGAAGCGCCGCAACGCGGAAGGCGGGACCCGACTGCCCCCGGCAAAAACGTTCCGTCTTGAAATCTTTATCAAAGGCGGCGTCTGAATTTCCCAATAGAGTTTTGTGACAGCGGAGCTGTCTACTTTCCCTTCCCGACAAGACCTGGCGTTCCGGCGGGGCGCCATTCAAGGAATATCGGTTGAGATCGACAAGCAGATTGGCGCGGATATTCGTCGCCTTCGCTGAAAGACATGATCTGCTGGCGCCGGAGATCGGTAAACTTATGGCAGAGCGCAGCAAGAGAAACAGCGACCGGCATATTCGGTAGAACGAAACGGCCCAGCACCTAAGACGGGCGGTGGCCGAACTGGCGCCGCCTGATCGCCATCAAGCTCTGAGCGGAAGGCAATCAATCGCCGCATGCTGGCCGTAGCGGGCTAGTAGCGATGTGGCCGCATCCCGATCGACAGCTTTCGAAAACAGATATCCCTGTCCAAGTTTGCATCCGAAAGACACCAGCTGCTCAAGCTGTGTATCAGTTTCGATCCCTTCGGCCACGACACGCAGGCCTAGCTTGTTGGCAATGTTGAGCAAACCCTCGACAATGACGACGGCGCCGTCGCCTGGAACCAGCCGTTCGATGAAGGACTTGTCGATCTTTATGATATCGACCGGGACCGTCAGGAGATGGGTTAGCGAGGCAAACCCTGTTCCGAAGTCGTCAAGCGCAACACGCATCCCGCGGTTACGCAGCGCTTTGATCTCGTCGGCGACCACATGATCACGCTGGCCGAGATAAACCGATTCTGTCACCTCCAGGATAACGTGCTTAAGTGGAACACCAGCTTCCGCAAATACCGTACAAACCCGTTCCTGCAGATGGCCGGCATGAAAGTCCGCAGCCGAAAGATTGATGCCGACATGCTGGAAAGGCAGTCCGCTGTCGAGCCAGCTGCGCATGTCACTGGCAACACGCGAGAGCATGCAATGCGTCAGTTCGGCGGCAACATGGGCATCTTTAGTTGCCTCGTGAAAGTTGGCAGCAGAGATGATTTCACCGGACCGCGTCGTCATACGACACAGAGCCTCGAAACCCACCACCTCGCCCGAATCGAGCCGTACAATTGGCTGGTAATGAGCGTGTATACGGTGTTCGGCAAGCGCAAGACTGACATCGCGAATAGCCCGGAAGCGTCTCGTGAAGGTCGTACCGAGCCCCGAGCTGTGTTCGATGAATTGGCCCCGACTCCGCTCTTTCGCGTGGTACAACGCGACATCGGCGCATTGGCGAACCTGGTCGGGGGTTTCACCTGGGCCCGCAAGACACCCACCCAGCGTGGCGCCGGGAACGATGACGTGGCCGCAGCAATGGGCGTGCTCCTTGATGACCTCGAGTATCCTTGTTGCCAGCATCGACAATGAAGATGCCGGATCCTTGTCAACCACGATTGCGAATTCGTCGCCACCGATCCTGAATGCTCGCCCAATGCCCGCCACCAAGGCAATTCTTGTTGCGACGACCTGGATGAGTTCGTCGCCAGTGCCGTGTCCGAACGTGTCGTTGACGACCTTCAGATTGTCCAGATCGGCGAGGAGAACTCCCCAACCGCCTTCCCTGTGCTTTGCATGCTCAGACAAAACCTGATTGAACTTCGCACGGTTCGGCAGGCCCGTCAGGACATCGGTATAGGTCAAACGCTGGCGCTCGCAGACCCGCTCCTCCCGCTCGATTGCAATAGAGCAAAGATGAATGCAGGCATCGACGATGCGCCGTTCAAGGTCGTTAGGCCTCCTGCATTCTCGAAAGTAAAAGGCGAATGTCGCGACGACACGGTCGCCACTGAATATCGGCGTAGACCAGCAGGCCTTGAAGCCGAGCGGCAGAGCCAGATCCTTGAAGTTTACCCAGCGAGGATCGTGCTCGATATCCGTAACGGAAACAGCTTCCCCTCGGAATGCAGCGGCTCCACAGGATCCCGCCAGCGGCCCGATGGGTAGATTGTCGAGCGCGGCCGAATAGGAGTGAGGGAGAGACGGCCCTCCAAGAGGATGAAGGTGTCCTGCGTCCACTGACAATACCGAACAAACGGTGCCCGGGACCAGAGCTTCTACCTCAAGGCACAGTCGTTCGATCGTTGCCTGCAAAGCTTCGCCGCGGGCGATCATTTCCAGAATTACGTTCTGCAGTTCCAGGGTCATGACAAATGAATTCTTTTCTGAAGGCGGAATTTACCAATGCAACCCTCTTTTCGGGTTACCAATTTAGGTAAAGACTTATGAAGCGACGGTTGTTCCCAATGGCTGGTTGTACGTCTCGAAGCTAGTTGAGGTCGTCGCCAGGGCGCAGAACGAAAAAAGGGCCCGAGAACAAGTCTCAGGCCCGAGTTTTTACTTCGACAGCGTGGGAGGAGAGCCTGCCGAAGCCGTTAATTTAAGTGTTTATGGTTAACGAGTCCTAAACGGCTGGGATGCGCTCATAAGTGAGTTCTAGGTATACCGGAAATGCCGCGGAAACGTTCATTTCGCGCCGCTCCTAATAGGCCGCATGTTTCCAAACAGGGGCGCTCCTCGTCGCATTGAAGGTCACTTCCGGTTGGTTGGCGTTGTATTAATATGCCTTTTACGGCAAAAACGTCGCGGACCGAAAACCACTCGTTGAAATAAGTGCTGAACATACATGATCATCGTCGTCGAAGGCATAAGTGCTGCGGGCAAAACTACATGGTGCCAACACCACGCCGCACAGTATTTAGTCAAGGAAAGCTACCCCGCAAAGCGGCCCGATCGGCAAGCTGGACCCGGAGAGGCCGCCCGGATATGGACGGATTGGAACTCCAGGCGTTGGTCGGAAGCAGTTGCCATGGAGCGAGCTTACGGTGTCGCTGTTTGTGACACTGATCCGTTGAAGCTACATTTCATCTGGGCGATGTGGCAGACGGGAGAGGTCGCTGAGCCTCATTGGATTGCGCAGCTAAAGTTTACCCGGCTGGCGCTCTATCATCAGCGCCTGGGCTTTGCAGATCGCTACCTGTTCAAGAAAATTGATCCTGACGTCGCTCAGGCTCAACGAGACCACGACGCCAGCAGATCGCGGCCCAACTTTGACTTACACCTTAGACTGAGCAACTCACTGGTGCTGTGGTACGAAACGCTCGCGGCGGTCATGCAAGATCTTGTCCGGTGGGAATTGCCGCAGAGGCTCCCTCAAACAGACGGCGCAACAAACCCATTCCGATACGACGTTGCAATGTTCGACAGGTTCGTCGAGATGCTCCCTCATCCAAGGCGCTAGCCTGGTGGCCGAACTTTGGTCTTCCGTGATTTATGAGCAGAAACATTGAAAGGCCCCAATTTTGACGCACGCACTTAGCCTCCCTAAACGCCCCCTCTCCCTGGCACGCGACGTGATCTCGACACCGCGGGCTTATTTCTGGTCCACGCCAATCATCCTGGCGCTGACAGTGTTCATATTTATTTGGGAAGCACCGGGCGTCTACCGCGACTTGCAAATAAGCCAAAACCCGCTGGTATTGGAAAGCGGTGACGTTCAAAATGGCCGGTGCACCACTCGCAAAGCTATCTTCACCGACTGCGAAGCGCGTCTGGTCTACAGCCACAACGGCAAAAATTACGATACCGATGTCGAGATCATGTTCGTCGATTTCCATATGGGCGACTATGAAACCGGCCTGGTGATTTCCGCAGAACACCCGGAATTGGCGACCATGAGCCTCGGCTTGGATAAGCTTTGGAACCGGATCATCACGCTGGCCGTCTTGACCGTGCTTTTGGGCGGGATGGGTGTTGGAATGATATTTTTTGCCGTGCGCATCTGGCGGGTCAAAGGGCAGTTGCGCAACCCGGCGTTTCTAGTGCCAGTGCCGGTTGAGATCACTGCATTCGATCGCAAACGCGACGTCCTCTCAATTACCTACAATGATAAGATTGCCAGCGATAAAACCGGACGGTCTTCCTACACCCGCATGAAGCACGGCGAACAACCGCTGATCATTGGGTCGGTCAATGGCCATTCCATCGGCTTAGCCGTCAGGCACGGCAAAACGGCCTTGCCGGTGCTGCTCGATAATCGTCTCCACCGCGTCTCGCTGGCAAATGAAGAGCGAGTGGCTGCACTGGCTCCGTTTGCTGATCGCGATGTCAACGGTCAGCGGCTGGTTCTAGTCGATACGCCGAACAAAACCATCTCGCTCTGGAGGCGACTTCAAACTATCTTCGGGGTGCTGCTCCTCATTATCGTCGGCGTGCTCGGCTTCTGGCTTTGGTATGTGACGAGCTCCGAAACGCAGTTTCAGTCTCCGGGCATGGACATTAACAACCTGATGCCGGCGCCATTGAACGAATGGGGATGCGATCAGCTGAAGAAGCGTTTCGGTCAGGATCGAGCCCCGTTCGGATGCGTTGCCGCCGACTATACCAGCTGGAAATAGGGCCGCGGCTTGCTCGTAGCGAGCGGCTTTGCTGAGTGTGACTTGCGCAAGTTCCGCCGACAACCACGGATCCACATACAAGTCCTTCCTTATGAGACCGTGGCTCCAGCGGCTCCTGGAGTTGGGGGCGTGCCACGGAGGACTGTCGATGATAGGATACCAGCAATTCCGACGATGATGGCACAATGAAACTTTGCAATGTCTACTTGGTTGACGACCTGTCGCAGCCATGTCCCCTTGTTGAGACGGGATACCGGGGGTGATGGAAATGATGACCGAAGTCGGACGTTTCGCGAAAAAAGCTTTGGTGACAATTCTTGTAAGTCGAGCGGCTTGCGGCGGCCGGAAACTAAGGTGTGAACGCGATCTGGAACCTCTCGCAGTATCATCGAAATAAGATCCCGTTCAGGTGTGCCCAGATGGCCTACAAGGCAGCTGAGGCAGTGAACGGATCGGACAAGCTTTGACTTTGCCTCGTCAACGAACAGGCGCTTTATCCGATGATCGCCGGAATGCCGCGACACGACGACGAAGTTCTCATCCGAATGGCTGTCATTGACGCATTGGAAGACGCTGGGTTTGTCGTGATCGAAGCAGGAACTGCCAATGAAGCCCTCGATATCATCGAAAAACAGACGACCCATTTCCTGTTCACGGATATCCAGATGCCCGGCCAGCACTCAGGTATCGACCTCGCGCATAAGGTGGCAACTCGCTTTCCAGGGCCGGAATCCATTATCGCCTCAAGACGCGTCAGGCCGGACGATCGAGCTGCCGCCCTCGGCGAAGTGCTGACCAAAGCCGTACGACGTCTACATTATCGTAAAGCGCTTCCAAGCCTTCGCGTAGGCTCATCCGTTTGCTAAGACGACAGTCGGCTTCCATCGATCCGCAACTTTAAAATCAAGCCCTCTCTCAATCAGTCGTATTCGAGGCCCCCGCCCAGATGCCCAGCCAGGGTTCGGTTGCAAAGGTGTTGATATCACTCTTTGGCAAAGAACGTTCCGTGAATATAGCTTTTGATCAACTTGTTGCTGCGTAAGTATAATTGGGCAGGGCGACTTCGGCTGATTTGCGTCAATTCGGCGCCGACGAAATCCAGAGAACGCAAATATGCGTTCTTCCATCTGGTGATGGTATGCCTTTTGAGCCACTTACTGGGAATAGAAAATCCCGTACATCATGATGATCGCGTACAGAATAAACGCGCCAACTGCGATGCCGCCGATCACCATAACCACACCACCACCAGCAATAACCTTGCGCCGGTTCTTTGCGGGCGTGTCATTCGATGGGGCTAGTCCCGTTTCTGACTTTTCCATAGTCATGTCCTGCGCAACTGCTCGAATACGAGGTGCGGTCTCTGCTGAGACTGTTCGACTGCATGAGGCGATGGTTGTCCCGGCGTTGTATCGCCGTGGCCGGGAAGAATTAGCGCAAGCGCAAGGACGGCGGCGAGAGCGACGATTAGGGCTGCTATTAGTTTGCCGTTGCGCATTGGGATATCCTTCAAACAACGAACTCAGACTTACGGCAAAAGTTCCCTGGTTCTTTCAATCTAAAATGGTGCGTTGATGGCGGCTCGCCTTTGTCGGTCGCCCGCAGTGTCCTGTTAGGACCGCATTCGGCACCTGGCGCGCGTTAACTGAGTGTTTACCATGCAGGAATCCCCTTGAAACTTTAGGGGGCCTATCGCGTTTGCCACCAGCAATATTGGGGAAACGCATGGACATCGATCGTATCGAGTGGCTGAGAGAGGCCCGCCAGCCCATCAGCTACCGCCGCATGTTTGGTCTTGTTGTGATGATAGTTGCCAGCTCCTCGTCGACTATGCCGGAGCGGCGAGCGGCCGAATATCTCAAAGAGGTGCTGGACGACGTTATGATGCTGGCGATGGCCAGTTCGTCGATTCTCACGAAAGCACGTATCGGTTTTGCGCATTTAACGGAGATTGTGACGGCTGCCGAGTGCCAGGGCGAACTCCAAGCTTCATAATCATGGGCCCTTGCCCGACGTGATTGGAACCCCAGGCCTCCTCAAGGCATCCGGCGGGACAGTAAATGCGACCACCCCGTCATACGCGGTAGGATGGTCGCGTTCAATTTGCTTTTACTGAGCTGGTGTCGTGGTCGAAGGCTGCGTTGTTGTCGGTTGTGTTGTTGTCGGTTGAGTTGTCGTTGGTTGAGTTGTCGTCGGAGTCGTAGTCGTGGTTGACGGCTCGGTCGTCGTAGCCGGCGGTGTAGTTGTTGTTGTCGCAGTGTCATTGCTCCCTGGCATCATGAAAATAAGCGCAAGGACAACGACCACGGCGGCAACTGCAAGGCCAATAAGGGTATTCCGGTTCATGCTGGATCCTCCTAAGTAATTTCCAATTAATGAAATGGAGCTCGGCGTTGAATTTTCAATCCACATTCGAAGTAGAGCAGCCCGGTAGCTCGCCAGACCTGCTGGATGTCGCAGGGTTCGAATCCTGCTCCGCAACCAATCTGCCCTAGTCGAACCCCATCGTCTCAAGTGGGGCATTCAGACGTTGTCCGCCGGTTGGGTGCAGATATCAACCGGAAAGCTCCATTTGGGTGGCGATGCAAGGTACGGCTGTCACAGAATTTAGATCGTGGATTTCCAAATATCCGCATCCAATATTGGAACAGCCTCATCGGCAGATAAAGCGCCGGCAGGCGCGAGGGTGCCAAGAAGAACCGTGGTGTTGATCTGTTCAGGTAGGACCTCGGTGTAGACCTGCTGAACTTGAAACCAGCCTTGTCCCAGCTGTTCCACGCGAACCAGTTGACCGGCAGAAAAGCCGGGAGCTGCGCCATCGGTCTCGATAATTGGATGCGGGCGGTCTTTCACCTGCAGCGCAAAGCCGACAAAATATCTCACATCTCTCTCCTTCGTTGGTTAGGGAATTTAGTTCTGATCGGTGACAGCTGGCAAGCCTACGCCGCTCATCGAAACGGGCTTGTAGTAGGCATTGTAGATCAGCAGAATCGAAACAGCGAAGAACGCTGCGACGATCAAGAACAACACGTTTCGCGCGGTCATTGATTGCCTATCGCTAAAGCGAGCGGCGCTGAAATTTCTGCGGGTAGGTGGTCTCGGGGAAGCGTATAAAGGTATCCAAGCGCCAGAGCCACGACGCCAAAAACCAGGTTAATCAGCCCGATTGCGAGAATTTCGTCATCCATCGTGGGTCTCCTCCACGGGGGAACCCAATTGATCGTCGAAAGTTCCGAAACGCTGGAAAGTCGCACGGTTAGGGCGTTTGTTTGACAACGACAAGCGAGGGCGAGGGTGTCAGGTCCGGCGGATCATGTTCGATCGCCAGGAGACTTAGCGCGCAAGCGACCAGCGCCCCAATGAACATCCAACCGTACGGCATTTGTGAATCCTCCAAACGCAGTTTGCGAGCATCACAGCCCGTGGCGGTTACCACCGGTTTAACCAACATGGTAAACGCCGATCACTTTGGGGCGGCCAAGTCGGAGTGGAGTGGCCTGACACCTCGCTTTGCGTAGCCAAACGGGTCTCAGCGGTGGATATCGAATTATCTTTGCCCTACTGAAGAGTATGCTCAGCTACCACGCCGGAAACTGCCCATCATGTCGCCAAGGTCGACTGTTTCTCTTTCGCAACTTGGCGACAGAAGATATTTACGGCCACTGCGAGGAATGTGAATGGGGATTCATCACCCCTGGTGACATTGAGGCGAATAGCGGTTTTCTGACGCTGCTTGACGACGACGACGCCGAATATGCGACGATGGAGGAAATATCTCGGAGCGTGTGGGCCAATTACACTTCGGTCTCAGTCGATGAGCGCCTTGAGTAGAGCAGCCCGCTAATTACGTCAGGCTCATAACCTGAAGGCCGCAGGTTCAATGTCTGTCCCACAACCAGAGTGCAGCCATAGAGACGCGGGCGGATAGAAGCCCTCTGTTGGCTGGTCCGGTGGCAATGATCACCGGATGAATTGCAGATCGGGCGACGGCTGCCTGAAATCGGTCCTCGTAAACTCTTGGGCCGGCAGTAGGGCGCATCAATCAGGATACGGTCAACCGAAACAGACCTACTCAGCGCAGACCGGTAAATGCGCGTTTCCTGCCAGTCGGTTAAGCGTGGCGAGAAGTCCTTGTGAGCGCCTGGCCTTCGGGTCCGAGAGGGCAAAGATCAGGAAGGCAGGCAGTCGTTGCCTGAGAAGGCTGGGGGATGCCCAACCGTTCCATCCTGTACGCATCGCCTGCCTTGGCCGAAGCCTTGCGTTCCACGCGGGGTATTTATGTAGGCCTTGGTGGGCGTTCATTACGTTCCATTAGCCCCGCGCCTTCACTGCTAGCGAACGAGACTGATCCCTCATTTTGTCGGCCTCACGAGAGAAATGACGCGAGGCTTCGATGGAGCATCCAGCCACTCGATCCATTTGTCTCGTTCCTCGACCGTGTCGAAGAACCGCCAACGTTTGTACTCCTCATCGGTGGCCTCCAGCATCTCGCCGATTGAAACTAGTTCCAAGGGGAGCGGCACCTCGTTGCCGTCAAAGCGGATAAAGTAGACCCCCTCCGCAGCGAGGCGAATAATTTGCCCCGTGCCATAGCTTCCATCGGGGTCATCGACCGTGAAGTACATGCCAGTCAGAGTGTCGAATATAGGTTTGCTCATAGGATTCCGAACGCCATATGGGAATGTGGTGATTGTGAACTTCTTGGAGAGTCGGGCTTAACCGCCCGGTTCGCCGAGGTCCCGATTTGTAAGCTACCCGCGGCCCGTAGGCCAGCGCGGTAGCAATCCGGCCGGTCACCTTTAGAAGTTTGCTACCGTAGCCGCCAGGACCGTCTGGTCTATTCACTTCGGGTCCGCCGCGTTTTAGTCCACTGGATTTCCACATTGTCACTGACAATGGTGCCCGATACGTCAAGTGTTCCTTCGAGCAACGATAACGCGCCGTATTTCACGGCGTTTGTCGCAAGCTCGTGGACAACCAGCGCAAGCCCCGTGGCGGCCGTCTCACCGACACCCAGTCGGGGCACCGCTACCCTGATCCGCCCTGCGAACGCTCCATCATCATCATATGGTGCGAACAAACGGTAAAAATGTCGCCGAGCAGTGCCGCATTGCCTTGCCCGTTTGACAGCGGTCGCACCAGGTCATGAGCGCGCCCGAGTGCCGTCAGACGACCAGTAAGCTGTTTAGTCATGATTTCGACAGAGGCCGAAGACCGCGAAGTGATCTGCGTCAGGCCTGAGGCGATAGCCAAAAGGTTCTTCACCCGATGGCTCATTTCGCCTGCAGGAAGCTCATGCCTTTCCTCGGCGTTTTTCCGGCCCGTCACGTCCAGAAATATACCTGTCATCTTCCTGTCTTTGATGCCAACGTCGTTTCCGCGTCCCCGTGCGGATATCCAGCGGACTTCCATGTCGACGATGATCCGGAAATCGATCTCGTACGGACCGATGACGCCCCTGGTCGCCGTAAACGCCGCCCGAACCCTGTCTCGGTCGGGCGGGATGTATTTTCTCCGAAAGCCGCTCGAAGGTCAGAGGTCGCTTTTTGGTGACATCCCAAAGCGTGTAGCCATGACTGTCCATGAGAAGTGCATCGGTATCCACCCGCCAGGACCATAGAGCCACTCGGCCGCCCCGAGCGCACCGCGAAGTTCGCGGGGCGACCAATCGGAATGATCGTAGCTGTGATCCTCGGACATGATCAGGCCCTCTTGCGGGTTTTCAAGGCAGGCTTTGTCGAGGCGCTCAGGCGATCCTGATCCTCTTTGGCAAGCCGCGCCTCGCGTAGGCGGAGTGTCTTTTCTTCTCGGGCCGTCGTCACATAATCAATCTCCTCAAACGCGTTTCCGCGCGCGAAAAATTGGGACTGAATATGACCGAAGGCGGCTTCGGCGTGTTCGCGGGAGTTATATCCGGACATCTGTCCTCCAATCGAGTGGGCTGAAAATGAAAAGGCCGGACAAACGTCCGGCCTTCAAAAAACTAGCTTCCCGCAGTGCCAGTACATCCGTGGTCAAAGCGGAAGCAGTCCAAATTAAGCAGCCTGGAGATTACAGGCTGACATCTTACCCGACTTGTTGTCGCGCTCGAGTTCGTAGCCGATCTTTTGGCCTTCTACGATTTCGCGCATTCCGGCGCGTTCGACGGCTGAGATATGAACGAACGCATCAGCGCCGCCATTGTCAGGCTGGATGAAGCCGAAGCCCTTGGTGGAATTGAACCATTTTACTGTGCCTGTGGTCATGATGAACCCTTTCAAAGCAATGTTAAGCGACCGCAGGATTGGTGTCTTGCGGATGGTGATAGCGATTGATTTTGATAGGGAAGTTCGTTCAGGCGCGGTGCTAATCGCGCGGCAACCAAAGTTCAGCAAGCAAAAGATCGATAAACCACTGATAGCCCATATAGCGAACGAGGTCAACTTTTAGTTTCACCTGCAATATGCGCCGAACACTTCGAACGCACACTGAGGCATTCGCTTGATCCATGGAAACTATCAGCGGTTCATCTTGGGAGGCAATCCTGTGCTGGCGGAAATGCAAACGAAAAAGCCTGCCGCGCGAGGAGGTGCGGCAGGCTTTGAATAACCGAACAGCGACAGCCCTCGGCGAGGTTGGCGCTGAAGCGAAAGGAATTTAGCTTGTCCACCACCCCATCGAAATCAGAGGTGAGGAACGCGAAATGCCATTCGTTTCGATCGATAGTCGGGGTCCGCCGGAAGGTGCCTTCCGGGTAAACGACAAGGTGTACTTGAAGCCCTCCGCAGGCGAGCCAGCACCCTTTACTGGTAAGTTCGGGCAAGGAATCTCAGTGAGACCGAAAACGTCGCGGTAGAAGGGCAATTCGTCAGCGATTATAAGAAGACCCCGAACGGTCGTTTATCCCAACGATCATGGCCTGCTCATGTACACCTCATTGGCAACGACTGCTCCGCGGTTTTTTTCATGAACTGCCCTGATGGGCCGCCCGAGTTAGAGAGAACAGAGGGTTCGGAAAACCAGAACCCGGTAGGATGGCAAGGAGTTTGGACGATGCGCGCACGGTACATGCGAAGCATGGCGCGGCATATGGAGATTTCTGATCTTGAGCTCGACATAGCCAACATGAGCGGAATGAAGTCGCAGTTGGGGCCATACACCACGTCGGCCCGCTACGATGCTGAGCATGACGCCATCGTTGTGGTGCTTAACAACGGATCTTTCGTCGGTTTTCCCGTCGAGAACTGCTAGGGCTTAAAGGTGCCACCGCTTCGCAATTGAACAACGTCGTTGTCGCGGCCAAGGGTCTTGGGCTTCACTGGCCGGATATCGATGCCGATCTCTATGTTCCATCTCTGATGGACGGAATTTTGGGATCCAGGAAGTGGATGGAAGCCCAATTGGGTTCGACCGGTGGGAAGGTAACGTCCGGCGCGAAGGCCGCTTCATCGAGACTTAATGGCTTAAGGGAGGTCGCCCAAAGAAGAATTTCGCTGCATAGTCCCTCCTTGAGGCCACCTTTTCAGGTGGTCCAGCCGGCAGAGTAATTCATTGGTGGCAGTAGCTAACTCATTGCGCAGTTGCTTTGATACTTGTTGTCAGCGCCGATTCTAGCATGGTCCTTACCGAAGCCGGTAGACGATCCATCACAGGTTGCTTTAACAGGTGACAGCCAGAAGATTTGTGGAGGTCCAGGGGGATACGACGGTTGCATTGGAAGTACATCGACGACCAAGCGAAATACATCAGGCAATGAGGCATTCATCGCAGATGACGCAGCCGTCGTCGTTCATCCAACCTGTTCAACGCCCGGAGCCGAGGCAGATGCGGCTGTCTCCCTTTTCCTCGCGTCCTTCCCAATAAATCGAAAGTGCCCCCAAAGAGGAACAAACGCGGCATCACGCCGTTCACGAAGAATTCCCACGGAGTATCTTGCATGGCACCTCGATCATTCTGGAAAGGCTACCTCAAGCTTTCTCTGGTGAACTGCGCGGTCTCCATGGTCCCAGCGACCACCGAGAGTGAAAAAGTACGGTTTCACACCCTGAACCGAGCCACGGAGAATCGTGTCGTCAGCCGCTACGTTGATTCCGTGACCGGCCGCGAGGTTGATGAAGATGACGAGGTCAAAGGCTTTGAGCGCGACGAAGACGAATACGTGATGCTTGAAGACGATGAGATTGACGCCGTCGCCCTAGAAAGCACCCGCACGATAGATATCGAGACCTTCGTCCCAAAAGATTCCGTCGAATGGATCTGGTACGACACGCCACATTATCTGACCCCAAGCGACAAGGTCGGAGAGGAAACGTTCGCTGTCATCCGGGAGGCGATGGCAACCAAGGGTGTTTTCGGAATAGCTCGCCTTGTTATGTATCGGCGCGAACGTGCCGTGATGCTCCAGCCCCGCGACAATGGGATCGTCCTATGGACGCTTCGTTATGGCGACGAAGTACGTGACCCGACGGAATACTTTAAAGCGATCGGACCCAAAAAATCCCAATCCGACTACATGCAGCTCATGGAAAAGTTTATCGAGGCGCGCTCAACGCCATGGGACCCTTCCATCGTTGACGATCCGGTACAAGACCGCATTCTGGATATGATCGCGGCCAAGAAAAAGGGCAAACCGAAGACGAAGACCGCCCCCAAAGCCGAGAGCTTGGGGCCTAGCAACGTCATCAACATCATGGGTGCACTTAAAAAGAGCTTGGACGCGTCAAAGAAGAAAAGATGACGTCATGAACCGTTAGCTCGCCTTCCGGGTCGGAACCTTTTTCTTTGATTGACTGTCAGCGCTCTTTGTTGATTTCTTGCTCGGCTTTTTGGCTTCAGCCTTGAGACCCGCACTCTGTCGCAAGGCATCCATCAGATTCACGACCTTCGTGGGTTCCGGAGCCGGGCGAGGCTTGATCTCCCTTCCCTCAAGCTTGGCCTCGACGACTTCCGTAAGCGCTTCTTCATAGCGGTCGTCAAACTTACTGGGATCGAATTTGCCCATCTTGCTACCAATAATGTGGTCGGCAAGATCGAGCAGTTCCTTTTCGATTTTCAGATGCGGCGTGTCGCTAAACGCCTCTTCTGCCGAGCGAACCTCGTAATCAAAATTGAGAGTTGATGCGACCAGCCCTTTTCCATGCGGTCTGATCAAAAGCTTGCGAATGCGGCGGAACAGCACGGTCTCCGCGATGGCGGCCACCTTCTTTTTTTCGAGCCCGTCGCGGATTAAAGTGTAGACTTCAAGGCTCTGCTTATCCGACGGAGAGAGGTAGTATGGCTTGTCGAAGTAGACATCATCGATTTCATCGCAACCGATGAACATGTCCGCGTCGAGCGTCTTGTCAGCATCTGGGACCGCTGCGGCGACCTCTTCAGGCTCGAATACGACGTAGTGCCCGCTGGAATCTTCATAACCCTTAACCTGATCATCCCGCTCCACCACCTTACCGGTTTCGCTGTCAACGAACTCACGACGGACGCGGTTTCCAGTCTTACGGTTCAGGGTGTGGAAGGCAATTCGTTCTGATGTCGAAGCTGCAGTGTAGAGGGAGACGGCGCAAGTAAGCTGACCGATCTTGAGAAACCCTTTCCAGTTCGAGCGTGGTGCCATCTGTAGTCTCCCCTGTAAAAGAGAAAAATGCCCGCCAACAGCTTTAGTTCCTTCGAGGCGCTTCAGTTGCATGAGACGATGCACTTGCAAAAATTCCACTAACACTGTGCCGCATTTTGAAGCTGGACGAAACCATTCACCCCTACACGCTCGTCGCGCCGATCGACAGAACTACTCGGTCGTAGCGCTTCAATTGATTTCGGAGGTGCGTAGACTACAACCTTGCAATCTATACGGTCTCAATAGCCGACCGCCAACCGACACCACCGGCAAAGGGGCTGGCAATCAATTTCCGGGCCGTTCATAGTATGAATACCTGACACGGACAGCGGCCTTAATCGGCTTCAACGCCGCAGCTGGAGCCGGCGATGCGTAGACGCATTATCCTCATCTGAAGGACGGTCCGCAAGTGATCTTGTCCCCGCTTGGCACCGTGATCGCGCCCAAGCTTCTTCGCGAGCTCGAAACACAGGGAAACACGCTCGATGTCCCCGATCATCCCTTGGTCGCATAGCGCTGTACCGTCTCGCCGATGGTCTTGACGATGACGTCGGACGACATGGCAACCACAGGCGGGATCTGGAGAACGTACCGCGCCAAAGCAAGGCCAAGGAGTTGGGTCGCCACCAGCCCAGCACGATCTGGCGCCGTTTCGGGCGGACCTGCGCGAGAGATCACTGGGAAAACCTGCTCCTGGAAAATATCGCGAATCCGGCCGGCCGCGTCGTCGTTTGACGCCGCCGAACGCAACAGAACCGGCAGCCCTCTGCCCGCCTGTTCTCCTTCCCATTGTGCGAGAAAATGGCGGACCAGTGCCTCGCCGATCCCGTCCATGTCGATGATGTCGAGATCCTGCAATTGAAGATTAGGCTCCGCGACCTGCGCGAACAATGCGTCCTTGCTGCCGAAATATCGGATGATCATGGACGGATCGATGCCGGCGCGGGCGCCTATGTCGCGGACCGTGGTCCTTTCAAACCCGTTGGTGCAAAACAGTTCTCTGGCTGCGGTTTCAATCGCCTTGCGGGTACGAATCGATTTGGGAGTGGCGCGTTGTACTGTCATGGGAGTTAATTTGCCAACAGATGTTGACAAAATCAAGTGGCTAAATTAGTCAACACTTGTTGGCAAATTTAAAGGAGCCGTTCAATGCTGCCCGTTGATATTCAAGTCCTGATCGTTGGTGCCGGTCCGACCGGCCTCGCCCTTGCCGCCCGACTGCAGGCGGCCGGCGTGGATCACCTGTTGATCGATGCACTGGAAGGCCCACGGAACACCTCGCGCGCCGCGGTCGTACACGCACATACGCTGGAAATGCTGGAGACGATCGACGCCGCCAGCATGATGGAGGCACAGGCGCTGCCAGTCTCCCACTTCACGGTGCGTGACCGCGACCAGGCGCTGCTCGATCTAACCTTCGATTCTCTGCCCTCGCACTTCCGCCACCTGTTGATGATACCGCAATCGGCTACCGAAGGACTGCTTGCAATACGCCTTGGCGGTGTGGTGCATCGCGGCACCGCCGCGCTCGCCGCAACGGCCACAGCGGGCGGCGCAACCGTTCGCGTCAAAACTAAGACGGGCGAACAGAGCATCCACGCGCGCTTCGTTGTCGCCGCCGATGGAATGCGCAGCGTGATCCGCGAGGCGGCCGGGATCGGCTTCGAGGGCAGCACATCGGGCGAGCCCCTCATACTCGCCGATGTACGGATGGACTGGCCATTTGGCACTCGCGAGGTCTCGATGTTCCTCTCGCCGGCGGGACTTGTGGTTGTCGCGCCGCTTCCAGATGGTTCCTTCCGCGTCGTCGCGACACTGGACGATGCGCCAGAAAAGCCCAGTATCGACGACATCCAAAAGCTGCTTGATGCCCGCGGACCGGCTAAGAACCTACGCGTCACTGAAATCGGCTGGTCTTCCCGCTTCCGTGTCCACCACCGGCTCGCCGAGACCTATCGCAAGGGGCCGTTCCTGCTGATCGGTGATGCCGCGCATGTCCACAGCCCGGCGGGCGGACAAGGTATGAACACCGGCCTGGTCGACGCGATCGTGCTCGGCGAGGCGCTGACACGCGTGGTGCGTGACCATGAACCCGAAACGCTACTCGACGATTATGCCCGCATCCGCCGACCTGCGGCAGCGGACGTCTTGGCATTGGCCGGGCGCCTGACACGGATTGCCACGGTCCATTCGGTGCCACTGCGCCGGCTGCGCAACCTCGTACTGCGCGTCCTCAATCATGTGCCACCGTTCAAGCGCGGGCTGGCGCTCAGCTTTTCAGGACTTGGGCGCGCACGGTACAGCCTTCTTCCGCGCGACTAGATGCTTCGAAACCAAGCGGGTTCACGTTCTAGCTGAGAGAGAGGGTAACGCCGAGGCGACGTCTGTAGTAAGGCGAACAAAGCTGCTGTGGATATACGATCCTAGCGGAAGGTTGCACGGTCGGAAGTTCCGGCACGAAAACCCGTCACGACAGGTACGGACGCAGTCTATGCTCTTGGAAAGATCTGAATTGATAAATCTTCGTCCTTATCGCGTGACAACCATTTCCCGAAATTGCTTCCGTCGAGAAACTGACTCTGATTGATTAAGGGCGTCTGCTTGCGGCAGCACAAGATGCATGGCGGCTCATATCGTAGTCAAATTTCTCATGATCAAGGCGTGACCGGGGCACTGAGGTAAACAAATGAAATTCGTCGGTCAGGCGGCGATGGTCCGACCGCTGCGTGGTCGCGGTCTTGCCAACTTCCTTGCTGCGGATTTTAGCATAACCGCATCAGATTCACCGAGAGTGCTTCGGGCAGCTTCAGTAAGGTTGATGGAAACGAAGTCGGCACTGATCTCCTCAGGTTCGATTCGGATTTGCCGTTCGCCATCTGCCATCGGCATGAATATCCCGACCCGCAAGGATGGCTTGGAACGCTTCAACCGCCGGACGATCTGCCGCGCATGCGATTTTGAGTTCCCATTGAGAAATGTGACGAGCACCGTATCTACTCCGTTAGTTGTCAAAGCGTTTAGATTGCGACCACCACTCACGCTGTACTCGGCCAAAACAACTTCTGCACCCTGAACAGCCAAGACCTGTGCCACCATCCCAGCTGCGGCATCGTCCAAGACGCCTCTTCCACCGAGGCATACTATCGACCGGCCTTTGCCGTCGGGAAGTTCCAGGCCGTCTCCAACCGGCTTGCCTTCATCCAGCTTTTCTTCCTCTTCTTCGTTCTCTTCTTCCTCCGCAATATCGGCGAGATTGCCGATCAGTATTTGAGTGCTGGAAGCAACCAAAGCAATCTGCTGTTCGGTCATGACTCCTCGCTGGCGATCCAACTCGCCGAGCATTAAAGCCGGGAGGCCGACCCTTTCGTAATAGTCGACAAGATATTCGTTCTCGAGGAACTCCTCTGCGTTGTCCGTGGCTTCGCTCGGGTCACCAGAAAGCAACCTCTGGTAGAGTTTCTCCTGAGGCTGGAGGACAGGTTCATTTCCAAGGAGAACGTCGAGAAAGCTGAACTGTGGAACGTACCTTCCCAGGACGACCAGACAGACCGTCAGTGGCGTCGACAGCATCAGACCAAGGGGACCCCATAACCACGACCAGAAGATTGCTGAGATGATGATTGCCAGCGGAGACAGACCTGTATGGCTGCCGTAGAGCCATGGTTCGATCACGTTGTTACTGATCAGCTCGGTCGTGATGAACAGCGCGGCGACCCAAGCAACGAGCGACCAGCCCGGCGAGATCGCCAATGCCAGGAACAGCGGCAGGACCATGCCGATCACCGGGCCGATATACGGCACGAATCGTAAAACCAGCGTCAACAGTCCCCACAGGACAGCGTTTGGTATACCAAGCAGCCATAGACCAATAGTAATCGGGACAGCATACAGGGCGTTTACTACCAGTTGCATTAAAAGATACTTTCCTACTCTCTTGCCTGCATCCTGAAGTGCCGCCGTTGTTCGATGAAGATCGCCCAGACCGACCAAGCGGATGAACCTGTCCCGCAGCTCCTCTCGTTCCAACAACATGAAAATGACCAAAACGATGACGAGGCCGGCAGTCGCGAAAGGGCTGATTAGCGGGAGAATGACATTCACAAGCGTTTCGATTGGCTTGGAACGCGTAACAATCTCAACTGGTAGGGGTTCGGGATTTGTCGGGGCGGTCGTAGACGGATCTCTATTTTCCGCCGCCCTATTCTGCATCTCGGTTCCGACCCGCTCCACTACCTTGCTCAGGTGCGCCAGTACTCCATTTCCCGATCCGGCTTGGCTGAGGGCATGCACTTTGTCGACGATGTTGCGCTGATAGGTAGGAATATTCTCCGCCAAATTCGAAACCTGTCCGGCTACGACGAAACTGAATGCAGCAATCATAAAGAATGCGGACGCGACCGCTAAAATGACCGCTGCAATTTTCGGCACGTATCGCTTCCTGAGAAATGAAACGATAGGCGCAAGCGTAAAGGTCAGGAGAAGTGAGAGGGCCAGTGGCACGAATATTTCCTGGCCGACCCGCAAGGTGACCGCAACACCAACCAGAATGAGGATCATCCGACCCGATAATGCCGTGTTTGCCAATGGACCATGACCTGGAACCGCGCTGCGGTTATCTATGGCCTTTGATGGTTCCGCGCTCAATGGGCGCCTCCTCGTGATTTGGATGCCACGACTATTTGACACATGCATGGTTAGATACGGCAGTATCGAGCATTATCGAGACGGCAACCAAAATATAGGTGTTTACGGTACGTTAGGCGAGATCAAGATCCGCAACGGCGATCTCGTTGTATTGCAGAAAGACCCGTAAAAATTGCTTAATTTGCTACGCGGATGGGGATTTTTGCAGTCGGTGAGCATCTAAAATTTGGAAGTGTTCGTAATGGCATAGTTCCGTTTCTTAATCTTGTTGATGCGACGCCTTCGGTTTTGTGCCACTAGCGACCGCGTTGTTCGGAGCAGCCTTCCTCATGTTTGTGACTGGATCGGTTTCACTACGCGACATCTACAGTCATCTGGACGCCCCTATGCTCATCATGCTCGCTGCTTTGATCCCGATCAGCGACGCGCTGAAGACGACCGGTACAACCGATGTGATCGCCCAACTTGCTTTCTCGAACCGCGGAGATGCTGCCTCCTTATGGGGCTCTTGCACGTATCTTAGTTGCCGCCTTGCAGTTGCGCCATTCCTGAACAACGCCGCAACAGTGCTGGTCATGCTTCCGATCGCCCCTCTTGCGGAAAACCTCGGCTTTCAACCGGATGCGTTCTTGACGGCTGTCGCCATCGGAGCCGGCTACGACTTCCCGACCCCGGTCGGTCACCAGTGCAACACTGCGGTTATGGGACCAAGCGGTTATCGCTTCGGGGATTACCCCCGTGGGGCCTCCCTCTTTCAATTATCGTCCTGCTTGTCAGAGTGCCGATGCTCTTGCTTTGTTTGACCGATATAGCAGGATGATACTGCATGTTGGCAGGCCGTAGTTGGCTCCGACATTTCAATCCCATACTGACATCGGAGGAGGTACATATGGAACCGCTGATCGGACTGAACCAAAAGCCACTGGCGGGGCAAGCGCTGGGAGATCAGGTTGGGCCTCCACTTCCGACCACCTCATCCGAAAAGATAAATGCGGTCATCCACTACTACCGTGGGGAGATGGGGCGCATGACCGGTTGGCGAGATCGCTTGGACCGGACCTCAAATTGGGCCATCACGGTTGTTGCCGCATTGCTGTCGATCTCGCTATCGACGCCGACTTCCCACCACGGCGTCATTCTGTTCGGTATGCTACTAGTATCATTGCTCTTGATCATCGAAGCTCGGCGCTATCGGTTCTTCGACATTTACAGGGGTCGCGTGCGCCAGCTAGAGCGTTACTACTTTGCACAGGTTCTAAGCCCGCAGGCTGAGCTGAATTCGGATTGGGCGGCCGCAATTGCCCAGAGCCTTCGCAAGCCGACTTTTCTTATCAGCTACCGAGAGGCGCTTATTCGGCGCATTCGGCGCAACTACTGTTGGATGTATCTTATCTTGATCTTGGCATGGGGTTTAAAAATCTCCTCACCGGTATTGCTTCCAGACGATACGAATGCGCAGGTTGTCAGCAAATGGAGTGACCTGATCCACAATGCAGCTCTCGGGCCTGTTGCGGGATGGATCGTGTTGACATTGGTGGGGGTTTTATACGCGGCCGTCTTTTTTGCATCGCTATACAATGAGCCGGATGATGGCGAGTTCGCCTTCGGTGAGGCACATGTCTAGGTTCGCTCAACTGTTATCCGGTAGAAGTGCGGAAGGCAAAACGCTACCACACCCTCCGAGCGAAATTTCCGCTTCCACCGCCCTCACCCGTTCGAACCGCTCACCGGCGATTTTTAGCCAGTAACGCTACTGTCGAGAAATCGATTGATGTCAGCGCCGAAGGCGATAAATCGTATCTTCATCAATCCCGCAGACTAACGCACGATCGGCGTTTAACTTCACTATCAGCCCTTTGACAGGGCCACCGTATAGTCTCGTATAAAGGGCAGATATGGAGGTCAGGCTCGCTTCGTTCGCGAAGAACGAAATCAAATTTGAGACCGTCTAATCGGATATCTTTTTCTCGCCCGTGCTTCTGCCTTGTTCACACAACGTCATTTCGAATGCCGGGCACCCTGCGGGGGCAACTCCAAAAGGCACGACACACGTTTTACTCACTTTGACATATCAAGGCACGTCTGCTTCCTGACGTGACGAACAGATTAGACGACAAAAAAGTCGCCAGCAGCCAATCCCGTTCCAAAGGTTACCATCGCAAACTTCACTGCCGCCAGTCCGCCCACACCATCGACATCGAACGATAAAACACCCGTAACCCTGTTGAAAATAATGCGGTCATCCGCGTCTAGGGCAACCTTGCCGGTAATAAAGGCTTTAGCGTCCAGAGTTCCTTCAACAAGTCCGGTGAATGCTAAGTTGTCCAAGCGAATCTCGTCGTCCGAGGAGCGGAAATCAGTCATCCAGTCAAGATCGGCCACACGCGGTGTGACATCGAAAACGAAGGCATCGTGGCCCTTTCCACCCGTCAGAAAGTCGAGGCCGAAACCACCGTTCAAGACATCATCACCAACACCACCCGATATGCGATCATTGCCCAATCCTCCGGTTAGGACATCATCGCCAGCCCCCCCACGCAGATTGTCGTGTCCCTTATTGCCATCCATTATGTCGTCAAATTTGCTACCGGTAATGCTGTCGCTACCTTCCTTGGCGTCGACCACAACCGCATGATCGAAGGCCTTGTAACTGACCGTGTCCCTGCCATTCGTCAGCACAATAAACTCTGCCGGTGGCGCGATCATGATGGTAATGGTTGCAACATTGCTGTTGCCTTGGCCGTCCGTGGCATAGATTGTAAACGTGTCAGTGCCAGAAAAACCCACATCCGGCAGGTAATCGAAGAAGTTGCCGTTCAGGAAATCCTGATGGTAATGAACACTTCCGCCGTATTCGCCCTGCGGAAACGGATAGGAGCCGGGCTCGAAGCGGGTTTCTTGCACCACTCTCCCATGGTCGGGTCCATCGAGAATGACGAACGACAGCAGGTCGAAGTCTTTGTCCGAAGAGCTGAACTTAATATCGTCGAGGATCTCCCCAGTAGAAAGCGTGAAGGTCAAGTCAGTAACGGTCGGGGAATGATTGATAAATGTATCAGGTTGAAGCAGGCCATCCGTTAGAATGATCTGATGCTCACCGTATTGTGTGTTTTCGCCGCCAAAATACTCGTTTGCACCACTATAGGTGACCGTAATGTCGTCGGGGCTTTCGGCCGTGACGGAAACGATGTCTGTGGAGAGATAGGCAGCCTGGGCGGACAGGGTACGAATATAGTTGCCCTCATTGTCGAAGACATGCGTTTCTACCCTTGAGAAGATCTCGTTCCTGCCGTCATTGGTAAAGCTCGTTACGGTGAAGAAACCTTCGAAGACATCGACTGAGGCGACATCGACTGACCCGAAAAAATAGTCGGGCTGTGCGCCTATCGGGCCAACCACTTCACCCGCAGCGTCGGTTATCGTGAAGAGAATTGCGTCCGGGCTTTCATTATTCACGTCTTCCCAGACGGAAAGCTCATTTCCATTGCTCAGTACCGGCATCAGCATCTTCCTTGGCTGCGAAGGAGGCGACATAACGTCCCTGTTATCATGGACCCCTCGTGACATTATGACGAAAAGCCCAGACCCCGCAGGCGTTGGTTGCGGTCGATAATACGCCGTAAATGGTTGAACCAATCTGATACGAAATTGTGACGAAGAGCACACACAATTTAGCGAGAATGTCGACCAGCTCGCACGAAACTGCACGCAAAAAGGTTCTACTTCGACTTGCCGGTGAGCAGCTGTGTCTTATCCAGGGGAACGGCTCCAGCGCTTTGCTGCAGTGAGTGCAAAAGAGCTGCCAGCACTGAAATTTCTGGCAGCCCTCCCCACCTAGCCGAGACAGTTCTCGTTTCCTGCGCGATCACAATATTTCCACAAGTGAATGCGCAGGGGTATCCGACGATCTTACGCCTCAGCCACTGATCGACGCGCCCTCATCCACCCACTGCCAATCGCGAATCTCCGGCATGTCTTGCCCATGCGCGCGAATATACGCCCGGTGCTCAAGCAATTTGCTGTCCATCACTTGCCTTAACCCGACGCGGACGCTTTTCAGTTCCGGCACCCAATCCAGCACGCTATGCACAATATGGTAACGGTCGAGCCCGTTCAGCACAGTCATGTCGAAGGGCGTCGTCGTCGTGCCTTCCTCGTTGTAGCCGCGCACATGGATGTTGTTATGATTGGTTCTACGATAGGTGAGACGATGGATAGTCCAGGGATAGCCGTGGTAGGCGAAGATTACTGGCTTGTCGGTGGTAAACAGCGCGTCGAACTGCTTGTCTGAGAGGCCATGCGGATGATGCTCTTTTGGCTGCAGCGTCATCAAATCCACGACGTTCACAACCCTAATGGCCAGATCCGGCGCAACCCCCTTGAGGATCTGCACTGCGGCAAGCGTCTCCAGCGTGGGAACGTCGCCGGCACACGCCAGAACCAAGTCGGGCTCGCTTTCGCTATTGGTCGACGCCCAGTCCCAAATGCCTATCCCCGCCCGGCAATGAACGATCGCCTTGTCCATGGACAGCCACTGCCACGACGGTGGCTTGCCGGCGACGATGATGTTGATACGGTTCCACGTGCGCAGGACATGATCCGTCACGCAGAGCAGTGTGTTTGCATCCGGCGGCAAGTAGACACGCACGATGTCAGCTTTCTTATTGAGGGCGACATCGATAAACCCTGGATCTTGATGGCTGAAACCATTGTGTTCCTGATGCCAGACATGGCTCGACAACAGATAATTCAGCGACGAGACGGGTCTCCTCCACGGAATATCCTCGCACGCATCCAGCCACTTCGCGTGCTGGTTGAACATCGAATCGACGATGTGAATGAACGCCTCGTAGCAGGAAAACAGCCCGTGCCGGCCGGTGAGGAGGTAGCCTTCGAGCCAGCCCTGGCAGGTGTGTTCGGATAGGATTTCCATAACTCTGCCTTCGCGCCCAAGGTGAACGTCCTCCGGAAGGATTGTCTCCATCCAGGCGCGTTCTGTCACTTGAAAGACATCCTGTAGCCGGTTAGACGCGGTCTCGTCGGGACCAACGATGCGGAAGTTCTTGGCAGCATCGTTCAGCTCCATCACGGCGCGCAGGAAATCGCCCATCACTTTTGTGGATTCGGCTTTCGTAATCCCTGGCTGCCCGGTTACCACTGCATGATCGTGCAATCCGGGGAGATTGAGGGATTTGCGCAGAAGACCACCGTTGGCATGTGGGTTGGCGCTCATCCGACGCAAGCCTTGCGGCGCCGTCTCACGGATTGATGCCAAGGGAGCGCCTGTCGCGTCAAAAAGCTCTTCTGGCCGATAGCTTCTCAGCCATTCCTCCAATAGCTTCAGATGATCCGGATTTCCCGCGATCCCCGAAAGCGGTACCTGATGCGACCGCCAGAACCCTTCTGTTTTGAGGCCATCGACCTCTTTCGGTCCCGTCCAGCCCTTTGGGCTCCGCAAGACGATCATCGGCCACTTGGGACGCGAGGACTGTTTAGAGCCGCCCCGCGCTGCGTTTTGAATGTCATGAATTTTGTTCATCGCCTGGTCGAGCACAACGGCCATTCGTTCGTGCATCAGTACTGGTTCGTGCCCCTCTACAAACAGCGGTTCGTAGCCGTAGCCGATGAACAACGCACGAAGTTCGTCCTCTGGTATGCGCGCCAGAATAGTCGGATTGGCGATCTTGTAGCCATTCAAATGCAGGATCGGCAAAACGGCGCCGTCGCGCGCAGGGTTCAAGAACTTGTTCGAATGCCACGCGGCCGCCAGCGGCCCGGTTTCCGCTTCTCCATCGCCAACGACGCAGGCGACGAGGAGATTTGGGTTATCAAAAGCAGCGCCAAAGGCATGTGAAAGTGCATAGCCGAGTTCGCCACCCTCATGTATGGAACCGGGAACATCGGGCGCCGCATGGCTCGGTATCCCGCCCGGAAACGAAAACTGCCGGAACAGTTTTCGCATTCCCGCCTCGTCGAGCGTGATGTCTGGATAGAGTTCGCTATAGGTTCCTTCGAGATAGGTGTTGGCGACCATGGCAGGGCCGCCATGGCCAGGCCCACAGACGTAGATGACGTCCTCGTCACGGGTCCGGATAACCCGGTTCAGATGTGCGTAGATGAAGCTCAGGCCCGGCGATGTACCCCAGTGGCCCAGGAGTCTTGGTTTGACATGCTCCAGCCGAAGCGGTTCGCGCAACAGTGGATTGTCCATCAAATATATCTGGCCGATCGTCAGATAATTTGCCGCTCGCCAGTACGCGTTGATGTCATGCAATTCGCGCTGCGAAAGACGTTCAGACTCAATAGCTGCATTCAGGGGATCGCTCATATTGGCTCCTGGTTTCGCAGACCTAGAAATTTGCGTAGTGGAGGCGGATTCGGCTGCGAACTCGAAGCACCGTTCTTGGCGTCTCTATAGACGCTAACGCATCAAGCGGACCTTGGGTCCATTCGTCCCAGACAAACGCGAGCCGACAGACATAACCCGTGCGGCCAGGGGTCGCATATCCGGCGAGCATCTCCAGCGTGCCCTTCGTTTCGGCAAGGGAGCAGAGGCCTACAATAGAGCCTTATTCTCTGTTCGCCACTGCGACTGCGCGAAGATCGGGAACGAGCGATCCTTCACCGCTGACGCGGATATCGGCGGCGTTTGCCTCATCGGTGTCGATATGCATCTCGGTTACGGCGTCCGCGCTGACGCGGATAAGCGTCTTGCCAAACACCAGCCCGCGCTCTTCATCGCCGATGTGAACGTCCACCAGCATACCGTCCGCAAGGCCCAGGCGTTCGGCATCATCCGGATTGGTATGAAGATGCCGCGCGGCCACGATCAGCCCATCGGTATTGAGGTTCCCGACGGGGCCGATGAGGCGAACCATTGGCGTACCATCGAGTTTGCCACTATCGCGAACGGGCGCATCAATGCCGAGCGCAAAACCATCCGTTCTTGAGATTTCGATCTGCGTCCGCAGACGCTCGGGGCCGAGGATGGCGACGCGCTCCAGGCGACCTTTGGGCCCCTCTAACGTGACGCGCTCGCTTGCGACCCATTGTCCGGGCTGGCGCAGAGGAACGGCAGGCGTCAATTGGTATCCGGCACCAAACAGGGCCTCGACCGCTGGTCGGGACAGGTGAACGTGACGGGCCGATACCGCGACAGGGATCGGTTCAGGCACTGTTGCCTTCGGCGCCAAAGCGGCGGCCGTCTCCCGGGCGATCATCAATTGCTCGGCAGTCTCTGTGACGATGACCCGTACCCTGGCGCCATAGGCCTGGATCTGCGGTGCAGCATGCTTAGCAAGTTCGACAAACTGGTTTCGGTCGTGGTCGAGCCGCAAACCCATGAACTCCAGTCCATCGCAGATGCGCCGACGCATTGACGGGGAGTTCTCGCCGATGCCTCCGGTAAAGACGACAGCATCAAGGCCACCCATCGCCGCCGCGTAGGCACCAATGTATTTCCGAGCACGATAGGCGAACAATTCGATGGCAAGCTGGGCTTCGGTATCACCTTTACTGGCCCGATCTTCGACATCGCGCATGTCGGATGAGCCCGTTAGTCCCTTCAGCCCGCTCTGCGAATAGAGAGCGTCCTCTACCTCCGCGATCGAAAGGCCACGTTGCCGTGACAGGAATCCAAACAGGCCTGGGTCAACGTCGCCGGAGCGCGTTCCCATCACCAATCCCTCGAGCGGTGTCATGCCCATCGAGGTATCAATGCTCTCCCCGCGGTTGACCGCGCAGACACTGGCACCATTGCCAAGATGCACGCTGACAATCTGGAGATCACGCAGGGGTACGCCAATCTCCTCTGCGGCGCGCATGGCCACATACTTGTGTGAGGTGCCATGAAATCCAAAACGCCGCAGACCGGCATCGCGCCAAGCCTTCGGCACGGCGTAGATCGTTGCGCGTGGCGGATTGGTGCCATGGAATGCGGTGTCGAAGACCGCGACCTGAGGCAGGCTCGGCCAGACTTCCTTCGCAATGCGCACAGCCAGCAGATTGGCGGGATTGTGCAGCGGCGCCAACGGCGTCAGCGCCTCGATCGCTGCAATCGTCGATTCGTCGAGGACCGCTGTGGTTCGGAACTTTTCGCCCCCGTGCACGATACGATGGCCAACCGCCTCCAGTTTGGTAATCCCGTGATCATCAAGAATTTGCGGAAGAGCAACCAAGGCGGCGGCAATGTCGCCAAGTGACGCTTGCCCGGTTTCTGTCCGCCCGCCCTTGGTGATCTTGTAGGAACAGCATCCCGCCTCAAATTTCTCGTAAGTCGCTTTGAAGATTTCAGTCGCCTTTTCGGCAATCTCGAAAACGCCGGCTTTTAGGCTGGAACTGCCGCAGTTCAACACAAGTATTTTCACAGATCGCCTTTCAAACGAGTTCGGCTCATAGTCGAGAGCCAACCGATCGCCACCTGACATAGTCACGACAGCAGATTTGCCGTCATTACCTTAGGGTGTGCCCGGCATTCGTATCGCTTTCATGTCTCCACACACAATCTAGCGCTTAGTGCGCATGAGGGAAGCAGGTAGTTCTGTAGTGATCCTCTTCGCGTCCAACGCGCGACTTCGTCATCGCGCTTGTCTAGCCCGGGTTAGCTCGGGTCGGGCCCTGCGATTACCAAGCAGCGGCATCGTTCGATGCCACACCGGGACTAAGGTCTTGTGTCAAAGCGCAAAGGTCCCAGATGCTGGATTTACGGAACATAGACGGTGGCTGGTCGTTCATTTGGCGATGGAGTAATCGCCAAATGGAAAGATTAAAACGATGCAAATATTAGGTTTGAATATCTCGCCCCTGGCGCTCTCGGTAGCAATGCTCGCAACCTCATTCGCTCCTGCAGAAGCGTTTATAGCGCCTCGCCCCAACCAAATTGCTCAACTAGGCCAAGGCGTTGATGTCGTGCAATATCGCCGACTCGATGGCGATGACTTGCGCAGACGTCACGGATATTACCGTCGTGGGAATGAGACTTACTACAACGGCCACCGTGGATACTACGAACGTCGCCGCGGGTATCGTCGATATAACGGCGCATGGTTCCCGTTGGGTGCATTTGCCGCCGGCGCCATTATTGGAGGAGCGGTTGCAGATCGGCCGGTTCGATACGGTGGCAGTCACGTGGAATGGTGCGCAAATCGCTACCGCAGCTACAGAACGTACGACAACACATACCAGCCCTACAACGGGCCAAGACGACAGTGCAATTCACCATATTGATCAGCGTCAATATGCATAAAACCAGGAACGGCCGGGGGCACACTCCGGCCGGAACGGAACCCTTTACTCTCCGAAGAACGTTCCGAACCGGTCGCCTCTCTGCGGACCGAAGTCTGCGACATCCCGATTGTAGACGGGGTGACGCAAGGTTATGGCGAGCGCTTTCTCATGGCCGCGCAGAGGAACTTAAACAATTGAAACGCCGGGGGACAGTTCGCTGCGGCACGTAGCCCATAATTAGGGAAAGACTTTTCACGAAGACAACCGCGAAACATTCCTAGAGGCGGATCGGGCTGCGCGGTATCGGTAATGTTCGTCACTGCAGGATGGGCCCTGCACCGAAGGTATTCTTACTGGGTCTGCGAGGAAGCAGAATTGATCACTTGTGTTACAGAATTCAAGGAGGAGCACATGAATATCGAAGCCCCGAAACTATGCGAAAACCATCCTGATCGTGACCTGCAATGTCAAGAGTGCGTAGAAGTCGTCATGCAGGAGATCATCGCCGAAGCGACCAGGAAAGGGTGGGAGTCAGTCGAGACCATACAGGCCATGCAAGAAATACTAATGAGATTGCGCCTCGCCTTCGCCGGAGGTCTGTATCCAGAAGATCCACTGAATGTGGCGCCCCAGCCATATTATGATGGCCAAATCGATCGGCCGACCTTCTTAAACCGGTCGTCAATTGTCAGGGTATCTTCTCCGCAACCTTGCCTTGAGGCGTATACGACTTCTCCTCAAACGTAAATCGGAGTTCGCGTAGGGACCTGGAGTCAGTCGAGAAAGCCGACAGTCTCAAAACGTCTACCGAGTTCCATTTGTCCATGTACGTAAAATATCCGCGGATACCTAGACCAGCGCCCCATTGCGATGAGGAAACACGTTCGACGAGCCTCGTCAGATGGCGAGCCAACCATGCTTGAAGCACTAGCCAATGGAGTGTTTTATGAACACAACAATTTGGGATGCGAACGTCGAGCTGAAAAAAGAGTGCGAGGATCATTTTGACGTTATTCGAAATCCGCGCGACGCTCTCGCCTACCTGCTGTCTAAATGGCCGGAAGGTAGGGGAGCCAGCCAGGCCACTGCCCGGCGTGCTTGCTTGGGTGCTCTGGCGGGAACAAATACGAACGCCGAGGCCCGCGCTGCATTTGAATTCGCTGCGCGTGAAGCTGGTATCCTCCGGCAGCACTGACGGCGGACCTCCTGTCCCTGTGTATACTACCTGTCTGCTCACTGCGTTTTCTCCGCTAGAGTGCCGCTGGGGCCGCTCAGTCGGCAGACCTGACCGATGGGAACAGCGTCAACGGCCAGTGTGGCTGGGCGCCGTCAAGCCGCACTGAAAAGAAGCAAGTTTACAGTAGCGCTTCTTCAAGGTCCGTACACGGGAGGCCGAAACCGCTGGGTAACATCCGTCGCCTAGCACCGCTGGTCCCGATGGCGTAGACTTAGCCATCGCACCTTTCATTCGCGGGTGGCGAGACGGACAAAGCTCATCGCGCATCGGTCTTCTTAGGATGGTCAGTGGGAGCTTCTCCTTTGGACGCGTGTCGGACCTTTGGCGGATATCGATCAGAGCTAGACACAACAGTAATATCTGCCGGTAGAAGCGATCCTCCGCACCAACTAGTCTACTGAAGGTGACCCGCCCTTTCGGAACTCGAGACGTTGAATGTAGCGAAAGTTGATGCCTGCGCTTCTACCCAAATTTAAGACGGCAGCCTCGGCTCCGCAATTTTCCCCTTCGACGTCGCACCAACATTCCGTTTTCTATCAGGCCTGCATTATTGACGAACAGCCGTCGCGCCTTACTTGGGACGATAGATGGCACGCCAAGATTAAAGCGTGCATTTGGGAGCTGAATCGATCATGCGGTTGTTCGCGGAGCGTTACCGCTGGAATACCCCCAGTTTGGCCCAGCAGTTTCTCCTCATCGGAGGTTTGGTGTCTCTTGGCGCGACGATCATAGTCGGAGCGTTCGTTACCAGTCTGATTGAAGCCGCAGTCACTAGGAATACCGGGGCTGCGACCGCTCTCTACGTGGACAGTGTCATTGCGCCCCTTCTACCCGACATGCAAACCAACAATAATCTTAGCGAGTCGGTACAAAGAGCGCTGGACGAGACATTGGGCCAAGGTACCCTAGGGAGACGCCTAATGTCGTTTCGGCTGTGGCGTGCAGATGGCACCATTCTGTATTCAAACGAAAAAGCGCTAATCGGAAGAAAGCTGCCGATTAGCGACGGGCTGCAAACAGCGTTAACTGGGACGATGGTTGCCGAATACGACCATGCCGACGATGTTGGCAGTGAAGCCGTGCGAAATAGTGGCTTGCCAGTGCTCGAAATTTACAATCCGGTCCTCCAACCATGGTCGGGTGAAGTCGTCGGCGTCTTGGAGTTTTATGAAATCGCCACCGAGTTTCAGCACAGTCTGAACCACGCACGCTTGCAGAGCTGGCTCGCGGTCGTAGCATTCACGATGTCATTTTTTGCAATTTTGTCGGCCCTCGTGTTTAGAGGTAGCAAGATAATAGACAGCCAAGATAAGGCGCTGAAGCGTCGCATCCACGAGCTGTCTGAACTTCTATTGCAGAACGGCGAGCTAAGCGCGAAGCTCCAACGGGCGAGCCAGCGCACGACGGCCCTCAATGAACGGTACCTCAGACGCCTTGGGGCCGAACTCCACGATGGCCCGGCGCAGCTGGTCGCCTTGGCCGCACTGAAGGTCGACAGCGAGATTATCAGCAACCCTCGAACTTCGCGTAAGGTACGGGACGGCGAGATCGCGTCAATCAAATCCAGTCTGGACGACGCTATGCAGGAAATCCGCACGATCTGCAGCGGTCTCGTCCTGCCCCAGATCGAAGGAGCCGATTTGCGGGAAGTAATCGAACGCGCCCTCAAATCCCATTCTGAGCGCACAGGCACACGGGTAGAACTTTCCCTGTCACCCACGTCTCCTCAGCTCTCGATCTCAGCGAAAATCTGCGTGTTTCGGTTTCTGCAGGAGGCGCTCAACAACGGGTATCGTCACGGGGGTGGCGTTGGGCAATATGTCATCCAGACCTACGACGGGCGGGTTGTCGCTGTTAAAGTTGGCGACAGCGGTCCAGGCTTTGACCCAACTAAAATCCAGCCGTCCAGCCTTGGCTTGTCGGGTCTGCGAGAACGGGTTGAAAGCCTCGGGGGAACATTTGAACTGAAGACATCGGACGGGGGAACGGAGCTGTGTATGTCCTTAAACTTAGATGAAATGGAGCCCTCGTGATGGGAGAGATAACAATTGCGGTCATCGACGATCACCCGCTTTTCCGTGAAGGCGTCATGCGGATTCTTACGGAAATCCAAGGTTTCAAAATAGTCGGCGAAGGCTCAACAAGGGAGGACGCGCTTGAGATCTGCGCTACCCTGAAGCCCGATATCCTGCTCATGGATATTTCGATGCCAGGGGGTGGGTTGAATGCAATCCTGCCTATCCTGGATATCAACTCTGAGCAAAAGATAATGATGCTGACAGTCTCAGAAACAAGCGACGACGTCATGAGCGCCCTGGACAAAGGGGCAAAGGCCTATGTTTTGAAGGGTGTCGGATCGCGTGTGCTTGCCGACATAGTAACATCCGTCGCTGCCGGAGAGACATATGTTTCCCCGACATTGTCGGCGCGGTTGCTCTCCGACATGTCATCGGCCGCAGCCTTGGCAAAGCAGCCCAACCCGATCAACCACTTGACGAGCCGCGAGCAGGAGGTCCTCGACCTAGTTGCGGAAGGACTCAGCAATAAGCGCATAGCGCTCCGGCTCGGCGTCCACGAAAAGACAATCAAACAGCATATGACCCATATTTTTGCAAAACTCGGCACCAGCAACAGAACGGAAGCTGCGATGGTCCTCCGCAATCGCACTATCGTCTAGCGATCTACGGTTCACCCTGCCAGTAGGCCAGTTGCGAGCGTTGCAAAGATCAGTCCCACGACCGGTATCAGAAGCCAGCGGGCTTCACGCAAACTAGTGTCCATCGTCGGCTCCTATGTCCAATCCAGCGTGAATGGAACGCGCCGGGGTTTGTTCCCTGCGGGCGGCTTACGGCCGACGTTTACTGTGGCGATACAGGACTTTAGCCCTACCATGTTCCTGCGTTCGTCTCACGGAAACGAGACTCTAGCCCTAGGGGGGAACAGCTTCAGTTGAATGACGTTGTGCTGCTGTAAACGGAAAAAGGAGCCTGTCATGAAAACGAAACTCATTCTCGCATCAGCCCTCGCCACTGTGCTCAGCGGCGCCGCTTTTGCAGAAGACGGTGCAGTTACCGGGGCGGCTGGTGGTGCTATCACTGGTGCAATCGTAGGCGGTCCCGTGGGCGCTGCAGTTGGCGGCGTCGCCGGCGCGATCGCAGGCGCTGTCATTGATCCCCCGCCGGAACGTGTTGTCACCTATGTTCGACAGCAACCTGTACAGCGTTCAGTCGTCGTCGAACAGGCTGTCGTCGTTGGGAAGCCTTTGCCACAAGAGGTGGTTTTGATGCCGATCGCGGAAGATCCCCGTTACTCCTACACCATCGTCAATGAGCAGCGTGTCATCGTCGATCCGCAGACACGCAACGTCGTCCAGGTGATCCAGTAACGGTAGCTACCCCACCAACACTGTAGCCATGAAGGAGATAAACGATGAACAGCTTAATCTGGCTTGTTGGAGCAATTGTCATCATCGGGGTTATCCTGTCATTTCTGGGCTTCGCCTGAATTTTACAGCAGGGCGATACGCCACGTACCGCCCTGCCTCGTCTCGCCCCCCCAATGAGATCAAGAAATGTCTTATCAATCTACGTCAAAGTCCAGTTCCTCACTAAGCGGGGTTTTCTTCTTTATATTTTTTTTGATGGCTGGAATGACCTTGGCAGTCTTCTCCATAAGCATGGCCGGACCGCCCAAACGACAGGTTAATGTGGTCTTGCCGTTTGGCAGTACTCACTTGGACCAGACGAAATAGCTTGCAGCATTCACAGCTCGCCCTCGCGTCGCCAGCGTCGAGAGTGGTTCATCGACACGACCTAGGAGCACTAAAATGTGGCTTGAGCTGACATCTGAAACAGATGAAAAAATTTACGTGAACGTTACTCAGCTCATCGTCATTTATCCGGTGGATGAGCACAAACTTACGCGGATTTTAACGGCTGGAGGGCCGATTACGATCCAGGAGCCGTTAGCATTTCTCCAAGCAAAACTTGAAGGTGCGATCGGCAAACAATAAATCCAATTTGCTGCAATCGCGCGTTCGAGGCCACCCCAATGCCGTTGCAACGCACCTGATCAGATTTTAATGCAAAAACCGCAGACGGATCTCGTCTGCGAGGGTGGCCCGGCGGTTCACGATGGTGCGACCTTTGGAGTCCGTCATAATATATCGGCCATCGCGAACGAACTCGCTGATCCCGTCGCTATGACGAACAGATAGTCCCGCGCTGTTTCCTTTGGCACCCTGTTCTTTCGCACCTTGCGTATTTCCTCGCGTCTCACTTTTGCCCCCGCCCTGATTGCCATTCCCGCCGCCGTTTCCGTTGCCCCCGCCGTTTCCATTTCCCCCGCCATTTCCATTTCCCCCGCCATTTCCATTTCCGTTGTTGCCGTCTTTTGCAAAAAGAGACTGGGGGGTAAGCTCAAGGGTGAAATCGGAAACCTTCATTGTGTAAGGGGTCGCCGCAATCAATACGCTAAAAACAATGCCGAGTTGAGACTGAACAATTTTTCGGCACGTCGTCATGTGGGACTCCTCGCGAGCGAACCTGTACGCTCATCATCTCAAAGAACGCAGGCATGCGTGCAGTAGCGCTTTATACTCTGAATTTGACGCGCCGGTCGTCAACGGACCTAATCGTATTTATCCTCATCCCCGCCTTTTCTCAATCTCGTCCAGGCACAAGCCGTTTTCTGGCAGGGTTGAATGTCGCGACACCAGAAGAACCTGTAGTTTACACGGATTTGGTCTCAAAACTCGTTGTCCGCTTGCTTAGTAGGACCTTTGCCTTGATTTCGTTCCGAAAGTCTTAGCTCGTTGGACGGCTGAAGCCGGATGGATGGATGACCCACGAGAGCTATATCAACATTAGGCCTGTGTTGCTCAGCCGCTGGGCTGAATAGAAAAAGCCGGTGTATCACGAGGTTGAAATGCCCGACGGATTTACGTTTCGTAGAAGCCTCTTCCCCCAACGCACGGCCCCGCGCAGACCTGTCTGGAAGGAAATCTCACGATGACGCATTATGCCTGGACAATAAGGGCTAGCGGTTTGCAGGACGTACAAAAGGTCACCACGCTGCCGGAACTTCACGACGTACTTCAATTATTGAAGCTACCCGGAATAGCACCTCCGGCATGGTTGACCATGGATCCCTGGCGCGAAGAGCTTTCCGGGGATGGCCGCTACGTCTATGATGAAGGTGGCTCGGATGAATGGTCCGTCGTCTGGACAAAAGTCTACTACGGGCCCGGTGACGTTACCTGAAGTGAGGCAGCAGCGAATCTCCTTAGAAGAGAGTGGACTTGTTACCGGTCACTCGAAAAGCTAGCCGGCTACAGCCGAAGATTTACTGCGGCTGTTATCTGCTAAGCGCAAACTCCCGGTGGAACCCCAGCCCAAATATCGCTGGCGAAGACATTTGGCTACCAGCTCTTATCACATACGATGACCCGCCGCTCGAAAACGAACGAGGGGCCTGGCTGGGGTAGCCATGCAACCGTCTCTCTGCGATCCACGGTGAAGGCTGAACCGTTGAAATTCGGCTCCGACGGCACACAGGACCTATGCCAGCCCACGATGGACTTTAGTCCGCGACGTCAAGCCACCTTTTGGATGTCCAAATTTGGGATATCGCCCAACGGTTCATCTAATCGCTCAGTCGGATGATAACCGTACGCACTTTTAAGAGGCTATATTCTCGACGTAAGGCAGCTATCGTTCTCGAACATTAACGATGGAGAAAAAAATGCCCAATCGTAGCGATCGCTCAATCAAAACGCAGCTGGCGCGGCGCCATTTCTTGGGCATTGCTGCAGCTGCGGGCGCCAGGCTTGCCGCAGTAACAGGCGCGGCAGGCGCGATTACAGCACCTTCAGACGCCAACAGCATGGGGAGGAACTGGGGCAAGCATAGGGGGAAAGGAAAACACGGTTCAAATTGTTTTCTGCGGGGAACCACCCTTTCCACATCGACCGGCGAAGTAAAAGTTGAAGAGCTTTCCATCGGGGACTTGATAACGACGTTGCATGGGGAGGCGATGCCCATCCGATGGATTGGTCGTCGGAACTACAAGTCAACTCATTACCCTACGGCCGGAAACGTGATGCCCATTCGTATCCGGCGACATGCCTTGGACGGGCAAGTACCTCATTCAGACCTCTATTTATCGCCGGGGCATGCCTTGCTCGTTGACGGGGTTTTGATCCGGGTCATGGACCTCGTGAATGGGGCCTCCATTGCCCCAGCTCTGCCTCAGGGGACAGATACCATCGAATACTTCCATATTTTGCTCGATGGTCATCAAGTAATCCTTGCTCAGGGTGCACCAACCGAAACTCTGCTTTTAGAAGGGCAAAATGACGAGCACTTCGCGAATTTCGCTGAACTGCGGCAGCTTTTTCCGGGGATTTTCGATACTCCAATGAAGCCTGCTGCGCCGATCGTTGGTTACGGAGGGAAAAAGCATCTAAAAGCCTTGTTACGTATTGCGGCGAGCCTCGTCGTGAGGAATGACGTGATATACGATGACTATGAAAAAATCGCGGCTCGCGCGTTTTTTGTTGCTCATCGTGAGCTCTTTCACGAGGAGGCCCCTCTGTAACCACGGGAACAGCTTAATTCGCTGGCGCGGCTGCAAGTAAGATGAAGCGTACTTGCGTACGTATACCGCGGCTTTGTTATCTGTCTACACGTTGGGTTTGGTTGTCCTGATATCCTTCACTACTTCCTCCACAGCGACCAAAACCTCGTCTACGGTCCAGCCGGATGCTGCGGCCGCGGATACAATCGCGTTCACAACCGGGTGGACAAGCTCTTCGCACTCCATCGTACGCTGCATATCGCCAAGTTCATATGTCGGTGGGGGGATTTGCATGTTGTGCTCCTTCGCATTGGAAACCCTGGGTTAGATAGAAGGTTCCCCAAAGGTTGGTTCGATCCAAACGGAGTAAAGTGAAACTGCGGCTAATGCGGAGCGGTTGACCGGGCCAATTCGAGATATTCTGTCGGGCAGTTAAGTCTAACAACTGACGAATGCTTCCCTGATGAGCCGATCGATCCGCTCCTGGGCAAACGGTTCAGGCGCATGGCGCGCCGCTCCAGCGCCGCCCGGTCAGACGGGGTGGTTCAGGACGCTCAATCCACCGTCTATCGTAAGGCATGCCGCATTCATGAAGGGGCATTCGTCGGAGATCATGAACAGGGCTGCCAGCGCGATCTCTTCCGCCGTGGCGATGCGGCCGCCGGGATGCAATTTCATTGTCGCGGCCTCAGCTGCAATGGGATCGGGGAAACTGTTCCAGTATTCTGTCGCCTTCTTGGTCCGGACGTAGCCCGGCGCCATCGCATTCACTCGCACGCCTTGGGAGGCATATTCGATACCGAGAGACTTGGTCATGCCCAACAGGGCATGCTTGGCCACTGGATAGGGGAACGTGTGCGGAATAATGGTGAAAGCGTGGGTCGAGGCGATATTGAGGATCACGCCGCCGCCCTCCCCGATCATGCCGGGCAGCACGGCCTTCGAGCAGTTCCAGGCGCCCTTCAGGTTGATATCGAAGCAGCGCTGCCATTCCGCGTCGCTGGTTTCCAGCGGCTCGTGAAAGACATTGACACCGGCGTTGTTGATCAGCGCGTTGATAGGGCCGCTCTCGGCGGCGGCGCGTTCGACGGCCGCGGAAATTGCCGTCGCATCGGTGATGCTGGCAACGGCATATCCGATGGTCGCCCCACCCACCTTCAAAGTCTCGGCCTCTGCCTCCAGCAAGCCGCCATCAAGGTCGACGAGAAACAGGCTTGCGCCTTCACTGGCGCAGGCCCGCGCTATCGCAAGGCCGATGCCCTGCGCCGCGCCGGTGATCATGATCCGCTTGCCCTTGAGCCGGTTCGTCATCGCATCAGTCCCTTGCATCACCACTCGGCAAAGCTGCCATCTTCATGGCGCCAGATCGGGTTGCGCCAGCGATGGCCTTCCTTGGCGCGCTCGATCACGTAGGCCTCATCGATTTCGATGCCGAGGCCGGGTCCCTGCGGGATCGAGACGAACCCGTCGGCATACTGGAAGACCTCCTTGTTGGAGATATAGTCGAGAATGTCATTGCTCTCGTTATAGTGAATGCCGAGGCTCTGCTCCTGGATGAAGGCATTGTAGCTGACGGCGTCGACCTGCAGGCAGGCTGCAAGGGCGATCGGGCCAAGAGGGCAATGCGGCGCCAACGCCACGTCATAGGCCTCCGCCATCGTCGCGATCTTGCGACATTCGGTGATACCGCCGGCATGGGAAAGATCCGGCTGAATGATATCGACGAAACCGTCGGACAGGACTTGCTTGAAGTCCCAGCGGGAATAGAGCCGCTCCCCGAGCGCGATCGGAGTCGAAGTGTGATTGACGATGTCGCGCAGGGCTTCCTTGTTTTCCGACAGAACCGGCTCTTCGATAAACATCAGCTTGTAGGGATCGAGTTCCTTGGCCAGCACCTTCGCCATCGGCTTGTGCACGCGGCCATGGAAGTCGACGCCTATGCCGATATAGGGACCGACCGCTTCGCGAATGGTCGCGATGGTCGCGACAGCCTTTTCCACCTTGTCGTAGCTGTCGACGATCTGCATCTCCTCGCAGCCATTGAGCTTGATCGCCTTGAAACCGCGGGAGACGACGTCCCTCGCATTGTTGGCCACATCGGCCGGGCGGTCGCCGCCGATCCAGGAATAGACCTTGATCCTGTCACGGACCTGGCCGCCGAGCAGCGAGTGAACCGGCTGGCCGAGCGCCTTGCCCTTGATGTCCCAGAGCGCCTGATCGATGCCGGAGATCGCGCTCATGTGGATCGCGCCGCCACGATAGAAACCGCCACGATACATGACGTTCCAGTGGTCCTCGATCAGGAACGGATCCTTGCCGATCAGATAGTCTTCCAGTTCGTGAACGGCAGCCTGCACCGTCAGGGCACGCCCCTCGACTACCGGTTCGCCCCAACCGACAATGCCTTCATCTGTTTCGACTTTCAAAAACAGCCAGCGCGGCGGAACGATATAGGTGGTCAGTTTGGTGATCTTCATCAGCGAAGGTCCTGTGTCGAAGGGAAGTGTCGGTCCGGAATTTTCGCGCCAGAGCGCTTATGCGCCGGACTTCTAGGAGGAGGACTGAGGAATGTGCCGTTTAACGGCGACAGCAAGATCGCGTGCGGCCAGAGACAGCAATTGCAACGAGCAGTTCCGGGCGGCGGCGGTGTCGCGCATACGCAGCGCTTCCACCAGTTGCCGGTGTATATCCACTGCTTCGTCGCGCGTATCCACCGCTTCGTTGGACGCATGCAGCGAGAACTCCAAGGCTACCTGAATAATGCTCGCCAATTGCAGAAACACCTGATTGTGGCTGGCTTTCAGGAGATTGGTATGAAAGGCGACATCAGCCTTTGTGAAGCGCTCGATATCGCCGTCTGCATCGCGCATCTCATGCCAGGCGCGTTCGACATCTGCGATCTCCTGTACCGTCGCCCGCTCGGCCGCGAGTTCGGCGGCGGCCGGCTCGATCGCACGGCGCGCTTCGAGGATGCAGTTCAAGAGGTCAAATTCAAAGATCCGGGGGCCGATCCATTCCAGCACCTGCTGATCGAGAATGTTCCACTCGTCCTTGCGGCAAACAACAGTACCGACCCGCGAGCGCCCTCGCACGAGGCCCTTGGATTCGAGGATTTTCAGGGACTCACGGATGACCGTGCGGCTGACGCCGTAGCGTTCACAAAGTTCGTTTTCCGTTGGAAGAAAGTCGCCGGCCGAGAAGATGTCGGCGCAAATATCGGCGGCGATGGCCCTCGTCACGTTTTTCTGGACACGCGGCCGCCGGACGGCCTTGTCGCCGGCCTCATCCGCTGATCGTTCCTGTAGTCCTTCCACCGACATCTCCATCCCCGTCGCCGCATGCTCAACGAGCCTTCGGCGATGCATATCGCAGTTTGAATTGCATGGCGACCGTCGCGAACGGACCATCACGCTCATTCTCATTATCATACATAGTTATTTTAATCATCATACAAAGGCAATTGACCAGTATGATGTTTCGTCCTACACAAATGAACACTGCAGGGAGCAGTTTGATCTAGGGAGAGAGACCATGCGCTTTTTAAGAGCAGCCATCCTGGCTGGCACAGTCGCCGTTTTCGCTGCCACGTCGGCTTATGCTGCTGATGTGAAAATCGGTTTCATCGTCAAACAGCCTGAAGAGCCCTGGTTCCAGGACGAATGGAAGTTTGCTGAAGTTGCCGCCAAGGAAAAGGGCTTCACGCTGGTCAAGATCGGCGCCGAAGACGGCGAAAAAGTTCAGTCCGCTATCGACAACCTCGGCGCACAGGGGGCGCAGGGTTTCATTATCTGCACCCCCGACGTCAAGCTCGGCCCCGGCATCATCGCCAAGGCTGCTGCCAACGATCTCAAGCTGATGACGGTTGATGACCGGCTGGTCAACGCCGACGGCAGCCCGATCGAAGATGTGCCGCATATGGGCATTTCCGCCACTAAGATCGGCGAAGCCGTCGGTCAGTCGATCGCCGACGAAATCAAGAAACGCGGCTGGAACATGACCGAAGTGGGCGCGATCCGCGTGTCCTACGATCAGCTTCCGACGGCCGTCGATCGTATCGAAGGTGCTCTTTCGGTGCTGAAGGCCAATGGCTTCCCGGAAGCCAATATCTTTGATGCACCCCAAGCAAAGACCGATACTGAAGCAGCGCTCAACGCATCGACTGTCGTTCTCAACAAGAATGCCAATATCAAAAAATGGGTCGCGGTTGGACTCAATGACGAAGCCGTTCTCGGCGCCGTGCGCGCCACTGAAACTGTCGGCATTACGGCTGACAGCATGATCGGCGTCGGCATCGGCGGCGCGGATTCAGCGATTAATGAGTTCAAGAAGCCAACAGCAACCGGCTTTTTCGGTACGATCATCATCTCGCCGAAGCGTCACGGCTACGAGACTGCGCTCAACATGTATGACTGGGTTGCTGACGGCAAGGAGCCGGAAAAGCTGATCCTGACGGCTGGCCAAGTCGCGCTGCGCGACAATTATGAAGCGGTCCGCAAAGAGCTGGGTATCGAGTAATCGTCGCATCATCGAAAAACGCCCGGCGGCCTTCAGCCGCCGGGCGCCCCTATTCGGAGCGCCGCTTATGCTAGACTTTCTCGAATTCAAATCCATATCAAAAGGCTATCCAGGCGTTCAGGCCCTGTCCGATGTCTCTTTCTCCGTACGGAAAGGGACGGTTCATGGCCTAATGGGCGAAAATGGCGCCGGAAAATCCACCCTGATCCGCATTCTGTCCGGTGATCAGGCTGCCGATACCGGTGAGATCCACATCGATGGCGAACCGCAAGCTTACAAATCCGTCCGCGATGCTTTTCAGGCCGGTGTGATCGTCATCCACCAGGAACTGCAACTGGTCGCCGAACTGACCGTTGCCGAGAACCTCTGGCTCGGCCGTTTCCCGGCAAAAGCCGGCGTGCTCGACAGGCGCAAGCTGCTCGGTGTTGTGGCTGAAAAACTCACCGAGATGGGCATTGATGTCGATCCGGCGGCGAAAGTCGCCTCGCTGTCCATCGGCGAACGGCAGATGGTCGAAATCGCCAAGGCAGTTATGGTCGATGCGCGCGTTATCGCACTGGATGAACCAACCTCCTCCTTGTCTTCCCGGGAAAGCGAAATCCTGTTCTCGCTGATCGACCGATTGCGGGCGAACGGCACCGTCATTCTCTATGTCTCGCACCGTCTCGACGAGATCTTTCGCCTCTGCGACAGCCTGACGGTTCTGCGCGACGGCAAGCTTGCCGCCCATCATGCTGATATTTCTGCGGTGACGCGCGAACACATCATCGCCGAGATGGTCGGACGCGAAATCGCCAATATCTGGGGATGGCGGGGCCGGCCGCTTGGTGACACGCGACTGCAGGCCCGGAATATCACTGGCCCAAAACTCCTCCATCCCATTGATTTCACGGTGCGGAAAGGCGAGATCCTCGGCTTTTTCGGGCTGATCGGCGCTGGGCGTAGCGAAATGGCGCGGCTTCTGTATGGCGCCGATGCGCGCTCAACGGGCACGGTAATCGTCGATGGAGCAACCGTCACGGCTGATAGCCCCGCACATTCGATCCGCGCCGGCATTGTTCTGTGCCCCGAGGATCGCAAGTTCGACGGCATCATTCAGGGCCGGTCCATCGAAGAGAACATGGCGATTTCCTCGCGCCGGCACTTTTCGCCTTTCGGCCTGCTCAACCCAAAGAAGGAATGCGAGCTGGCCGAAACCTTTATCGCCAAGCTGCGCGTGCGCACACCGTCACGCAAGCAGGACATCATCAATCTGTCCGGTGGCAACCAGCAGAAGGTGATCCTTGGCCGCTGGCTTTCCGAGCAGGGCGTCAAGGTTCTGCTGATCGACGAGCCGACGCGCGGCATCGACGTTGGTGCCAAATCAGAAATCTACGAAATCCTCTATGAGCTTGCCGCACAAGGCATGGCAATCATGGTCATCTCCAGTGAACTGCCGGAGATCATGGGCATTACCGACCGGATCATCGTCATGTGCGAAGGCCGCATTGCTGCCGAGATTGAGCGACCTGATTTCGACGATCGGCGCATCTTGGCCGCTGCCCTGCCGGACGTTTCGAATTGCGCCGAACTTTCCATTCAACAGGTACAGAGCCGATGACATCCTTGAAAAAACTTCTTCTCGGCGAACAGGGACTGGTCGTCATTTTCGCTCTCGCTTTCGCGATCGTCTCGCTGTCGGTTCCCAATTTCCTGACCGAGCGCAACATGCTTGGCCTCCTGCAATCCGTGGTCACCATCGGCATCGTTGCCTGTACGATGATGTTCTGCCTGGCCTCCCGCGATTTCGACCTTTCCGTCGGCTCGACAGTGGCATTTTCCGGCATGATTGCCGTCATGGCGTCGAACGCCACCGGTTCGATCGTCCTCGGCTTGTTGGCAGCACTGGTCTGCGGCAGCTTCGTCGGCTTGGTCAACGGTGTCGTCATCGCCCGTTTTCGCATCAATGCGCTGATTACCACCCTTGCGACAATGCAGATCGTTCGCGGCCTGGCATTAATCTCCTCCGATGGTCGCGCCGTTGGTATCAATGATCCCGGCTTCTATCAGTTGGCCCTGTCAAAGTTCCTTGGTGTGCCGACGCCCATCTGGGTCATGGGCTTCCTCTTCCTTGCTTTCGGCTTTCTGCTCAACCGCACCGTCTTCGGTAAGAACACGCTGGCGATTGGCGGTAATCCGGAGGCATCGCGGCTGGCCGGCGTCAATGTCGCCCGTATGCGCATCTGGATCTTCATGCTGCAGGGACTGGTATGCGGCATCGCTGGCGTGCTGCTCGCTTCGCGGATCACTTCTGGTCAGCCGAATGCTGCGACTGGTCTTGAGCTCTCCGTCATTTCAGCCTGCGTTCTCGGTGGTGTTTCGCTGGCAGGCGGCCGCGCCGCCATGGCTGGAGTCATTGTCGGCGTGCTGATCATGGGCATCGCCGAAAACGTCATGAACCTCCTCAACATTCAGGCTTTCTACCAATATGTGGTGCGAGGACTGATCCTGTTGCTTGCGGTTCTGCTCGATAACCTGCGCTCCGTGGCTGCCGGCCGGCGTGGGTGAGCCGCGGATGGACGAGGGCGTTCTGCATCTGCGGAATGGCGATCTCTCGGTCGATGTGAGCCGCTTCGGCGGCTCGCTTCTGTCTGCAAGCTATCGTGGCATATTCTTCCTAAAGCCGACGCCAACGGCAGGTCTCGCTTCACGCTTGCTCGGAGCGGAGGCAAGCTTCCCGCTGGTGCCATATGGTAACCGGATCGAGGCGAATGCCTTCGATTTCGGTGGCAAGCGGTTTTTGATGCAGCCAAATACCGCCGATCCTTATTGCCTGCACGGCGACGGCTGGCTCGCCGAGTGGGAGGTCATATCACAAACCAGCAGCCTGGCAACGTTGCGTTATGTGCACTGTAGCGAGCCGTCCAGCCCTTACGCCTATGAGACGATCCAGACCGTGAAACTCGCGGACGATGGTGTGGCAATTTCGCTAAGCGTTGCTAATAAATCCGACATCCCCCTGCCGTATGGCCTCGGCTTCCATCCCTTCTTCCCTCGCACACCGCGAACACGGCTAAAGGCACAAGCCGGGCGATATTGGACTGAGCGGGCCGGGCATTTGCCTGACGTGTCCATTTCTGTACCCGAAGGACTGGATTTTGCGGCTTCACGGCCTCTCCCCGCGCACTGGATTAACAATGCCTTTGACGGTTGGAACGGCACGGCATGGATGGAATGGCCCGAGGACGGGCTGTGCCTCTCGCTCACCGCCGACAGCATCTTCAGGTGCTTCATGATTTATTCTCCGGATGCCCATGCCGACTTCTTCTGCTTCGAGCCCATGAGCCATCTGCCCAATGCTCACAACATGATCGCGAGCGGAGGGTTGGTGACGCTAATGCCCGAGCAAAACCTTGCCGGCAGCATGCGATTGCATCCTGCCGCGCTGCCGCCACCCATCCTTCATAAACATGAAGCCGAGCAACAGAATGCTCACCAACGTTTAGAGGTCGGTACAAGATGAGGTGTTGCCGCCCTCTCCAGACTGCATCGGTCTTTGTCATGGGGATTGTTAGAGACCCCCTAGTGCAACATACTTCAACTCCAGAAAGCCCTCTATGCCATACTTCGATCCTTCGCGCCCGGTACCGGACTGCTTGACGCCGCCAAAGGGCGCCATTTCATTGGCGATCATGCCGGTATTGACGCCGACCATTCCAGCTTCAAGCGCTTCCGCAACACGCCAAATACGAGCCATGTCTTTGGCATAGAAATACGAGGCGAGACCGAATTCGCTCTCATTAGCCATGGCAATGACGTCTGCCTCGTCCTTGAAGGAAATGATCGGCGCCAGCGGCGCAAAGGTTTCCTCCCTCGCCACCTTCATCGCCTGTGTCACGCCGGTCACGACCGTCGGCTCGAAGAATGTGCCGCCGAGGGCGCTGCGATTGCCGCCGGCAAGCACGGTCCCGCCCTTTGCGAGCACATCGGCGACATGCTCTTCCATTTTCGCCACTGCCTTCTCGTCAATCAGCGGCCCCTGGCTGACGCCGGCTTCGGTGCCGCGACCGAGCGCAAGACTCGAAATCTTGGCAAGGAGCTTTTCAGTGAAGGCGGCAGCAACACTCTCCTGTACGTAGATGCGGTTGGCGCAGACGCAGGTCTGGCCGGCATTGCGGAACTTGGAGATCATCGCCCCCTCTACGGCGGCGTCCAGGTCCGCGTCGTCGAAAACGATGAACGGCGCGTTACCACCTAACTCCAACGACAGGCGCTTGATGCCGTCCGCCGCTTCCTTCATCAGCCAACGTCCAACGCCAGTGGAGCCGGTGAAGGTGATCTTGGCGATCTTCGGATTGTGGCAGAACTCAAGCCCGATTGGCTTGGCCTCACCGGTCACAACAGAAAACACGCCCTTCGGTACGCCGGCTCGCTCGGCCAGAACCGCGAGCGCTAGCGCCGACAGCGGCGTCTGCGAAGCGGGTTTTAGGATCATGCTGCAGCCGGCGGCAAGTGCCGGGCCCGCCTTGCGCGTAATCATTCCGTTCGGGAAATTCCATGGCGTGATCGCTGCGCAGACGCCGACCGGTTGCTTCAGCACCAAGATGCGCTGGCTGGCATTGGGGCCGGGGATTACATCCCCGTCGATGCGCTTTGCCTCTTCCGCGAACCATTCGAGATAGGCGGCATTGGAGACGACCTCACCCCTCGCCTCCGCTAGCGGCTTGCCCTGCTCAGTCGTCAGGATCAGCGCCAGATCGTCGGCGTTTTCGATGATAAGCTCGTACCAGCGCTTGAGCACCTGCGCCCGCTCCTTGGCGGTGCGCTTTGCCCAGAGTTTTTGCGCGTCCGCCGCAGCATCGATCGCCTGTGCGACAACCGCCTGGCCGAGATCCGGCACATGGGCGATCAACGCTCCGTCGAAGGGGTCGGTCACTGCAAATGACTTACCATCGGGTGCTGTGATCCATTCGCCAGCGACGAAACTTTTGTCTGTCAGAAGGGCGGGGTCTCTGAGGGCAAGTGTGCGGCGCTCGGTCATGATACGTAATCTCCTATGATCTTGAATAGGGCGGGAATAGCCAGGGACAGGCCAGACATGAGAAGCAGGCCAAAGGCCATGCGGCGGATGGACAGGGCAGACAGCGGCGGTGGCCACCGTTTTGCAACGAAGGTCACGATCGCTACGACCGGAATACAGAGTAGCCCCCACCAGAAGCCGCTATGCGGTACAGCGCCGGCGGCTGCGACCATCGCGAGCCGGATTACGGCATTGACGGCAAAGACCGCCACCAGCGTCTCGCGGATGCTCACCGCCGGTAAAGGTTGCCGGTAGAGATGGTAGACCAGCGGAGGGCCGGCGGTGGAAAACAGGCCGCCCATGAGACCCGCAACTGCGCCGAAAAATACGAAAGACGCGCTGGACGAGCGCAGAGCCAGCGGCTGAGGCTTCAGTGCGAGCTGCAGGCTTGACGCAATGATGACGACGCCGAGCACAAGCTTCAGCCAGTCGATCGACGCCGATGCTATCACGTCCAGTAGCCAGTATCCGGCAGCAAGAGCGGCAAGGCTTGGAATGACGACCGGCCAGAACTCAGCCCAGGCGATATCGCGCCAGCCGCGGGCCAGAACCTGCGCGGCATTGACGAGCACCATGCAACTGGCGAGCACTGCTGCCTCCGGCAGCGGCATCAGCGAGAACAGCCCGATGCCGCCCATCAGGATCAATCCGAAGGCGAAACCGGTCAGGGTTTGCATATAGGCGGCAATGCCAGACAGCACCAGAAGCCCCGCAAGACCGGCAGCGTTCATCGCTACAGGCCTCGAAGTCCGGCAAACAGCGCCTCGTTTGCGCAGCCTGCCCGATAGAATACGGGCGGCTGCCCGAGCGGCGCGGCAATCCGAAGCTTCTCGCCGCCGGCAAAGGTTTCACCCGTCCAAGCGTGAACCCAAAACTCGCCCCGGGGCAGATAGACCACACGGTCCGCCTGCGCGGCCTCCCAGACCGGCGCGACCAACATGTCGGCACCGTAGAGGTAGCTATCCTGGATCGCATAGGTCTCGCGATCGTCCTGGTGATGCAGGAACAGCGGCCGCTGCGCCGGCAAACCCCGCGCAACCGCCTCATCGGACAGGGATTTAAGATATGGCGCAAGATGTGTGTAGATCTGCGTCATCCGGGCAAAGTGTGACAACACCTGCGGATCCTGATCGATCTGCACGTTTTCGCGCGGGCGATTTCCCTCGTGGCTGCGCATGACGGGCGTGAACGCCGCCATTTCGGCCCAGCGCATCAAAAGCTCCGGCGTGCGAACGTTGCCGAAGAGGCTCGTATAACCGCCGATGTCTGAATGGTGGTACGCATTGCCGAGCAGACCGGAAGACAGGGCAGCGCAGATGACGGTGACGAGCCCGTCGTGACGGGAAAAATCCACCGACTGGTCGCCGCCCCAAAGCAGCGGGCAATGTCTCTGAACACCCGTGAAGCCGGCACGCATGAAGAACAGCGCCTCACCGGTCTGGCCGCGGCTTGCAACCGCCTTCGCATTGACCTCGGCCCAGAGGGTTGGCCAAATGTTGTGCATCAGCTTGGCGTCGATGCCATTCGAAAGATGCACGTCGATCGGCAGATATTCGCCGAAATCAGCCATCCATCCGGAAAGCCCATAGTCCAGCATCTTCTTGCCGATGATGTCCTCGGCAAACCATTCCGCAGCAGCCTCGTTGGTGAAGTCCACAACGCCGCAATTGAACTCACCGAAATCCACGAGCGCGGTCTTGCCGGCCGCATCCGTCGCAAAATAGCCGGCCGCTTCGGCAATCTCAAACAGCGGGCCGTCGACGCAAAGATAAGGGTTCACATAGCCCAGGAACCGAATGCCGTCATCATTCAGCTCGGCAATCCTCTGACGCAGACCGGGATAACGATCCTCGTTGGCCTGCCAGTCCCAGAAAAGCCGAGCGCCGAAAGAGGTCTGGCGCAGACCCACCCAGTCTTCGCACCAGAGCGCCGATACAGCAACCCCGGCATCGCGCATCTTCTGAAGCCGTAAAAAAGAACTCTCCCCATCCTTGAGGCCGATGATCGCGCCGTTATAGATCCAATCGGGAAGCGGCGGCTGCCGGCCGAAACGGTCTGATAACTCCTCGACCAGTTCGACGAATGTCGGCGCGGCGAAAAGTTCGATCCGCTCAGGGATCGCCCAAACCTCAATCTCGTGAAAGGTTTTGCGACGGAAATCGAAGACGGAATAGGCCGGTGTCTCCACATGTAGCGCGTAGAGGGCTGAGGAAACATAGGTAGGCTGGGGATAGTTCGTGTTGAAATAATCTCCACCCGCCCGATCTTTGACGTTAGACTTGAAGGTGATCTCGCTGGTCCGATCGCGCCCGACGCCAGGCTCGGATGTCCACATCGGGAAACGGCGGCCGCGCATATCGAAATAGGACATCTGCTCGCCGCCGCCCCAGACGTGCTCTTCGGTATCAGCGACGACACGAATCCAGAGCCGATTGAGTAACGGGTCCATTGCTTCGAATTCGATGGAGCGTTCTGTGACTGTCAGCACCAGTCGGGGCTTCTGGCCGGGCTTTTCCGAAAGAGCGATCCGGTTTCCATCGACGTGCGCATGTGCAAGGCGGCTACGCTCGATGACATAATCCTCGATTTCGAAGTTGCCGCGATACATATCCATGCGCTCCTCCCCGATGCCAGCAAAGATGCATGGCGCACTTGTACTATGATCGAGGATCATCCGTCCGTTGATCGACAGCGTAAATCCGGTTTCCGTCTCTTCGAGTTTCATGGTTGTGTCTTTCAAGTCCTGCATCGTCGGGGTCAATTCTGGGTCAGGCCGGCATCGACGATGAAATTCGAGCCTGTGCAGCCGCCGCTCTCGTCCGAACCGAGAAACAGCGCCAAGCGCGCCACATGGGTCGCATCCAGCCTGAATTTCAGCGCCTGAAGGTCAATGAACTGTTGGTTCTGCTCCGGAGAGGTCCACAGATTCATTTGTCGCTCGGTCACGATCGCACCGGGTACGATGCAGTTGACCCGTATTCCGGAAGGGCCGAGTTCGCGGGCAAGCGTCTTCGTCATGCCATTGATGGCCGCCTTGGCCGTCGTGTAGCCGACCATACCCGGACGCCCACGCATCCAGGAAATCGAACCGAGCATGATGACCGACCCCGCCCCCTTCTCCGCCATGCGCCGGCTGACGGCCTGCGTGGCGAAGAACTGGTGATCGAGATTGAGCGACATCGCCCGGCGCCAACTCTCCGGCTCGACATCGGCCATCGCGTGACGATCGTCCTTGCCTGCATTGTTAACGAGCGTGTCGATACCGCCGCACGCCTGTTCAATCTCGGCGATGGCAACCCGCAAGGCTGTAATGTCAGTGATATCGCAGGTGGAAAAGGTGGCACCGGTTTCTGCAGCAAGCTTTCCCCCTTCGACCGCGTCGATATCGATGAAGGAGACATTCGCGCCCTGCACCGAAAATGCCTTGACCATTTCAGCGCCGATCCCCGAAGCGCCGCCGGTGATCAGCACGGTACGGCCCTGAAGAGATGCATAGCGGACAGTGTCATAGGTGGATGGCATGGATCAGGCTTCCGGATTAAAAAGAGGTTTTTGCAACCCAGCGACATCGGTACGCATGGCATAAAGGCCGCCCGACAGAGGGAATGCTTCAAGCTCTGCATCGGAGCGTCCGACACTGGCGCTGGTGCAAAACAGCGTGCGCATATCCGCACCGCCGAAGCTGACCATTGTCGGGCATTTGACTGGCACCGGATACTCAGCCAGCAAGGCGCCGTTCGGGTTGTAGCGCTGTACCCGCCCGCCCTCGAACAGCGCCGTCCAGTAGCAGCCTTCGAGATCAACCGCGCCGCCATCCGGGCGACCCTTGTCAGTGTCGCTGCCGAACCGGGCGAAGACCTGCCGGTTGGATGCGGTCCCGGTTTTCGGTGCGTAATCATACGTGTAGAGCGTGTAGCGAAGCGTATCGGCGTGATAGAGGCGGCTTCCGTCGGGCGAGAACGCGACACCGTTGGACGTCAGGAGACCACCGGCCAATTTCGCCAGTCCGTTGCGGTCATACCGGTAAAGTGCTGCAATGCCTTTTTCGCGGCTTTCATCGACGGTTCCGGCAATGAACCGGCCCATCGGATCGACCATGCCGTCGTTGAAGCGGCTGATCTCCTGATCCTCGGGATTGTCGGCCAGCTTGCGAAACGGCCTGCCATCCGCATCGACCAGCCAGATTCCCGACCGCAGGCCCGCGACGAATCCGCCGCCTTCGGCAAGACCGATGCAGCCAACCTCCTCTGAAAGTTCGAGGGTCTTCAAATCGCTCGTCGCAGGGTCGAAACGATGGATGCTGCAGCGTTTGATGTCGACGAAATACAACACCTGCTCGGCCGCCGACCACAAGGGACATTCGCCGAGAGCCGTCTTTGCGTCGAAAACGAGGTTGAAGCCGGTTTGCACGAAAATATCCTCAGTAGGCAGCGGCTGGTGCCGCAACCGGAGCCGCCTGTCCCTTCAGGGCGCCGAGCCAGTCGTTGGCGCGACCGGTCATCATTGCGATGTCAGAAGCGATGGCTGCGAAATCGTAGCCGTATCCAAGGAAGCGCTTCACCATATCGGGATTGGGACCGACGATGCCCACCGGCTTGCCGGCAGCGCGCGCGTCCTTCGCCGCCTTCTCGATCAGTGCTTGCACTTCGGGGTGGGCGATATTGCCGATATGGCCCATGGCGGCGGACAGGTCGCCCGGACCGACAAACAGCGCATCGATACCATCGATGGCCGCGATCTCCGGCAGCCGCTCGATCGCCTCAGGTGTTTCAAGCTGGACAATGGTGCAGACCTCGTCATTCGCGCGCTTCAGATAGTCCGGGATCGTGCCGAATTTCGATGCGCGATGAACGGCGGCAACGCCCCGAATGCCCTGCGGCGGATAGCGGGTGTAGGACGCGGCCGCGCGCGCTTCCTCGGCGGTTTGCACGAAGGGGAGCATGACGGTGCGGGCACCTGCATCGAGCACGCGCTTGACCAGAACCTGATCGTTCCAGGCAAGCCGTACTACCGCCTCGGCCGGCGTGCAGCCGATGGCACGCAGTATCCCTGCGACATCCGAGACCTCGACCGGGACATGTTCCATATCGACGACAAGGAAATCGAAGCCGGCATAACCGAGCGCCTCGGCCGTTGCAGGTGCCGCGGCCATCAGCCATGTACCGAGTGGTGTTGCCCGGTCTTTTTCTGCAAGCCATGCCTTGAAAGGGTTTGTCAGGCTCATTGTCGTCTCCTCAATAGATCGCGGGATCCGGCACGACGGCCGTTCCGCTTAGAAAGTCAAAGTCGCAGCCTTGGTCGGCTTGGCTCACATGCTGCTGGTAAAGTGCCGCAAAAGACCGCTGGTAGACCCGCGGGGAGGGTTTCCACTCGGCCCGTCGGCGGGCGATTTCCGGCTCATCGACCTTCATGTTGATGGTCCCGGCCGCTACGTCGAGTTCGATCAGGTCGCCGGTCTTCAACAGTGCCAGTGGTCCGCCGATGGCGGCCTCGGGCGAAACGTGCAGAATGCAAGTGCCGTAGTGCGTGCCGCTCATGCGGCCATCGCAGATGCGCACCATGTCGCGCACTCCCTGCTTGAGCAACTTCTTTGGGATGGGCAAATTACCCCATTCCGGCATCCCGGGCGCACCGACTGGACCGGCATTGCGCAGAACAATCACCGTATCCTCGGTGATATCCAAATCAGGGTCGTCCAGGGTTTTGTTCATGACGCCGGGATTGTCGAAGACGATGGCCGGGCCGACATGTTTCAGGAATTTCGGATTTGCCGCAGAGGACTTCATCACCGCGCCGTTCGGCGCCAGATTACCGCGCAAAACTTCCAGCGTCTTGCCGCGCGACAGGGGCACTACCGGATTGTCCTCATCGCGAATGACATCATCGTTCCAGCACTCCGCCCCGGCGATGTTTTCGCCAAGCGTATGGCCATTGACGGTCGGCCGGGTGAGATCGAGATGACGTGAAAACTTGTTCAAAAGCGCGAGGAGACCGCCGGCGAAGTAGAAATCCTCCATGAGGTATTCGCCCGAGGGAAACACGTTGACAGCGACAGGAACCCTGCCGGCCATCGCCGCCATGTCGTCGAGCGACAGATCGACCCCGGCCCGGCGCGCCATGGCAACCAGATGAACGGCCGCATTGGTGGACCCACCGAGCGCCATGTAGGCGACGAGGCCGTTCTGGAAGCTGGCCTTGTCGAGAATGTCGGACGGTTTCAAATCCTCCCAGACCATCTCGACGATCCGCACGCCGCATAAGGATGCCATACGCGGATGGCCGGAATCCGTCGCCGGGATCGACGACGCGCCGGGCAACGTCAGCCCCATCGCATCGACGATCGAGGTCATAGTCGAGGCCGTGCCGATAGTGTTACAGGTGCCCGCCGAGCGGGTCATCCGGCTTTCGAGATCGACCCAGTCGTCCTGCGTGATGTTGCCGGCGCGCAGCTCGTCCCAGTATTTCTTGGTGTGAGTGCCTGCCCCGGTTTTGATTCCACGCCACTGGCCGTTCGACATCGGCCCGGCAGGGCAATAAATTATAGGAATGTCCATCGAGATCGCGCCCATCAGCAGCGCCGGCGTGGACTTATCGCAGCCGCCAAGCAACACAGCTCCATCGACCGGATGCGAACGCAAAAGCTCCTCGCATTCCATCGCCAGAAAATTGCGGTAGAGCATGGTGGTCGGTTTGACCATGACTTCGCCGACGGAGAGCGCGGGCATCTCGACCGGATAGCCGCCGGCCTGCCAAACGCCACGCTTTACCGCCTCCGCCCGATCGCGCAAGTGGGCGTGGCAGGGGCTCATCTCGCTCCAGGTGTTTATGATACCGATCACCGGCCGGCCCATGAATTCGTCCCGACGCATACCCATCTGCTGAGTGCGCTGCCGGTGGGCAAAGCCGCGCATGTCGTCGGAGGCGAACCAGCGCTGGCTGCGCAGTTCCGAAAGATCGCGTCTCTTCTTCACGTCGCTCATCCCTTGATGCCGCCCGCTGTCAGGCCGGAGACGACGCGCTCCTGGAAGATGACAATGAGGATGGCCACCGGTACGATCCCGACGACCAACGCTGCAGAGATCACCGGCCAGGGGAAGGCAAACTCGCCCTGATAGAGCTGGATGCCGACCGGCAGAGTGCGCAACGACGGATTGGAATTGAAGGACAGCGCCAGCAGGAATTCGTCCCACGCGTTGACGAATGCAAGGATCCCCGCCGTGAACACGCCCGGCGCGCAAAGCGGCACCACCACCTTGAACAGCGCTCCCATGCGCGTACAGCCGTCGATCATCGCGGCATTCTCCAGATCGCGCGGAATGCCCTCGAAGAAGGAGACCAGCATCAGCGTGCAGACGGGCAGGCTCAGCACCGTGTAGGGTAGGATCAGCGCCGTCCAGCTATTCAAAAGATTGAGCGTCCGCATGATTTCGAACAGCGGCACCAGCAGTGTCACCAGCGGAAATGTCGAGACCGCGATAATTAGCGACAGGATTAGCCCGCGATAGGTCAGGTTGAGCCGGGCGAGCGCATAGGCTGCCAGTACCGAGACGAGCAGCGTCAGCGCGGTCGAAAGCAGCGCCACCATGAAGCTGTTGAAGAGGAAAACATGCAACGGCTGGTCGGAAAAGGCCTGCACATAGTTCTGCACGGTTGGGGCATGCGGAATCCAGGTGATCGGCTTGGCGGTCAGCTCGCCCTCGGTCTTGAGCGAGGTGAACAGGATCCAGAGCGCCGGGAACATGCCGTTCACCAGAAGAATGCCGGCGGCGATGAACCGCAACGGCTTGCCGGACAGTAAGGATGTCGAACCGGGGGCGGCTAGCGTGCTCATGGCGATTACTCCTTGGTCCGGATCATGCGGAGATAGACGGCCGTCACGCACATCGACAGCGCGAACATGACGACGGCGAGCGCAGATCCGTAGCCGAGATCGAGAAAGGACACGGTGTTCTGGTGGATGTACATGGCAAGCGTCGAGGTGGACGTGCCCGGTCCGCCACCCGTCATCATGTAAGGAATGTCGAAGGTCTGCAGAGCGGTGATGGTGCGGAAGATCAATGCAACGACGATCGATGGTTTCAGCAGCGGCAGGGTGATTTCGAAAAACTGCCGTAGACGCCCGGCGCCGTCCACGTCCGCTGCTTCATAGAGCGAGCGCGGGATGGTTTGCAGGCCTGCAAGGATGATCAGCGCCATGAAGGACGACGTCTTCCAGATGATGGTGAGACAGATCGCGGCAAAGGCCCAGTTCGGCGAGTTGAACCAGATGATGCCCTCGAACCCGAAACGGTTCAGCACGTCGTTGACGACGCCATACTCCGAATGGAAAAACCAGGCGAAGATCAGACCGGCGAAGGACAGCGGCAGCGCCCATGGGATCAACAGCGACAGGCGGACGGGCCACTGCATCGCAAACGGAAGGTTCGCCATGAGCGCAAGGCAAAGCCCGACCAGCAAAGCGCCAGGAACAGTGATCAGCGTGATCAGGACCGTGTTCCAGGTGGTTTCCCAAAAGACCGGATCGTCGATCATCAACCGGTAGTTTTCCAGCCCCACGAACTCAGCCGGCAACCCCGATGTCAGGGACAGGCTGAAAAGACTCGTATAGGCCAGCCGGCAGACCGGATAGACGATGATCAGCGCGAGAAGGATCGCGGCCGGCGCCAGAAGCAGCACGGCCAGCGAACGGTCGCTGAGATCGAGCCAGCGTGTCCAGCCTGCAGGCGGGGCCTCCTGTATGTCCGTTGCCTTGAATGTGGTTGTCGTCGCCATGGTTTCGTTCCGAAACGTTGAGAGGTCTGGACGGCAAGGCCTATTCCTTGCCCGGCACCGCCGAAAGGCAGCTCGTCACATCTCTTGAGAAGGTCTCCCCTCCCCGCAGCGCAAGGAGGGGATTGAGCAAGGAGTTAAGGGCTCCTCACCGCAGGATGCGCTTCAGGCGTGCCTCGATCTGGTCGGCGCCATCTTCCGGCGACGTGACGCCTGCGAGAACCGCGTTGACGGTGGTGCGGATAACCTCGCTGACTTCGTTGTAGCGCGGCGTCACTGGGCGCGGCTTGGCGGTTTGAACCACCTGCAGCGCATTGGCAAACCACGGCGCACTCTTCGTCACCTCTGCGTCCTGATAAAGACTGGCATAGGTCGGCAGCAGCGAGGCATTGATGGCCATGAACTTCGAAACGTCCTCAGACGACAGATATTCGACCAGCTTCTTGGCCTCGTCCTGGTGCTCGGAATATGCGGACACGCCCCATTCCCAGCCGCCGAGGCAGGTCGCCTGCTCGCCACCCGTCATCGCCGGCAGCTTGGCAACGCCAACCTTGCCGGCAACTGCGGATTCAGCACCTTGCGACTGCGCCCAGGCATAGGACCAGTTGACCGCGAAGATCACGTTGCCGGCCTGGAACTCCTTGCGCGTATCGTCAGTGCCGACTTCGGCGATGTTCTTCTTGGCAACGCCTTCGTCGGCAAAGCTCTTCCAGAGGCTGAGCGACTTGATGGCCGCATCGCGATCGAAGGTAAGGCGACCGTTGTCGGTCAGCATCTTGCCCTGGCTCCAATAAGGCAAAAGGAAGGTGCAGACCGCACCCTCGATCGCCTTGCCTTGGAAGGACAGGCCCTGCAGATTGGCATTGCCCTCGCCTTCGGCAATTTTCTTGGCAGCCACCTTTAATTCGTCCCAAGTCTTGGGCGGCTCGATGCCGTACTTTTCCAGAAGATCCTTGCGGTAGTAAAGAAATTGAGAGTCAGCGAAAGCCGGAAGCGCGATCACCTTGCCATCGACTGTGTTGGCGCCCGCATAGGCTGGCAGGTAGGAGGCCATGTCCTTATCCGCGAAATCGCTGGTCCAACCGGCAGCGGCAAATTGCGCGGGGCGGATAACGTCGAGGATGAGGACGTCGAGCGAGGTATCCTTGGCCGACATCACAGTATTCAGATACTGTGCCTGCGCTTCGGACGTGTTGCCCCCGGTCTCGATCTTGACCTTCACGTCGGGATTGGCCGCTTCATACTTGTCGAGCGCCTTGCGCCAGACGTCCGGCTGGTGCTGGCTGGAGATATAGACGTTCAGCGCCGTTTGCGCCGAAGCCGGCATCGCGAAAGCCAGCATCGTGCCGCAAAGTAATGCACCGGATAAATTCTTAAAGGTCATGATTTTCCTCCCTTTGGGTGTTTGGTCGCGCGGCCTTGGCATCCTCCCCGCGCGGGGTCGTCAATGGACGGCGCGTTCAGTTGCGGCGTCGAAAAGATGTATTTTCGCGGGATCCACGCCGATCTGCAGCGTTTCGCCGGCCTTGACGCGCGTTTCGGGCGGCATCCGGGCGGTCAGCGTCTCGTTGCCGACGGCGAAATGGAGCAGCGTATCGGATCCAAGCGGCTCGACGACCTGAACGTGACAGGTCAGCGAGACCTCGGACGGGTTCGCGGTGAAATGCTCTGGTCGGATTCCAACGATGAAATCCCGGCCCTTGTCAGTGCGAGCCTGGATCGCCGACATAGGCAAACGGTCTCCATTGGCAAATAACAGATTGCTGCCATCAGCCTTGGCTCTCGCAAAATTCATCGCAGGCGACCCGACGAAACCACCGACGAAGACACTGGCCGGACGGTTGTAGACCTCGTCCGGCGTCCCCACCTGCTCGATCTCTCCACCGCGCAGGATGACTATCCTATCGGCGAGCGTCATAGCCTCAACCTGATCGTGCGTAACGTAGATGATCGTCGTGCCGATCGTTTGATGCAGCTTCTTGATTTCGGTGCGGACCTGGCCGCGCAATTTGGCATCCAGATTGGACAGCGGCTCATCGAAGAGAAACACTTTCGGACGGCGCACGATGGCGCGACCCATGGCGACGCGCTGGCGTTGACCGCCAGACAGCTGGCCCGGCCGGCGATCCAGCAGATGGGAGATACCCAACATATTGGCCGCCTCATCGACCCGTGCCGCAGCCTCTCCTGCGGCAATCCCACGCACTTTGAGGCTAAACCCCATATTTTCCCGAACCGTCTTATGCGGATAGAGCGCGTAATCCTGGAAGACCATGGCGATATCGCGATCGCGCGGCGCCAACCGGTTGACGACACGATCGCCAATCATGACCTCGCCGCCCGTGATCGTCTCCAGACCGGCCACCATGCGCAAGGTGGTCGACTTCCCACAGCCCGAAGGACCGACGAAAACCACGAACTCGCCGTCGGCGATCTCCAGATCAATTCCCTTGACGATCCGAAGGGCGCCGTAACTCTTGTCCAGCGCCCGCAGGCTCACTCCCGCCATTTCAACCTCCCGAAAGCGGCAACCCATCCAGTGCCGATCGCTATTTGTTGCGGATATAATAGCGCTACGATTTAAGTTTGGCAAGCGGGCGCTCTAAAATCACCCCGCTGAGGCGCTGAAGAACCCCGATCAAAACCGATTATCAACTGGAAAATCAAGATACTCCAGTTAAATTGGCCTTTTGCGGAAAGGAGGAATTGTCCGGTGGAAAACCATGCGTTATGATGCCCGTAAATAATAGCGCTATTATATAGACAGGAAGAATGTTGAATACCGGACGAACCGCGAAGCCGACGCGCAAACGCCGCAAGATGCAGCGCGTGACCATGATGGACGTTGCGACGCGGGCCCAGACATCACCCTCCACGGTCTCCCTTTATCTGCGAAAGCCGGATGCGGTTTCAGCCGCGGCAAGTGAGGCGATCGCCAAAGCAATAGAGGCGCTCAATTACGTACCTAACCTCATGGCCGGCGGCCTTGCGGCCGCCTCATCGCGCGCAGTCAGCATCATTGTGCCTTCTGTCCGCAATGCCTTTTTTGCCGAAACCGTGGCCACGATGCAGGCTGAACTCGGAAAGGAGCGGCTACAGGTCATGCTCGGCCATACTGAATACAGCGAGCGCGAGGAGGAAAACCTTGTGCGCATGGCGCTCTCCTGGGCACCCGCTGCAATCGTTCTGACGGGGCTTTCCCACAGCAACGCCACCAGAAAGCTCTTGCGCGAAAGCAGCGTTCCGGTCGTCGAAATTTGGGAGCTTGGCTCTGAGCCCATCGAGATGGCCGTCGGCTTCCACCACGAACAGGTCGGGCGCTCGGCCGCCGCACATCTCGTGCAGCGAAATCGCCGCAAACTCGTCTTTCTCGGCGCCCGCTTGCAAGAAGACCAAAGGGCGACACACCGTGCCGAGGGATTTGTGGAGGAAGCCCGCAAAACCGCAGGCGTCACCGCCGAGATCATCCAGCATCCCGCGCCGTCAAGCGCCGAAGTGGGCGCGATGTTGCTCGGCGAGACAATGCGAAAATTTCCGCAGGTGGACGGCATTGCCTGTTCCAACGACCATGTGGCGTTGGGCGTGATCTTCGAATGCCAGCGGCTTGGGATCGACATTCCCGGTCAGCTTTCGATTGTCGGTTTCGGCGATCTCAGCTTCAGTGCCGCGTCCAATCCCTCGCTCACCACCATACGCCCGCCAGGCGATCTTATCGGAACCGAGGCCGCGCGCCTGATCTTAGAGCGCATCGCTCACGGCCCCGAGAGGACGCCCATTATCATCGATACCCGCTTCACGCTGCTTCACCGCCAAAGCAGCTAAGCGATGACAATTCACCGAGCGCTGTCACTTCGCTTCGAAAATTGACCTACTGAACGGGGAAAACGCGAACGTGCCTTTCGTTCCTACTCAAGGAACGGCTGCTACCAGAGACATTTGCGCCGGAGACAGAGCCGTTAGAGAAATGCTGCGCAAGAATGCGCCGACAGGACCGGAGAGATCCCTTCATGACCACCGCCTGCGAAGTAAGCTGGTTTTCCGCGCTTTGTGACGACGATTACGAGTTCCTCGGGGTTCCGGATCCGAGGCTTCAATCGAGCTTCGAACACTGTCGCGATATCGTCCTGCAGGCCGAAAGCGGTGGCTTCGACAATGTTTTGCTGCCTTCCGGCTATGCCTTGGGCATCGATACGACATCCTTTGCGTCGGCTATGGCCGCGCTAACCCGCAGGATCAAACTCCTGATGGCGGTTCGCATCGGCGAAAACTGGCCACCGCAACTGGCACGCCAGATCGCCACTATCGACCGCATCGCCAATGGCCGCTTGTCGATCAACATCATCTCCAGCGAGATGCCGGGCGAAACCCTTCCGAGCGGCCCGCGCTATGCCCGCACCATCGAGGCGATGTCGATCCTGCGCACGCTGCTTGACGGAAAGCCGCTCGATCACGATGGCGCGTTCTGGAAGCTGAAGATCGATCCGCCGCGGGTCGCTCCGCTGTTGGGACGCTGCCCGCAGCTTTATTTCGGCGGCCTGTCGGAGGACGCCCGCGACGCAGCAGCCGAAGGTGCCGATATCTATTTGATGTGGCCGGATCGGATGGAAACCGTCCGTGCCACGATCGCCGATCTTCGCTGCCGAGCAGAAAAGCGCGGCCGCGCGCTCCGGTTCGGCTACCGCGTGCATGTCGTCGTGCGCGAAACCGAGGCCGAAGCACGACTGGCTGCCGATCGCCTACTGTCAAAACTCGATGACGCCACTGGAGCGGTCATCCGGGCGAAATCACTCGACAGCCAGTCGGTTGGCGTCCGGCGCCAGGCCGAACTGCGCGAACAGGCCGGCAACGAGGGCTATGTGGAGGACAACCTCTGGACTGGTATCGGCCGCGCACGTTCCGGCTGCGGTGCAGCGATCGTTGGCGATCCCGATCAAGTTCTAGCAAAACTGCAGGCGTATCGCGCCGAGGGTATAGAGGCTTTCATTCTGTCGGGCTATCCGCATGCGGCTGAGGCAGATCTGTTCGCGCGCCACGTTCTGCCGCGCTTGCACCACGGGCCGCTTTGACAGGTCTCGCCTTGATCCAATTAGAACTGAAGATCCTGATGTTTCTTTCCGTCTTTATTAGATTTTCTAACTAAAGCATTCACTTGGCCCATCTGAAATGGCTGATTTGGGCCGTGAAGGGACCAGCAAGTTTCGGAGCGGGAAGGTCAAATAGCGGCCCTTCCTGCAGGCGGCCTGGCCATGGCCGTTGCCGACACGGATCCGTGATAACGTCTTTGGTGGTGGTCTTACCACGGCATCGATGAACGGTGCGTTCTGGGCTAGATATTCCTCCATGCCGCTCTCGTTTGTCGACTCCAACTCTAGCTTCAGGCTTTGATATCCGCGCCGCAATTCGTCATCCTTCGCGGCCATCCGGGCCGGCGTTTTTCCGAGTGCCTCGACGATCTCCCCGTTGGCCTTGCCGGCAGCGATCAGGCTCGGAATATCGGCTCGCGCGGCGTCAGGGGATCCAATGTCATGATCGCCCGGCAGCTTCCAGAATGAGCTTGGTGATCTCATTTGGATGCGAAATGAGAGACAGATGGCTGGATTTGAGTTCGATGGCTTTAGCGCCCATGCGTTTGGCCATGAAACGCTGCAGGTCTGGATTTATCGTCCTATCTTGCGTCGAAACGGCGTAGTAGCTTGGCTTGGAACGCCAAGCAGCGTTTGAGGTTTTGCCGGTGAGCAACGCCTTTTGGAATGGTTGTTGAACGGCATAGAGAACCCTCGCCCTTGCCTCGGGAAGATCGCCCCCGAAGTCGCGCAGGAACGCTTCTTCCGTCAGCCGTCCTTCGTCGCCGTCGAAGACAATGCCCGCGGTTGCGGGTGGTGTCGGGTAGATTTTTGCCAAAGCTGCATAGTCCTCACCTGCATCCGGTGCTCGGGCAGCGACATAAACCAGTGAAGAGACGTTCGTATGTACGCCTGCTTCGGTGAGGATCATCCCCGAAAAGGAGTGGCCGACAAAGACAGTCGGACCGTCCTGCCGGTCGAGGATGCGCCGGGCGGCCGCCACGGCATCGGGCAGCGTGGTCAGCGGGTTCTGTACCGCCGTGCAGTTTAGGCCCTTCGCTTGCAGCCGGGTGATAACCTCGGCCCAGCATGATCCGTCGGCGAAAAGTCCATGCACCAGAACGACATTGCGCGCGTTTGGAGGCGTGTGTGTGGCGGCCAGGCCGGCATGTGTCGCAACAAATGACGTGGCAGCACCGACGAGCAAAGTTTTCGAAAATGTGCGTCTGTTCATCATCATGAATCTCCATCGTTTGCGAAGCTGTAGAATTATTTGAATCCGGTCCGAAGCGCATCTCAGATTGACATGCCGCCAGAGACCTCGATGCGTTGGGCATTGACCCAGCGGTTGTCCTCAGAGAGCAGCGAGGCAATCATCGGACCGATATCGTCGGGCAGGCCGGCGCGGCCCAGCGCCGTCATTTCGGCGACACGCTGGTTCAGATCCGGATTGTCGCGCACCATACCGCCGCTAAAGTCGGTCTGGATGGCGCCAGGCGCGACGACATTGACGGCGATGCGTCGCGGTCCCAGTTCCTTTGCCATGTACCGGGTCAACACCTCGACCGCTCCCTTCATCGCACCGTAAGCAGCACTGCCAGGAACGATGATGCGAGTCAGGCCGCTCGACAGGTTGACGATCCGGCCGCCGTCGTTGATCAGCGGCAAAAGCTTCTGCGTCAGGAAGAAAACGCCCTTGAAGTGCACATTGTAAAGCAGATCCAGTTCATCTTCCGTCGTCGCCTCGATGCTGTTGTGGTGCGAGGTTCCGGCATTGTTGACGAGGTAGTCGAAGCGCTCGGCGCCCAGATCGGCAAGCGCCCGATTTACGGCGTCGACGAAAGGGTCGAAACCGTGGGCGTCGCCGGTGTCGAGCTTGAGGGCAATGGCGTTGGCGCCGGCTTCAGCAACCAGGGCCACGACCTTTTCGGCTTCCGCCCTGCTGGAATTGTAGGTGAGGATCGAGTCGACACCACGTCTGGCAAGGTTGAGCACGGTGTTGCGGCCCAGCCCGCGGCTGCCGCCGGTGACGATTGCGATTTTGCGTTCAGAATTCTGTGTCATCGCCGTTCTCCTTTGATTGATGACGGTGAACATAAGAGGGCGAAGCACGGGCGAACATGCCGGAACCGGCTTCTTTCTTGCCTGATCCTGCCTCCGGCGTTAATGTGGAATTCCAGATTTTCGGGGAATCCGATTGAGCACTCTTTCGATATTGCATGATGCCGTCGTCGCCGCGTTTGCGGCTCATGGAAACAAGAGCCCCTATTTCACCGCGATCGACGGACTGGCCTTGCTCCGATCGTTCTCCGAGCGGCATCCGAACCACCTGATCCACCGGCCGGCGCTCTGCATCGTGGTGCAGGGCGCGAAATGGACGACGTTCGGCGAACGGAGGCTCCACTATCGCACCAGCCAGGCCATGGTCGTCAGCGTCGAGATGCCTGGTGCAAGCCAGGTGGTGCACGGCGCGCCGGATGCGCCCTATCTCAGCGCCGTCATCGAACTCGACCAGGCAATCCTACGCGAAGTCTATGAAAGTATGGAGGCGCCGCCCACTCCGGCCTCCGACGGGCATGCCGCCGCCTTCGTTATGGAGCTCAACGAGGCGATCCTCGGCTGCGCCGCCCGTGCCGTCAGCCTGCTTGGCGAGCAGCAGGCAATCCCGCTGCTCTATCCCGGCGTCAAGCGCGAACTCTGCTACCGCCTGCTGGCCGGGCCACATGGCGCTGTCTTCGCCCGCATGGTCGTCGGCGCGGAGCGAAACCGGCGTCTGGTCGAAGCGATCCACGCATTGCGGGGCAATTTCGACAAGCAGGTGCGCGTCGATGATCTTGCCGCGCTCGCCGGCCTGAGCCCGACAGCCTTCCATCGTCAGTTCAAGGCAATGACCGCAATGACGCCGGTGCAGTTTCAAAAGCAGATCCGCCTGATGGAGGCGCGTCGGCTGATGTTGTCGCGCGAAATGTCGGCGGAAACGGTCGCCTTTGAGGTGGGCTATGCCAGCCCCTCACAGTTCAGCCGGGAATATGCCCGGCTGTTCGGGGCTCCGCCACGCCGAGACATCGGAAAGCTTCTGTCGGCCTGACTGTTTCAGCGCGCACGCTGAAACAAGCGCATGACGGCTCTGGAGGCGCATAGCGGTGCGGCAGCAATCTCCAAGAAGAGCACACCTATGTTGACACGTGCGGCCCCGCTTTGCGCGAGGCCGCACGCTCTCAGATCTCAATATGTTCCGCTAATTCCAACGCATCCTCAATGTCCACTCCTAAATACTTGACGGTATTTCGATCTTAGGGTGGCCGAGGAGGATTTGGATCGCGCGAAGATTTCCTGTTGCCTTGTAAATCATTGCGGCTTTGGTGCGCCGAAGCGAGTGCGTGCCGTAGTCGTCGCGTCGTAGACCAATTGCGGTCACTGGTCGATGCGACTGGGAAAGGCGTAGTCATCAACTGTTCCACCTCTCCTTTCGAGCCACGCAAGCAGACTTGCCCTCACGTCCGCCGTGATTTCGAACTGCACCGGACGGCCGGTCTTTTGCTGGATGACCATGGAACGGCTTCGAATTTCCGCTCCTGTCACGAGACTTCCGATTTTCATTTTCACGAGATCGCAACCACGGAGTTTGCTGTCGATTGCGAGGTCGAACAACGCGCGATCGCGCATGCGTCCCTCCCGGTCGAGGAAAAAGCGGATCGCCCAAATCTGGCGCTGTTTCAGCGGCTTCTTGACGCCGACCTTTCGGCCGGCGTTCCACGCCGGACGGCCCAGTGCGGTAGGATCGTATTGTGCAATTCCCATTTCATTCTTCCTTCGGCCTGCATTGGCCGTTAGGAGAATGCATGGGCTCAGGGTTGCCTGGGCCGTCTCCGGACTAACTGCTCTTGGAGTGCACAATGCGAAAGCGGTTATGCGACCGGCTTGCGCTAATGGTCGAAGTTGACCCATTGGGTACGCGCGCCCTCTGCAGTGCTCACGATGCCCGGGCTTTCTCGGACTTTCATTGCGCAGGAAGTTGGTCTTTTCAGCATCCTTTCGAATGCAAGTAGCCCACGGCGATCTCGCGCAGCCGGTCTCTGCCAAACGCCAGTCCATGACCTCCGTGAGCGAGATCAACGTCAAGCTCTGCCAAGCGTTTCATGGTGGCTTTGTAGGCTTCGATATTGCATCCCGGCAAATTATCCACGAGGCCCCCCTCGTATATGGCGTCCCCGCTAAAAAATTCCCCCGTCCTCTGGTCGAGCAGGCCGATGGAACCGGGAGAATGGCCGGGAAGATGCAGAACCGTGTAACAGGCGCCGCCGATATCGATGACGTCGTTCTCCGCCAAAATCCTGGTGAGAGGTGCCGGCGAAATTTTGTAGGATTCCAACGTCATCCCCGTGGGCGCTATTGCGGTCAGGGCGTTCGGCTGATTGCGGAAATAATCGGCGAGCGTGTGCGCATCCGGCATAAGCGCGAAAGCCCCGGCTTCGACTGCGTGGCCAAGCCGCGCCTCGAACTCGTGGAACGAGCCGACATGATCGACGTGAACGTGAGTCGCTACCGCGAGAACGGGTTTACCCAAATGAATATCTAACACGCCCCCGAGATTGGCGAGGCCCATGCCGAAATCAATGACGAGGTCGGCATCCTTGCCGACGACATGGAACATGTTGGCCTGGAAGAACCTATGGACATGAGGCTCCCAAATGCGGGTTATCCGGTCCGAGATTTTTTCCTTTGAAAACCAGTTCGAGTTGGTCAAGATGGCCTCGTTCAATGCAGCAGCTTGCCGAGGAAGCGCTTTGTGCGCTCGTGCGTCGGTGCGGAAAACAGGATGTCGGGCTTGTTGCGCTCGATGATCTGGCCGCCATCCATAAAGACCACCTCACTCGCAACCTCGCGCGCGAAATTCATCTCGTGGGTGACGCAGACCATCGTCATGCCGTCGGCGGCGAGCGAGATCATAGTGTCCAGCACCTCCTTGACCATTTCAGGATCAAGCGCCGACGTGGGCTCGTCGAACAGCATGATGCTGGGGTTCATGCAAAGGGCGCGCGCGATGGCGACGCGCTGCTGCTGGCCGCCGGATAGCTGGCCCGGATATTTATCGGCCTTTTCCGGAATATGCACCCGTTCCAAGTATTTCATTGCGATCTCGGTCGCCTGCTTCTTCGGCAGCTTGCGCACCCACCGCTGGGCGACCGTGCAGTTTTCCAGAACAGTCAAGTGCGGGAAGAGGTTGAAATGCTGGAAGACCATGCCCACGTCGCTTCGAACGCGGTCAATGCGCTTGAGCTGATTGGTGAGCTCGATGCCGTTGACGACGATCGAACCTTCCTGGTGGACTTCCAGACGGTTCATGCAACGGATGAGCGTCGACTTTCCGGAGCCGGACGGGCCGCAGATCACGATGCGCTCCCCCTTGTTCACCGTGAGATCAATGTTCTTCAGGACCTTGAAAGCGCCGTACCATTTGCTGACGCCAGCCACCTGGATTGCAGCCTGCGGACCCGGCTTCGGGAAATCGGTCTTCGTCATTTGCGTGTTCATATCCAACTCGTGGGTGAAACGGGGATTAGCGATAGCCGCGCGAGAGAAAATATTCGATGCGGTTCTGGGCGAACGTGAGCACCGAGACGATGGCGAGATAGTAGACGAGCGCTGCGCCATACCATTCGAGAAACCGAAAGCTCGTCGCGATGGCGAACTGCGAGACGGTCATCAGTTCCTTGAGGGAGATCACGGTCGCAAGCGACGTGGTTTTCAAAAGCGAGATGAATTCATTCATCAGCGCCGGAACCGCGATCCGCAGGGCCTGCGGCATCGTGATGACCAGAAAGATCTGCCAGCGATGCATGCCGAGCGCTGCGGCCCCTTCCTGTTGCCCACGACCGACTGCAGCAAATGCGCTGCGCAGGATTTCCGCCAGATAGGCGATCTGGATGAGTGAGAGCGCCAGGAATGCAGCAACGAAAGGTGTAAACCACCCGGCGCGGAAGATTTCCGAGATCTGCGGCAATCCATTCCAAACGAACAGCAGCACGAGTAGCGCGGGTGCACCGCGGAAAAGCCAGACGTAGAGCGTCACCAGCCAACGGACCGCCGGTCGCGGCGAGCCGGCCAAGGAGCCGAGTGCCATGCCGAACACGAGGGACACGACCATGACGCACAGCGAAAGGCCTATCGTCAGGAGTGCCCCCTTAAATAGGGGGGCACTGAGGATCGCCTGCAGGAAGAGGTCAAATTGGAACACTTTGTAACGCCCTATCGTCAGTTGACGTCATGGGAAACATCAGTCGCTGTTTCCGGCAGGTTCCATTTCTGTAGAATCGTCTTCATCTCGCCGGTCGCCTGCAGGGCTTCAATCGCCTCCTTCAGCATTTGCCGGTCGCCATCGCTCTTCCTAAGATAGATGCCGTAGTTTTCACTTTCATCGTAGGTGTAGGGGATGCTCAGCCGACCGGAAACCTGAAGCATTCGATAGGCAGCAGTCGTATCCTGCGTGATCGTCGCCGTCGCCCGGCCGACCAGGATCTGCTCAATGACGCCGGACGCGGAGGGATAAGTCTGTGCCTGGATCGGCGCCTTGCCGGAAGATTCGAGTTCCACATTGAGATCGGCAACCATCTTTTCGTAAGATGTGCCGGCCTCGATTGCCATCACCTTGCCGCTGACATCCGCGGGGACTTTCGTCTCCGTGTCGCTCGCCGCGGTGACCATCACGACGTGAGAACCGAAATACGGAATTCCATCGTATTTTTCGAGGCGGGCCGGCGTGATCAGGATGCCGCTCGCGACAAGATCGCAGCGCTTGGAATCGAGTGATGGCAGCAATCCCTTGAAGTCGCCTACCACATATTCCGCTTTCGCGCCCCAGCGCTTGGCGATCGCGTCGATGACATCGACCTCAAAGCCGACAAGGTCTTTGTCACCCGGATTTTCATAATATTCCATCGGCGGAAATTCACCGCTGGTGCAGACCTTCAAAACACCGCCCGATACGAAATCAGGCTTCTGGTCGCCGGCAAGACTATTGCCCGCGCCAAAGAGGACGGCAAGCATAGTGCCTGCCAGTAAAGTCGTTCTCGTTCCTAGTATTGCAGTCATCATTGCTATGTTCCCTTTTTTTGCTTCTTGGATCGAATTTCTATGAAGTCGTATACGAACGCCTTTCACAGACAAGCTAAACTTTTAAGTTAAAAAAGCGCAGAATAACTAAACAATTGACCTAGCCCACCGCATTGAGGATCTGGCCGTAACTGTCGGTATCAAAGGCCGGAAGGATGAGCGGCTCGACATGGCCATCGCGGCGCGCCGTGAGCACGTATTGCATCATCGCTTCATTGCTCGGCATCTCGAAAACCTGCATGAAATCATAGGTCCCTAGTAGGGCGTAGAAGGCGATCGATTTCCCCCCTAGAGCGGCCACGCGATCCTCGCTGACCTTGCGGCGCTTGGCGCTGTCGGTCAGTTCGGCAAGCCCCTTTTGCGTCAGGCGCATCAACGAAACGTATTTCTGAGTCTCGCTCATTGCGGAGATTTTCCAAGCTTTTTCAGCCCTTCAAGCACGGCCGCAGTATTGGTTAGGGCGCCGAAAATGCCGTTCTCAACGGTGACCATGTGGAGTGCGGCCTCATGGGCATATTGATCGCCGCTGGCGCAGGCGTCGGAGATCGTTAGGCACTGGAAATTGCGGTCGCAGGCTTCGCGCAGCGTAGTGTGAACGCAGACATCCGTGGTGCAACCGGTGAACAATAAATGCGTGATGCCCTGCGCACGCAAAACATGCTCGAAATCGGTGTAGGTGAAGGCACTGTTGCAGGTCTTGTCGACAATGATGTCCTGCGGGCGCACGTCGAGTTCGGGAACGATTTGGAAGCCGGGGCTGGAGCGCAGCAGCGCATTCGTTCCATCGAGGCCAGACCGCTGCCGGCGCCATTTTTCATAAGGGGTCATGTCGGCAAGGTCTGCGCGATAGCCCTGCCGCGTGTGGATGATCCGGATGCCGGCCTCGCGGCAGGCGGCAATGAGCTGATTCACCGCGGGAAGGATCGCGCGAAGCGGCGCGGGATCATAACCCTGCCGGGCGAAATAACCCGTAGTGGAGAGGAAATCTTCTTGGAGGTCGATGATAACAAGCGCCGTCGTGCGCGCATCAAGATTGTCATCATAGGGGTAGTCGAATGGTGTTGCCGAGATCATGAAATAGGCTCCTCTTTGGCGATGGAATAACACTCTTAACAGTTTGAAAAAATCAATTTAAAATCACCAATATCGTTCTATAAAGCTAAACGATCAACCGGATATCCAGATGAGCCGCCTACCGCCCTACCTCCAATATCTCCCCGCTTTCGAAGCGACTGCGCGCCTCGGCAGCGTGAGGCAGGCGGCGGAGGAATTGAACCTCAGTCCGAGCGCGATTTCGTTGCAACTCAAGAAACTGAGCGTTGCGACGGGCATCATCCTGCTTCAGAAGTCGGGCCGGAATGTCGCTCTCACCCAGGCGGGCAGGGATTTTTCGCAGACAGTCGCCATATCCCTGGGTCAGCTCGATACGTCGACGCGGGCATCACGGAAGCTGACCTCCAGCGACCATCCCGCATCGCTATCGGTTTCCGTACCGACTGCGCTCGGGATCGCATGGCTGACAGCGACACTCGTCGATTTTGCTCAGGCGCACGGCATTTCCAACCTCACCATTAACGAGGCGATCACGGCCGCAGAGGTCGATTGGGCGGACAATGATCTGGCGATCGTCTATGATAATCCGCCGTTCACCGGAAAATACTGGCGCTCGCTTAGCGAGGTCCGGCTCTGTGCCGTGTGCTCGCCGACCTTGTTCCCCCGACTTGACCTGCGCAATCGGGACGGAAAGCTGAGCTCCGTCGCCCTGCTGCACGAAGACGACGGTGGGGAATGGGCGAAATGGTCCATCGCGGCCCGGATCGCCCTTGAGGGCAATACTCGTGTCCGGGTGAGCTCAGTGGCGCAGGCGATCGCTTCCGCCGTTCAGGGCCGCGGCGTGGCGCTCGTCTCGGATGTGCTGACGCGAAACTTCCTCAGCGAGGGGCGGCTTATCCAGCCGTTCTCCACTACGATCAATGCGGCGCGGGAATATTATATTGTCTGCGCGGTTGACCGCGCGAACGACCCCGTCCTGCGAACGCTGGCCGATCGCGTGGTAGAGGAGTTACGTCCAGGGCGGGATCAAAATGCTTGATCCGTCGAACGCCGATTGAGGAAGAGTTCTATGTCGCTGCCACCCCTTCATGCATTTCGTGTCTTCGAGAGCGTCGCGCGGCTCGGCAATGTCAGTGCGGCGGCGGCGGAGCTGCATGTGACGCCCGGTGCGGTCAGCCAGCAAATCCGCGCTCTCCAAGTGACGCTTGGCGTCGATCTATTTCAAAAACGCGGCAGGCAATTGGCTTTGACCCCGAGCGGAAGCCAGCTCCAGCGCTCTGTGGCAAGTGCCATGGACGCTATTCACACTGGGGTGCGCCAGCTCTCGACGCATAAATATGGCGGAGCACCAAAGCGGGCGCTGACCATCTCCATCCCACAAGTTCATGGCGTTGCCTGGCTCGCCACCCGACTTTTCACTTTTATGGAGGAAAGCCCAAATTTCCACTTGAAGGTTCTCACCTCCAGCCGCTTCCACGACGTCGACTGGCGCAAGACCGATGTCGCGATCGTTTATGGCATGCCACCGTGGCCGGGCTTCTGGTGTCGCCTGCTTCACGGAATCCGCATGACTCCAGTTTGCAGCCCCCAGCTCCTGCGTGGACCGAACGCCATCCGCCAACCCTCCGATCTCGCCTATCATCGACTGCTGCATGAGGATGACGGTTCGCAATGGCGACGCTGGCAGGCTGAAGCCGGCATTCCTTACGCTGGTGAGTCCGACGTGCACTTTGACGACTTCGGCATCGTGCTCCAGGCCGCCCGAGATGGCTTTGGCGTGGCGCTCAGCGACGAGGTCGTTTCGGCGCGCGATCTCAATGAAGGGCGCCTTGTTCAACCCCTTCAACTCAGTGTCCCTGCCCTTCACAATTATTATTGCATTTGCGCGGAAACAAGAAGGGAGACTGCCGAAGTGAACTCGTTCATCAATTGGCTAATCGAGGAGGCAGCAATGCCTTGAATGCCCACATGAACATTCAATGCGTTTGAATAAAACACTCGAGGTCTCAGACAGACTCGAACTGCCGATCAGGTTAAATTGAATCCGTTGGCGAGCGAGTTATTCAGCAAAAGCATCACCTACGGCCAAAGCCAGCGACCGGCTCGGGGCCGCCTGCGGTCTGACTGCTTCTCGAACACAAGAGACGAAAGCAGCCGGACCGCCGCGGTTCGCCGAAGTCCGCTATCGGCCCCGAAGCGGAGCGTCAAACCACCATTGTCGAGATCGCCGGCTGTTGTGACAACAGGTCGGCGAGCACTTCCATACTCCGCTTTACTTCCTCTAAGCTTTCCGGAGCGCCAAGTCCGATCCTGATCGCCTCCGGAGAGCTTGAGACAGCGAAGGCGTCGCTGGCGACGACGGCGACGCCGACAGAACGAAGTCTCGAAACGAGTTCGCCGCGTGTCCAAGGTTTCGGGACGTGCATCCAGACGTGGAACCCTCCAGATGAGGTCTCGGCATATTTGTGCAGCGTCGCGTTCAGGACTTGCAGCCTCTCGGCGCTCTCCCGGATGATCTCGTCGCGCACCATGTCCGCGAGCCCGTTCTCGATCCATCGCGAGGCAACCGCGCTGGTGAGCGGAGAAACCATGGAAGCCGAAGCGCGGATGGCGCTGGCGAGCCTGAGAGATCGTCCTTCCGGTACAGCGATGTAGGCGACGCGCAGGGCGGGAGACAGGCACTTCGACAAGCTCGCCACATGGTAGACGATATCTGGTGCGAGAGCGGCGAGCGGCGGAGGCGCGTCGGGAACCAGGGCACTATAGGCATCGTCCTCTATCACTGGGACATCATGCAATCGGGCTAGCTCAACCAACTCGCGACGCCGGGCGAGCGGCATGGTCCGCGTCGTGGGGTTGTGGAGCGTTGGCATGCAGTAGAGCGCCTTCGGCTCTCCATTCTGGCAGGCTCGCTCGAATGCCTTAGGAAGCAAGCCATGCTCGTCCATTTCCAGCGGCACGAGCTTCAGCTTCAGATGCGAGGCGACGGACCTGAATCCGGGATAGGTCAATTGCTCCGCGCAGACCGTGTCGCCCGGCTCTGTCAGAACGCTCAGCACAGCATTCAGCGCACCCTGAGCACCTGCTGCGACGAGGACGCGATCAGGAGCGGCATCCGGAAGTCTGCGCGACAGCCAGGACGTCGCGATCATCCGGTCCTCAATGATCCCTCCCGGCTCCTGGTAGCGCATTAGAAGGTCGAGACCCTGATCCTCGAGGTCCCTGACAGTTTCCCACATCCGGTGGGTGAGGGAGCGGTTCTGGAAACGCGGCGGCAGGTTCATGCTCATGTCGACCAGCCCTGAAGGCTGCGCGCGAGCTGGAGCGTGTCGCCGCGCCTTCACGTAAGTGCCTTGGCCAACGCGGCCTTCGATCAACCCCCGACTCTGAGCCTCCGCATAGGCGCGGCTTACTGTCGTAAAGTCGATTTCGAGGTCGTCCGCAAGCCTGCGCTGCGTCGGAAGGCGAGCACCCTCGGTAAGCTGTCCACTGCCAATGTCGGCAGCTAGCGCGTCAGCGATCGCAAGGTAGATCGGCCCGCCCCTGGAGCCGAGCTTCGGTATCCATGATGTCGCAGCCATGGGAGGGTCCGCCGTGATCCTATCAATCTGAATTATATGGTTCGTTTAACTCGATACAACTAAACGACCAGCAAAAAAAGAGGCTGCGAACATTAGCTACCAATTCATCTTTGGTAGCCGTCAGCCTGTCATCCAGGCCTGCGACGGTTTGTACAATTACCATATTGTTAGGAATATTGTATGTGTATTGTATGTAATCAATTCGTCCTGCGAGGATAACGACATGACCACCGAGTGGCCACCGCTTCCCCCCATTCGTACCGGCATTAAAGGCCTTTGCCCCCGTTGTGGACAAGGCCATCTCTTCGATGGCTTCCTGTCGCTGAAACCGCGATGCGAATCCTGCGGCCTGGATTACTCTTTTGCCGACCCTGCCGATGGCCCCGCTTTTTTCGTGATCTGCTTCACCTGCATCCCGGTCGTCGCCATCGCGGTCTACATCGAAGTTGTCTACTCGCCCGCGTGGTGGGTCCACCTGTTGACGTCAACCCCGCTCCTCCTGCTGACGTGCATTCTGCCGCTGAGGCCGCTCAAGGGCTGGCTCGTCAACAGCCAGTTTTTCTACAAGGCGGAAGAGGGCAAGATCGACCGCGACTATGTCAGGCCGAAAACGCCGCCCACCGCGTAAGGCAGAACTGAGAAGCCTCGGCTACCGCTCCTCATCCGCCGACGCTGTTTCGGCCGGATACCGCCATGGCGTTTCCGGGTCTTGAATTGCAGATGCTGGTGGGGATCCAGTTCGCCTTCACCGCCTCCTATCTTTGGGAATAAAAGCAATGACCAACAAATCGCTTCCGCTGTCGCCGGGCAAGACCGGGTTTAATGGCCCGGTACAATCCCCAACCGAGCCAAAGGATCGTCTGGGTATCTATGTGATCTGCTTCATATGTATAGTCGGTGTTGCGCTGGTGTGCTGGATACAGATTGCTTACTCGCCCTCTGTCTGGGCGCACCTTGTCATCGCTTTCCCTCCTGTGCTTCTTGCTTGTCTTCTGCCAATTCTGCTGTTGAAAGGCTGGCTCACAGGAAGCCGGCTCTGCATGAAGGATGAAGCGGAACGTATCGAAATTCCGGAGAAAGCAAGCGGCGTGAATATTCGAGCAGCCGCCTGACGATACACCTAAGCATCGCATTTGAATGGCTATGGCTTGCCCGGAGTAAGTCATAGCGCGTCGCTAATCTACATGAGAGCATATTATGGAGTGGACACCTATTGTCTTTGGCACGTTCAAGGCGCTGGTATTGGGCATTGGCATGTATTTCGCAGTCAAGTGGCACTATGATAAGGCGGGGACGGAGGAACGGCGAGCCGTCCTGCGCACGGGCGGCATGCTGGCCGTGGTCTTCCTTCTATTGCTTCTGGTCGTGGGGATCATTGTATATGTCCTCAGCAAAATGCTTGGTTTGGATTTGAGCCTGCCTTGACGGCACCACACCCAATGCGGCTGCGTCGCGCGGGAATGCGGGAACGACCCTTGAACGGGAACGTCGACAAGCGACAGGAACCGGACACTTGCTTGATCAGAAGCATTGGCCGTGGCTGGCTTCGGTATCGTGACGGCAGCCCGCCTCGGTGTCCGAGCCTTCTCTCAAAGATCCGCGATAGGAGAGTGGCGTCGATCCTCCTGGTTCTAGCGACAGCCGCGCCAGTGTCTGCGGCAGACTCTGAACGAGGCCGGCGCATCTACGAACGGTGCAGCTCCTGCCATGTTCTCGACGAGAAACGGAATGTGTTTGGCCCGCACCTAAAGGGAATCATCGGACGTAGGGCCGGGTCACTTCCAGACTACGCCTACTCCCAAGCCATGAGAGCTGCTAGCGAGGCAGGCCTCGTATGGGAAGAGCTGGCGCTGCGCGATTTCCTGTACAGCCCCAAGAAAAAGGTGCCGGGATCCAAGATGCGCTTCTGGGGACTCCGGCGCTCCGAAATCGACGACCTAATGGCCTATCTGAAGAGCTTGAAGTAATCCGCTTCGACGTCCGCTTCTGACGCATAGAAGACAAGGTCTTGCAACAAACTATGTGGCTGCCCTGATAACGACCTCCGCGACCGAAACTACGGCGCGCAACCGGACGCTATTGTTCCTGATGCCGCCCGCTCGCAAAGCTATTGAATTTGCCGGTATCAGCACATCTGCTAGATAGCTGAGGTTGCACGAAATATCGCTGCAAAGGCAAACTCAATAGGAGGAGCAATGACGGAGCCTTTCGAAGATCCTAGGTTACCTCACTTTTCTATAATGATGGATGACGGACAGCTAGCGTGGCCCGTGGCGGAGGCCAACGGTGTTACACTTGAGGTCTTCTACCATCGGCTTAGCATTCGCTGGTCCGGCCGAAAGGCAGCTACCCATCCCGCTCCCCTACGGCAGAGAAGATCACCGCCACAGCGGCCATCGATTAAGCTGTCGACATTCCTCGCTGACGGTCGATTAGCTTGGCCGGTTGCCGCATCACGAGGTGTAAGCCAAGCCTTATTCTACGCCCGGCTCAAACAGGGGATGACGCCGGATGAAGTGACGTTCATGCCGGTGATGCCGCGGGGATGGCGGCACCGCCATGATTAGCGGAATGAACACGCGACGCCTACGGCTGCGGCTACCGATGCTGCATGGCGCGCAGCTTCGAACGTTCGAGTGGAGGGCAGGTCTTGGGAGGCCGAGAAACAATCTCTATGACGATATTGAGGGCGCAAAGCTGATCGAACCCAGCGAGAGGCTCTCTGAGCACAAGGACGCGGCCCCACAACGCGTGGGGCCGCTCCTCTTCAGATTTCCGTCCGCTCGGCCAGTTCAAGGGCCACCATTGGACAGAGGGAGAACGCGCAGTTCCCACTCCCATAACGGGGCCGGGTGCGGCCTGGCGGGTTCTGGAGGCGAACGGACTAAAGCTGCCTTTCGCTGAAGCACAGACCTCGCGCTGCTGTGACAAATGCTGGCGAACCAAATTTTCTAATCCGCCTTGCCACGGAAGCGATCAGCGGCAGGTAAAAGGCACGCCTGCCGAGCGGCCCTTAGCGGCGACATCGAAAACTGAGACCGCACGTAGCATTTTCGTCGTCTTTGCCGAAAAGCACGATCTGCTTGCGCCGGAGCTCAGTGTTGGTGCCACTTTGCGCTACCACCGCGGTAGTGCCCCCATATGCGATACGCCTTCGGCGCCGACCACCGGGATGTCGCTCGTAAATTACTTGTCGAGGTCCGTTTCATGAAGCTCAGATGGATCAGGTTTAAGTTCTTCACTCGTATATTTCAGTGATTTGCCAGTTAATGATCCCAAGGGGAATGATAGATGATGCTGCAAAGATCGACGCGTTTAAAATCCGGGTCTTTGAGTGCCAGGAAGTCATCGTTGAACGTTCCAAACGTCGTGTGGGGACGATTCTTCATCCCTTCATAGAACGCGTCAATCATCCTGCTGTTGAAGTCGGCGCCCCGAGGGAAGGCGGTCACGACCGTGTCACGCTGCTCTGCGCTGAATTCATCGTAGCCCCGACCAGCCACATCCATTCCCGCGCCCGACTGGACGAGGAATATTTCAGGGTGCATGTGCTCTGGAATGCCAGGCGTCGTATGAAGAGCGATAGCGTTCCAGACCTTCTCAATGTCGCGTTCCGGGATGTCGTAGGCGCGCAGGAAATCGCGAGCGGCAAAGGCGCCGTCCACCTCGAACCGGCGCTGACTGTCATGATAGCCGGCGGTCAGACCGATGTCGTGGAACATGGCGGCGACATAAAGCAACTCCGCGTCGAACTTTAGGTCCATCCGTTGCCCCTTGATGGCTCCCCAGAAAAAAACGCGACTTGAATGCAAGAATAGCAGATCGCTTTCCGTATCGTGGATGAACTGCGTCACGTCCCGCGCGAGCTTGCTGTCGGGAATAGTCACACTGGTATTGGTCATGGTTTCACCGTCTCCTGATGTTCATGCCGTGGCGATTTGACCACCGGCATCGGTGACCGCAGCAGGTGGCGCTCGAAAGCTGATCGCCAATCTATTATAGGCGTTCATCAGACCGATCGCGATAGTGAGATCGGCGAGCTGCTGGCCATCGAATACGACAGAGGCTTCGGCGAACTCGTCGTCGGGGACGCCGGTCTGCGCAACGCAGGTCACGGTTTCTGCCCATGCCAGCGCCGCACATTCGCTTTCGCTGAACAGGCCTCCCGCCTCGCGCCAGGACTGGACAAGCACGAGCTTCTCCACATTCATCCCATCCTTCAGCAGGTCACGTGAATGCATGTCGATACAGTAAGCGCAGCCATTGATCTGCGAAATGCGCAGGTAAACGAGCTCGACGAGCGACTTTGGAAGTGCCGATCGAGTGATGTGCCCGTAAACGCCGGCGAGCGCCTTCACTCCCGCCGGCGAGGCAGCGTTGTAGTCCAAACGTTGGGTCATTGGATGGTCTCCTTGATGGCAGTGGGTTGATCACCCCTGCGGCGCCTCGATGTCGTAAGAAATCCGTCCGGAGGGAAGAAAGAAGAATGCTATCAGCGCGCCGCCTCTCGCCTCGGGATAGTGATGGCTTCCGGGCGCAGGAGCGGTCCATCCGGCATGGCACCATCCAAGCGGCCCCATTAATTCGGCCGACGGCTCCAGCGGGACGACGAGATTGAATTCGCCATAAGGGTGAAGGTGGTAGTCTCCCCTGAAGACAGGCTCATGTTCACCAACACGGGCTGGGGCAAGGTTGCCGCCACGGCTGTCCATATAGACCGTCGTCAGGCTGAAAAAGTGCGATCGTTCGCAGGGTTCAAGGAGACGGCTACGACGGTAGTGCCGGCCCGCTATCTCAATATTGGCCGCCCATCCATGCTCCACTCCCCGCCTCACTCGGACAGCCAAGTCTTCGTAGACGGGGCTACCGGGGCGGTGCGTACCATTCAACCAGCGCTCCATATCCTCGCCGGGTGTCCTGTGCTTGATCGTCCCGATAAAGGCGACAGCGGCTTCGATCAATTCATCCCGTTCCGTCATTGTGGTTCTCCAAAAATTGTTAGAATCCGTAAAGCGATGCGATGTCTTCGATTGGTGCTTTTGTGCGGACGGCACTTGGCCCATTCCGGATCGCCGAACCCCATGGACATGCCGCAGACCACCATTTCCTCCGGTCGCAAAGAAAGCTCTCGGCGAATGACGGCGTGATAGCGGGAGAAGAACTCCTGCGGGCATGTGTCCAGGCCTCGTGCCCGAGCCGCCAGCATCACGTTCTGAATGAACATCCCGAGATCGAGCCAGCTACCCTTTTCCAGGCGCCGATCGATTGTGAAAATCAGCCCCACGGGCGCGTCGAAGAAACGCAAGTTCCTTGCCGTCTGCATGGCGCGCGCGGCATGGTCGTCGGACGTGATGCCAAGCGCGCCATAGAAGACGGCGCCAAATTCTTTCCGACGCGACGCGTAAGGTTCGGAAAGATCTGAAATAAGGTAAGTGTATTCCGAGGTATGTGCCGCGGGCTCCGTCTCGTGCGCTACCTCCAGCGCTTCGATCAGACGCGCCTTTGCAAGACCTGACACCACATGCACGTGCCACGGCTGCACGTTCGCCCCGGTCCCAGCATAGCGTGAAACCTCGATGATATCCGTTGCAGGATCCACGGGACGATCGAGATAGAAGCGATTGGCAAATCGACCCCGCATGACGCCATCGACAGTCACTACCGTATCAGAAATACTTGCTGCGTCGCTGCTCATGATCGTCGTCCATCTTTGGTTGGATCAACGCATGATTGACCCCGAGAGTCGTTTCAGGAAGTGCAATGTTGACAATATGAAAATGCATGGCATGCATTATGGTTAGGCGGGACCAAAGAGACATTGCCCATGAAAAACCTGGACCTCAATCTGTTGACGGTGTTCGATGCCGTCATGCGGGAGCGGAATGTGCTGCGCGCCGGACAATCGATTGGGCTCAGCCCGTCAGCCGTCAGTCACGGCTTGTCCCGGCTTCGCGGCATCCTGCATGATGATTTGTTTGTCCGAACAGCCGCTGGGATGGTGCCGACGGCCCGCGCGAGCGAGATGGCACCTCTCATCCGAGACGCGCTCGTAACGGTCGACAGAGCTTTTGGGCCGCCGGAGTTCAGAGCCGATACATCAACCAGCACCTTTTGCCTCGCCGCTACCGACTACATAACTGCGGTTTTGCTTCCACAATTCCTGCGAGACCTCTTGGACAGCGCGCCGGGCGTTTCAATCACGATCCTGCCCGCAACGAGAATCGACCTAACGGCGCAGATTGATGTCGGACGCGTAGACCTTGCTCTTGGCTCCTTCCTCGATATTCCCCATCGCCTCCGCGCGCAGTCGCTTTTCGATGAGCGGGATGTGCTCATTATGGCTCCCGATCATGCGCTTGCTGGCGGGCCTGTCACGATCGAGCAGCTTTCCGCGCTGCCATTGTTCGTGGTGGCTGCCGGTGGCACTGAGGATGGGCACATCTCCGAGCGCGGCTTGATCCGCCGCATGGAGATGTTCGACCGAACCACGCTGGAAGCCCAGTTTGCAAAAATTGGTGCGAACCCCAACCTGCGGCTTGTCCAGCCCCATTTCCTCGCGCTGCCGGCGCTCGTCTCAGGGACTTCAGCAGTAGCGATTGCGCCGGCGAGGCTCGCGGATGTCTTTCGCAAATCGGGTCTGGTGGCGGTCTGCGAACTTCCTTGGACCGCGCCGGCTGCTTCAGTCCAGATGATATGGCACAACCGACTGAGCAAAAATCCGGCGCATCTATGGCTGCGATCCAAGCTTGCAGAAGCGGCGCGGGCAGAGGGAGATTTGGTGTAGAGGACGAACTGACCGCCGGGTTCCGAACTGGCGATCCCGATCTCCCTCTCCTACCCCCAGGATAGGCTTTCTCCATTGCAGCTACCGTCACTCCGGGCTGACAACAGCGATCAATCGCGCGGGGGTAGAGATCCAGCTCCAACAATGTCACCTCGCCCCGTCACGTGGATACGGAGGCTTGATGGCAGATTTCCGCCCCTCAATGGCAGGATCGAGCCCCTGAAGCGAATTGATCGAACACCCTAAACAGACGGAATATAGGGTTGGCGGCGATTGATCGCCCGCCCCGGCGCAGGTGTGCCGCTCACCTTTAAAAACAGGAGGTTTTCCAATGACAAACGAACCCAAGGTCGTCGCCGGCGTTAAAATCCCTGATAGCGCGATGGCGAAAGCTGCAACAGAACTGGTCCGCGACACCGAGACGGATCTTCTCTTCCATCACTCCAGCCGCGTCTTCCTTTTCGGCGCCCTGACTGGCGAACGCAATAAGCTTAACTACGATCCCGAGCTTCTTTATATCGGAGCGATGTTCCATGACATGGGGATCATGGATCAGTATGCCAGCGACACCGAACGTTTCGAAGTTGACGGCGCCAATGCCGCGCGTGACTTTCTCTCGGGCTACGCCATGTCGGAACGCGACGTCGATGACGTCTGGGACTCGATCGCCTTGCACACGACACCGGGAATTCCCCAGCATAAGCGACCGACGGTCGCGCTCGTGACCGCCGGCGTCGAAATGGACGTTCTCGGAATTGCCTATGACAGTTTCACCGATGCGCAGCGCCACGAGGTCTGCACATGCCATCCGCGCGGACTGAAGTTCAAGCACGGCATTCTGTCTTCCTTCTGCCTGGGCACGATGAGAAAGCCGGAGACCACATTCGGCAATGTGAAGGCCGACGTGCTCGGCTACATGGACCCAACCTACAAGCGCGAGAACTTTGTCGATCTCATCCTGAACTCGAAGTGGGAAAGCTGATTGGCATCGTCATTTGATCAAAAACTGATCCCGGTACTGGGTGGGCAGGATTCCGAGGCGCTTTACAAAGACCTCGCGCATGCGCTTGGGATTGCCAAATCCGCATTCGTGGGCAATGAGTTTCAAGGGTTTTCTGGTTCCTTCCAGCATGGAGCGCGCCGCATCGACGCGCGCTCTTTCAACGAACTGGGCCGGTGTGGAGCCGGTCGTTGCGACGAATGCCCTGGCAAAATTACGCTCGCTCATCGCGGTTGCAGTTGCGAGTTCGCCGACAGACAGATCTCGACCGAGGTGTCCCATGACGTAAGTAATGACCCCGGAAATTGGCGATCCGGCGTCCAAAGTGAATTCGATGTAAGGGCTGAACTGCGACTGCCCACCCAATCTCTGAGCAACTACGACAAGCCGCTTGGCTACAGCCAGTGAGACGGCCGGTCCATGATCCTCACGAACCAATGCCAGCGCCAAATCGATGCCTGCAGTCACCCCAGCCGACGTCACCAGAGGACCGTCACGCAGGTAAATCCGGTCATAATCGACATCTGCATATGGATATCGCATGGCCAGTTGTTTGGCATTTTGCCAATGGGTCGTGACTTTCCGGCCATCGAGAAGGCCTGCCGCGCCAAGCAAAAAAGCGCCGGTACACACGGAGCCATAAACCCCGCTGAGCGCTGCCAGACGCTGAATGCAATCGACAATTTCGGCCGCTGCCTCAGAGGTCGGCAATGACGGGCCACCCGGCACGAGAAACAGATCAATGCGACCCTTGGTTTCCGCATAGCCAAGGTTCGACGCTAGGATCATGCCATTCGAAGCCGTAACATACCGATCGGACGGCCCGATCGTCCTAATCTCATAATGCTGATCCGGCTCGATAAAAGCGTTGGCCTCGGCAAAGACATCCAGCGGTCCGGCAACATCCAGTGATTGGACGCCCTCAAAAACTAGCATGCCGATTGTCTTCATCGACGCGTCCTCTCGTAAAACAATCCACACGCCAATACAACCAAGCGTTCCGGCGTTCAATTTTGAATTTTGGCGACCAATATCAAGGAGGGTACGTGCGTCCCTCGATTTCTTCGCGGATTTCGAAGCCGCGTCGACCGATGGTGTCGTCGGACAAGGGCTCGGCACGGCGAGTTAAAGAGTGTCTTTGTTCAAGAGAGGGACAAAATTTGCAATCTGGTGTCCTTAAATTGGAGGCTGCCGAAGAGGCGCGTGATGAACTACAGTCCGACGGGCCCCGTCGTTTGGCTTTTGCGGGATGTCGAAACCTGGCTCATCACCAATCGACCACGCTACAGGACAAAACTCTGTTGGAATCAGGAGGGGGACGGCCGTCGGACATTAGGCGTCGCGCGTTCCCACTTGTAGCTTCAGGAGTTGAGTGGGAGTAACGACAGCGTTAGCCTGCCTAATGGCCGGGCCTGTAGCTAAGCATTAGCGAATAGAACGCGGTTAAAAGCAAGGAGGGAAATGCAAAGCAGAAGGCCCATAAGCTTCGATTTCAATGAGCTCGTTGCGCGACCCCCCCATTTTTTCATAATTTGAAGAACGGTTGGGATTTACCGCTCACGCGCTGTGCGGGCTACCTCACGTTTAGTCGAGATGGGACCGTCAGTGGCAGTGTACGCGGGCTGTGCTCCGATCCGTAGGGCAACACGGCGGGCGGGCGAGCTCTTCCGGCATCCCCCTCCCTGTGCGGAAGCGGAATTTTAAGCGCTTACCCTATCAATACGACAACAGGAGAGCTGCGAACTTGAATCATGTCGGGTTCAAACCCTATCGATGGATTTCGCAGCCAGAGCTCGTTGGTCGCATTTGCTACACAATAGCGCGATTATACTGGATTAATCCGTGACGCAATGAGGCGATACAGCCGCTCGCAGGATTTTTCCGCGTTTCTCTCGTGAACATTTGTTATGCCCAGCAGCAGACCCTTACGTCGCGTGTCGCCCATGTACCACGGTGACAGCGGTACGGGAGCGAGGCCGAAGGGCAGCGCCTCAAGTACCGCTTTCGCGTCATCGAAAGTGTCAGGCAGGTCGAGGCGAACCGACAATCCGCTTATTCGGTGTACCGGACGACCGAACAACTTATCCAGTCGGTTGGCGACGTCTATTTGTCGAAACCGGTACAGACGCTTCATCCGCCTTAGGTGACGAAGGTAATGCCCATCGGCCATAAATTCCGTGACGGCGCACTGCACAGCCGAATTAGGTGAAGGTGCCAGACAAGCGGCAACTTCACCGAACAACTCCGCTGCGCGCACTGGTACGACTAGGAATCCCAGCCGCAAGGAAGGTGAGATCGTCTTGCTGAAAGTGCCGATATGGAGGACATGTCCGTTCTTGTCAGCGGACGCTAGCGCGGGTGCCGCCCTGCCCTGAAGTTGGAGTTCGCCGAGATAGTCGTCCTCGATGATCCAGGCATCGCGTTCGCCGGCCCACTCCAGAAGCTCGTGCCTGCGAGATGCGGACATCGTAACGCCAAGAGGAGCTTGCTGCCCCGGTGTGACTAAGGCAAGTGTGGCTTCGCCAGCGACTTGCCTGCCTTTGGCCACGCTCAAGCCGTCGGCGTCTACGGGAACGGCGCGGACGTCTACGCCCAAATGGGCGAGTGCAATCCGGGTCAACGGAAAGCCAGGCTCCTCGAACCATGCTATCCTCCCTTCGAGACGCAACGCTCCGGCGATCAGACCAAGCGCTCCTGAAAATCCGGCGGTGACGATAACCTGCGACGGATTGCAATGGAGGTTCCGGGCTATAGCCAGATAGGCTGCGATCTCTTTTCTCAGGTCAATATCACCTCTTGGATCGGGATAGCTGACCGGAGACGCCGCGGCTATGCGCGCGCTTCGCGCCATGAGCCGGGACCACAGCTTAAACGGAAAGGCATCCTGTGACGGCACGCCCATCTGAAATGGCAAGGGCACGGTGCCGAAGTCGTAGAAGAGTTGTGGCAGTGGAGGACGTACCGCAGTGGGGGCACTTGGTTTCCCTCCAAATGAATGTTCCGCCACCCACGTGCCGGCAGGCCCACGGGAGACGATGAGCTGCTCGTCGATCAGTCGTTCATAAGCCACCCGCACGGTGCCCCTCGAAACGCCAAGCTGAACGGCAAGATCCTTCCAGGACGGCATCCGGCTGCCAGCCTGCATGACGCCGTCCGAGATGGCATCACGGATCCCGGAATAGATCTGGCCAGCCAACGGCGACTTCAAGGACTGATCGAGGAAGAACGGCAGCGTCGGTTTCATGTGGCGATGGTACAGGATTTCTCTCAAGTCATGGTGCTGTTTTTCGCACCCTGGAAGATTGAATGTCTCGTCACAAGATCAGCGAAAGGAACAGACAAGACATGCGTACATTCCCTAATATAATCGGGACTGCCGCCATTGCCCTGATGGCGACGACGTCGGCGCAGGCGCACGATCCTGTAGCCAAGAGCGAGACCGTCTCACCGGTGTTCAACAAGGAACTCCCTAACATTCCCGGCAAACGCATCGTTGCCGCGGTCGTGAGCTATGAGCCTGGTGCAAAGTCGCCATCCCACACTCACGCCAACTCGGCGTTCATCTACGCATTCGTCCTCTCCGGGGAGATCCGCAGCCAGGTCGGCGACGAGGCAGCCAAGGTCTACAAGACCGGGGAAAGCTTCTTCGAGAACCCCGGCAGCCATCACCGCATCAGCGAGAATGCCAGCAACGAACAGCCGGCATCCCTGCTCGCGGTGTTCGTCCTCGATGTCGACGACAACCAGCTCACAACTCCAGACAAGAAGTGAACCGACCCATGAACGCTCGTATGGACTACACGGCTATCGCCCCTGGTGGGATGAAGGCGCTCGGATCCGTCTACGGCTACGTCAGCCAGTGCGGCTTGCCGACATCGCTCGTCGACCTCGTCTACCTCCGGATTTCACAGCTCAACGGTTGCGCCTACTGCATCGACATGCATTCGCGCGATTTGATCAAGAACGGTACCACGGTCGAGAAGCTCGTCCTTGTTCCCGCTTGGGCAGAAGGTGGCAGCCTGTTCACTGAAAAGGAAAAGGCCGCTCTGAAGTGGGCCGAGACCGTCACCCGCGTCAGCGACACCCACGTTGAGGATGCCGCCTACGACGAAGCTGCCTTGGCCTTCACGGAAAAGGAACTTGTAGACCTGACGATCGCCATCGGTTTGATGAATACGTACAATCGCATGGCCATCAGCTTTCGCACGACGCCCGCTGCGGCCGAGTAGCTGATCGGGCCGGAGCCTCGGATGCCTCGTCCACAATTAGCGAGGCATCGACTACCGCCCCACAACGTGATTCTATTATTGTGAATTCACGACTGCGCTTACGCCTGTTGAGACAAGATCGTATCGACGCATTTTGCGTGGTGCCGGGGCTGCAGATGCCGGCTGCACCGAGGTTGGATCAATTTAATTCGGTCACGCTGCACGAAGCAGAAACGGGCCGAGACCAAACACTGTTTCACATTAGAAATGGGAGATTGTCATGAATGATGACCGAGCTGCCGCCCCCCAGAACTCTTTGCCTTCCAAAATCAGGGCGGTCCGCGTCCATGAGTTCGGCGGAATTTCCGCGATGAATGAAGAAGAAATCGACTGTCCTGTTCCGACCGCCGGGCAGGTTCTCGTGAAAGTAGCCGCGGCTGGCGTCGGCCCATGGGACGGTTGGATCCGAAGCGGCAATAGTGTCCTGCCGCAGCCATTACCATTGACCTTGGGTTCCGATCTCGCAGGAACCGTCGTGCAGCTTGGCCCAGACGTGACTGCGTTTGCCGTTGGAGATGAGATTTTCGGCGTGACCAATCCACGGTTTACCAACGCCTACGCACAGTACGCGCTTGCCGACGCGAACATGATATCGAAGAAGCCAGGCATACTGAGTTTTGTGGAGGCCGCGTCCGTCCCCGTCGTTGCCTCGACTGCGTGGCAGATGCTGTTTGATCGCGGCGGTGCGGTGACAGGAACGACAGTGTTAGTCCTCGGAGGAGCAGGTAATGTTGGCGCATACGCTGTGCAGTTCGCTGCCCAGGCTGGAGCGCGGGTGCTGGCATCAGCGTTGCCGGACAAGGTCGAATACGTCAAGAGGCTGGGCGCGGTCGTTGTGATCGAAAGCACCGCGGCAGGGTTACCCGAACCCATTGAACAAGTCGACCTCGTAGTTGATGCGGTCGGGGGACAGTCCCTCCCGGACAGCTTCAACTGGGTGAAATCAGGAGGCCGTATCGTCTCTGCAGTTTCCGTGCCTGATCGGGAAATCGCTAAACAGAAAAACGTGGATGCATTCTTCCACCTGGTCCGGGTTAATTCACCCGGCCTGGAAAAGATTGCCGAAATGATCGGCGGTGGCAAGATCGCAACCCGTGTCGGAGACGTCCTTGAATTGAAGAACGCTCGGCTAGCGCACGAAATGCTCGAGGGAAAGCGGCACAAGCCCGGAAAGATCGTCCTCACAATACCGCACTGACTTTAGCCTCAACATAACGATGTAACCGAAGGGAGATACCGATGAATATCCTCCTCAGATCGCTTGCAATCATGACTTTAGCGCTTTCCGGGACGGCGTTCGCCTTTTTCGCGCAGGAGCCCAAGGCCGAGACTGTGACGCCCGTCTTCAACAAGGCATTGCCAAATGTTGAAGGCAAGAACCTGACCGCGGCACTGGTGAGCTATCCTCCAGGGGCGAAGTCGCCGTCGCACAGGCATGCGAGCTCGGCGTTCATCTTCGCATACGTTCTCTCTGGCGAGATTCGCAGTCAGGTCGATGGCGGCGAAATCTAGGTCTATAAGGTCGGAGAGACCTTCTTCGAGAACCCTGGCTCCCACCACACCGTCAGTGAAAATGCGAGCGAGACGGTTCCCGCGAGCCTTCTCGCAGTGTTCATCGTCGACGCCGGTGATGCGGCGCTGACAACACCAGACGCCAGCTAGCAGTCGAACGGCCGCTCGGCACGACACTGAATCCGATGCTCGGATTGCAGGGCCGCACGGCGGGCCTGCCTTTTATGCAACAGCCGTTGGTCGGCACTGTGGGCTGCCTGCTGCCCAAATTGCCTTGAGGATCAATCCGCGGACATCCTGTTCCAACTCGGACTTTACAGTGAGGCGGCTGTGCTTCTCGAGCAGAGAACCTTCGATTCCCCCGATAAGGCATCCGCGAGACATGACTTGGCGGGCGGCGGCCTATGGTCATCTAGGCAGGATCGAAGAGGCGAAGGGGTGTGGGGACGTATTTGTCCAGGCAGTGCGCACTCTGTGGATCGGTGACCCCGTCGCAGGACCAGCGGAATACGTCGACTGGCATATCGATGTGTCATATCTGCGCGAGCCGAAGGATGTGGAGCGCCTACGCGCTGGTCTACGTCTTGCCGGCTTGCCGGCCTGAAGCGGCGTGGGGGCCTGCGGACATTCACCCTTCTGCCAAAGTAGCGGAGCTCAATTCTAGCCCGCCTTGCCTGGTCTGATAGGTATATCCATAAAGACGATGTAGGGCATGAGGTCGTCGGGATAATCGTTGTAGGCGGGACAGTCGCGGAAACCGACCGACCTATACAAAGCGATCGCCTCGTTGAACAAGTTGGCGGTGTCGAGGCGCATGAGTGCGTAGCCGTCGCTTCGTGCAGCATCGATCGATGCCATGCAAAGCCGTCGCCCCGTGCCGCGACCCTGACCGCCCTTCCGAACGAAAAGCCGCTTCATCTCACACACAGTGTCGGACAGCTCCCGGTAGGCGATACACCCAACCACCTCGTCTCGTGAGAGCGCGAGAAACGCTCGGCCGCTCGGCGGACCGTAGTAGGACGACAACTCTTGCAATTCCTGCTCAAGCGACTGATGGCTGAACGCGGCGTCAACGAACCAACTATCCGCGGCATATCGTTCGCGACACCAGTCGACATACTCGCGTATCAGCGTCGCAAACTCGCGATAGTGCTGGCTCGTCGTGGCAGAGATGACTACGTCCCTCGACATTTGCATGCCTCCCCAAAAGCTCCCAACGTAGCTTACCAGAGACGCCCACGGCTGTCGTAGCGTCTCGTGAATGACCGCAATTCGCTCGGTCCGGACGTGACCGCTCGAATAGCAGACTGACTGCTTCCAGGAACTAAAGCGCGTGCTGTGGACGACCGGCATGAAGGCGCGTTTCGGACCGGCTGCTAAAGCCAGGATCGGTCGGCAAGTCTGGGGCCGTGAGGGGACCGTCCGATGTTGGAGTGCGGAAGGGAGAGAGCGGACATCCAAACATCTGGCGATGTGGTCCCAGTTCGGCCAGCAGCGGACTGGCAACTTCAGGCTGCGGATATTCAAAGAACGGACGTTCGGGTGGGCACGGACATCGTTGTAACCTGACCCTGAGTGGGCTTTACGAACGACCGCGTTGGACGCCCCGAGAGTATTACAGAGCAGTCATTGCGTGGGGCTACAACGTCGGCTGCGTCCACATGAGCCATGGCCAACTCGATCGCAACCAAGATCGCTCTGAGCAGCGGCTAAAGTTCTTTCTTGCCCTCTGTCTCCCTGCTATCGTGGAAGTTAGGAGACAGCGCCATGAGCGAGAACCGAAAGCTGGCTGCAATCCTGGCCGCGGACGTGGTTGGGTACAGCCGGCTTGCCGGCGCCGAGGAGGACCTTACCCTGGCGAGGTTGCGGACACTGCGCAGCGATCTCATCGATCCGACGATCGCCGTGCACCATGGCCGGGTGGTGAAGCGCACCGGCGATGGTGCGCTGGTCGAGTTCCGCAGCGTGGTGGACGCCGTGCGCTGCGCCATTGAGGTGCAGAACGGTATGGCGGAGCGCAATGACGGCGTCCCGCAGGACCGTCGCATTGAGTTCAGGATCGGTATTCATTTGGGCGACGTCGTCGAGGAAAGCGACGGCGACCTGATGGGCGATGGCGTCAACATCGCCGCGCGATTGGAGGGCGTCGCGGCGGCGGGCGCGATCTGCCTATCCGAGGATGCCTATCGCCAAGTCAAGGCGAGGCTCGACCTCTCGGTCAGCGATCTCGGCAGCACGCAGCTCAAGAACATCGCCGAGCCGATCCGGATCTATTCGCTGCAAGTCGGCAGCGCAGGGACCAAGTTGGCCGCGACCTCGGAAACCGCGACGAGCCAGCCGGCGACGGCAGCGTCGCCGAAGCTGTCGATCGCCGTCCTGCCCTTCGCCAACATGAGCGGTGACGCCGAACAGGAATACTTCGCCGACGGCATCTCGGAAGACATCATCACAGCGCTATCGAAGCTGTCGCAGCTCTTCGTCATCGCTCGCAATTCGTCGTTCATCTTCAAGGGCAAGAACGTCCATGTGCAGGAGGTGGGCACGAGGCTGGGCGTGCGGTATGTGCTTGAGGGCAGCGTACGCAAATCGGGGAACAGGGTACGCATCACCGCGCAGCTCATCGACGCGACCACCGGCGGGCATCTATGGGCGGAACGGTTCGATCGCGACCTCACCGACATATTCGCGGTTCAGGACGATGTCACGCAGCAGATCGTCGGCGCGCTGGCGGTCAACCTGACAGAGGGCGACCGGCAAAGACTTGCGCCGGGGCAGACCCGGCACCCCGAGGCGTATGACTGCTTCTTGCGTGGCCGGGAACTGTGGCACCGGCTGACGAAGCAAACGAACAGCGACGCCCGCGACCTTTTGCAACGTGCCGTCGAACTTGATCCGAACTTCGCCTCGGCGCACGCGGTCCTCGCCCTTACCCACGCGCTCGACTACCTGAACCGGTGGAGCGCGTTGCCGCAGCGCTCGATCGAGCAAGCCGAAGAGGCTGCGACGCTGGCGGTAGCGCGGGATGATAGCGATCCCGTGGCGCACTGGTCGCTGAGTCTGGTCAACCTTTACTCGCGACAGCACGATGGAGCCATCAGCGAGGCCGAGCGTGCGATAGTCCTCAATCCGAACTTCGCCGAAGGGCAGGTCAGCCTCGGCGAGGCACTTGTCTATTCAGGCAGATCCGAGGAGGCACTCGCCTATTTCGATCGGGCGAGGGTCCTGAACCCCTACTTTCCGGATATCGTTCTTCACTTTCAGGCCTGGGCCTTGTTTCAACTGCTAAGGTACGAAGAGGCCGTCGAACTGTTGCTGCAGCGCGTGAGCCGCAACCCCGTCACCGATGTCTCGCGCGCGCTTCTGGCTGCCTGTTACGGGCACCTCGGCCGTTTCGAAGAGGCTCGCGCGACGTGGCAAGAGGTGCTCCACGTCAATCCCGACTACTCCTTGGAATACCGTCGCAAAGTCTTGCCCTTCAAGAACCCCGCCGATTTCGAGCTCGTCATGGAGGGGCTACGCAAGGCCGGTGTCGTACAATGACGGTGATTAATGTCCGATCTTGAAACTGTTGCCCATTTGCACAGAGGACGAAATAGTCAGTGCCGGCGCAACAACGACCTCCAGCGTGATCGCCAGCAAGATCTGCTTTCAGGAAGCTGCGAAACCACCCTCTATGGCCGACGTGGGGGCGCTTTCGAGCCATGACGGCAGTCGGCCGGAAGCGGGCGTTCGCCGTGCGCTTGACACCAATGCGCCCTCGCTGGATCATCCGGCCTTGGAGAATACTCATGGACATGGTTACGCTGGACTACTTCCGAGAGCCGGGCCCGCATTCCACGGCGAAGAAGAATAAGGTCGGGCTGGCAGGCGCTCCAACGGACATCGCCGACCTAGCCGCCTGGATTCAGGGAAGAATGCTTCACGAACACTGGGCGTCGAGATATGGCGAAGAGCTGACCCCGGAGCGGCGTGAACTCTCGCAAAGGAGATCGGTGGACGCCGTACTGGACGGCCTCCTTGCGGGGGGCAATTCACACCGTCCTGCTGCGGGTCGCGCGGTTGGTGTCTGCAGCCATTTCTCGCTGCTCGCGGTGTCGGCCTTGCGAGCGAACGGCCGTGCGGCTAGGTCGCGGTGCGGTTTCGGCACTTATTTTGCTCCCGACAAGGCGATCGACCACTGGGTGGTGGAGGTCTGGAATGGTGATCGCTGGCGGATGGTCGATTTTCAGATCGATGACTTTCAGCGTGCAGAACTGGGGCTGGTCTTCGACACTCTCGACTTGCCGTCGGGTGAGTTCCTGCTGGCCGCCCAGGCCTGGCAACTCTGCCGGCGTGGCGAGGACGACCCCAATCGCTTTGGCATCTTCGATGAAGGCGGCTTCTGGTTCATCGCCTCAAATATGATCCGTGACCTCGCCAGCCTGAACAAGGTCGAGATGCTGCCGTGGGACGACTGGGGGGCGATGCCATCCCCAGACGCGGAGAGCAGCACCGAGGAACTGCGACGCTTCGATCATTTGGCGGAGGTCCTGCTCGACCCCGACCGTCATAGGGAAGAGCTCCGTTTATTCTATGGCGCTCCAGGGTTCGGCATGCCTGGAGAGGTCTTCAATGCTGTCAGGCAGGTTCGTGAGACGGTTTCGGTCGCGCAGTAGGTACTCAAAGCTCGTCGGCTGAAGTTCTGCATGCTCGGGTACTATGCGACCGCAGATTCCAATGACCGCTGTGCAGACGCAATCCGGACGTTGGTCATCCGAACAACGCGGCGGATTTATTCGCCTAGAATTTAAATCGCCGAAATCCTCAGGCGGATTGAGCGAATGTTTTCGCTTCCGCAACGGGAGCCAGTCCGAAATGATCCCGTAGTGTGGTGCCTTGGTACTCCTTCCGGAACAGCCCTCGCTTCTGAAGGATAGGTACCACCTCCTGGGCGAACAGTTCCAGTTGGCTGTTGATGATCGGCGGCATAACGTTGAAACCGTCCGCCGCAGCCGAGGCGAACCAGTCTTCCACAATATCAGCAATTTCCTCCGGGGTGCCTGCGACCGCAAAATGCCCGCGCGCGCCTGCGAGCTTGCGCAAAAGCTGCCTGAGCGATAGTCCCTCCCGCAGTGAAATGTCGACGTAGCCAATCACTCTGCTTTTGGACGCCTCGACCTGGTTGGGATCCGGAAAATCATCCCGCTTCAGCGGACGATCAAGCGGTAGACCTGTGAAGTCATGCCCGCCGAATCTCGCGGACAGGCGCGCCAGCCCGACATCTGTGCTCGTGAGTGCGTCGAGCTCTTCCCAGACCAGCTCGGCTTCGCGTTTCGTAGATCCGATTGCCGCGCTGATACCTGGCAGAATGACGATATCCTGTGGGCGACGCCCATACGCCACACTGCGGTTCTTGATGTCAGAATAGAACGTCTGCGCGGATTCTTTAGTCATATGCGCAGTGAAGATCGCCTCGGCCCGTCGTGCGGCAAAGGCTCTACCGGCATCGGACTGGCCTGCCTGGATATAAACAGGGCGTCCCTGCGGACTGCCAGGAACATTCAGTGGACCCTTAGTGCGGTAATGCTCGCCTTCGAAGTTCACGGGGATGACCCGGTCTGTGTCCAGATATTGGCCGCGTTCGCGGTCATCCAAAACGGCGTCCGACGGAAAGCTCCGCCAAAGCGCATCGACGGCCTCGACGAATTCTTCGGCGAGCTTGTACCGGTCTCCATGTTCGATGTTTTGCTGCAAGCCGTAGTTTGCACCGGCTTCAGCCGCCCACGATGTGACGATGTTCCAGCCCGCCCTGCCGCCTGACAGGTGATCGAGCGTGGCGAACTGCCGTGCCAGCGTGTACGGCAAACTATATGTCGTGGACGCCGTTCCGATCAGGCCGATTTTTTGAGTTTTCGCAGACAGAAGCGAGAGGAGGACGATCGGCTCAAGCGAGCCGGATGCCGCCAACCCGCTGCTGTTGGGAGCAACAAGCGTGTCTGCGAGAAATACGGCATCGAATTTCGCGGCTTCCGCGATGTGAGCCGCCTCGACGTATAAGTCGAGGTCGGTGAGCGCCTTGTGGTTGGATGCCGGATGTCGCCATGCGCCTTCGTGGTGGCCGCGAGACATCAAGAACAGATTGAGGTGCAACTGTCGCGACATGACGGTTCCTTTCAAACAGTGTCCGCCTCGACGCCAAGACTTTTCAGCAGCTTAGCGCGAAGGGTTGAGATTTCACTTTGATAATTGCGCCGCGGGTGCGGTAGGGAGACGAGATGATCCTCGGCGATCCCGCCATCCTTCAGCACGAGGATTCGGTCCGAAAGCAAAAGCGCCTCGTCGACATCATGCGTAACCAGAATGATTGTAGGCCTGCGGCGCTCGACCAGTTTCAGCAGTAGATTCTGCATGCGAAGCCGCGTCAGAGCGTCCAGCGCCCCGAAAGGCTCGTCGGCGAGCAACAACTCTGGCTCCCGAAGAAGAGATCGCGCCAGAGATGCCCGCTGCTTTTGCCCACCCGACAATGTCGATGGCCAGACATCCACCTTGTCGGCGAGACCGACCAGGCCCAATATGTCCACTGCCGCCGATCTCGCATCTGGCCGACGGAGGCCCAGAGTGACATTGTCGATCACAGTCTTCCATGGCAGAAGCCGCGAATCCTGAAACAGAACCGATGTGCTGTCCGGCTTGGTGAAGCTGCCTTGTGTCTCGGCCTCGTCGTCCAGCCCAGCGAGCGCTCGCAACAGCGTTGTCTTGCCGGACCCCGACTCGCCGAGCAATGCGACGAACTGGCCGTGCGGTATCTCGAGCGATATCCGGTCGAGGACCATTTCTCCCTTAAAACTGCGGGACAACTCCCGCAAAACGACCGAAGGTGAATAGGGCCGATAGACGTTCATGATCCGAGCGCCCTTCGATATGAAAGCGCCCGTGTCTCGATTGCCCTGACGACGGCATCCGACACAAGCCCGAGGACGGCGTAGATGATGATGCCGACCACGATGATTTCAGTTTGACCCCAGTCGCGTGCGCGGTTCATCAAGTAGCCAATCCCGGTCTGGGTATTGATAAGCTCAAGGACGACGAGCGCCGTCCAGCACAAGGCCACGGCAAGCCTCAGCGCGACGAAGAATCCAGGCAGCGCTCCTGGCAACGCAACGTGGCGCACGAATTCGCTGCGAGTTAGCCCGAGCGTTCTTGCCAGCTCGACGTGACCGATGTCGATGCTGCGGAGCGCAGCATGCGTGTTGATGTAGACCGGGACCAGGACCGCCGTGAAAATCAGAAAGATCTTCATCGCCTCGCCGATCCCGAGCCAGATGATCACCAGCGGGATAAGAGCTAGCGTGGGGACGGCCCTTTTAATCTGGACCAGGCCGTCGATGAGCGCCTCGCCGCTGCGCGTCAAACCTGCAAGCAGCGCGAGCACGACGCCGACGACAATCCCAAGGAAAAGTCCTGCGTAGGCACGTCCGGCTGATGCGAGCAGATGAGGCAAGAGGCTGCCATCCGCAAACATCTCGTATCCGGTTTTCAACGCAGTCGACGGTGCCGCGAGCGTTGCGGGCGACAAGTACCCGAGGCGCGAAGCAGCTTCCCAAGCCAGAAGTACCAACACGGGTCCAAGCAATCTGACGCCCGCCGGAAGCCGCTTTGGTGTAAGACGGGTTCCCTTGCTGGCTCGCACGGGTTCGGCCGTCCTGACAGCGCTGTCCCAATGTTTGGCAGACGACCCTATGAAGTCCTGATTTGTCGCGTCCGTCATATCAGCTCCTGAAGTATGTCTGGAGATTACCGGGCGTCCAGAACGACCTGATCGAAATCACTTACGAATGATTGTTTCGCGTCGAACTGCTCCTTGATCGAGCCGGCCTGGTAGAGAATATCGATGAGCTTCTGATGATGCGGGATCGCCTCGATCGAGGTCTGGAACACGAGAGGCGACTGTCCCTCGAGAATGGCTGCAGTGTCCTCCGGCGACACGCGCTGGAAGTCGGTGTAATAGAACTTCGACCAGGCGGCCTCGTTATCGTTGCTCCATTTCCCGGCGCGAACAAATGCTCCGAGGAAGGCTTTGATCGCTTCTGCCTTCTGGGGATCAGCGAGCACCTCAGGCCGCGCGTAGAAGTATGAGGTACTTGGCAAAAGCTTCCGCTCCTCCGGATCAAGGACGTGGGACGCTCCGACCTGCTTGACCAGTCGGGTGACGTGCGGTTCCTGGAGAACGGCGACATCCACGGCACTGGCCCGGATCGCATCGGGCAGATCGGCGACGCGCAGCTTGACGAGCTCCACGTCCTTCAACGTCAGTCCGGCCCGGTTCAAAGCCTCGATCAGGAATACCTGCCGCCCCGACCCCTCTATGTAGCTCACCTTCTTGCCCTTGAGTTCGGAGAGCTTGTTGATGACCAGTCCGGGTCGCGTGGTGAGACGATACTGTGCGACGTCGCGCGTGAAGGTGCCAACGATCGGAAGCAGTGTACCAGCCGCGCGCGCCTGGATCGGTGGCGTGTCGCCGACATAAGCAATATCGAGAGCCCCTGCCCTGATCGCTTCATAGATCGCTGGTCCGCCAGCGAAGTTTGGAAATTCGACTTGGAACTTCAGCTTATCGCGCTCGCCGCTTGCCTCCAGAAGATTGCGAAGAAATTCGCTCTGGTCGGCGACGATCAGCTTTGTCGTCGGGTCAACCGTTTCGGCGGCGATGGCCATATTTGCTGCCGTCGCGAAGAAACCGATCGACGCCACCAAGTGGAAGAAAATTCTACGTTTCATGTCGTCGGCCCATTTGATTTTCGTATTTCTGTCAAAACCATATAAGCCGAGAAATTGCATTTCAATGTCTATAATCACTATAGAATACATTTAGATTGACGTGCTCGAAACCGCGAAATTGCCAGTAGATTATTTCCTCAGCGATGGGCGGCTCGGATAACAAGTTCCAAATTCGATCGTCGCTTTGAGATTGCCGCATGTGCCGAAGCGCCTCAAGCCCCTGAGTTTTCCGTTTGCATTAAAGGGTCTGCCATCTACTCGTCGCCTTAACCCGCGGTTGCCGTTTTCCTCCCCCGCGAATCGTTCGAGGTTGCGCGAACGACGGGGGACACAGGCCCAAAGCGGAAAACAATTTCCGCTCTCGGCTATTGGCGGATATCCGATGCTTGCCTTCGGCATTGGCTGGCAGACCGTTCCTAGCAGCGACATACGGATGGTTCCGAACGTGGCTAAGTCAGAGAAGCGGACGGACCGCTTCCAGGAATTTCATCGGGTGGTGCGAACGACCGAAACGCGGGCGCAATGCGGAATTTATTCCGACTTGGGGCCGTTTGCTGGCCCCCAGGTTTCGGGCCGATGAGCCAATGTCATGTGACGAGCTGTCCTTCTGAACGGTTGCCCTCTGGGCGGATCGTGACGGTAGGGCGCTTTGATCGCTAGCAGTTCCATCGATCGCAGCAATCACACATGGCGCTTTCACTCGCGATTGAAGAGCCGGAAGGCGGGTTTAGCTTCAAGGCCTGACCATTATTAGAACAAGCATGAAACAGTTGTCGCACTAACGCTTCGTGCCTTATCCGGGGTGATTGCGAAGTCCTGCCACTGCAAACGAAACCAGAGCATGAGCAGATATCTTATCCGCTGTCGAAGGAGCTCCGATTAACCGTGGGTCCCACAAGGAGATGACCGAGGCGCAAAAGCAAGATGCGGCTAGATCGACATTACACGGCGCGAATTCTCCGCTTGTGACCCCGGCGCGGATCAACTTTCCCACATCGGCCTCGAGTCCCTTGAGATACTGGATGAACGACGGCCAACTTCCTTCTGCAGCGAGAACAACAAGGCTGAACATTTGGGCGTCGCCATTGCGTGCCTCCGACATCAATCGAAGTTGACCGAGAGCGGCTTTCTCAAGGCATCTCGCCGCGTCGCCTCGTTCACCAATAGCAAGTGCAGGCACGCGCAGAGAGGTCTCCAGGAAATTTCCGGCGATGGCATCCCATATCGCAGCCTTGGAGGGAAAGATTTTGTATACGCTGGCCGGGGACTTCCCGAGAAGCCGCGCGATGTCCGCAACGTTTGTCTTCGACGGCCCGTAAAGCCGGCACGCGGCCGTGCCGGCTTCTACAATCCGCGACACGTATTCAGGCCCCGGCGGGAGTCTTTCAGTCGTGGCGATTTCCATCTTTCGATCCTCACGAATCCTTGCTTGGCGGTTAAGGTTTCAGTACGCTATCTGCCCGTCCTTGATGCCTGCACCGTCGGAGGAGAGCTCCTCCTTCAGGATCTCTCGCGCCTCCGGGCTGATGACAGCGGCTGGCGCCGCGACGGCGAAACGCGCCGCCGTGCCGGCGAAATTGGCCGCAGTCACGCCGATCTGATCGGCAACGCTTGTCTTTCCGCCCTCAAGGCTCTGCCCGGCCAGCCGCCGCCCGAGCAGGCGCACGATCTCGGGGCTGTCGGCGAAGGCGTTATGCCCAAGCGCATCGTTCGTCGCGACACCGCTGGTGTCGATGACGGAAACGCCAAGTTCGTCGAGAAGAGGCGCATAGGGTCTGAGATCGGTTCTGCCCAGGCGATTGACGCCGCCCGATAGCCAGCCCGAGACCTCCAGTGCCTTGTCGCGTGTCGATGTCAGAATCACAAAGTGCGGCCGCTTAGGCCCCATCTCGGTGAACTGACGACGGAACACATCGATGTCGATGTCTGGCGATGCGAGAACGACGTTCTTGACCTTCGCCGGGACCGACTTCTCGCGCATAGCGACGCCGCGCAGCGCTTCGGCCGCAAGCCAGCCGCCCATGGAATGGGCGAGGATGGTCACGTCGGATACGTCGGGACTGTTCACAGCCTGCAGTATTAGATCCTCCAGAGCGCGACGGGAATAATTGGCGCTCTCCTTGTCGTAGAGGTAGTCAAAGGCACGTCCCCTTGAGGGCCAGGTGAAGAGGATGGGCGCGGCGTCGGTTCCCGAGTCGTGGACGATCTGCGCGAAGCGGAAGACCGCGTCGGCGTAGGTGTTGTTGAATCCATGTACGAAAATAATGACCTGATGCTTTGAATTTCGGTTCCTGCGGTACCAGTCCAGGACGTGGCTCTCGGACTGCACCTTGGCGACCTCGGTGACCGCAAACTCCTTTTGTGGGTTGGGCGGCATGCGAGACGGCCACTGGACCTCTCCGATCTTGCGGTTCCGATCGGGCGGAATGGATACGTCGACACTGTTAAGCGAGATCGCCGTTCCGCGGTCGCCCGAATAGAGCTTGCCGGGATCCTCCGAAGGTTTTCGTGTCGTGGCAACGAGCATGGTGACCCGGCTCGTATCCTTCGGGGCCACGGCGAGAGGTTGGAGGACATCCTGCACCCGGCTGGCGCAACCCGATGTTACGAGAGATAGGGCTAGAAGGACCGGAACGGCTCGGCCCATGCGGCCGGCAATCGCCTTGGTGAATCCATGCCCGTTGAGACCCTGGGCAATTCGCCCAAGGAAGGAGTGCAAAGTTGTCATCTCAGTTTTGCTCGACTTCACGAGGAATCCGGAACCAGGCGACGTAGAGCGCCGGCAGGAAGAGAAGCGTCAGCGCCGTGCCGACGACGATACCGCCCATCATCGCGTAGGCCATGGGACCCCAGAAAATCTCATGCGAGATGGGGATCAGGGCCAGGGTCGCGGCCGCCGCGGTCAGCATGATCGGCCGCATGCGGTGTTCGGTCGCCTCCACCACCGCCTTCCACGCGGACATCCCCTCGGCACGCAACTCCTCGATCTGGACGATCAGGATCACAGAATTGCGTATGAGGATTCCGACCAGCGCAAGGACCCCCAGAAGTGCGACGAATCCCAGCGGAGAGTTGCTCGCAAGCAGCGCCACGACGACGCCGATCAGGGCCAGCGGCGCTACCGAGAAGACCAGGAACAGCCTGTGGAAGCTCTGAAGCTGGATCATCAGCAGCGTCGCCATGATGACGAACATGGCCGGAGCGACCTTGGCGATCGGCCCCTGCGATTTGGCACTTTCCTCGACCGCGCCCCCGACCTTCAAGGAATACCCCGCCGGCAGCGCCTTTTCGAAGGCCGAAACCTTGTCGGAGAGCGCCTTCACAACGGTCGCCGGCTGTGTCGCATCGCCGATCCCGGCCTTGATCGTGATGGTCGGAACTCTATCGCGCCGCCAGATCGTCGGCTGTTCGAGTTCGTAGCGGAAGGTTGCCACCGATGACAGCGGGACAGATTGACCACTGCTGCTCTGCAGTTGCAGGTCAAGCAGGGTGTCGATCGAGCCGCGCTCCTTTTCCGCGGCACGGCCGATGACATCGACCAGGTAGATGTCATCCCGGACCTGCGTCACGGCATTCCCTTGAACGACGGTGTTGAGCGCCGTCGCGATGTCCTGGGAGGAGACACCGAGCTGTCTGGCCTTGTCCTGCAGCACGTCGATCTTCACGACACGGGCCGGTTCGTTCCAATCGAAGGCAATGTTCCTGAGGGACGGATATGTGCCGACGATCGAACCCAGCTTCTGTGACAGGTTGCGCAGCGTCTGCAGATTTTCGCCGGACACACGGTACTGGATCGGCTTGCCAACCGGAGGCCCGATGTCCAGAAGCTTCACGTAAGCGTCAGTTCCCGGGAAAGTCTTCTGAAGGTAGGTCTCCATCTCGCGCTTCACCTTGTCCCTGACATCGAGGCCCTTGGTGACAATGACCGTCTGGCCGAAAGACACATCAGCCGGCTGCACGTCGAAGGAAAGTACGAAGCGCGGCGCACCCCTGCCAACATATGTCGACCAGTGCTCGACACCAGGGTTGTCAGCCAGCATCTCATGCTCGAACTGGGCCATCTGGCGGCTGGTCTCAGTGATCGAACTGTTCTGCGGCAGGTTCCAGTCGACGATCAGTTCCGGGCGGTCGGAGCTCGGGAAGAACTGCTGTTGCACCATCGATAGGCCGCCGATCGACCCAGCAAAGAGAACGACTGTTGCGATGATCGTCATCCAGCGCCAGCGCAGGCAGAACTGCAGCAGGCTCGAAAACGCCTTGGCAAACCGACCCTTGTGCTCGGCATGCTTCTTCATCGTCTTCGGTAGAATGGTCACGCCGATCAGGGGCGTGAACACAACTGCGACCACCCACGAAACGATGAGTGAAACCGCGATGACGACAAAAAGGGTGAAGGTGAACTCGCCCGCGTTGCTCTTGTTGAAAGCGACGGGGATGAAACCCGCGACGGTGACAAGCGTGCCAGTCAGCATCGGGAAGGCCGTAGATGTGTAGACGTAGGTGGCGGCTTTCGTGAGACTGTCACCCATTTCCAGTCGCGCCACCATCATCTCGACGGCGATCATGGCATCGTCGACGAGGAGGCCGAGCGCGATGATCAGAGCTCCGAGCGAGATGCGCTGCAGCGAGATGCCGGTGTAGAACATGACCATGAAGGTGATGGCGAGAACGAGCGGGATCGCGATTGCCACCACCAGGCCTGCCCTCATCCCCAGACTGATGAAGCTGATCGCAAGCACGATGGCGACCGCCTCGAACAGAGCTTTTGTGAAGCCGCCGACTGCCTCCTCAACCACTTTTGGCTGGTCGGAGACCTGTTCGACGGAGACACCGACCGGAAGCTCCTGGGTGATTTTGGTCATCGTCTTTTCAAGCGATTCGCCGAAGGCAAGCACATTGCCGCCCGTCTTCATACCAATCGCGAGCCCAATGGCCGGCTTTCCGTTGAAGCGGAAGAGTGACATCGGCGGATCGACGTATCCACGTGTGATGGTGGCGACATCCGTCAGCGGGAAGAAGCGGTCATTTACCCGCAGATTGATACCACGCAACGTGTCCTCGGAGATGAACCGCCCGCCGACCCGCAACGCGACGCGCTCCGGTCCTGTTTCGACGAAGCCGGACTGGGTGACGGCGTTCTGCGCCTGCAACGTGGCGATGATGGCGGCGCGGTCGATGCCCAGGGCGGCAATCTTGCGGGTCGAGAATTCAAGGTAGATCACTTCGTTCTGCGCACCGACGATATCGACCTTGCCGACATCGGGGATGCTGAGAATCTGCGTCCGTGTGTTCTCGGCAAAGTCGCGTAGTTCCCTTTGGCTAAGTCCGTTGTCGCCCGTGAAGGCAAAGATATTGCCGTAGACGTCGCCGAACTGGTCATCGAAGAAGGGGCCGACCACGCCTTGCGGGAATTCGTGCTTGATGTCGTCGACCAGGTTGCGGACCCGCGACCAGGTCGGCTTTACGTCCTGCGCGTTCGTATCCGGCAGCAGATCGACGAAGACGATCGTCTGGCCCGCAGTCGTAATGCTTCGGCTATGCTCCAGTCTGTCGAGCTCCTGGAGCTTCTTTTCGATACGATCGGTAACCTGCTGTGTCACTTCCTCGGCTGAAGCGCCGGGCCATTGGGCCTGGATCACCATCGTCTTGATCGTGAAAGACGGATCCTCCTCGCGGCCGAGTCCGAGATAGGCAAAGGCGCCCGCTACCGCGAACATGATCATGAAATACCAGACGAGAGACCGATGCTCGAGCGCCCAGTCCGAAAGGTTGAATTTATTCACGGGCGTAGCTCCTGACCTAGTTTCACTTTCTGTCCATCGACAAGTTCATCAACACCGGCGACGACAATCTCTTCCCCTTCCCGCAACCCGGATAGAATCCTGACGGAAGGGGCATCGGATGCCGGGCCATCGAGCTCAACCGCCCTCAGGGCCACTTGGGCTGTGGAGCGATCCAGCACCCAGACCTGGCTGGCACCGCCTTCATGGCGGATGGCCGAGAGGGGTAGCGCGATCGTCTGCTTCTTTTCTTCGACAAGCGGCTTCGCGGTGACCACAGCGCCGAGACGAAAGATATCCGGAGCACGATCGATGGCGATCTTCAGCCGATAGGTGCGGGTATTGGTATCGGCTTGAGGCGAGATTTCGCGGACGGCGCCAATGATCTGAATCTTTGCATCGAGCTGGAGGGCGACGCTGAAGCGGTCGTCCAGGCGGATGTTACTGAACTGCGCTTCCGGCACGTCGACCACCACGTCGCGCTGCTCGAGGCGCGCCAGTTTCAGGATCGGCTGGCCGGCCGAGATGGTCTGGCCCATTTCCGCGGAGGTGGCGGTCACGACACCATCGAACTCAGCCCTCAGCTCCGAGTAGCCTAGCTGCTCGTGCGCCTTGGCGAGGCTGGCCGTCGCTTTTGCAGCATTGGCGGTAGCGGATTTGAGCTGCTGTTCGGCAAGATCGTGGTCGGCAATGCTCACCGCTTTGCTCTGGATGAGCCTTCGCTTGCGCGTTTCGTTCGTCGCAGCGTTCGCCAACTGCGCCTGGGCGTTGCGCAGTTCGGCTTCCGCGCTCCTGACCGCGAGTTGCAGAGCGAGAGGGTCGATCTCCGCGAGAACATCACCCTTGTGGACGAGATCGCCGACATCGACCTTGCGAGACATCATCCGTCCGAGCGTTCGGAACGCCAGGTCGGTCTCGATGCGGGCGCGCACCACGCCGGGCGAGCTTGCTACTTTGTCCTGTTCGGCCGCAGCGATGACGACTTTCACGGGACGGGGCACCGCCTGCTCTCCCGCGACAGAGTTCTGGTCGCAGCCCGCAAGTAGCGACACTGACAGAAGAAGAGGGAGAGAGGTGCATATGCGATTGAGGATCATCTCACTTGCCTTTCCAGGCGACTGCCTGGCCTTCCTTGAGGAACTTTCCGCCTTCGGTGACGATCAGGTCTTGTGCCGCGATGCCGGCGGTGACGACGAAGTCGCCCTGGCGGTATCGGCCAACAGAAATCTTCCGGAGCGAAACGGATTGGTCTTTGGTGTTGACGAGCCAGACGGCTGGTTCGCCGTCGGCTGATGCGATCGCGGTGTAGGGCAGCACGATCCCGTCACGCGGCGAGGCCCGTAGCTCGCCGACCACAGGCGTCCCAAGGGACCATGGCGTGCCCTCCTGGAGCCCCACCTTGATCCGGATCGTGCCCTCCTTCGTGTCTATGACGGGAGAGACCTCGCGTATGCTGGCGTGGATGTCGAGCGAGGGGTCGGAGACCGAAGCGACATCCACATCGCTCAGCGGCTGGCCATCCAGAAAGAACGCCTCGAAGACATCAAACACCGCATCTCTCGGACCATCGTGGGCGAGCGTGTAGGCGGACTGGGCCGCTGAGACCACCTGCCCCGCTTCAATACCGCGGGCCGTGATGATACCGTCCGCGGTCGCCTTCAATGCGGTGTAGGACAGCGCGTCCTCAGCCATCGCGAGGGCGGCCTCGGAGGCCTCGAGGGCAGCCTGCGCGCTCAGCAACTCCTGTTGCGCATCGTCAAGGATCGACCGCGGAACAGCCCCCGACTGCAGGAGCGTCCTCGCCCGGTTGAAAGCCAGTGTCCTCTGCGCGAGGACCGCCTGAGCCGAATCCAGTGCGGCGCGGGCCACGCTGACATCCGCCTGTTGTTCCGTGTCGTTGAGCCGCGCAAGGATGTCGCCGGCTCTGACATGCGATCCCACCTCCACCTTTCTCTCAAGAACTCGGCCGCTGGCCCGAAAGGAAAGTTCGGTCTGGACCCGTGCCTTGACCTCGCCGGTGATTTCCGCTCCCGGCTGATACCGGGCCGCCGCCGCCGCAACGGCGCGGACCTGCTGCAGCGGCGGCGCCACTTCGGCTTTCTCCTCGCAGGCAGCCAGAACTGCGCAGACGAGACCAATTCCCAGCAATCGAAAGGACTGCATTTTTGCTCCGGTATGGTTTGGGTCACAGAGAGAGCCGGGTTGTCCGGCAGCTCAAATTTGACGCGTTTAGCGAGGCATCTAATGTTGACAGCGACCACTTACGCTCCCGAGTGGACAATGTCAACATTGTTGAGCCGAAAAGTTGACAGGAGCAACACTCATTCGAAAAAACGGGTGCCGAGCCTCTTCCGACAAATCAGCGCTACAATTGAAGATCGCTCGAGATCTCCAGAACAGCGACCTTGACGACCGGCATGCCGTCGTGCTCCGTGATCCAATTTGAACGCTGATCCGTGTTGTCGAGCGGAGGTGTCGGCCAATCCGCGCGGGCTGTCCGCTCCTCGGCCGATCCTACGAATATGTCCCGCAGCAGACTGGGCGGCATTTGCCGAAGCTTGCCCGCCCCGACCAACTCCCAGCTCGGACGGATCGACGATCAGCCGTCCGCTGCGGAGGTAGGTGGTTATAAGGCGAGTGAGTTGCACATATGGGATCGGCGTCCTACCTCCGGACGCTCTTTGGGTTGCAAGCTCATAGGATCGTCGCCATCTCGTCGAACGATAACCGCGGGCTGCGAGGGTGCAGCTTGGCGTCGTTGCCGTACCCAATGTTGATAACGACGTTGGCCTTGATCTTGCCGCGGGGAAAGAATTCCTGCTCGACCTTGGCGGGGTCAAAGCCGCCGATCGGCCCCGCATCCAGGCCCAGGGCGCGTAGCGCGAGAATGAAATAGGCGACCTGAAGGGTGCCGTTTTGCCCGGCGCTTCGCGCAGCCAGGTCCGGATTGCCAGCGAACCAGCTCTTCGCATCGGCGTGCGGAAGAAGAAACGGCAGGTGTTCATAAAACTCCAGATCATAGCCCATGATCGCGACGACCGGTGCAGCCATGGTCTTTTCGACATTGCCGGGCATGAGCGCCGGACGCAGTCGCTCCTTGGCTGCCGTCGAGCGCAGAAAAAGCGCGCGTAGCGGCTGCTGGTTCACCGAGGTCGGCCCCATCTTCGCGAGGTCGAGCGCTTTGCGCAGGAGCGCGTCAGGAACGGGAAGTTCGTGAAAAGCGTTGTAGGTCCGCGCTTCTGTAAAGAGCTGGGCCATGGCGGCGGCTCCAAGCGGTTCGCCACGCCGTAGACCGTGGCTTTCGACATTGACATTCATTTTGTTTTCCTTTGCGGTTTGAGGATCCGTGAGGAGTGCTCAGTTTCCGAGGTGGTCGTAGACGACGTCACTCTCGTTGCGCGTCATGACGGATGGGGCCAGCGTGGCGGATGATTTGCAGTATTGGTCGGTAAATAATGTTGACATCGCCCACTTAATGCTTAGTGTTGGCAATGTCAACTTCGTTTGCGAAAAAAGTTGACATGAGCAACTTAGAAACATAAATGGACGGATATGACCCAAGACATTTCCACTAAGGAACAGCGGCCCTATCACCACGGCGACCTTCACAGGGTGATCGTCGAGACCGCGCTGGACGTTCTCAGCGAGTCCCAGAGCACGGAGTTTTCGCTTCGGGAGCTCGCGCGTCGGGCGGGCGTCAGTCACAACGCCCCGTACAAGCACTTCGCCGACAAGCGCGAACTGCTGGCCGCCGTCTCGGCAATTGGATTTGAATTGCTGGCGAAGCGCATGGCTGAAGCGACCAGGGAACTCGATAGTCCTCGTCAGAGACTTTCAGCAATGGCGCGAGCATATGTCTTCGGGGGCGTCAACAATCCGGCGCTCTACAGATTGATGTTCGGTGGCTACCTTGCCGGACAGGGCGAGAGCCGTCCGGTGATCGAAAGAACCGCGGCCTACAATATGAAAGCTCTCATCGTTAGCGCGATCTCCGACGGCGCTCTCGGGCATCAAATTGCTGACACCCAGGCCAATACTAACAAAATCGATGGGGCGATCCTTGTTTTCTGGTCCCAGATGCACGGTCTAACTTTGTTGCTTGTTGACCGCCTCGTCGGTCCCGGCGACAAGATGGAGGAACTCACCGAGAGCGTCTTGCAAGGAATGCTCGAAGGACTGGTGAACAGCATCCCGGCAGTGCCGGAAGGTATCTGGGTGGGGCCTCCGCTAGAAGGGTAGCAGAACCGATGTTGATCCCGTCGGCCGCGGAGCCTGCGGCGAGCGGCCTCGTCGATTTTCTGTGCCGCCGGGATCGTTCCGAGAGGAGAATTCTCATGGAAGCATACATCTCTGCCCTGACGGGTCTCGCAGGCGTCGCGATCGGCGGGCTAGCCTCGTTCGCCACTGCCTGGATGACGCATCGGTCACAGGTGAGGGAAAAGCTTCGCGAGGTCGAGGTCGCCAAGCGCGAGAAGCTGTTTTCGGATTTCATAGCTGAAGCCACGAGGCTGTATGGTGACGCACTAGGCCACCAGAAGGACGACGTCTCCGATCTCGTTCTGCTTTATGCACTGGTCGCACAAATGCGTCTGATCTCGTCTCGACCAGTTGTGGAGGCAGCGGAATTGGCGATGGAGCGAATTGTAGAAACCTACCTGACCCCCAATCGCTCCCTCTCTGAAATGCGGGATCTCGCGCATTCCGGCGCGATGAATTTTCTTCTCGATTTTGGCGAGGCTTGCCGCGAAGAATTGGCAAGCGGGCGGGCAGCCTCCTCCGCGGCGGGATTCAATGAAGCTCGTGGGCGAGAAAACGCTTATCATCCCATGCCTTCCCTTTCATCAGCTCACTGAAACACATCGCCGGCGCTGCCAGGAACCGGAAGTTCGCCCAACAGGCACCAAATGCCTTGGGCAACGTTCTTCAGCGGAAATTTCGCGCCTTGACCTTCAAGGTGTCGATGTGCAGATCCCGGATATATCCCGAGCCCGAGACTATGGATGTCCGCTTTCGGGATGCGGCTAGGTTGCGCTCTACGGCCGCGATGCGGGCGCATTGCAGCCTTGAAATTCTGGTGTAAGAATGCCGGGAGTTTAAAAAAGCGGAGCCCCAGGTCCGGAGCGCTCGCTCGGTTCTTCGGCCTGACCCACGGCGTCTCGTAGCTGCAGTTCAAGCGCTTCAAGCGTAAACAGACTGCGAGTCAAGGCCAATCTTATTGGACATCGACGGACTGATAGACAGCAACGACACGCATATCCGCGCCGTGCATCACACTGAGGTCTGGCCCCAGAAGAAAGATACACAAGATGGACATTAGATACCCCAAAGCACGGCCCCTTCTGTTTGAAGCGGTCCGAGTGCTAGCCTCATCTCCTGAAAGTATTCAGACCCGGCTGATCGACGCGACCGAAAGCCTGCTGAGCGTGACAATCGACGAGTTCGCTTGCGATCCTGAACTGACAATCAAGTTTGCAAGAATACTCGACCTGATCGCCGTCGATCGGGGTGACGTGGAGGCAACCGCAGTGGAAACGGCCGCCCACATGAGCGACGCCCAAGCCGGTCTCATCGCGGATCTCGTCTGCGACTTCCTTTATGAAATTGCGTAAGCCGACATCGGCCGGACAAGGGACAGCCATGTTCAGAGCTGGATTTGGGGGGGCCGCATGGCTGGCTTGACTAATACACGTCTCTGCGAATATCAGAGGCTTACGTCACCCGAGCGGCAGAACCTATTATCTTTCGAACAAACGAAGGGTCTCATCTATGTCGTTTTCCCGCCGCAATAACGCGAAGATTACCGGCAACGGTACCCGTACAATGGTGTTCGCTCATGGGTTCGGTTGCGATCAGAATATGTGGCGCTATGTAGCACCACAGTTTGAGGACGATTTCCGTGTCGTCACCTTCGACCATGTCGGGGCCGGCGGCTCCGACCATTCTTCCTATGATTTTCATAAGTACGGGACGCTTGAGGGATATGCCTCCGACATCGTTGAGCTCGGGCATGAGCTAGGAATCCACGACGGCATTTTCGTCGGCCATTCCGTGAGTGCCATGATGGGCGTGCTCGCCTCGTCGAGGGCACCGAACATGTTCTCCAGGCTCGTGCTGGTCGGCCCATCGCCGCGCTATATCAACGACGGTGACTATCACGGCGGCTTTACCCAGGGACAAGTGGACGAATTGTTGGAGTTCCTGGACAGCAATCATATGGGCTGGTCGCAGGCGATGGCGCCTGTGATTATGGGCAATCCGGAGCATCCAGAGTTGTCGGAGGAATTGACCAACAGTTTTTGCAAGACTGACCCGGAAATCGCCAAGCATTTCGCACGAGCGACCTTCATGGCCGACAATCGAGCCGATCTCGACAACGTGACGGTTCCTTCCCTAATCCTGCAATGTGCTGAGGATGTGATCGCTCCCGTATCCGTCGGTCACTACCTGCATGCCAAACTGCCGGACAGTAAGCTGGTCTTGATGAAAGCAACGGGTCATTGCCCTAACCTTAGCCATCCCAAAGAGACGACTGAGGCCATTCGGTCGTTTGTGAACATCGAATGAACCAGCAGATTGGCAGCGAGGTCGACGATCTCGTCGATCTCTTCGAGAACGCGCCTTGCGGTTACATCTCGGCAGCACCTGACGGGCGCATCATGCTTGCCAACAGAACGCTGTCTTCTTGGCTCGGCCTATCCAGAGATAAGATCGTTGGCCGCAGGTTCATCGATTTCCTGACCATGCCTGGGAAGATCTACTTCGAGACCCATTTCGCGCCATTGGTGACGATGCAGGGCGCATTCAACGAAGTCGCTCTCGACATGGTAAAGGCGGATGGGACTCGCCTACCTGTGCTCGTGAACGCTGTCGCACGGATTGCAGAAGAGGGAGCTGTCCGGTTTATTCGGATTACCATCTTTAACGCGACCGACCGGCGCCGCTATGAAAAAGAACTCCTCGAAGCTAGAGCGGTGGCAGAGCGCGCGGCAACGGCGCTGAAAGACCTGAACGCAAGCCTCGAGGAGCGTATCGCGAAGGCAGTGCAGGAAAAAGTCGCCGCTGAAACTGCATTGCATCAGGCTCAGAAGATTGAGGCGCTTGGTCACCTCACCGGTGGTGTTGCCCACGATTTCAACAATATGCTCGCCGTAGTAATCGGCGGCCTTAACATGGCGCAACGCCGTATCGATCGTGGCGCGCTTGACGAAGTTCCTAAATTGTTAGCAGCCGCCCTGGATGGCGCAAACCGTGCCGCGACGCTGACACAGCGGCTTCTGGCCTTCTCGCGGCAGCAGCCACTTTCGCCAGAAACCGTAGATGCCAACAAGCTGGTGGCGAACATGGCGGAGATCCTTGCCTCTACTCTTGGCGAGGTTATCCAGAAAGAGACTGTTCTGACCTCAGGACTGTGGCCCACGAAGGCCGACGCGAACCAGCTCGAAAACGCTGTGCTCAATCTCGCTGTCAATGCGCGCGACGCCATGCCAGATGGTGGCAAACTGACGATCGAAACGGCTAATGCCCATATCGATGATGCCTATGCTTCGGATCATGAAATCGAACCTGGCCAGTACGTCATGATTGCCGTTACTGACACGGGCTGCGGAATGCCGCAGGACATTATCAAAAAGGCGATCGACCCATTTTTCACGACGAAGCCGGTGGGCAAGGGAACGGGCCTCGGCCTCAGCCAGGTATTCGGATTTGCGAAGCAGTCCGGCGGGCATATGAAGATATACTCCGAAGTGGGTATCGGCACGACGATGAAGATCTACCTGCCACGTGAATACGGCATGGACAACATTGCGCAACATGTGAGAAACGACAGCGTACCTCGTGGGTCTCCAAGCGAAGTCGTTCTTCTGGTTGAAGATGATGCCAGCGTCCGGGAGGTCCACACTCGAATGCTAGAAGAGCTCGCTTATACGGTTATTGCCGTCGACGGACCCATTGCGGCTCTCGCCACTATCGAGCAGCGCCCAGATGTGGCGGTGCTGTTCACCGACATTGTCATGGCGCAGATGAATGGCCGCCAGCTTGCGGACGAGGCAAGGATTAAGCGACCGGGACTGCCGGTGGTGTTTACAACTGGATATAGCCGCAATGCGGTCGTCCATAACGGTGTGCTGGATCCAGGAGTCATTTTCCTTCAAAAGCCGGCGACGCTTGGCGATCTTGCACGGAAAGTTCGTGCCGTGCTCCATGCGTGAAGTGAGACAGAAAGCGATCGCTGTCTCACACGACTCGATTGACAAGGTTCTCGTACTCCGCAATTAAACTCCGACAACACCCCCGCTACTTAATCGATCTGTTTGCCTCCATACCGCCGATCCTGGTAACTAGTAATCCGGCCCCATCACTCGATTCGCGCTCGTAGCGCCATCCCGCGCCAGAAGCGCGGGGACTGTGTTGAGGGGTATCCCGAGGGTTCGAGTTCTGCTTTCACCTGCGCCAGTCAGCGGCATTGACGGGCCTAGCTGTGCGTGGGGTAACAAAGATTCCACCGCAGTCGCTAGCAGAGCGGCACCGAGTTGACCTTGCAGGGTCAAGCTGCAAAAAAGTCCGAGATTTGTTCAACAGCGCGATGAGCCCGAAATGCAAAGTCATATCCAACCCGTAGACCTCGATCGAGCGGGCCGATTGATAAATCACGGGCCGGCGGTGTTGGTCTCCGCGAGACATGACGACGTCGAGAATGTGATGTCCGTTGCCTGGTGCTGCGGGTTGGATTTCGATCCTCCGAAGCTCACGGTTGTCTTGGACAAGACCGCGCAAACCCGGACGCTTGTGGAGAATAGCGGGCGTTTCGTCGTGCAGGTGCCTACGATCGAGCAAGTTGGGTTGACCAACAAGCTGGGTACAATGAGCCTGTATGACGATCGGGACAAACTTGTGCATTCCGGCGCCTCTTTCTTCGAAATGCCTGGATATGAAATGCCATTCTTGACCGGGTGCTCAGCGTGGCTCGCATGCAGCTTGATCCCTGAGCCTCACATGCAGGAGGAGTACGATCTTTTTGTCGCAGAGGTGACGGCGGCTTGGGCCGACGATCGCGTGTTCCGCAACGGGCGATGGCACTTCGAGACGTCCGATCCAAAGTTTCGAAGCATCCACCACGTCGCAGGGGGCCAGTTCTATGCGATCGGGGAAGCAAGGAACGCGAAAGATCTGTGAGTAGTACCGAGGGCGGCTCAACAAAGCTGCAGCCGGCGCATGCGCACACTCCTCTAAATGAGTCGGGGAGGACCGCACCGGATGGAAAGAGGACCCACAATACGGGCGTTCGCGATCAATAAAATGCGTTCTTCGCGCGCGGCGATGGCCACCGCGAATGGACCATTTTGAAAGAAAGCTTTCCTGCTAGTGCATAAGTTCTCGAATCAAAATCTATTTTAGAGTAAATTGGGCAGCGCACTTAAAGGGCTACAGCGTCCTTGCGCGCCGTATTCGACGCGAGGCGCTTAGAGGAAAGGTGAAGCCAATGAAAAGGTTCGCAATCTTTGCCCTGTCGATGTTGACGGCGCTGACGAGCGTCCCGCCGGCCATGGCGTTTCCCACCGTTGCCGTGCCGAAGATCGAACTCCAAGAGGCGCAGCCGGTCCAGTACAGGCGTTACCGCGGCGGTTACAACCGTGGATATCGGGGCGGCTATCGAGGCTACCGCGGGTATGGACACCACCATGGTGGTGACGATTGGGCTTGGGCACTCGGCGGCTCGCGACTGGCGCAATCATCGGCGGATTGCTGGCACAGCCGAGGTATTATGGCCCCAGCTACTCCGATCAGGGCTACTACGGGTCGACCTATTACCGTCCGCGCTATTACGTGCCACGCTATAACCGCCAGGTCCAGTATGGCGGCAACACACATGCGCGCTGGTGCTATGCCCGCTACCGGTCCTACAGGGATTTCGACAACACGTTCCAGCCCTTCCACGGACCGCGACGGGCGTGCGTCTCCCCCTACTATTGATTTCAGGAGTAGTTGGCGGGCCACCTCGCGCTTTTCCTGCACGCGCAGGCTATCGGGTCTTCGGCTTTCTCCGGAGCTACGTCTGCTTTCGGGCGGTCGCCAAAGCTTTCGGAATGACGGGAATAAGGGCGGAAGCGGAAATGATTTCCGCGTCGTAGGAGTCACCCAAGGATTGCCTGTGAATGTCAGTTCGGCGTGAAGTGCTCACTCCAGATCCTTCTGAGCTACCAGTCATCTTCTGCGAACACGATCTCGCGGTTTCGACAATTACCATTCAAGAGAGGTGGCCTTCTGGCCACCTCTCCCTTGACCGCAACCTGTGGAGGTTGGCACGGTCGGTAAACTCTTGCGGCATCAATAATGGATAACAGAACGGATGGATTTGCCCTCATGCATGAGGTCGAAGCCGTCGTTGATGGCCTCGATATCCATCGTATGGGTGACAAACGCGGACAGTTCAATATCGCCTCTCATCGCATCCTTGACCATTCCAGGCAATTGGGTACGGCCCTTCACCCCGCCAAATGCCGTCCCTTTCCAGGTTCGACCAGTCACAAGCTGGAATGTTCGGGTCGAGATCTCCTGACCGGTGCCAGCAACACCAACGACGACCGACTGTCCCCAACCCCGATGAGTGCATTCCAGCGCAGCTCGCATGACGCCAACATTACCGATGCACGCAAAAGAGTGATCGACACCCCATCCGGTCATATCGACGATAAGCTCCTGGATCGGCTTGGCGTGATCCTTGGATTGATGCATTCGGTTGCACCAAAAGTCTGTGCCAGCTCGAACTTCGAAGGATTGGTATCGATCGCAATGATACGTCCTGCCTTGGCCTGTCTCGCGCCTTGAATGACAGCTAGGCCAATGCCTCCCAGACCGAACACCGCGACACTGTCCCCCTCCTGCACCTTGGCAGTGTTATGGACGGCACCAATTCCGGTAGTGACGCCACACCCTAGGAGGCAGACATGTTCGGGATTTGCCTCAGGGTTGATTTTCGCGAGGGAAACCTCGGCGACCACCGTATACTCGCTAAAGGTCGAGCATCCCATGTAGTGGTAGATCGGCTGGCCGTTGTAGGAAAATCGCGTTGTGCCGTCTGGCATCAGGCCTTTCCCCTGAGTTGCGCGTACTGCAACACAAAGGTTGGTTTTCCCCGACTTGCAAAATAGGCACTCGCGGCACTCGGCCGTGTATAGGGGTATCACGTGATCGCCGGCCTGGACGCTCGTCACGCCCTGACCGACCTCGACCACGATGCCAGCACCCTCTTGGCCGAGTACAATGGGAAAGATGCCTTCTGGATCCGCCCCGGAAAGCGTGAAGCATCGGTGTGGCAAACCCCCGTGTGGGTAATCCTGATAAGGACCTCGCCCTTTTCCGGGGGGCAACATCCAGTTCGACAATTTGCAGAGGCTCTCCAGGAGCGAAGGCGACAGCGGCGCGTGATTTCATGATATTACCCATTCCATTCGCGAAGAGATTGGACGCTTCGCAGGTCATTGTTCGTATTTTAAAGTGGTGCCGTGCTTGCCCATAGCTTGTGGATCATGTCCTTAAGCTGAAGCGCCTCGGACCACCGATCCGTTGAATCGTTGCCGTCCCTGCCCGTAATTGCATACGGTTTGGGACCGAGCTCACAGGTAAAAACCAATTCTGCGTTACCCCTGGCGCGGGAGCGCCAGATCCGGAAGCCTTCTTCCCACCAGCCGAGGAACAGATCGACCCAAGGGCGGTGATGTGGAAATGACAATTCGATCTGCACCTGTTCACGAGATGCAACTCGACCATGAAAGGAACGCGCATTTTGCAGAATACGGCGGATGAACCCGTGATTTTCTTCATCGACTTGAAATGAAAATTCTCGTCCGACTAGGAAATGCGAAAGGTCGGCTAGCAGCGGAAGACCGGGCCGTTGATCGAGCAGATCGAGCGTGAAAAAGAGATCGGTGGTCATGCGATCGCGATGGGTTTCAATGAAGACCGGAATGCCGGCGTCATCGGCGAGTCGCATCCATCCGTCGAGCAGCGGCAGGCAGTCCTCGATGCGACGCAACCGGACATCTGGTTGCAGATTGATATGGCTGACGGGATACTCGGCTGCCAATTCCAGAGGAAGGATCAGGTCTTCCACCTTTCGCGGGAAGCACACGCCCTCGATCTTCAAGGCGGTTCCGGCAATAGTCTGGTTCAATATCCCCACGTCTTTTCGGTTAGTGTAATGGGCACTGACCCCGTCAAATCCGGCTTTCGCGATCATGGCGATGTTCTCGTCAAGACTGCGTTCAAAGCCGTCGGTATGGCGTCGTTCCATGGCCCAGAGCGACTGGAAAACGTTCAGTTTCTGCATCATGCAGATTTCGCGGTTTTGAGCATGGTTTTCAGATTGACCCCAGGATCGGCCAGAGCGGCCGGGTCTGGGCTGACGCCAGCAGCAATCAACATCTCGGAGAGCTTGATGTCCTTCGCAACGCTGTTTCCTATCCCGAGACCGGCGGCCGCTACCAACGTTCCCTCATCGAGATAAAACTCAAGCTCTCCCATCGGCAGAGCGCGCACCACACTTTGATGATGAGGCTGCGGTAACCCAGCGACCTGAAGACCCAGATCATATTGATCTGTCCAGAACCAGGGGATGGCCGAAAATGCTTCACCGGCCCCAGCCATGTTTCGTGCAGCGGTCTGGGCCTGGCTCCTAGCATTGCGCCAGCTCTCGAACCGAACATACCCACCGCCATGCTGTTCGACCGCGGCGCAGTCTCCAGCAGCGAAGATATGGCGATAGCTCGTCTGCAGGAATGGATTGGTCAGGATCCCGTTTCCGGTCGCGAGGCCCGCTTTTTCAGCCAGAAAAATCTCCGGCTGGACGCCGATTGCGGCAACAACAACATCCGCTGGCACTTCCGCACCGTTGCTTAGAAGGACCGTGTTATCAAGAATTTCGGAAATGCCGACGCCGAGATGAAAGTCGACGCCTTCGTCAACATGACGCGTGTGCATTTTTGCGGCAAATCGCAGTGGTACGGCTCGGCCGAGCGGTTTCGGTGCTGTTTCGATGACACTGACGATCACGTCTTTGCCACGCAGCATCGCTGCGAGCTCCATCCCGATCAAACCACCTCCGATAATCGCGACACTCTGGCTGGCGTAGGCGCTGTCGAAAATGACCTTCGCATCATCATAGGTGCGGAAGTCCAGCGCTCGTCCGGCGCCAGGGCATGACAGCTTCCGGGGACGTGCACCGGTGGCTAAGAGAAGTTTGTCATAAGCCAACGACCGGCCATCGCTCAGGATTATAGCCTGCCCCGAAACATCGAGCTCCGCTACTTCCGCGCCGGAAAGGTAGGTAATACCCGCATTCAAGAGAGCCTCGTCAGAACAAATCACCTTCATCGCTAAGGCGCCGTTGTCCGGCTTTGAAAGAGGTGGGCGCTCATAAGGCAAGTGAGTTTCCGCCCCGATCAGCTTTATGGGCCCGTAATAACCCGCTTCCCGAAGCGTGAAAGCCGCTCTGGTTCCCGCTTCTCCCGCTCCGACAATAATGAAACCGCCCATAGTTTGCTCCTCTCCCGAAGGGACTGGCGCGCGAAACGCGCCAGTCAGTAATGGTTAGTTGCGGTGAGCGTACTCGTTCATGTTTGCGGGCGTGACGAGCTCAAATGGCACCATCACCTGCTTCTCCAACGGCTTTCCGCTCATGAGGGCTACCGCCGCATCAATTGCGCTCGCAGACTGGGCTTTCGCATTCTGGAACACCGTTGCATCCAGATCGCCCACCGTCATGGCTGCCAGAGCGTCCTGCGTTGCGTCGATGCCGATGACGATGACATCGTCCATCAACACACCCGAAGATTTGAGCGCCTGTATCGCGCCAAGGGCCATTTCATCGTTATTGGCGTAAACCACATCGATCGGCCGGCCGGCCGTGATCCAGTTCGTGGTCATGTCCATTGCGTTGGTCCGTGTCCAGGCGGCCGACTGTTCATCGGCGATGGTTACACCCTTGCAGTCTCCGGCGGCCAGTGTGTCCTTGAAAGAGGACGTGCGGTCGCGCGAGGCTTGATGAGCGAGATCGCCCATCAGGATATAGACCTGGGCTGTGCTCTCCTTGCCATTCTTCTTCAGAAGGTCGCACGCGGCTTGTGCTGCCTGTGTGCCAGCGTCCGTTTCCTTCGAGCCGACATAGGCTTGCTTGTCAGGAAGCTGGCCGACATTGCCGGGTTCGAGATTGAGGTAGACCAGGGGAATGTTGGCTTTCTGAGCGGCTTCACTAATCCCCGGCGCTGCAGACGCGTCTGCAAGGGTGAGAATGATTCCGTCCACGCCGGCAGCAATGAAATTGTTGATCTGGTTGAGCTGCTTGGAAATGTCGGTCTGGGCGTCTTCGAACTGAACATTTGTGCCCTTCACTTCGGAAGCTCGCGCCTGCAGGCCCTCCCGGAGCAACGTTTGAAAATTGTTATCAAAACTCTGCATAGAAATGCCGAGGGTCTCGGCCGAAACCGTACCCGTCATAAGTCCGGCCATTACGGCCGCTGATAAAGCTAATTTCATGTCTTCCTCCCAAATGGGCGCCGGATCACCCATGTACGTTCCGGAGGCCCACGGGGCCCTGATGTTTCGGTGGCCTTAGTTCAAAGCCACGCGAACTTCTCCATCGACCACCTCGGCGGGAAACGTTTTCAGGTTCACACAGGCAGGCAGGCGAATGGCTTCGCCAGTGCGATAGTCGAAGGCGCCGGAATGCTTGGGACATTCCACTTCGAAATCCATCACCAAGCCGTCGGCAAGGTGGACAGCTTCATGAGTGCAAAGACCGGCGGTGCAGTAAACGCTGTCATCCGGGCCACGGTAGATCGCATAGGAGCGTCCGCCGTGATCGAAGCGAATGGCACCCTCTTGTTCGATGTCTTCGAGTTGGCACGCGGAAACCCAGCTCATTCCGCAGCCTCCCCGACACTCCCACGCGTTTTGCGTGCTGCCAGCTTCTCTTTCCGTTTGCGATAGCGATCCTGCATTTGTGCCTCACCTTCCGGCGAGCCGTCATGCCAGGTGCCGAACCACTTATCGAGCGGGATCAGCGCATCCCCGTAGTTCACCTCGAAGTACTTGTGGTGGAGGTAATGCGCATAGGCATGGCTATCGACCAGCTTGTCCCGGCCAACTTCAACCTTGTCGAACCCGACATGGCCTGGGATCGCCCCGAAGCCTGCGTAGTGAAGCTGGTACAGCATCAGGATGGGGTTAGACGGCAGTATCAGGTGGTAAAATGCCGTCCCGAAGTAGAGCAAGTGCTCGACCGGATGCATGGACAGGGACGACCATGGCGACGGATTGACCGAGTTGTGATGGACCGAATGGACCCACTTATAGAGCAGTGGCGTGTGGATCAGCCGGTGCACGCAGAAAAAGTGAAACTCATGGATGATTGGAACGACGAGCGCGACAAGAGCCAGCGTCCAGGGGTTTTCGGCCACGGTCAGCCAAGGCGCGTAGCCATTGGCGTAGGCCCAGAGCATTCCGGCTTCGATGGCTGTCCAGATGGTGAGGCCTGACAAAAACGTGCGCAGAATATTGTCTTTGTTCTGATTTTCGAACCAGAATGCCTGGTTTTTATGCTCGGACGGAAATTTTCCGTTATATTTGAAGCGGTTTTCCTGCCGCTTCAGTACGTACAGATGCAGCTCAAATGCTCCGTAAAACAGGAATACGCAGACGGCATTAACGGCATACAGCCAACCGATCCAGCCGAAACCGAGCGTGCGCATGGTTTCAACTGAGGGGATAAGCCAGGCCCAATATGCGACCGCGGAAGCCGCGAAAATCGCGTTCCACGGAAAGAAATAATGGGGCAACCATTTCAGGATCGCCATGATCCGGGTTGGGAACTGAAACAGGGGTGCATATTGAACCGGCTGCGTCGGTGCCCAGTCGCCGCGCTTGTTCCGCCTTCCATACTTGAGATCATCCATTAGCTTCTCCCTGAGGCGAAATCACGTTTCCCGTGCCCGCACAAAGTTTCATTTGGAGGAGAGCGAATGACGCCTTTTGCAGTTGTTCAGATAAACTTCCTGCCCTCCTCCCTTGCGCCGTAATTACCAGCAGGAGGGCCAAACGCCGAAGACTTCGTTGATCAGATTAGATCAAAGCCCTTCGGCCGTGATGGTGATGAAGCGGATCGGTTTTTCGTCCGGGTGGATCTTCGTCAGGCCAATTCGGAAGAGTATCCAGTCAAGCGCACGTTGAGCCTGGGCTTCAGGTGCTTGATCAAGAACGACGTCAACGAGCCCATTGCGGAGGGCGGAGCGAGTATAGTCCGTTAATTCGTGGGCGACGAAGAGTATGTCGCGGCCGCGCTGATTTCGTCCCAATACGTCAATCAGAGCAGAATTGGCGCCGCCCGCGTTATAGATCCCGACCAAATCTGGATACTGTTCGAGGGCATAAGACAGCGACTCTTTACCGTACCGCTCTTCGTCCCTGCTGAAACCGATCCACTCGAAGCTAACGCCAGTAGGATACTCGCGAAAGTAATCAGAGAACCCCCGCATACGTTCCCGATGGACCTGATAAATCGGGTGGCAAAGTCCGATGACCGGCCCCGACTGCCGTGCCATCCGAGTTATGAAATACCCAGCCGTTCGTCCCGCTGCATAGTTGTCGATCCCGACAAATTCTCCGATCGTCTCCGACGCTCTTGTCACCACGTGCACGATCGGAACACCACGGTCTGCAACCGCTTCCACAGCGGCGCTGACCTGGAGACTATTCGGTACCGCAAGGATGAGGCCGGCACGCGAGCTATCGACGGAGAGGATTCGTTTCGCAATCTCCTCAGGGTTCATCTCGTCTGTAAAGCTTCGATGCACGAGTACGAAAGGATCGAGCGTTGCTGCAATCGCCTCGAATGCATGGGACAGGCGCCGATAGAACGTCGTCTCCGGACGCACCATGAGCACCTCGATGCGCAACATCTTGTGGTAGGCGTCAGGGATGATCCGTGGGTAATTCAACGCCCGCGCGGCCAGCGTGACCTTTTCAATAAGCTCCGATCGGACACCGCCTCTTCCATTTAAAACCCGTTCGACTGTTGCCGTGCCTACCCCGGCCAGCGCAGCGATGTCCTGATAATTCGGCCTGCCCATTTGTACTCTCACGAAGCATCGGTTGTCGCCGACATCACGCGGCGCCTAGCTTGAATTGAAACTTAGCTTGTGGTGGCAGTAATAACCAGCCGACGTTTTTCCTCGGTAACTCCCGCCGGGTGCGTAACGCCCGCACACCAGACTGGCTGCTGTAAGGATTCGCAACGGGTAGCGTGGAAGGCTGGAATAAGGGCGCGAAGCGGAAATAATCTCCGCTCTCGGCTGCTGACAGGTGCGGGGCTGAGTTCGAACTGTCCGCACCGGCGACACTCAACAGGAACAGCGGACATCGAAGCTCTTACCGCTGAGGTCTTCTGCCGTCCTACTGGCCCGGTCATACCTTACAAACCACACGGAGTGCCACTGACGGCTGCGGCCCATGGCGGGTAAGAAAATCCTGTTATGGAACTATCCGCTGCGATATTCTCACCCCATGAGACTTACCCAGACCATAGGTTTCTGCAATTCGGCAGATGGCACCCGGATCGCCGTTGCGTCCTGCGGAAAGGGACCTGTGATCCTGCGGGCTGCGCACTGGCTCAGCCATGTCGACTACGATCTCCAGAGCCCCGTATGGCGACCGTGGGTCCATGCGCTTTCGGCCGGCAACCAGTTCGTACGTTACGATCCGCGTGGCTGCGGCCTGTCCGATCGGTATGTCGCGGACCTCTCGGTTGACGCTTGGCACAGTGACCTCGACGCTGTGGCAGCATCGATCGGGGAGCCTCAATTCGTCCTCCTCGGCCTTTCGCAGGGCGGCGCTCTAGCCATCGCCTATGCCGCAAGGCATCCCGAGCGGGTATCGCACTTGGTACTGCTGAATGCCTACGGCCAAGGGGCCCGGACCAGGGCACAGACGGACGGGGAGCTTCTGGAAGCAGAGACCCTCGTCAATTTCATTCGTGTTGGCTGGGGACGCGACAATCCGGCGTTCGCGCAGTTCTTCACCAATCTTTTCATCCCGGACGGGACGCCTGAACAGCATCGCTGGTGGGGCGATCTCGAGCGCCAGACGGCAACAGGCGATGTTGCTGCGCAACTGCTTTGGAACATGCAGGGGATCGATGTGCTGGACGTCGCGGCGAAGCTACGCGTCCCGACCTTGATCGCGCATAGCCGTGGCGACATGCGCGTCCCGTTCGAACAGGGCTGCAAGCTCGCAGCCGCGGTTCCAGGAGTACGCTTCGTACCGCTTGAGAGCAAGAACCACGTATTGCTGCCGGACGAACCCGCCTGGATGGTTTTTCAGGCCGAACTGGCTGCCTTCCTTGGGCAGGATAAGCCCACGCGTCCACGTGCGGTCCGCGAGGCGGGTCTGACACAAGCCGAGGCGACACTGCTCGACCTGGTGGCGGAAGGGCTCGACAACCGTACGATCGCCGAGCGTGTCGGCAAGAGCGTGAAGACGGTACGCAACCAACTGTCGATCATCTTTGGCAAGCTTGGCGTTCGCAGCCGATCGCAAGCTATCGTCATTGCGCTGTCCAGATAGCGGGCGCCAGGGCCGGCCGTCTTTCTTCGTATGGCGGAACGGGACATTTGTCCCCCATGTGAACAAATTTCCTCACCAGGACGGGACTTACGCCTCATGCCATCCACCCGGATGGCGCCCATGCTCCGGTTGTGGGCGGCAGGACGCCGTCGGGAAACCGGAGGAATCCACATGACTGAACTTAACGAAGGAGCTCTCAATGAACTCGTGGGGCGCGTGCTTGGCGACCTGGGTGGTGCAGTCAGCGTGCCGCTGGTGCGGATCGGCGATGCCCTCGATCTCTACAAGACCCTCAAGGAGATCGGACCGGCGACATCGGAAAAGCTTGCCGATGCAGCGGGATGCTCGCCACGCTATATGCGTGAGTGGCTGTCGGCCCAAGTGGCCTCGGGTTACGTGCACTACGCGGAGGGGCGGTTCTCACTGACTGCCGAGCAGGCATTCGTGTTTGCTGAACCCGATAGCCCCGCCAACCTGATCGGCGCGTTCGATACCGCTGCTGCGATGGTCGAAAACCAGCCGAAGGTGCAGTCAGCCTTTAAGACCGGGCGAGGCGTTGCCTGGAGCGAGCAGGCCGGATGCATGTTCTGCGCCGTGGCACGGCTGTTCCGGCCGGGCTATGTCAACGCCCTAGTGCAGGATTGGCTTCCGGCGATGGACGGCGTCGTCGACAAGCTGAGGGCCGGGGCAAATGTCGCCGACGTGGGATGCGGGCACGGACTGTCGACGATCCTGATGGCACAAGCCTTCCCCAACTCCCAATTCACGGGCTACGATTTTCATGCGGGTTCGATCGCTGCTGCGACCGCGCATGCCCGATCGCATGGGTTGATGAACCTGAATTTCGAAGTGGGCCGAGCCCAAAACTTCGGCGGGCGCGACTTCGATCTTATTACCTGCTTCGACTGCCTGCACGACATGGGCGACCCCCAGGCAGCGGCAACGCATATACGCAAGGCGCTGAAGGCCGACGGCACGTGGATGGTGGTTGAGCCGATGGCCGGGGATAAGCTGGAAGACAACATTAATCCCATCGGGCGACTTTACTACTCTGCCTCCACCATGATCTGCGTTCCCACGTCTCTGGCGCAAGAGACCGGGCTCGCGCTTGGTGCCCAGGCGGGCGAGAAGCGGCTGGCAGAGGTGATCCGGTCAGGTGGCTTCACACATGTTCGGCGGGCGGCTGCGACTCCACTTAACATGGTTCTCGAAGCCACCTGAGGCAGCGATGGCGCGTGGCGGTTCCGTAGCGCGATTTGCCCGAGGGACTTTCTAGGCGCACCGCATTGTCTCAACGAGGCTATTTGGAGATTCCGTCCACTGCAAGGCGACGGCAATAGCCTCGGCCTCGTGGCGAACTTCCGAACCGCCAAGTTAGCATGCTTTGGGTAGGGAGCGTTTCATGCATACCCTGATCGCTGTCGCAACCATCACCGGGGCAGGCTTTTGCTTCATGCTCGCGAATCTGGTTATGAAAACGATGGGGGCACGCCGTCGCTACCAGCAATCACCATCACTTTTTTTGCAACAGGCGCCTATTTCGAGGTTGAGGCACTAAAGCAAGCCTAACTCGGCTATGCCATAACGTTTATCCTCGGCTGCGAACTATTGTTGTCGCTGGCAATCGCGATCCTATCCCTTGGGGAAGCCTATTCGGCAAGCAATCTTGTCGGATCGCCTTGGTCGTGATTGGTATCGCTTTACTGCCTCAGCCAAACGAACGAGACGTCGTCCAACGCGACGACCCGATTCGCTCTTAGACGTTTCCTTAAAGCCAATCATGTCGCTGCTATTGAGTGATCGCTATTAGCGGATTGTGTTGAAAAACTTGCGGTGTCGATTTTCGCTTTGCGGCGAGCTGTGCTCGTTGCAATTTTGGCGCCAACGCTTTCCCCTAATTAAACAGTGGAAATCTCATCCTGGACCCCAGGCTACAGATGATGTCGCTGGTCGAGCCACTCTGGATCTGGAGCTGGATGTCCAGATACTTGCGGGCGATTTTCGACAGGAATGCCGGCAATACACCGATCGTTGCCGGATAGATCGTACCGATCCTGATTTTGCGCAGTGTCTTGCCGGCAGTGGCGCCCGTCGCCTGCGCACCCATATCGATATCGCTCAAGATCCACACCCACTTTCCATGGAAGGTTTCACCCGCAACGGTCAGTTCGACCCGTCGTGTGGAAAGGACAAACAACTGCACGCCCGGAGGCTTAGCGTGGAAGCCGACTTTTCCCAGAAAACGATGGCGCTTGAGCAGACATCGACCGCTCCTATGTGGGGCGTATCGAGCGGGGCATGGAGAACGTTACCGTTTCCGCCTTAGACGCACTGGCAGGTGTTCTTGGCGTCAATGTTACGGAACTCTTCGTCGAGGTAGATGCGACCTCTTTGCGCCCGCATCCAATAAGGTCCGGCAGAGAACCCAAGCGATAATCACGTTACTTTTGGTGTAGTCTCACAGGTGATCGAGACAATATGTCCAAGGAGCGGCGGCAGCGATCGATCCTGACAATGTGTTGCCTGCGCGCCTAGAGCTGGGAGCGCCGTCCGGACTTCCACAATAAAACGTCGCCCCGCCAAGCTTGGATGGTCCAGCCAGTTTAGAACTGACACGCTTGAAAAACAGTCGACAATCCGCTTGACGGAATTCACCTGGATAGTAGGTATTCAACCGCCCCGCCATCGGCGTCGAGTTCGCGCAAGGCCCTCCGTCAGTCTGAAAGCTCATCCATGTCAGAGAAAAGTCCCCATCGCGGGCTTGTTGTTGTCGCGGTCATGGCAAGCATGGCGATGATCGCTATCGAGGCAACGTCGTTTCCACGGCAATGCCGCAGATTGCTGCCCAACCTGGACAGATCAATCTCTATTCCTGGGTTTTTTCGTCTTTCCTGCTGACCCAAACAGCGACGACCGTCTTTTTTGGTAAGCTCGCGGATATTTATGGTCGCAAACCGATGATCCTTATCGGCATCGCACTGTTTCTGTTTGCCTCGGTACTCGCAGGGTTCGCATGGTCGATGCCGTCGATGATCGCCTTCCGTCTCCTGCAAGGGATTGGAGCGGGGGCAATTCAACCTGTCGCCATGACGGTTGTTGCCGATCTCTTTCCCGGCAATCAGAGAGGCAAGGTCCAAGGCTATCTAGCTAGTGTCTGGGCGCTGTCTGCCGTTGTTGGGCCGCTTCTCGGCAGCCTCATCATCCATAATCTCCCATGGGCATGGGTTTTCTGGATCAACGTACCGGTCGGAATTTTTGCAGCCTTTGCATTCATGTTCTTTTTGCATGAAGAAAAGAGAACCCGGGTTGTATCGATCGACATCCTCGGAGCCGGACTGTTCGCCATCTCCATATCTGCCCTGATGATTGCGTTGACGGAAATGGAGACGACAGTGTCCGGTTATGCAATCGTGGCCCTTACCGTCTTTGTCATCGCTCTTGCTGCTTTCATCTGGCAGGAGCGCCGCGCAGAAGCGCCGATGGTCGCGCCGGACCTATGGCTGAAGCGGCCGATAGCATTTGCGAATTTGGCTGTGTTTTTCGCGAGCATGTCGATTATGGGGTTAACGACTTTCTTGCCGATTTACGTCCAGACTGTTCTCAACCGCTCACCGCTCGTGGCAGGTTTTGCATTGACAATGCTGCTCCTAGTCTGGCCATGCGGTGCGACAATCGCATCACGCACGTTTGCACGCTTTGGCTTGCGACCGATCATGATCACCGGCAGTATCTGCATTCCTGCCGGCACGTGCTTGCTCGTCCTGCTTACTTCCTCGAGTTCGGCGTTATTGGCTGGTGCGGGTTCGCTTGTCATGGGCTTTGGTATGGGATTGCTCAATATCAGCGCCTTGATTCTCACCCAGGATAGCGTGAGTTGGTCTGAGCGCGGCAGTGCCACTGCTTCAAACGTCTTTTCCCGCAACCTTGGAAGCACGCTAGGCGCGGCAGTGCTCGGCGCGGTAATGACATATGGCCTTGCACACTCCACCAATGGCCAGCCGACAACGCCGGAGCAACTGCGAGGTCTCCTGAATGGAACTGGCGCAATCATGGCTGAAAGAGAAGCAATTCGGCTTGCCTTGCAGCACGCGCTGCATTCCACATTCGTGGTGATGCTGTTGATTGCTGTGTTGATCGTGCCCGTCTGCCTGCTTGTTCCAAGGCACGACGCCCGCCGAGGAATTCAGCAAAATGCGTGATCTCCTTCGGAAAGGGCTCCTAGAACAGCTGAAGCAGGACCCAGGCCTCTCGTGTTAGCCGAACTACGCGCCATGCGATTTTCGCCACCTACGTTACAAGCGGCCCTTTGCTGTCAAACTCACTCGCCTTGATCCAGTTCGAACCAACGACCCGTTGTTTCTCAGCACCGAGAAAAAAGTCTAGCTCGTTGGCAAAGTATCTGGCCATTTCTGCGCGCCATAGAGGACGCGAAGACTACGGACCACTGTATCGGTAATTGCATACGCCGCGAGACCAAGTAAGTTGAGCGCCAGAAATCCCCGCTTCTCATCCTCGTTGCACGCAATATTCCAGCGTTATGGAGCAAGTGCCACAAGCTCAAATACGCGGCTCGCAATTTCGCGTTCATCCCGCGACGAACCGGTATCCCGTGCCGTCGCGCTCGACGTAACCGACGCCGGGATAGCTCCAGTGATAGCCAAGGATACGAAGTTTCTCGTTCGCTGCCTTGTCCAACAGTGCCGCACGGCTCGCGAGAGCAATTTCCTGTTCGGTGTCGAAGCCGAAGTGCCATTTTGTATTGCCGAAAGAGACAATTTCGTTCGGGATGACGTCGCCCGCTATCAGCAAGTTTCCGTTACCTGCCAGCTCCAGCGAGATGTGGCCTGGAGTGTGGCCGCGTGTGCTTACGACATTCATCCCTGACACGATCTCATCTCCCGGCTTGACGAGCGTCAGCCTGTCCCTCACGGCGAACAGGTCGCGCTGCGACCCACGGGCAAAGGCGTGCAGCGCTTCCGGTATGGACGTCTCGTAGCTCGGGTCCGTCCAGAACGACCACTCGGCTTCGCTGACGTAGTACTGGGCGTTCGGAAACAGCAGGGAGCCGTCGGGCAATGTGGTTCCCCCTGAATGATCCGGATGCGCATGGGTGAAGACTACCTTCGTAATCGACGCCGGGTCGACGCCTATCGATGCGAGGTTGGCCGCTAACTTTCCATCGGTCGGCTGGAAGTTCGTCCCCGCCCCGCTATCGACAAGGATGAGGTCATCCCCGTGTCTGACAAGAGGTATGTTCGTCTGAAGCGCGGAACTGTCGTGCGTTCCACCCAGGAGCCCGAGGACACGCTCCACCTCCTCGGCGTCGGCATCCGGCATTAGTATGCTTGATGGGAGTGTTATAAAGCCGTCGCTCAATACGGAGACGTCGAAGCTTCCGTGCTTCAACTTGTGAAAGCCGTCTGCGGGAACGCCCGGTGGAAGCGTCGTTTTCTCGGAAGTCATAAGGGTCTCCTTTGTTCACGCTCTCGGACTATGCCTGTCCACTTTTAGAAAGCCATCGCCCATCAGGGGGTTACCAAGCAAGCGGATCGCCTTTCCATGAACTCTCACGTTGTTCCCAACTGATGTCGGAGGAGGCTATGCCCGTTGCCTGTCGAGCACCAAGGAGTTTGGATGAGAGCCTGTGAGTTGCCGTGAAAGAGCGCAAACGCATGCAGACGCCGGATCCAAACTGGGTTATCCCGGACATGATCCAGGGAGGGTGGCATGGCCAAGTCTCGACAGCACGTTTCGGAGATGACGAGGTTCTCCGTGCCTGCAACGGTTTCTCCCGAGGCCGCTGCGGTTCTCAGAACGATCTACGATGCCGGGCGAGATCTCCCGCCAATTGCGACGCCTCGGTCGGCTTTCGAATTCCAGCGACTTCACGAAGAAATGGAGACCGTGTTTGGCGCGCCGAACGCGCGGCTCGCCGAGGAGCTTGGGACCCTGATCCAGCGCGGCGAACTTGGCGGCGTGCCGGTCTTGCGTCTGTATCCGGAGGGCTACAAGCCAGGTGGACGTACCCTCGTCTATCTGCACGGCGGCTCCCACGTGTTCCTGTCGGCTGCGAGCACGGTGGGCACGCCGGCGCGTGTCGCGAAGGCCACTGGCGCTGAGGTCGTGTCGGTCGACTTCACCCGCGCGCCCGCGGCACGTTGGCGGACCGTGACGAACGAGGTCCTTGCCGTCTGCCAGGCACTGATCGTTGGCGGGACTGAGCCTTCATCCGTCGGTCTGCTGGGCGAGTCGGCGGGCGGCGGGCTTGCGGCCGGCAGCGTCCTGATGATGCGCGAGCAAGGATTGCCCCTACCCGGCGCTCTTTGGCTTCTTTCGCCGTGGGCTGATCTCAGCGGCGCCGGAGACAGCCGCGATACGCTGCAGGACTGGGATCCCGCGCTAAGCGCCGAACTGATGGCGGCATGCGCCGAGGCCTACGCCGATCCAACCGAGCAAAGAACACCGTTCGTGAGCGCGGTGTATGGCGACTTCGGGGGCGCCTATCCGCCGACGCTCATCCAAGGTGGCACTCGCGAATTGCTGTTCAGCGATTTTGTGAGGCTGTATCAAGGCATCCGAGGCGCGGGACACGAAGCTGTCCTTGATATTTATGAAGGCATGCCGCACACGTTCGCGGGCATTCTCGGCGACACGCCGGAATCCAGGACGGCCATCGGAAGAGGCGCCGAATTCTTCCAACGGCACCTTGGAAGCTGATGTTCCTGTGGCAATACCCGTCACGTCAGTTCCGAGGCGTGGACAGGCCGGGTAGCTGAAAGCGGAAGGTACATCCGCGAGGGGCGTTTGGCGACGCCGTTATTCGACCGCCGTGATTTTCAACGATGGACCGGCAGATCGCCAGGCCCATGCCTATGCCATTCACCTTCGTGGTGAAGAAAGCGTCGAACACACGGTCGGCCTCCTCCGTTGCAAGGCCCTTTCCGTTGTCCGAGACGGCGACTTCAATGCGTCCCTCTTCGATGTGCTCCGTTGAAACGGAGAGGATGCGAGGAGAGCTCTCCGCGTCCATCGCCTCGATACCGTTCATGATAAGATTAAGGATCACCTGCTGGACTTGCACATGGTCGCAGCTCGCGAGACACCCCTCCTCTGCAAATGACTTCCGGAGGGATATTTCGTGTCGGTCGAGCTCGTTAGCCGCGATGGCGAGCACTTCCTTGATCACTTCGTTGACGTCGATCTCAACGAACTTAGGCGGCGCCTTCTTGGCCATCGAGCGTATGCTGGCGATGACCTCGCCGGCCCGATGTCCATCATTAATGATGCGCTCCGCGGCTTCACGCGCCTCGGCGATATCGGGCGGTGAGCCTTCGAGCCAGCGGAGGCACCCGGCGGCGTTGGTAACGATTGCCATCAGCGGCTGGTTGACCTCGTGCGCGATCGAAACCGCGAGCTCGCCCAGCGCGGTCAACCGCCCCACGCGGGAGAGAGCGGCCTGCGCCTGTTCGGCCCGCTTGATCTCTTCGATGTCCACGGTCGTGCCATGCCATCTGATGACGTTGCCGTCCTCGTCCCGCAGCGGCGCAGCCCGAGCGAGGACGTGATGATAGACGCCGTCGAACCGACGCATCCTACATTCGACTTGTCCAGGGACGCCGGCGTCGCGCAGCCGCGCGAACAGCCCAAAAACCTTCTCGCGATCGTCCGGGTGGCATGTCTCCTGATGGTTCAAGGCCTCTTCGAACGTCGTGTAGCCAGTATAGTCCCACCACTCCTTGTTCGCTGCCTCGAAGACGCCGTTCGCATCAGTGCGCCACACTTGAACCGGAGTGAGATCGAACTCCTGCTGCAGCTCGTCGCGTGCCTGACGCGCCTCCTGCTCCGCCCGCTGCAAGCTCTCAAACAAGACCGCGTTTTCGATCGCGATCGCGCCTTGCGAGGCAAGCAGATCGAGAAGCAATAGCCTTTGTTCCGTAAACCACGCAGGCTGCTTCTCGGACTCGAGGTAAATCAAGCCCACCAGCCGCTTCTGTGCGACGAGTGGCAAACAGATCGCGGCCCTCGCCGTTACGGAGGACGTAATTCCTAGCGATGCCCGGTCCGGCTGAAGATCAAGCACCGTTCTCTGTCTGGTTTCCGCGACCCGCGTCAGCACGGCGGTAGGCAACTCGGAGAGAGTACCGTCTTCAAGATAAAGAACCTGACCGGCGGAAACCTCACCCTTGGCGACCGGCTGCATCTGCCCGGCCCGCAGCAACAGCAGGCCGGCACGGCACGCTCCTGCGTGCTGCATGGCCGTCAGTGTCAGTTTTTCGACCAGACGATCGAGTACCATTTCCTGCGACAGGGCCTGCGATGCACCTATCAGGTCGCGCAGGTCGTTGTCCGTCTCGATCATTCGACGCTCCAGGCCCCCAAGACGCCGGAAACTCAACGGACCCGTCGTGCCCGCTCCTTCCGGCGAAATATTCGCGACCTTGTGCCCGAAGAAAAGCAATGTCCAGTGAGATTCCGTGAGGTTTGTCGGAAGGGCGCCGATGCTCAGGATCGACGAGCGCCAGGATGTCGGAGTTCAGCTCCTCGGCGTGCATTGACAGCATTCCATGCCAGGAGGCCTAAGCGGCGGTCGCTTTGAGGCCGACGGTCGCCTTTTCGAACGGCACGAACCCAGGAAGCATTTCGATCCTTCCGAGCCATGCCTCGACATAGGGGAATTCGATCAGGTCGATGCCGCCTTCCGGCGCGCGGGCGACATATCCATAGAGCGATAGGTCTGCCAGCGTGGGACGCCCTGCAACGAGCCAGTCCGCTTGCTTGAGCTCGGAGTCCAGCAACTTCAGCAGTCGATAGGATCGGCCCAGCACGTCCTCGGGGACCTGCTTCCTGCCGAACAGGCTGACACGCCGCGCAGCAGCGGGACCGTAGGCCACTTCCCCGGCGGCGATCGAAAACCATTTCTGAACCTGCGCGGCCCCGAGTGGATCTCCGGGGAGCCAGTCGTCCCTGCGATACTTCATCGCGAGGTGGACGAGGATGGCGTTCGAGTCCGAAACAACGGCTCCGTCGTCGACGAGTACTGGAACCTGGCCGAACGAGTTCAACTTCAGAAACTCCGAGGACTTCTGCTCGGCTTTTGCAAAATCGACCAGCACCAATTCCACAGGCACTTCGAGCAAGGAGAGCAGCAGCCTTACCCTGTGCGAGTGACCCGACCGAGGGTTGTGATAGAGTTGCATCGGCGTCCTCCAGTTAAGAGTGAGGGCGGTGTGTCGCCCTCCGGATCCCGAGTAGCTTTGGGAACGGAGACGGTCTTTCGAAAAAGTCCGTTATGAGGAAGCTGCTATGTCGTACGACGGCCCTGGTGAGGAAGGAGCCACAGGCGACGTCCGCTATCGAGTGCTGGATCTCGTCGAACCGGGCGGGCCTGCGAGTTCACGCCCAGAGTACCCGTGTCGAGGATCATCTTGGAAAGCCGGCACGCAATCGTACTTTGAGGAAGTCCGCCGTATTGCCGATAGTTCGCGTCCTGCTACGTTAAGCTTGAAATTTTCGGGTGGAACGATCATGGACAGCATTGCAGGCCTGCGGAGGCTCCGCGACCTTTCGGCGGTCGGAGATCGCGAGACGATAGCCGCCGCTCTCGTCGAAGCATGTCTCAGCTCGGATGCCGTCAGTCAGGCGGACGTGATATTCCTTCCCGATACCTTTTCGCCTCCGGACGTGCCGACGTCAGCCCTATTGTCCCTTCGGAGCAGCCGGATGCCCGTCGTTGCAACGCTCGGCGATGCGGTGACCGTCCTGTTCGTCCCGCTCGTCGTCGGCGACACCATCCTGGCGATCTTGAAACTTCACGGCCATTCGCCATTCAGTACCGACGCCACCACCGCGTTCGAGCTCCTTGCGTCGTACGCGGCGGCGCTCCTGGAAAGGTGCGACCTCGCGCTCAAACTGGAGGAAGAAAGTGCGAAGGTCCGCATCGCGGAGCTCGAACGTCGGCGATTTTGGGACACGCTACCCGCCCACGCCTGGCATTGCGAACCCAATGGAAACCTCGTGGCGGTAAATGAGGCTTTTGCTGAGTTCTTTGGTCTGAAGGACCAGAAAGTCGCGGAGTTCGGATATCATAACATCTTTCATCCCGACGACTATGAAAGGGTCATGGGGATCTGGATCGAGGCGATATCCAAAGAGCTCCCTGGGCAAGCCGAAAGCCGCATGGTTGGGGCGGACGGTACGATCCGTACGTTCCTGATCCGTGTCGTTCCTATACGCGACGAAGATGGGACTATCATCCGCTGGTACGGCGTCAACACCGATGTCGAGGACCTGAAGCTGGCCCAGCGCGAAATCGCCAAGACCGCGGAGGCGCTAGCGGAGGCGCAAAAGATAAGCCACACGGGAAGTTGGTCGTGGCGTTGCGAAGACGATGTGTTCTCGTGCTCCACCGAGTGCGCACGCATCTTCGGGCTGGAACCGGACGACACGCCAACCTTCGAGGCGATGCTCAAAAGACTGCATCCCCACGACAGGCCGGGGCCGGTTCAAAACTCTCTCGATCCCTCGATCGAGGAGATGGATAACGAGCTAAGGGTCGTACTTCCCACGGGGCTCACGACCATCGCGGAAAGTCGCATACGCATCGTCCGTGACGACAAGGGCCACGTCACGGATTATGTTGGGACAGTGCGGGATGTCACGGAGTACCGACTTGCTCAGAACAGACTTCGGGAAAGCGAGCGACGTTATGCGGCGACCCTGTCGAGCATCGCAGACGCCGTCATCTCCGCCGACGACCGAAATCGCCTTACCTTCATCAATCCCGTTGCCGAACGCCTCACGGGCTGGAACCACGAAGATGCGGTAGGACGCCCCGTCGAAGACGTCTTCCGGCTCGTTGACCGGGGACGGGGAACCGTCGTCGATCCAGTTTCCAAACTTCTGCGACAGGAGGTCGATCCCGCCCATGAAATTCATTACGAGCTTCGCAGGAGGACGAGTTCAAACCTCGTCGTCGAGGCCTCGGGAGCGCCCATCATCGATGCTGACGGCGAACTGAAAGGTGCTGTAATCGTGTTCCGCGACATGACTCAGCGCAACGAAATCGCGGAAGCTCTGCGGCGATCGCACGAGGATCTGGCGAGAATGGCGCGCCTGACGGCCGTTGGAGAACTGGCTGTCTCGATTGCCCACGAAATGAACCAGCCTCTGATGGCGATCGTCACAAACGCTGCAGCCTCCCGAGCCTGGCTTCAAAACAGTGATCCGGACATCAAGGAAGCGGTGGAGGCAATCGGATCGGTCATCGAGGACGGACATCGCGCCGGGGAGGTCTTGCGCGGGATCATGACCCTCGCCCGCAACGCTCGACCCACGATCGAAAGACTGAGCCTCAGGTCCGTGATCGACGAGGTCCTTCAATTGACAAGGAGCGAGCTACGTCAGCGCGGCGTGGAGATCCTCATCGATATCGACGACACCGCGGATGCAGTAAGCGGCGACCGCGTACAGCTTCAGCAGGTTCTTATCAACATGATTATGAACGGCGCCGACGCCATGGCCGGCACGGGCGACAAGCGTACGATCAACGTCGCGTCGAAGGGGCGACCCGACGGGTTTACCCAGATAAGCGTCTCTGACAATGGGGTCGGGCTCGCGCCGGAAACGGCGGAGCGAGTGTTCGAGTCCTTTTTCACCACAAAGGCGACCGGAATTGGCATGGGACTGTCGATCTGTCGTTCGATCATCGAAGCTCATGACGGTCGGATCTGGGTCGAGAGCGAGCCTGCAAAGGGCACGACGTTCAGCTTTACACTGCAGCGTCTGCCATCCGTGACAGGGCAATCCGAAGCTCCTGCAGGATAGGGGGTGGGGATCGAAACTCGTATAGGAGAGATGCATGCGGCCGTTCAGCTCGCACACGCCGAAGCACTGCTCCTGCTCGAAACCTAGACTTACGAACGGCCCGCAGACCGATTCGAGCCGGAGCGCCGTAGTCGTGCGGAGCTGAAGCCTGCCACGGCCGACTCCTTCCGGCGGTTACCAGACTGACATCATGTCTCTAAGGTTTGGCCGCCACAGGCGTCCATCGGTCGGGCGAATTGTTGAGCGAGTGGTCGAAGCCGCATCGCGCTGTCTTCAGAATCCATAGTGACAAAGGCCCCAATGTCCGTCGGGCCTTCTGCCGAGCGGCCAATGGAATGCGCGGTCCTCGGACGCGATCGGATGCTCGTTGATCGAGGCGTGACGATAGGTCATGAGGCCGTCGGCGTTGAATTCCCAGTTTTCGTTGCCGTACGCTCGAAACCACGTACCGCTATCGACATGGAATTCGTAGGCGAACCGCACCGCAATCCGGTTTCCACGGAAAGCCCACAGCTCTTTTATGAGGCGGTAGTCGAGCTCCCTCGCCCATTTCCTGGCGAGGAAGGATTCGATGGCCGGGCGACCGTGGACGAACTCGTCGCGGTTCCGCCAGTGGCTGTCGGCGCTGTAGGCAAGCGACACCTTGTGGGGATCGCGGGAATTCCAGCCGTCCTCCGCCTGGCGGACTGCAATGTCAAATGGTCGAGCGGCGGACGCGTCATGTTCAATCCTCGCAGCTCACCTTTTGGACGCGGCAGCTTTCAACGCTGCGATCTCGGCTTCCAATTCCTTGATCCGGACGTCCCTGCTCTCCATTGCTTTCAGCACCTCGTTCGCCTCGAACCTTAACGGGATGTGCTGGGGGCAGTTCGCGTCCCAGGCGTCGACGTTGAACTGGATGACCTGTTCGGGTCGTGCCTGATAACCTTTGGGCATTAGATGGTTGATTAGCGCCTGGTCTCCCTCGACGACGCTTGCCGTTCCCCAAATTTTGACGCGGGACCGGCTGCCATAGTCGATCAGAAACAGATAGGCCTTGTCGTTGTCGGCGAGGTTCCCCTGTGTGATGTATTGCCTGTTGCCAACGTAGTCGACGAACGCGATCGTCTTATCGTTGACAACCCTGAGAAACCCCGGCGGTCCGCCTCGATGCTGGATATAAGGCTGGCAGTCCTTGTTGGCGGTCGCCATGAAGAAGCTGATCTGGCTTTCGACGAAAACCTTCAGCTCCGGCGTGATCGCCGTCGCCCATCCACCGCGTTCCTCAACACGGGCGTAGGACCGTCGCGACCCTTTTCGGGTCTGTATCTCTTTCACGGAGGGAGTGAAAGCGACGTCGCTCGAGTAGTGTGTGTCCGCGTCCATTGATCCTGCTCGTTTTACGCGCGCAGCGCAGCGCTGCGGTTCCGCAGTCTCCTATCAAACACCCCCGTAGACAAGGCGGGCGAGTTTCGGTTCGTGCTCTAACATTTCCGGCATCACGTAGCTGAGGGGCGCCACCACGCAGGGAGGATGCGTGGTGGCGTATCCTCGATCTAGTTCCGGCCGAGTTTTCGATCGAGGAAATCGTGAATGAGAGGCGCCATCACCGGAAGCTTGTCCTCGAGAGCGAAGTGGCCGGTGTCGAGAAGATGCATCTCGGCGTGCGGCAGGTCTCGCAGATAGGGCGAGGCCCCGTCGGCGGGGAAGATCTTGTCGTTCTTGCCCCATACGATCAGGGTCGGCGGCTTCTTCTCTCGAAAAAATTTCTGAAATGCCGGATAGAGAGGGACGTTGGTGCCGTAGTCGCGGAAGAGGTCCAACTGGATGTCGCGGTTGCCGGGACGATCAAGCAACGGCTGGTCATGTCCCCAGTTGTCAGGATCGATATGCGCGAGGTCGCTCATGCCGTCCGTATATTGGAACTTCGTAGTCTCAGGCTTTACCAGCACTGAAAGAGCTTCGCGGTTGGCCGGCGTATCGTCCTTCCAATACGCCTTGATAGGATCCCAGAACGCAGTCAGTCCCTCTTCATACGCGTTGCCGTTCTGAACGATCAACGCCGAGACGCGGTCAGGATGCTTGAGCGCGAGGCGGTAACCCACTGGGGCGCCGTAGTCCATCACGTACATTGCATATTCCTTGACGTTCAACTGGCCGAGGAGGCTGTCGACGATGTCGGCGTAGTGCTGGAACGTGTAGGCAAACTGCTTGTGGTCGGGAGCGTCGCTCTGGCCGAAGCCCGGATAGTCCGGAGCAATCACGTGATACTTGTCGGCAAGGATCGGGATGAGGTTTCTGAACATGTGCGACGACGTCGGAAACCCGTGCAGCAGGAGCACGACCGGCGCGTCCGCGGGGCCGGCCTCCCGATAGAAAACCTTCGTCCCGTCAACGTCGGCGGTATGGTAGGTGACCTGGGGAACGACGAGCTTTTCTTCAGCAACAACCTTCTTCGCGGCATAGGAGATAGTGGGCAGGGCCGTGGATGCGGAGAAGGCCAATGCGAACGCCAACGCTGTCCGGCTCAAGATCATGGTTTGCATAGTATCCTCCGATTTGAGTGTTTAACGATGGTCCAAACCCATCTAGTTCGTCGGTCGGCTCCGGGAGTAGGTTCTTCGGGACGCCTGTTGGATTGCTACGCTCAATGAAGCTGAAGGACGAGCAAGTTGCGGTAAGCCGACGTGAGTTCCCGTGAAGTCCTGTCGCCCGGAGTCGACCAGACAGGGAAATTCCTAGACGATGGTATAGTTTTTCACGACTTACTCCGACCTAGCATGGCCATAAGGCGAATTGTCGTGCCTCGAACGCGCGCGTACGTTTCCTGCATGACAGCAGTGCAGTGAACATTTGCAGAAGGCGGGGAGACAGCCATGCAAGTCCAGTTCGATACGCGCCGGCAGACGGCTTACGAACATTCGAACAGATCATCGGGCGAGCAGTCACGAGACGGTATGGACGGCGCGATCCAATTTGGGCGCTTCTGCGCCATCCCTCATTCCCGGCAGCTCCTGATGGATGGAAGACCTCAGGAGATCGGCGGCCGCGCCTTTGACCTACTCATGGTGCTCCTGAAATCGAACGGCGGCATAGTCAGCAAGGACGAAATCCTAAACAAGGTCTGGCCCTCGATGATCGTCGAAGAGTGCAACCTCCGCTTCCAGGTGAAGTCGCTGAGGCGGGCGCTCGGCCCCGACGGCGACAAGATCAAGACTGTCGTAAGACGGGGCTACATGCTGATCCGAGAAGACTCCGGCGACCGTAGCCCCGGAATAGAAATCGCACCCTTGCCGACGCTTTTGAAGGCCGCCCCGACCCCGGTGGCGACGCCTCACACCCCTCTAGTCGCACTGATCGAAGACGACGAAAGCGTCCGCCGCGCCATCTCCTCGCTTCTCCGGTCGGTAGGTCTGCGAGTTGGCTCGTATGAATCCGTGCAGTCGTTCCAAGATCGCGGCAAGGATGAAAGCCCGGACTGCCTGATCCTCGACGTCTGTCTTCCCGGACGGAATGGTCTGGACTTTCAAGCGGATCTTCTAAAGACGGGTTTGTTCTGCCCTATCATCTTCATCAGCGGTCACGCGGACATCCAGATGTCGGTGCGCGCGATGAAGGCCGGAGCGGTGGAATTCCTGACGAAGCCGGTTCGGCACCAGGATCTGCTGACTGCGGTGGACAGCGCGGTCGGGCGCTGACGCGACGGACAATCGGGGAGCGAAATGCAAAGGGGAGCCCGCAGCAGTTGTCGGCCGGCTCCCTTTTTGCACAGCTTCGCATTGCAACAACGCTGCACACTTGCCCCTGCAGCGCGTTCAAGATGCACGCGCGTGGAGCGCTGATTAACGCGGCTGTTCATGCGCGTCCCCACCGGATCTCACAATGCATCGTGACAACTCACACCGATGGAATCCGACCCGTAGTAACCTCGTGGGCAGATGAGTTAGACGCCATGTCGGCTCCAAAACCAAGCGAGGTGAATGCGATGAACAAGTGGCTCACAAGTACGGCTATCCTGGCCTATCTGCTGTTTACGACGGGCGCGGAGGCTGCGTCCAAGCCGACCATTGTCCTCGTCCACGGCGCGTTTGCCGAGTCCGCAAGCTGGGACGGCGTCGCGGAGAAGCTTCTGAAGGACGGCTATCCGGTGATCGCCGTGGCAAACCCTCTGCGGGGACTGAAGTTCGATTCTGACTACGTGACGGCGGTCGTTAAATCTATCGACGGACCGATTGTTTTGGTCGGCCACTCGTATGGGGGGTCGGTCATAACGGACGTCGAAACCGAAGGTACGGGCGTCAAGTCGTTGGTCTTCGTCGCTGGGTTTGCTCCCGACGCGGGAGAAACCGCAAGCGAACTAGGCAAGCGATTTCCTACGGGGACCTTGGGCCCGACGCTTTCCACCCCCGTTCTTCAGCCGGACGGGAAGCACGACGTGTACATTCAGCAGAGTAAGTTCTGGAAGCAGTTTGCTGCGGACGTGCCGGAGGAGAAAGCGTCGCTCATGGCGGCAGCCCAACGCCCCATTACGGTCGAGACATTCGATGAGAAGTCCGGCGAACCGTCGTGGAAGCGGCTGCCGTCGCATTTCATCTACGGGACGGCCGACAACAACATTCCTGCTGACCTCCACCAATACATGGCCAAACGTGCGAAGGCCAAGAAGACCATCGCCGTCGAAGGCGCGTCACACGTCGTGATGATCTCACATCCGGACATGGTGTCGGCGATGATCGAACGCGCAGCAGAGGACAAATAGGCGCGCTACGCTGCACCCAACATCCTGAATGGAGCATGAAATGCAGACCAGTATCGCCATAAAGGTGAGCTTAAGACTGATAAGGAACGCATTCGGAACCATCGACGACTGCCTGCATGTCGAACATTTTCGCGTCCCCGATCCCAACATCTCCCTCTCGAAATTGACGCGGGAGAACGGGCACACGGCAATCACGACGTCGTTGGGGTCGGGGGCCGGGACTTTCGTGGTCGCGGCGCAGGACTCAGAACTGCGCCTCGAACAGAGGGGGCGCGTTCTGTTTCAAGGACTCATGGTCGAGGAGAGCGTGTCCTTCGTCGAAGGGCCGGCCCCTATCACCGTCGAACTTCACTCCGACGCCTGCCTCTACGTCCTGACGTTCCTCAAGACGCCGCATGGCGGACCTTGCTCCGTCACTGGCGGACGGTTCAACCTTCGCGACTTGCGTCTGGCCGAACTCGTTGCCGAGATAACTGAGTGCTCCGCAGAGAAACGGACGGAACTGACGAGAGAGTTCGCGCGCCTGGCATTCGAGCGTTACTCGTCCCTCCCTCGCGTCCATCCTCTTTCGGCGTGGAGGTTGAATCGCGTCCGGCGCTATGCGGAAACGCGTCTGGACCAGCGCATTACACTGGAGGAGTTGGCAGACGTGGCCGGTTTCTCCCGCGCGCATTTCGCGGCGACCTTCAAGGCGGCCACCTCAGTGAGCGCGCACGAGTTCCTGCTGAGAATGCGTATCCAAGCGGCGATGAGGCTGCTTGCCTTCTCGGATCTCGCCCTCGTTCAGGTGGCGCTGCAGACCGGTTTTCAAAACCAGCCGCATTTCACGACTGTCTTCAGAAGGATTATGTCGGTGACTCCTGGCAGATGGCGGGACAGCCGTCGAGGGCCAGGCCCAGCCGCCGATGGCCCGGCTCGGCGTCCCCCGCTCGTCATCGATCACCGGCGGAATGAGCCAGATGGCAAACCTGCCTCCGATCTTCACTAGAACGCACAACCCACGGAAGGAGAAAATCATGGCACGCATTCCAATCCCAGCCACCCTGGAGGCTGCACCGGAAGCATCGAAAGCAACGCTAGAGGCGGTCAGGACGCAGATCGGCTCGCTTCCAAACGTCTTCAGGATGATGTCCAACAGTCCTGCGGTCCTGGACGCCTACGTGGCGCTAAACGGAGCGCTCGGTAAAGGTAGGCTCGACAAGAAGATCCGCGAGCGGATCGCGTTGGCCATCGCGCAAAAAAACGGGTGCGAATATTGTCTTGCCGCTCATACCTACACCGGGACGCATGTCACCAAGCTTAGCCTCGAGGAGATCGCGGCCGCGAGGCGCGGCGGGTCGTCTGAGGCGAGAGCCGGCGCCGCAGTCAAGTTCGCAGTGAGGATCGCCGAGGCGCGAGGTGGCATCTCGACTGAGGACGTCGATGACGTAAAGGCAGCAGGATTCGACGACGGCGAGCTGCTGGAGATCGTCGCGCATGTCGCCGCGAACACGTTCACCAACTATCTCAACGAAGTCTTCAAGACGGACATCGATTTCCCGAAAGTGGAACGCGACGCCGCGTGACCACTCCTCCGCCAATATCTTGAAAATAGAACCCCGGCAGGCGCCCAACGCCTGCCGGGGTTTTGGCGATGGACACGATTCAGGCATATGAGATGCAACGACTCCAGACCGGTCGCAAAAGAACAGGCCCTCGCGGTGGGGGATCGCGAGGGCCTGCTTTCGGAGATCGCGGCCTGTTAGGGGATCAGGCGGTGCGTGGTTGGCGGGTTCCGCGAGCGATCTCCGTGGAGCTAGATGTTCGGACTAGACCCTTCCGGTATGTCGAAGCTGACCGTCTTCGCCGCGAGGACACGATGACTGGGATCGGCGAGTTCGACGAAAACCTTATGCCTGCCCCGCCGGAGACCGACGATGATCAAAGTCTCGCCGCTGGCGTCGACGAAGTGCCAGGGCAGATCGTCGACCTTACTTGAACGTGACCGATCCGCGGCGAGACCTGAAGGGCGGCCCTTCCGAAGACTGGGACGATACGAAGGTTTTCCGCCCAGTACTGAATGAACACCTAGCCGCGCGACAGAGGATCGGACAACGGCTGGTCGACAATGAGTTCCGGCGCTGGCTCGTCCTCGATGGGGATCAGCGGGCACGGACCGCGTATGTCGCGAGCGCTGGGTGTTGTAACTGTCTCTCGGGCCATGACGATCTCCAAACTGACTTGCCGGATCGGCGACCGCCGGGACCTTCCCTAAGCGGCAACCATCTCATGGCCGAGTGTCGTCCTTGTAGCCGTCAAAGTCGAAAGAGTTCGCGTGAGAGACCGTGGTATACGCTTGGAGACGGCTGCGACCGTCCTAAGGCCGCGATTGCCCTGTGCCGATGACTTGCCACTTGTACGTCGTGAGCCCCTCGAGTGCGACTGGGCCTCTCGCGTGGAGACGCCCGGTCGAGATGCCGATCTCGGCGCCCAGCCCGAATTCGCCACCGTCGGCGAACTGGGTCGAAGCGTTCCACATGACGATCGCGCTGTCGACACCCGACAGGAAGCGAGACGCGGCCTCCTCGTCCGCTGTGATGATCGCATCTGTGTGCTGAGATGAATGCCGCCCTATATGCGCGATCGCCCCTTCCACCCCATCGACCATCGCGACCGAACATATCGCGTCGAGATACTCGGTATCCCAGTCTTCAGACGTCGCTGGAACCATCCGGGGGTCCAGGTCGATTGACAAGTCGTCGGCGCGCAATGCACAGCCGGCGTCGGCAAGCGCGGCGACAAGCTTGCGCGCATAAGGATATCGGCGGTCGATCAACAGGGTCTCCGTTGAACCGCATACGATCGTTCTCCGCATCTTCGCGTTGACGACGATCCTTTCGGCCATGTCCGGATCGGCTGCGGCATGGACGAAGGAGTGATTGATGCCGTCACGATGGGCGAGGACCGGCACGCGCGCATCTGCCAGTACCCGCTCGACGAGCCCTTTCCCACCGCGCGGGATGATTACGTCGATGAGACCTTGTGCTCGCAGCAATGCTCCTACTATCGCGCGATCAGTCGTCGGCGCCACCTGAACCGCGTTGCGCGGCAGCCCTGCTTCGACGATGCCATCCGTCAAGGCTGCATGGAGCGCGAAATTGGTGCGCTCGGCGTCGGAGCCTCCTCTCAGCAACGCGGCATTGCCAGACATCAGGGCGAGACCACCGGCGTCCATGGTGACGTTCGGGCGACTTTCGAAAATGATGCCGACCACTCCGAGCGGAACTCTGATCCGCTTCAGCAACAGCCCGTTCGGCTGCACCTTGCTGTCGATCACCTTTCCGACGGGATCGTCGAGCGAGGCAACGGACTCGAGTGCGGCCGCGATCTGCTCGACGCGGGCTGCATCCAGCTTCAGCCGATCCCGCATAGGTGGCGTGATTCCAACCTGGTCGGCTTCGTGGACGTCTTCGGCGTTCGCGGCAAGAATATCCGACTTCGCCTCACGGGTCAGACGAGCTGCGGCTCGAAGCGCTTCCGCTTTCTGTACGGTGGGCGCTAGCGACAGGATTGCCGATGCGCCCCTTGCTCGTTTTCCCATTTCGGCAACAAGTGCGTCCGCCTCCCGATCGGAAACCGACGGTCGGCGGTCCGACGCAGCCCTCGCGCCGGAAGACGGTTCACCTCTAACCATGGTTTCGCGCATCTCAAGCATTTATCGCTCCGTTGATCACCGAGACCTTGCTCCCTAGCAACGTCTCGTAGTAACTACCATAATAGTAGTTAACTCCTAGCCTTCCCACGCATGCCTTTCAAGTCTGGACTTCGCCTTGAAGCACAAGAGTTTTGAGACCATGCAATGCCCCGTCGCACGGAGCCTCGAGCAGCTTGGCGAGTGGTGGTCGATGCTGATCCTCCGCGACGCTCTGCACGGATATTCGCGTTTCGAGGAGTTCGAGCGCAGCCTTGGAATTGCACCGGGCATGCTCGCCAGACGTCTTAAATCTCTGGTCGAAGCGGGGATGCTCGAGCGCCGTCGTTACAGCGCGTCGCCGCCCCGCTACGAATACATCGCCACAGAACGATGCCGCGACTTCGAGACGGTTCTCCATGCCATGCTCGCGTTTGGCAACCGGCACTTCGCCCCCGAGGGCAAGAGCGTTGTGATCGTCGACGCCGAGACCGGAGCGGAGGCGGAACCCGTCCTTACGGACGCCGTGAGCGGTCGACCGATGTCGCACCCCAATTTCCGCTGGACGGCAGGGCCTGCGGCCGCGGAAGACGTACGCCAACGCTACGCTTTGAAGCGTTAGGCCTTATACCGGGTCGGCCTTCAATGCGACCCGGACGGCGTCAAGCAGATCGGAAGGATTGACCGGCTTGAGGAACACGTTGGTCGCGCTGGAGCTGCGAGATCGGCTTCCGTTCGCGGCGTCTGCGTGAGCGGTTATCAGGATCGATGGAATGGTGAGCGCCATGTCCGAAAGCTTGTCGAGCAGATCCAGTCCTGAAATCCCGGCAAGGTGTATATCGGTGATCAAGCAACGCGCGGCGGCCAGTTCCGCCGAGGCGAGAAACTCTTCGGCGGAGGCGAATGCGGCTACGCGAAACCCGGATGCCCGCAGCAGGCCCCTGAGGGCGTCGCGAACCGACGCGTCGTCCTCGACGCAGATTACGAGAGGCGGATTGACAGTTTCAGTCATCGAACGATCCTGTTGCCCCGATCCCCAGGGTGGGGCGCCCGCTGCCAACTCACGTGCGAGCGCACGTGGGTCGAATGCTAGTTTCCAATCGATGGGCTGCCTCTCCCGCCCAGCTCGAGAAGGTCATAGTGGCGTACGAGTTCGGGTAGCGTCTGCACATGCATCTTCTGCATGACGTTTCCGCGGTGCAACTTCACTGTCGCTTCAGTGATACCTAGCATCGATGAAATCTGCTTGTTGCGCTTTCCCTCCACGACGAGCACGAGGACCTCCTGCTCCCGCTTCGTGAGCCTGTCGAAGTTGGCGCGCGCGCCCGCGGCCGCCGCCTCTTTCTTCACCGAGCCGCTCTCTCGTCTCAGCGCGGCATGGACGGCATCAAGCAGATCCTGCTCTCTGACGGGCTTGGTGAGGAATTCCGCCGCGCCGGCCTTCATTGCGCGAACGGCGATCGGCACGTCGGCATGCCCGGACATGAAGATCACCGGCTTGAGGAAACCGCGCGAGCGCACTTCCTCGTAGAATTCGATGCCGCTCTGGCCGGGAAGCCTGACGTCCAGGATCATGCATCCCACAGATGCCAGTTGCCCCTTCGCCCAGAACTCACCCACGGAGGAAAATGCCTCCACGTCGAACCTCATGGACCGGAGTAGGCCGACGAGAGACTCGCGAACGCCCCGGTCGTCCTCGATGACGACCACCAGCGAAGAACCTTCCCCACCCTGTCTTTGGCTCATGTGTCCCCCATCGCTCCAGACACCCGGGTCGAAAGGTGAGAATGCTATGCCTGGAACGTGTTGAACGCCAGAGCGGACATCGTCGGCGTCATGCGTTTGGTATTCCATGATGCAAATGGTCCGTGGGCCGTCGAGCGAGGAGATGTTCGGCGACCTGGCCAAAGAGAAGGGCCAGGCCGCCCCTTATGATCGACCAAATGATCCGACGTTTACGAGAAACTCGAGAAGCAAGCATCTCTGGATTGTAGGTCATGAGCGATCCTAGTTGGGCCTAACTTCATCATGACGACGCCCCCGACCTGCGTTTATCGAAAGCGTACGATTTCGCGCGCGTCTCCTTTCCCGGCGCATGGGCCATCATCGCACGAATTCGAAATATGCGTGCGAACTCCCACCATAGTGTGCTCGGAATGGGGTTCGGAGCCTCAGGAATGGAGATCGCTAGAACACCCCTCAAATACACGCGGTTGGAGCCGTCAGCGTGAACTCACTCTGATTCGGAGGTTAAAATGCAGAAAGCCCCAAGACTATGGATATCGTTCCTGGGCGTTTCCGCGGTCTCGATCGCCGCAGCGGCCATCGGCGGCGCGGTGGAAAACGTTTCGCCGGTCTACGGCGTCAGTCTTCCCGGAGGGTACCGGAACTGGCGCATGATTACCGTCGCCCACGAGGCGGGCAAGAACAACGACATTCGCGCTATCCTTGGAAATGACGTCGCCTATGAGGCGTTCCGCTCGGGCAAGAAGCCTTTTCCAGACGGTTCGATAATCGCCCGCCTGGCATACGTCTACAAGTCGTCGCCGGAAAACGACGCCGTATTTCCGGCGCCCCAATCCTTTGTCGCCGGCGATCCGACGAACGTCCAGATCAGCGTGAAGGACTCGAAGAAATATGCCGAAAGCGGCGGCTGGGGCTACGGACAATTCGAAAATGGGATCGCCAACCGAAGCGAGCCGCTCTTGAAGAGCTGTTTTGCCTGTCACCAGAAACTGAACGGGTCGAAGGACCTCGTGTTCAGCCACTACTCCCCGTGAGCGTGGACGCGGACGTCAATAGAGAAAGGTAGTTCAATGCGAACGAAGTACCTGCGGATCATCCTCGCCATGCTTGCCGCCGAAACCCTCTTCATCAATCCCGTCGCTGCCGAAGACGCGGTCCATGGCAGCATGGCGCACATGAATGTCAGCGGACACGAAGCGGCCTACATGGCCGAAAATGCGGCCGCGATGAGCAAGATGATGACGGAGATGGATGTGAAGCCGACGGGAGACGTTGATCGCGACTTCGTGGCAATGATGACGCCGCACCATCAGGGCGCCATCGACATGGCGGCCGCGGTCGTGAAACACGGCAAGAACCAGAGGATTCGAGAGATCGCGCAGAAGATCATCGCCGATCAGCGGCAGGAGATAGCTGCAATGAAGCTCGCAGTCGGCGACCCCGCGTCGCCTTCGGCAGAGGGCGCGACCTGCGCGACCACATGCGCGCAATCTCTCCCGTAGTGACGGATCGAAATCGCCACGCCGATTTGTAGCGGCCGGTCAGCGGTCAGGTGATGTTAGGACCGGGCCATCCTCTCGGGGTGGTTTTGATCGCGCAGGAAAGCGACGAATGCCCGCATGGAGGCATTCAGATGGCGGTGTCTGGGGTAATAGAGATGCAGTCCCGGATAGGGCGGTGTCCACTCTCCTAGCAGTTCCACCAGAGCTCCGGCTTCCAGGGCGGGTGAAGCCATCCACTTCGTCACGTATGCAAGGCCGTAGCCATGGACCGCCGCTGCAAGAATGAGCCTAGAATTGTCAAGCACGAGGCCGCCCGTTGTTTCGACGACCAGTGGTTCCCCTCTCCGTTCGAACTCCCAGCGGTACAGGCCGCCTCCGGGCATTCGTAGCTGAACGCAACGATGGTCTTGTAGGTCAGCTGGCGATCGTAACGCAGGACGGCCTGCAACATACCCTGGTGCGGCGACGACGATATGCTGCTGCATCGGCCCGACTGGGATTGCGACCATGTCCTCCGAGATGATTTCGCTGGAACGGATGCCGCAATCGAACCCGTTTTCAGCGATGTCGACAAGCCGTCGTTCACTGACGATTTCGACCCGCACGTCAGGAAACGCCGCCATGAATTCGAGCATCAAAGGAGCCAGGACCTGCTCTGCGGCCGCCGCATCCGCGTTGATCCGCAACGTTCCAGAAGGCTTGGAACTGAACTCGCCAAGTTCGTCGGCGGCGTCGGCGATCTCAGCAAGTGCTGGGCGAAGTCGGGCGAAAAATCGTCTGCCGGCGTCGGTGAGCGATACGTTGCGGGTGGAGCGGTGGAAAAGCTGCACATTGAGGCGGGTCTCCAGGCTCGCGACGCTGTGGCTGAGAGCGGAAGGACTGAGACCGCTTCGTCGAGCCGCAGCTCGAAAACCGCCGTACTCCGCGACCCCAGCGAAAGCTGCCAGCTCGGCGGGCGACAAGGCGCCTACCGTTCGAAATCTCTCAGCATGCCGTTGGTCGTTGTCCATCTAATCAGCACAATGACTAAATGCTATCTCAAACACAACCCAACGAAAGGAACTAAAATGTCTAAGCAAATTCCATTCGGCTTCACATCGACCGCATCTGAGGTTCTCGCTGGCGTCGATCTGTTCGGCAAGACAATAGTCGTGACTGGCGGGGCTAGCGGCATAGGCATTGAAACGGTGAAGAGCCTCGCTGCGGCGGGTGCGTCTGTGACCATAGCGGCAAGGCGTGTCGACGCCGCTGAGGAAGTTGCAAGCGGCCTGAGGGCGGAGACCGGCAACTCGAAAATTGACGTCCGTCCGCTAGACGTCGCCGACCTGCAGTCGGTACACAGGTTCGTGTCCGACTGGGACAAACCAATTCACGCTCTTGTGAACAATGCTGGCGTCATGATGGTGCCGGAACTCGAGCGGACCGATGAAGGATGCGAGCTTCAGTTCGGCACGAACTTCCTGGGCCACTTCGCGCTGACGGTCGGGCTACGTCGTTACCTCGCCGCCGCCAACGGCGCTCGAGTCGTATCCGTAAGCTCGAACGGCAGCCTCTTTGGCCCAGTCATCTGGGATGATCCGCACTTCCACTTCGCACAGTACAATCCGCTGCTGGGATACGCTCAATCAAAAACGGCCTGCATCCTTCTGTCGGTTGGGATCAAAGATCGATGGTCGTCCGATGGCATCGTCTCAAACTCCCTCAATCCTGGTGCCATCGCAACAAACCTTCAGAGGCACACCGGTGGTCTCAAGACTCCTGAACACCTTCGCAAGAACCCTGAGCAAGGCGCCTCGACGTCCGTGCTGCTTGCAGCGTCGCCCCTCGTCGAGGGCGTCAACGGCCGATATTTCGACAATTGCCAAGAGGCGCCCGTGATCGCTCGGCGGCTGGATGGAAAGCTCGAAGGCGTCGCGCCCTACGCGCTCGACAGCGCCAATGCGGATCGACTGTGGGAAATGGCGCTCCGGATCGTGGGGGAAGCGAAATGAGCGACGCCGTTCGGGTAGGCTTCATCGGCCTCGGCGATCAAGGTGCGCCGATGGCCATAGCGATCGCGAAGAAGTTCGATCTGCACGTCTGGGCGCGACGGGCCGTCTCCTATGACGGGCTTCGGGGCGCCCGGCACATGAAAGAGAACGATCCTGTCGAACTTGCAGGAAAGGTGGACGTTCTCTGCCTGTGCCTTCGTGGCGATTCCGACCTGCATGACCTTCTGTCTGACCCCTCCCTGCTCCCCGCATTAGGCAAGGGAGGGACAGTCGTGAGCCATGCGACCGGCGATCCCGCCGAGGCCGAAGGCTTCGAACGAATGACCGAAGAACAGGGCGTGCATTTCCTGGACGCGCCGGTCAGCGGCGGGCGTCCTGGCGCGGAGGCGCGATCCATGACCTGTTTCGTCGGCGGGCGGACCGATGCGCTGGATCGAACCCGGCCGGTCATCGAGTGCCATAGCAAGCATATCGTGGCGATGGGAGCGGCCGGATCCGGACAGATGGCGAAACTATGCAACAACGCTCTCACCGTCTCGAACATGCGAAACGTTGTCGAGGTGTTCGCAATGGCTGACAAGCTGGGCGTCTCCCTCGCTGGCCTCCGCGACGCGTTCGCGCACAGCAGCGGCGGAAGCTTCATCCTGCAGACTCTGGGCACCCGAGTGACGGTCGGGAATGCGGCACACATCGCCGAGTTGAACCGGGTGGACGTCGACGAATTCGCGGAGGCAATGCGTCGGAAGGGCGTCGATCCGACGGCGATCCAGGAATGGGCGACAAAGGGTCCGGAAGCGCTGGAGGCGTTGGTGCAGAGACTGCAGTAGCAGTGCGGGGAACGAGGCGTCAGCCTCGTTCCCCGCCCGGCGATTTCTTGCACGAAATCGCCGGGCCATTGTTTTTTACTGTCCCAGCCATTGGTACTCTGCGATGGACGCCTTGCCGGACTTCTTGTCGTACAGGCAGATGAGGTTCACCACCTTCTTCGACTTACCGATCTTCTCACGAAGAAGAATCGCAATCTTGCCCGCCGCATCGTCGAAGACCACCGGCGCGGTCGCTTCGGGAGACACCATTCGCGATTGGCCGATGCAGGTGCCATTCGCCTTGGCGAACAAGGCATTCCATGCGCTGTCGCTGGAAGCGCTGGCGACTTGGGTCAAAGCAACTACGGCGACGGTGGCGGCAAACGTGGTCTTCAACAAATCAAAACTCCTTATATCATTCAGAATCACGCCTCGGCGTGGCGTGGGTGATCGCGAAAAAGCATGGCAGGATCACGACCGCTGCTTTAGGGTCGAGACTCAATCGGCCCACCATATGAAGATGGCGGCGATGTAGCATGTTGCTGTGAAGTTGGTTTCAAGCTTGTCATATCGAGTTGCGACGCGTCTCCAATCCTTGAGGCGGCAGAAGGTGCGTTCGATGATGTTTCTACGTTTGTACGCCACAGGATCGAAAGGCTGGATTCGTTTTCTGGTTGGATTGTTGGGGATCACAGGTTCGGTGCCGCGCGCGATGAGGAAGGCGCGCAGGGCGTTGCTGTCATAGGCCGTGTCAGCGGCGCATAGGCGGCTTGGCGGCAGGGTTGCGAGCAGAGGCACGGCAATGGGTGCGTCGCCTCGCTGGCCCGGAGTTATCCTGAGTGCGACGGGACGGCCGCGACTATCGACAACAGCATGAATTTTTGTCGATCTACCGCCCCGCGAGCGGCCGATTGCTTCGCCATCCGCCCCCCTTTTCCTCCTGCTGCCGATCGATGGGCCTTGGACGTGGTGCTGTCAATCATGTGGATATCCCGGTCGGTCGTTTGCACCAAGGCGTCAAACAATCGCCGCCATATTCCGCGTGCCGACCAGCGATGGAACCGGTTTTAGATTGTCGTTGGCGGTCCGTAGCAGGCAGGGCAATCCCGCCACCGGCAACCCGACCGCAGCACATGAATAATGCCACTGATGACCCGGCGGTCATCGATGCGATGAGCGCCAGGCTGGTTGATTGGAAGCAAAGGCGCAATGTTGGACCACTGCCGATCATCAAGCCAGAATTCACCTGCCATGACCAAAACTCCTCTTGTGGAGCGATTGAATCACAATTGTCAATCCAGATCAATGTGTTGAGTGGGTTTTAGCCCTAGAGGAACAGGGTAGTCGACAACGCGAGAGATGAGAATTTGGAACGGCAGCTTTCATCACTCTCCTTATGACTATCGAAAGGATTCACAGGTCTACTGTGGCGCGATCTCAAGGCGCTGCTTCAAAAGCCAATCCCAAAGCGCAGGATCGTTTAAGGCGGCCCACTCGACGCCCGAGTGGTCCACGCCCTCCAGAACACTCAAACGAGCATTGCGCTTCAGGCCGACAAGACGCTCGTAAAGCACGACCGAATCCGACAATGGAATGACGTCGTCATTGGTGCCGTGGAACACCCAAAAGGCCGCCTTCTCATTTGTTCTGCTCAGATAGTGGCGATTGCCGCCACCAGCGATCGGAACGACAGCGGCAAATTTATCTGGAAACTGTTCCGCCCTCCCCAAAGTCCCGAAACCGCCGCGGCTGAAGCCCACGACATAGACCCGCGTGCGATCGACCTGGTATTTAGACATGACCTCGTCAAGGGCCGCTTCCACTTTCTCGATCGGATACAGCAGTTCCTCACTCGGATTCTGAGGCGAAAATAGGAAGGGGAACGTCCTTCCTTCCTCGATCAATTTCGGAATGCCGTTCGATCTAACCTTCTCGATGTCGCCGGTCGCCCACCGACTAGCGCCAGGTTCGAAAGCCAAATCGACCTCCATCCTGAGGTATCTTTCGACTGCGGAACGACACGAATTATGTCAGTTCGTCTAATAGTTTTTTGGCCAGTTTGACCCTCGGCGCAAAGAATCCCTCACTAAGACGACCATATACAGGCGCAAGGACCTCAAGAGCCTCGTCGTGTTTTTGCACAACTCGCAATCGCTCTGCCAAAGACACAGCCGCAGACAGTTCCCAGTAAACCGCTTGCTGCGCACTAGCCTGCGCCATGGATTGGCGTAGGAGACTCTCGATCAACGCCGGATCACCGGAACCCCGCAGGACGAGAAGTCCAGCTTGTACCCTAAGAATTTCAGGCACGAACCAGCGGTATTCCGTCTCGACCGCAAAGCGCAGCGCCTTGCCGATTTCCTCAAGGCTCTCGTCGAACCGACCGATCGCTCCCAATGCGGCGGCAAGCTCCGTGGAAAAAAAGGGATAGAACAGAAGATAAGTTGTTTGCTGCATTTCCGCGAGGCCTGAGCGGAGAGGGTCGATCCCCGCCTCTGGGTTGTCACTTCTAGCCGCCAGGCTGCCTCGGATACAGAGACCTACTGCGTAGAACGGGCGCAACCCGTGTTTGTACGCGAGATGCACGAGTTCCTCGCCTAAGGTTCTTGCCTTGTCAAATTCGCCAAGGCTTAACGCGACGAAGCCGGCTGCCCACGCAAGGGCCACACATAGCACGAATGGTTGATTTGTCTCACGCGCCTCACTAATCGCGCTGTCTGCCGTTCGAGACGCTGCATCCAAAAAACCTTGCGACAGAAGATTGACGGTATTGTGCGCTCTTGCCGACGTTCGCACATCGGCGCCAAGGCGCATCATATCGCGCCGCCGCCTCGCGGAAGGATAATGGTCAATCGCCCGCTGCAGCCGCTCATTGGCCTCGCCATGCATCGCCATATAGGTTTGCGGTATTCCAATCATCCAAGCAGCCGTTGCGTGAGACTGGAGGTAATCTCCTCCGGCAACCTTCTCATACTTGCGAGCAAAGGCGAGCGCGTCCTTCAATGCCATCGAGCGAGCGGAAAATAGCCACAGTCCACCGCTGGCGCGCTGCTGGTAGTCGAAATCCTGGAATGCATGGGCAAGCGCCAGACCCCCGAGAAGCATGTCGCGCGCGTGAGGGCTCATCCCCTGAGTATAGATCAGGGCGTAGCCGAGGCTGCATCGCAAAACCATTTCCGAGCGGGTTCCGGTGGCGTCGCCGAGCTGTCCGAGCGCCTTTCCAGCCCACTCGCCTGCCTCAGCGACCAGCGAAACACCGAGCCAGAAATCGCTTGCAGCGGCTGCAAGCGCAACTCCGAGAGCAGCGTCTCCACCAGGCGACAACGCCCAATTTAACGCCGCACGAAGATTGCCAATCTCGCGGCGGTACTCTTCAAGGTCGTCGACCATCACGTCGGACTCGCTCCCTAATGCTAGCGGTGAAAACAGCAGCAGGCAAAATTCCACGAGGCGGCGCATGGCCCGCCCATGTTCATCTAAGGCCGCAAGCTTCTCGAGCGAGTAAACTCGAACGGATTCGAGCAGCCGCCACCGTCGTGCCGCCTCCGATCCCTCCAGCACTACCAGTGACTTGGAAACCAGGCTGGAAATACCAAGTGCGACACTCGATTCCATCTCATCAACCACTGCGGTGGCCGCCTCGATCGTGAACCCCGCAGGGAATATTCCAAGGTGCCGAAGGAGCCGGCGCTCGGCCTCGGGCAGGAGATCGTAACTCCAATCCAGCGTCGCGCGTAGCGTCTGATGTCGCGGCAGGGCGGTGCGACGGCCGCCAGTAAGCAACGCAAAGCGATCGTCAAGGCGTCCTGCGACCTGCTGGATACCGAGCGTTGCCGCCCGAGCAGCTGCTAACTCTATAGCGAGTGGAATGCCGTCGAGTTGACGGCAGATCGAAGCCATCGCCGAAATTTTCTCACCCGACGGCTCAAAATCTGTCCGCAGTGAACGCGTCCGAGCAACGAACAATTGCACGGCGCTATGATCCAAAGCGTCCTGCGAGCCCTCAAATTCCAATGCCGGCACCTCCAGTGCAAGCACGGAGTAGGCAAATTCACCGTCGATGCGAAGGAGCTCCCGGCTGGTCGCTAACACGCAGACATTCGGACACCCGCGAACGATGTTTTCGGTAAGCGCGGCTGCGGCCTCGATGACGTGCTCGCAGTTGTCGAAGACCAGCATGGCCCTCCTGTCGCCGATCGCCCTGGCCACCAATTCCGGCGAGAGATTTTCACCGTGTGTTTGCAAATTGAGGACATGAGCAACTGTCGACGGAACCAAGTCGGGATCTGATAACGACACTAGCTCAATAAATAAGACGTCGCCCTGGAACTTTGGAAACAACCTGCGTCCAACTTCCGATGCCAGCACTGTCTTTCCGATGCCGCCCGGCCCGGTCAGTGTCACTACACGATGGGCTGAGACAAGGTCGCTGAGTTGTTCGACTGCAGTCTCGCGCCCTACGAGCGGCGATGTTGCCATCGGAATATTGGTCGTGAAGGGAAACACCGGGGACTGCGCCCGCTCGTGCAGATGGTGCTGCGTGGTAGTATTTTCTTGCCGCGCGGTCCAGTCGCCGAGCAGCCGGTAGCCCCGGCCGGCAATTGTCTTGAGGATATCTCGATCGTCGGCGAGAACCTTCCGGATCGCAGAAATATGGACCTGAATCGTGTTGTCTTCGACGACGAGACCGGGCCACACCCGCTTCATCAAATCGTCCTTCGTTACCAGTTCGCCGTCCGAAGCTAACAATGTCTCGATAATCTCGAAGGCGCGGCTGCCGATCGGTACCACGGAGCCAAAAGAGCGCAATTCTCGACGCGCGAGATCGACCTCCCAACCGCGGAACTCAAACACGCGTAGTTCGATCTGTCCCACCACGATGACCGTCTCAATTTGTTCAGGTCCGCCAATTTATAATTTAGGCATCGCTTACGCGCAATGGCCGCCGCTTATCGCGTGCATGGAACGGTATCGACCCCTATCGGCAACAATCAGACGGTTTCAGGATATTTCAGGTTTGCTCACGGAGCTTAAGTGGCGCCCCAATTGAACTGCGCCTACCATCTCTTCATCACGAAAACGGGCCGCCGGCCACCGAAGATTCCAACGTAACCGTCTGAGAGTTGGCGATTCAATACAGGAGCGCGACATGTCATCAGTATCACTTTCAACTGTACCGCACGGGCGATTGGAGAAGTCGCCGCTTCGTGCCGCAGCATTAGAGAAGAATGTCCCGACCCAGCGAAACTTCATTGGAGCAAACCGACACAGTGCTGTCTCAGCAGGAATATTGGCCGTCGCCATCATGAGTGCCAGCGCGGCCCCGGCGGTCGGCGCGGAATTGAGCGCTACCGCACTCGCTCAAATCGCGACAACCCAAGTGACGGCAAAAACTATGCCCCAAAGCGCGACGTCATCCACAAATCAGGTTCTTGTGGAGCGCCGCACGCCTTCCTACTGGCGCGTAACATTCAATAATCCGCCATTCAACATCTTCGGCCCGGAAACCATCCCGCAGCTTAACACCGTGATCACCGCGATCGAAAATGATCCGAACCTCAAGGTCGTCGTATTCGATAGCGCGGTTCCCGGGTTCTTCCTCACCCACTATGATTTTGTTCCTCCGCTGTCGGATTCCACTGGCTTGCCCTCCGGGCCTACAGGTCTTCATCCTCTCCCAGATATGTTGGTACGGTTGTCTCGGGCGCCGGTCGTATCGATCAGTTTGATCCGTGGAAGAGCGACCGGTGTCGGGAGCGAACTTGCGTTAGCGAGCGATATGCGTTTCGCAAGCCGCGAAAAGGCCATCCTGTCTCAATGGGAAGTCGGCGCGGCGCTCGTGCCGGGTGGCGGACCGATGGCAAGGCTTCCAAGATTGGTGGGCCGCGGGCGGGCACTGGAAATTCTGCTAGGCGCCGACGACATCGACGGCGAACTGGCCGAGAGATATGGCTACGTTAACCGCTCGATGCCGGATGATCAGCTTGACGGTTTCGTGAATGCGCTCGCCATGCGCATCTCGAACTTTGACGGCAAAGCGATTGCCGACACCAAGCGGCTGGTCGATTTCGCAAGCCTTCCCAGTGATCCGGAGATCGCCGCTGGATGGGATGCATTCATAACATCCGTTCAACGTCCTGAGGCGCAAGCCAAAATCACCCAACTTATGAAACTGGGCCTGCAAACCAACGGCGAGATCGAACGCAAGCTTGGTCATTACACCGAGGCCCTCACCCAGGACTAACTGTCGGTTCCTCGGACGGATCGAACCACGCAAATCAAACAGGGGAATTTCCAATGACAACCTCCAAAAAAGGTATCGCCGTGATCACAGGCGCCTCGGCGGGTATCGGAGCGATCTACGCCGATCGCCTGGCGCATCGCGGGTACGATCTCATCCTCGTGGCACGCAACCAAAGCGCGTTGGCCGACGTGGCCCACCGCCTGGTCAGCGCAACGGATCGTAACGTGCAGACAGTCGCTGCCGACCTCAACGACAAGGCGGATCTGAAGGGAATCGAGACGCTGTTGGCCACCAATCCCGCCATCACCATGCTGGTCAACAACGCCGGCGTCGGCGCCCTGGTATCGCTGCTTGAATCAAACGTCGATGAGATGGAGGCGATGATCGCCTTGAATATCATCGCGCTGACACGGCTTACATACGCTGTTGTTCCGCCTTTCGTGGCCAGCGGACGTGGCACGATCATCAACATCTCCTCGGCCGTCGCCATCGCGCCGGAGATTTTGAACGGAGTCTATGGCGGTACCAAATCCTTTGTACTGGCGTTCGGCCAATCCCTTCACAAGGAGCTTTCCGACAGGAATATCCGTATCCAAACCGTGCTCCCCGGAGCCACCGCGACCAAATTCTGGGTCGCGGCCGGTGGCTCCTTGGAACACCTGCCCAGCAAGATGGTCATGCAATCGGATGACCTCGTCGATGCAGCACTTGCCGGCCTGGACCAGGGCGAACACGTCACGATTCCCTCACTTCCGGATGAGGCCGATTGGGACGCATACGAAGCGGCACGGCAAAGACTGATCCCGAGCCTTTCCCTTAGCACCCCGTCGGCTCGCTACCGCACCCCGGCCACCGTTTAGTGCCGATGCACATCAACCAACCAACAAGAGAAGAGGAAACGACAATGCCACAGTTAGAAGAAGCCCATCAGGGAGACAAAAATTCCAAACCCACAATTGAGACCGCACACGGCCGATCTCTGGACATGAAGCTCGAGGTCGTCACCATCCCGGTTTCGGATGTGGAACGCGCCAAGACTTTCTACACAGACCTTGGCTGGAGACTGGATGCCGACTTTACTGTCGGAGATGCGTTCAGGGTCGTGCAGGTTACACCTTCCGGCTCACCCAGTTCCGTGCACTTTGGAACGAATGCTACATCAGCTGAGCCAGGCTCAGCTCAGGGCCTCTTTCTTATCGTCTCTGACATCGAGACGACGCGGGCCGAGCTTATAGTCCGCGGCGTCGCGGTAAGCGACGTGTTTCACCGTGCAGGTCCGGGAAAGCCTGCGATCAGCGGCCGAGACCCGAAGCGGCGCAGCTACGGGTCGTTCGCCACATTCAGTGACCCGGACGGCAACACCTGGCTCCTGCAGGAGGTGACCGACAGGCTGCCAGGCCGCGTGGACACGAACACAACGATCTTCACGTCATCGACCGAGCTTGCGGCGGCGCTTCGACGCGCCGCCTCCGCACACGGCGAACACGAAAAGCGGAACGGTGATCAACATGATGCAAACTGGTCAGACTGGTACGCCGCATACATCGTAGCGGAACAGGCCGGTCAGCCCCTGCCGCTCTGAGACAGAGCTTGGGCAACCCGCCCTCGCCGTCCTATCCGCAACATCTGAAACCTAAAAGGTAAAAACAAATGAACACTCACATGATCATCATCTCAGCCATTGCGCTGTCCATTATGCCGTTTTCGACGGTCCAGGCCCAGCAATTGCAGGTGCAGCGAACCGATCTCATCAAAAGCGACATCAGCGTCCCCGGAAAGGAAGTTGTCCAGGTCAGGGTCGACTTCGCGCCAGGCGTCTTCGCGGTCAGCCATAGGCATCCCGGAGAGGAAGTCGCCTATGTAATCGAGGGTACGCTTGAGTACGAGCTCGAGGGGCAAAAGCCTGTCACGCTCAGAGCAGGCCAGTCGCTCTTCATTCCTGCTGGAACACCGCATTCCGCCAGGAACGTCGGTGCCGCCAAGGCGTCGGAACTTGCCACCTACATCGTCAGTAAGGGCGTCGCCCTCGTCGAACTGGTCAAATAAGCCCCAAAAGAAGGATGGCAGCCATGACAGTACAAAAATCAAATCATGCACTGCAGATGTCCCGACGCTCTCTGTTGGTCGGCAGTGCTGCGATAGGACTGTCCACCGCCATCCTCCCACTGGTGGCAATCGCAGCTGACGCGGTCGATGCAGTGCCCGCCGCCGGGGCGATCCGGCCGTTCCAGGCTGTCATTCCTGAGACCGCACTCACCGATTTGCGGCAGCGTCTTGCCGTGACCCGCTGGCCGCATGACGAAACGGTGATCGACGGGTCTCAGGGCGTGCAATCGGCGCAACTGAGGGAGCTCGTCAATTATTGGCGGACGTCCTACGACTGGCGAAAGGCCGAAGAGCAGCTCAACGCGGTACCCCAGTTCTTGACCAACATTGATGGGCTGGACATCCATTTCATCCATGTACGTTCAAGACATGAAAACGCCCTGCCGCTCATAATGACGCATGGCTGGCCAGGGTCTGTCTTCGAACTCCTGAACGTTATCGGGCCACTCACCGATCCGACGGCGCATGGCGGCAAGGCAGACGAAGCGTTCCATCTGGTGCTCCCGTCGATACCCGGCTTTGGTTTTTCGCAGAAACCGACCAGTACGGGCTGGAATCCTCACGCATCGCTGCCGCATGGGACATGTTGATGAAGCGTCTCGGCTATGACCGTTACGTCTCCCAAGGCGGCGACTGGGGCGCTATCATCAGTGATGCCCTTGGCCGTCACGCACCCGTTGGTCTCTTGGGCATCCACGTCAACCGGGTCGAACGCGCGACAACGTTTCCCACCGCAGCAGCACAGGCGCTCATGAACGGCGCACCAGCACCAGACACTCTCTCGCCGGAAGAAAAGATGGTTTTTGGAGAGGTTCGTGATTTCGTGAACAACGGCTTCGGCTACGCTGCCATCATGAATACTCGTCCCCAGACTATAGGCTACGGACTCGCGGACTCGCCTGTGGGCCTTGCGGCATGGCTGTACGACAAGATAGCCGACTGGGTTTTTACGGCGGGCGATCCGCAGACTGCCCTGGGTAAGGACGCATTGCTCGACAATATCACGCTGTACTGGCTGACGAATACCGGCCCTTCGAGCGGACGGATCTACTGGGAGAACACCGCGTCTGGAGCGAAGTTGACTCCCATCAAAGTTCCCGTCGGAGTCACCGTCTTTCCCGGCGAAGTCTACAAGCCACCGAAGAAATGGCTTTCCAAGGCCTACCCTCACCTCGTCTATTACAACCAGGTTTCCAAGGGCGGACACTTTGCAGCTTGGGAGGAACCCGAATTGTTTAGCCAAGAGATTAGAGCCGCATTCAAGGCTATGCGGCCTTAAGCGCCCGCAATCGACGAGTACCGGAAGCGCAAACCAATTGGCACAAAACCCCAAGCTCTTTGCTGCGCTTCGCCCCCAACAAACATGCATCGAACTGACGATGCACTCAACCTCCGTGAAAGGATCAGATTATGAGCACTGAACAGAAAATCGCCATCGTCACCGGCGCTTCGCAAGGGATCGGCGCAGCCCTGGTGCGCGCCTACCGCGACCGGAACTACCGCGTCATCGCCACCTCCCGATCCGTCGAGGCCTATTCCGACGCTGATATTCTCGCAGTGCCCGGCGATATCAGCAAGCCCGAGACTGCCGAGCGCGTTGTGCGCAAAGCGCTGGAGCACTTCGGCCGTATCGACACGCTGGTGAACAATGCGGGTGTCTTCGTTGCCAAGCCGTTCGTCGAGTTCACCCAGGAAGACTACGACAGAAACATGGGTGTCAACGTCGCCGGGTTCTTCCACATTACCCAGCGCGTCGCCGCCGAAATGCTGAAACAGGGCTCCGGCCATATCGTCACGATCACCACAAGCCTGGTCAATCAGCCAATTGCTGGTGTACCAGCAGCGCTTGCGTCCCTGACCAAGGGTGGCCTGAACGCCGTTACCAAAGAGCTTGCCATCGAGTTTGCCAAGAGCGGCGTCCGCGTCAACGCCGTCTCGCCGGGGATCATTAAGACGCCGATGAACCCGCCCGAAACGCACGCGGCCCTAGCCGGCCTTCATCCGGTCGGGCGAATGGGCGAAATCCACGATATCGTCGATGCCGTCCTCTATTTGGAGACGGCGAGCTTCGTCACCGGCGAGATCCTGCATGTCGATGGCGGCCAGAGCGCCGGACGCTGGTGAGCACCTGATGGTAGTGCGGTCAGGTGCCGAACAACACATCAAGAGTTCGAAAAGGAGACTACAATGCCTATCGTCACCGTACAGGTCACCCGCGAGGGAACTGCGCCTGGTCGCAATTCGGTATCCGCCGAGGAAAAGGCGGCCATTATCGCGGGCGTTAGTCAGGTTCTACTCGACGTACTGAACAAGCCACTTGAATCGACCTACGTCGTCATCGAAGAGGTCGAGCTCGATAACTGGGGTTGGGGCGGGCTTCCGACAGCGCAGTATCGCAAGCTGCGCGCCGCCGCCAAGCCTTGAACAGCTGTCCTGCGTGGAGCAGACACCCCACTTGAACCTTTTGCGCGAAAACCGGTGTTGCTTCGAGTGCATGGTCGGTGCGCCAGGACAGACAATGTAGTGTGATAACTTGGTCTGTAGCGAAAAGCTGCGACGAGACGCTTCCTCGAGGATCAACGTCTCGATAGTTCGGAGCACTGAGACGCAACGGTTCGATGCGATTTTCATTGGCGCTGGTCGGGCCTACCCCTTTTCTAGCAGCGCGAATGGCCGAACGCGGCACGAAGGTTGCGCTTATTGAACGAAGGTTTCTCGGCGAAACCTGTGTCAATGCCGTTCGCACGCCTACGAAAACGCTGGTTGGAAGCGCCCGCGCGGCCTACACCAGCTGGCGCGCTCAGAGTTGGGGATCAAAAATCGAGGGCGCAGTCTCGGCCGATATGCAAGTCGTTCGACATCGCGCAAACAAGGGTTCTTCGATGCGCGCAATGGTCTGGAAGATTGGCTCGGCAATATGGATGGCGTTACCATCGTCAATGGCCACGCTCGGTTCAAGGCAGCCGACAGTGTCAGCGTCATCGGCGAGAACCTCACCGCCCCCCAGATATTCCCCAACGACGGAGCTCACCCGGTCATTCCAGACTTCCCTGGAGACAACGACATCGACTACCTGACCAGTACTTCAATCCGCGACCTCGACACCCTGCCTCGCTACCTCGCTGTCATAGGCGGCAGCTATATTGGCCTGGAGTTCGCGCAGATGTATCGACGGTTCGGCTCGTCAGTCACCGTGAACGAGCGCGCAATCCATGTGGCTTCGCGCGAGGACGAGGACACTTCCGAAGCTATTCGGGTAATCCTTTAGGCAGAGGGAATTCAGGTCCGCACAGAGAGGCGCATATCTGCGTTGTATCGTGTCACCGGCTAAACAAGCGTTCACGCTGAGTGAAGCCGGAGAACGGGCGGGTCGCGGTTTGTCGGGCGCGGCAGACGTACTCCGCCAACACAGGTTATAGTTTTGACATGGGCAATACCTCGATAACCAATTAGCGGTTCACTTGATCAGGCGCTCGACCTGGGTTTGCACGCGCGGGCCGATAAGTAGGATCGCGGGGATGACGATCACGTAGCCAATGCCCCATGAACGCAGCCACGCGAGGGCGAATTTTTCAGAGAAACCCAAATTCAACGCGAGGATGACGAACGAGATGATCCCTGTCGTCACGACGCCCATCAAAAGCGCGAAGGCAATTTTTCGTTTCAGTTGTGTGCTCATTGAATTCTCCATGACTTAGACTTGTTGAAAGGACGGGCAGTGCCATCGATCACAGCATGACGAGTGGATTCACCTCCGGTTTCGGCGGTTGCCGAAACCGATGTCATAAATAGCGCTCGATAGCCGCATTAAGCTGGTGTGACGTATCCCGGGTATGTCAGAGCTCGCCAGTTATGTAACACATTGTAGGCAGCCAAGGCCGGGCGTCGGAGACAGCATGGCCTTGGCGCTGCGTAGTGCCCGGAATGCTTTTGGGCCGCTTGGTGCAATTCAAGCGAGGGAAGCTGCAGGGCGGGCCGCGAGGGCGCGCGATGCTAGGCGCTCATGAAAAATCCTATTGCATGAATCCTGCTAACCTACAGTTCGTGGATCATCCTGAAGTCCGCAAGGTGCACGCTTAACCCATGCTCTTGATGAGATACGATTTCGCCAGCAACACATAAAACTGGTCGACAAAACAATGGGCTCTTAGCGTCCGTTGGATGCAAGTTATTGTTAAAAGGGCTTACATTGCCTTCAAGGTCTAGAGCAGTATGTGCCTAGTCCTGATCCAACGGCGAACCTGAGTAGTTTGCCGCGCATCAGCTTCCGGCGGCTACGGCAGGTGTAAGGAGATGGGCGATAGCCTGCATCTTTTTAGGCGAGGTGAGCGGCGTCGAAATATGGAGCCGCTGGATCGTCTCGGCCGGATGCCCAATGCGATCAAATCCACCAATGGGTTGTGAAGGATTCCAATGATCGCCGTCAGTACGTCGCCGTTATTTTTCTCGACATTTCCGACGTCGCACTGCGGGTAACTTGCAGCCGGGTGGGGCGGTCAGACAGGAGCACGACGGGTCTGATGATGCCGCCGCCCTCTGTATCCGACCTCGAAATCAATGCTCGACTACCTTCTTCTCACAGCCGGTTCCTCGAGGCTTGAGGCTGCGGTTGTACTTGAGGACGAAGCCCACAAGTCCTGACGGTAAATGGGAGCGGCTGTTTCCGCAGTCGCTCCCTCTCCGGTTTCCGGTCTATCTACCCTTGAAGGCCAACGGCTGTGGCGACAGCGACCAAAGGCGATGGTTCCGGCGAGACCACGTCATAGACGCAAGGCGCTGCAAAGACGGCAAGCGCCAGCATGCCAACGATCAAGCGTTTCATCGTACACTCCATGGATTCTGAGACTGCTCAGGCAAGCTTCAGCTCGACCGAGATGTTGCCACGCGTGGCCAACGAATAGGGGCAGGTTTGGTGGGCTTCATCCGTCAGCGCCCGTGCGAGCTCCGGATCAAGGCCTGGCAGGCTGATGTTCAATCGTGCCTGCAGGTGGTAGGCGTCTCCGGTCATGCCGAGATCAACTTCCGCGTCGATTGCGGTCTCGGCCGGCAACCGGATCTTGCGCTTGGCTGCAGCCAGGCTCAGGGCGCCGATGAAGCAGGCGGACCAGCCGGCGGCAAAGAGCTGTTCGGGATTAGTACCGGGCTTGCCGCTACCGGGAGGCGACAGCTTGACGTCAAGCTGCGCATCGTCGCTTCTAGCCGAGCCGTCGCGACCGCCCGTGGTATGGGTCTTGCCGGTATAGAGGACCTTCTCGATCGTCGTCATGGAACACTCCTTCGTTCTGTCGCGTAGGGCGACGTTGTTGACCGGAGTGGTTTGCCGCCTTGACGTATCCGGCATGTTTTCGAAAAGGTCGGAATTGTGTCAGAGCGTAGGGGCTGCTGGAACAAGCTACCTTTTCATACAAATACCAACGAGACCCTTCTTCAAGGTAACGATATCTCCGCGGCAAGTCCCCCGCCCGGGCGGTTGTAGATTCGCACTGCACCGCCAACCGAGACGGCGAGTTGCTGAGCGATGGCCAGGCCAAGCCCTGTGCCCCCTGTGTTGCGATTGCGTGAGGTCTCAAGCCGGTAGAACGGCTGCATGGCCGCCTCCAGTTTATCATCCGGAATACCTGGCCCACGGTCTGTCACCGTAATGATGATATTTCCCTCACCCGTCCGTTCGACGCTGATCTCGGCAGCACCCGCAAACTTGAGGGCGTTGTCGATGAAGTTGGTCAGGATACGCCGCAACGCATGCGGTTTCGTCACGGCCGTGCCGTGGACGATGCCTGCAACCGTGACCGCCTTGCCGGTGTCCTGGTAATCGTAGGCAATGCTGTCGATGAAGGAAGCAAGATCGATACGAGATGTGTTTTCGCCATTGCCGTGCGAACTGCGCGCATAGGCGATACCGTCCTGCACCAGTCGCCCGATCTCGCGCAGATCGCTGATCAGCTTGTCCTTTTCGGGGCTATCGTCCGCCATATCGGCGCGCAGCCGCATGCGCGTGATCGGCGTCTGCAGGTCATGCGAGATCGCCGCGAGGATTTGCACCCGTTCTTCCAGGTAATGGGCGATACGGTCGCGCATGGCGTTGAAGGCGCGCGCCGCATTGGCGACCTCGCTCGGTCCACCTTCGTTCAATGGGGAACCTTTCTTGCTGGGATCGAGCGCATCGGCGGCGGCGGCGAGATCGCCAAGCGGACGAACTGCCTGACGCACGGCAAACCAGGTGCAGAAGATGAGCAGAACCATCTGTGCGGCAAAGACATAAGGCAGCCATTCGGCCAAGGGCATCACTCCGCGCGGCGTCACGTCGATCGTGAGTGGTGAACCGTCCGAAAGCGTCAGATGCCCCTGCAGCCGCTTTCCGTCACCTGGAATGGCTTCGACGCGGAGCGGGAACTTGTAGCCTGCCGCCTCCTCGATCCGGTCTGCAATCTCGGAACCACGGCCCGACAAATCCGGCACACCGGGAAGTCCCGGCCCCAGAACAAGGCGGTAGCTGCCACGGCTCAGGCGATCCAGCCATTCGGCCCGCTCGTTGGCGGGAAGCCGGTCAAGAACTGCGATCGACGTTGCCAGATCGCTTTCAAATGTCCCGAGCATGACTGCCTTGGCCGACATGTAGCGCTCTGCAAAAAGAATGCTGAAGGACAGGCCATAGGCAACCGCCAGTCCGGCAAACAGGATGACAAACAGCCGCGAGCGCAGCGTGCTTGGCCACCAGCCCGAATTGAACTTGCCGGCCTCATTCATGTCCTGGGCACCGAAATCTCGACCGGTACGGAGAACACATAGCCTTCGGCCCTGACCGTCTTGATGTAGGTCGGCTCGCGTGCGTCGTCGCCGAGCCGCTGGCGCAGACGGCTCACCAGGAGGTCGATCGAGCGGTCAAACAGTTCGGCATCGCGGCCTTGTGTGAGGTTCAGGATCTGGTCACGGTTCAGCACACGTTGGGGATGATCGATGAAAACCCGCAACAGCCGGTATTCAGCACCACTCAACGCAATCTCCGTCCCGTCCCTGTCAAGAAGATGCCGGCCCACAGTGTCGAGCCGCCAATCGCCGAACGTCAGCAGTTGCCCTGCCTCGCTGATCTGAAGGTTTGGCGGCAGCATTCGGGTGCGCCGCAGCACCGCCTTGATGCGGGCGAGAAGCTCGCGTGCCGCGAAGGGCTTAGGCAGATAGTCGTCCGCGCCCATTTCGAGCCCGATGATCCGGTCCATCTCGTCGTCTCGTGCTGTCAGCATGATGACCGGTGTCGCCTTATGCTTGCCAGCGCGAAGCTCCCGGCACAACACGAGGCCGTCATCGCCCGGCATCATCACATCGAGCACGATCAGATCGACTGTGTTGCCTTCGAGAAAGCTGCGCATTTGGCGGCCGTCGGCGGCAACCGCCGTCCGAAGACCATTCTTCGTCAGATAGCTCGATACCAATTCGCGAATTTCCCGGTCGTCATCGACGATAAGGATATGGTCGATATGCTCCATCTTTTGTCTTTCAAACAATATTACTGGCCATTTTGAAGCCGTTATTTGTGCGCGTCGGAAGCCGCGAGTAAAGGGGTTTCTCTCGGCAGCCTGACGGTTCAGAATGTCGCGACATCAAGGATGGCTTGGGCGAACGCCTGCGGCGCTTCCTGCGGCAAATTATGCCCGATACCACCCGTTACATTTCGATGCTCGTATTTTCCGGAAAACCTCTTCGCATAGGACGATGGCTGCGGATGCGGCGCGGCATTTTCATCGGCTTCCATGGTGATCGTTGGAACAGTGATGATCGGCCCCAACGCGAGCTGTTTCTCGTAGGCATCGTATTTCGCTTCGCCTTCGGCGAGACCAAGCCGCCAGCGATAATTATGAATGGTGATGTCCACGTGGTCCGGATTATCGAATGCGGCAGCCGAACGATCGAACGTCGCGTCGTCGAACTTCCATGTTGGCGAGGCCGTCTGCCAGATCAGCTTTGCAAACTCGTGCGTGTTGGCGGCATAGCCGAGCCGGCCGCGCTCGGTGGCGAAATAGAACTGGTACCACCAGGAGAGCTCTGCCTTCGGGGCTAAAGGCTTTTTGTTGATGTCCTGGCTGCCGATCAGATAGCCGCTGACGGAAACCATCGCCTTGCAGCGCTCGGGCCAGAGAGCTGCCATGATGTTGACGGTGCGCGCGCCCCAGTCATATCCGCCGAGGATCGCCTTTTCGATGCCGAGCGCATCCATGAAGGCGATCATATCAGCGGCCAGCGCCGCCTGTTGGCCGTTACGCGGCGTCTCGTCGACAAGGAAGCGCGTCGTACCGTACCCGCGCAGGTAGGGAATGATGACGCGGTAGCCTGCATCGGCCAGGATCGGTGCGACATCGACATAGCTGTAGATGTCGTATGGCCAGCCGTGAACCAGCAGGACGACGGGACCATCCCCTGGGCCGGCTTCTGCGTATCCGATATCCAGCACGCCTGCCTTGATCTGCTTCAGCGCTGCGAAGGAAGTGTGCGCTACCGCGTTGGCGGAACCCGACGTTGCGCCGGACGACTGGGCATTGGCTATCGAGGCCATGCCGAATTCGGCGGCAGCCACAGTCATCGCGGCGATACCGAAGAAGCGGCGGCGCTGGTGATTGAATTCAGGGGACATCGTTCTCTCCATCTCGATTGATCGTGATTGCAAGAAAGCCGGCCGGATGTATCCCCCACATGTTCCGTTAAGCCCGGAATTGAAAGCGGATGTAGCATCCGGCGCCCTCGATACAGTCTGATACAATCAGCCCTCCCGCTGGCCCGGGCTTCCGGGGATTTGTGTCACACTTCCATCGACCCGGCAGTTTGTTACACAGCGGTACACTTCTCATTGAAGCCGGACACATCCGGGATACGTCGCGCCGACCAGACTGGCTTCGTTGCTGGACGTGCCCATCGCCGTCCAGAACCCGACTAACCGGTTTCAAGGAAACGTAGATGACACTTCTCATCATTGCCTATCTCGGAGGGGCGCTGACCATATTTAGCCCGTGCATCCTTCCCATTCTTCCCTTCGTCTTTGCCCGGGCGGGACAACCCTTTATCCGAAGCACGCTGCCCATGCTGATCGGCATGAGTGTGACTTTCGCGCTGGTCGCGACGCTTGCAGCGGTCGGCGGAAGCTGGGTGATCCATGCCAATGAATACGGCCGCCTCGCCGCTATCCTGCTGCTTGCCGTCTTCGGGGTCAGCCTCTTGTCGCCACGCGCTGCGAGCATAATCACCCAGCCGGTCGTTGACTTTGGCAACAGGCTGCTGAATGCGTCGGGCAAACCCGGGTCCATATCGACTTCAACAAGCTCCTTCATACTCGGCGTGGCGACCGGGCTGCTCTGGGCTCCCTGCGCCGGGCCGATCCTCGGCATCGTGCTGACGGGTGCGGCACTAAATGGCGCCAGTCTCCAGACAACTTTTCTGCTCGTCGCCTATGCCGTAGGTGCCGCGACATCGCTGGCCATTGCCCTTCTTGTTGGGGGTAAAATCTTTGCCGGCATGAGGCGGTCGCTCGGCGTCAGCGAGCGTATTCGCCAGGTGCTGGGTGCCGCAGTTCTGGCCGGTGTAGCCGTCATTGCACTAGGCCTTGATACCGGCCTTTTGGCTCGACTTTCCTATACCAGTACATCATCTCTCGAACAGGCCGTGCTTGATCGACTGCACGAGAAGCCTGCAATCAAACCATCGTCCGAGTTCGCCAGCAATGGCATGATGTCTGCTGTCGTCGATACAACGCAGCCGTTTCGCAGCAATTTGCCAATCGAAGGCCCTGCACCTTCTTTGAATGGCGCCGTCGAATGGCTGAACTCGCCGCCGCTGCTGACGACGGAACAGCTGCGCGGCAAGGTCGTGCTGGTCGATTTCTGGACCTACTCCTGCATCAATTGTATCCGCACCGTGCCCTACGTCCGCGCCTGGGCTGAGAAGTACAAGGATCAGGGCCTGGTTGTGATCGGCGTGCATGCCCCGGAATTCGCATTCGAAAAGAAAGTCGAAAATGTCAAAAAGGCGGTCAACGATTTCAAGATCGGCTATCCGGTTGCGATCGACAACGACTACAAGATCTGGCGCGCCTTCGAAAACAGCTATTGGCCGGCACACTACCTGATCGATGCCAAGGGCCAGATCCGCTACCATCATTTCGGCGAAGGCAACTATCGCCAGACCGAGCAGGCAATCCAGGACCTTTTGCAAGAAGTCGGCAGCGAGATGGGCTCAACTGCGCCAGTGACGCCGGACGCCAAAGGTGCCGAGGCAAGCCCCGACCTCAAGAATGTCCGTTCTGGCGAAACCTATCTCGGCTACAAACGCGCCGCGAGCTTCGTCTCCCCGGAAGGCCTGCGTACTGACGCCGCCAATGCGTATTCCATCGACGAACCGGGCCTGAACGAATGGGGCCTCTCCGGAACATGGACAGTCGGCGCTGAACAGGCCGTGCTGGACCAGGCGGATGGCAGCATTGTCTACCGTTTCAGCGCCCGCGACCTGCATCTGGTCCTTGGACCCAGCGCCGCCGGCAAACCTATCCGCTTCCAGGTGACCATCGACGGTAGGGCTCCCGGAACCAGTCATGGCGCCGATACCGATGCCGACGGCTACGGCACGGTGACCTCAACAAAACTCTACCAGCTCGTCCGCCAGTCCGGCGACGTGGAGGAACGGACGTTCGAAATCCGTTTCCTCGATCCCGGCGTCGAAGCCTACGCCTTCACCTTCGGCTGAAACCTCATCTCCCTTGCCCAACCACCCACAAACGACAGGAGTCAAACCCATGAACCGTCACTACATCTCGACCCTCGCTCTCGCCTTTGCCACGAGCGTGATTGCCTTCGCAGCACAGGCCGCCGAAGTCAAAAATATCGTCATCGTCCATGGCGCACTTGCCGATGGTTCGGGCTGGCGCAAGGCATCGGATATCCTCGTCCAACGCGGCTTCAACGTCACGATCGTACAAGAGCCGATCACGTCGCTTGCCGACGATCTCGCAGCCACCAATCGCGTGCTCGACCTGCAGGACGGCCCGACGCTTCTCGTCGGTCACAGCTATGGCGGAATGGTGATCACCGAAGCTGGCCACAGCCCTGTTGTCGCGGGCCTCGTCTACGTCGCAGCTTTCCAGCCGGACAAGGGGGAAAGCCTGCTCAGCCTTGCTAGCTCCAGGCCAGCTGGCGGCATGAATATCTGCGAAACGAAGGACGGGAAATATCTCTATCTCGACCCCGCCGCGTTCGCCAACGACTTCTCTGCGGACCTACCGAAAGACGACGCGTCGTTTCTGGCAAGGTCGCAGGTCTTCGCTTCGAAGGAAGCCTTTTCCGCCAAGGTCGGGGATCCCGCTTGGAAGAAAAAGCGGAGCTGGTCAATTGTCGCTTCCGAGGACCGATCCATCAATCCCGAACTGGAACGCGAGATGGCGAAGCGGGCCGGCAGCGTGGTGACCGAGATCAAGGCAAGCCACGCCGTGTTCGCGTCGCAGCCCGAGAAGGTTGCCGACGTCATCGAAACGGCGGCGAAGGCACTGTAGTGCTGATCCGCAAAGGGGCGGCCCGAACAACAGGCCGCCTCACACTCCGCGGTGTCCATCCGCTTCAAGTCCCGCCGAATGATCGATGACCATGCGGCCCTCGACGCCACCTACGCGACGCCGCCTAGTCCGGGTGGCTGCGGCGACGAGTACACGTCCAGAGCGCCTTGCTCGGCAGCGCAGGGCGAACGGGCAAAACCGGGCCGCTGAACCCTGCCGGCTTTTCAAAGACGTCAAATCTCCATTCGACTATCCGGCATTTAACAGCTGACGGGCAGCGCTATTGTCTATGAGGCCTGCTCAGTGAGGTCAGCTCTGGCGGAGCCTATCTAAGGGTCCGGCAACACCGCATTGAAACCCGCTCGGATCGAAAGCGATCTGAGGGGGTGAACCAAACAAGGAGCCTAGTGCCGAGCGAACATACCTTGTGCCATACCCTTGGCGGGTCGGCTCGATAACCTTGGGGCCGTTAGTTTCAGTCCAATGCAGCGAGAACATTGGCGGGGAATGTCCTGAGATCGTCCAGGCAATATTGACGCTGCCATCTTTTTCAAGAAGCGCACCGTACTTGATGGCATTGGTGATCAGTTCATGGATACAAAGAGCAATCGTCGTCGCGGCGTTTCGGCTGACGGCGACGTCTGGTCCGCTTACATGAATACGGATTAGTCCGTTGCTGTTGTATGGTGACACAATCAGATCTGTGACAGACGACAGAGAAACCTCTTCACCGCCGGCTTCAAAGACCGCCGTGTGGACGCTGGCGAGTGCTTGCAACCGGCCGGTAAAATCCTTTGAAAGATCGTCAATGGTGGAAGCACCGCGGCGCGTCATTTGAAAAATCGACGTCACGCTGGCGAGAATATTCTTGATACGATGATTGAGCTCCAGACGCAGTTCGACCTCGCGATCGATGGCATCACGAACCTGTTTCTGTCGCAACCGCACAAGCAGGTTCGATTGAATGCTGTTGACCAGCTCTAATTGCGCAATCGGGCGCATATGAAATACGAGCCGTGCGCCCGGCCACTTGCGTTCGAGCTGGCTACGGATGCGAACAACAGGGGCCGCTCGCTCCAACAAAACCAGAACCGGCACTTCAGACCAGTCGGGCTGCGCTGCCAGATGTTTAGCGATTGCCGCTACGACCCCCGGGCTCAGAGCCTCGTGAGTAATGACGATGAGGCCTGGCGAGGAAGCCAGATGCGGAACCAAATCCTCGTCTGCCCTGACATGGTTGACTGCCACCTTTTGCTCACGCAGGAACGCCGCGATATAGTCTGCATCCTTGCGAAACGGAGCAAGGACGAGCACCCAATCCAGCGCGTTTCCGCTTGGCGCCTCATTCATTTGGGATCGGGAAGTGGGTTATAAGAAACGACACTGACCTTTCCGCTTTCGATCAGGAGCTCTTGGATGTTAAGGTCGTGCGGACCATGGCGTTTTTTGACCACGGTAATGTTCCGACGCAAGCGGCCTTCGTGTTCCATGATCCGCAACAGAAGAACGGTGTCTCCAAGAAAGCTGACATCGACATCGATACCGACATTCTGGCCGATCAGACCGTGCTGTGCAACGATCAGCATTGTCAGCACGCCCGAACGAGCGAGGAATTTGAGCAACGACTGTATATCGCGCACCGCTTTTTCGCGGTGCGGCAAGGAGTTCAGATATCCGGTCAGACTATCGATGACAACGACGCGGACCTTGTTCTGCGTGACGGCGTCCTGAACGATCTGGCCAAACTCACCCGGCGAGATTTCATTCGGATTGAAGTCACGCAAAATGAGCTTTCCGTCCTTGTGGAATTGCCTGAGTTGCATGCCCAAACCCTCGGAGCGGCGGAAGAATGTCTCCAGCCGCTCTTCAAACAGAAACAACGCGACACTCTCGCCGCGTTCGAGTGCGGCGGTCGCGTAGAGCGACGACATTGTAGACTTTCCGGTGCCCGACTGTCCGATCACCAGCGTCGTGGTTCCGGCCTCCTGGCCACCACCGAACATGTCGTCCAGTGCCGCGACGCCGGACTTGATCAATTCTGGCTTGATCGTTTCCGATACCATGTTGGGCATGATTCGGGGGAAAACGACGACGCCTTCTCCTTCGCGGATGGCCATGTCGTGGTAACCGTCGGCGACGGGAATGCCACGCATTTTGGACACCTCGACACGACGGCGGACGCCGCCATACTCTTCCAACGCTTTGTCGAAGCGGATGACGCCGTGGGCCAAACCTTCAACCTCCTCGCCGCTACGGTCATAGGCAGGTGTTTGCGTGTCTAGCAAAAGTGCAACAACGCTGCGTTTTGCCAGAAAGGACTTGAAGCCGATCAACTCGCGGCGAAACCGCGGAGAATCACCGGTGATCAAACGGATCTCCAGAAGCGAGTCGTAGACTAGGCGACGCGGCTTGTGTTCTTCGATTGCGGCCTCGATCGCCTTACGCGTCTCGTCGAGCCGAAGGTCTGCCGTGAGGAATATGCTCTGGTCGTCGGCCTCGCTGACCGTGCCGGATGTCGCCAGCTCTTCGACACGAATACCGTCCAGCGTCCAGCCATGCGAAACAGCGATTGCTTCAAGCTCGGCTTTCGTCTGCGACAGCGTCACATAAATGCAGCTTTCGCCTGCCTCCACGCCTGCGCGAAGAAACTGCAGCGCGGCGGTCGTTTTTCCTGAGCCCGGCGCCCCCTGCAACATGTAGAGATTGGATGCCGGCAGGCCGCCTCGCAGGATCTCATTCAGTCCTGTAATGCCGGTGCTGGCGACAGCGGGGATTTTCCGTTTTGGCATGTCTCATCTTCCAAAAAGTCGTTTGCGTATTCCCGAAAGAATTCGCGCATCATCGATGATAAATGCCCCGCTGTTATATTTGGGTTTTTAAAAACATCAATGACTACGCGTGGCGCTTGCGGACGTTGGCGCTCGGTGGGGCATGATGGAGAGAGGACGGGCAGTTATAGTTCTGTTTCTGAAGATGTTCAGCATCACATGGCGACAGTTCTCACGCCGGACAACGTTGCCGCCGTGCGTTTTTCTGCAGCGCCCCTCCCCCGCTTGAACATATTTCTCCACGCGCTACATGGCGCGGGGCAAGTTGCTGATGGCAATAGTAGTAATGAAAATAATCGTGCGTTTGCGATCGACGGGGTTGCGCTTTCGTATGACGACCTGCCCAATATCAACATGTTCCTCCAATACTGACCGAGACCATTCATGAAGCAGACTAAAACACCCGACGCTTCCAATCGAGAGTTGGGTCTGGATCCGATTGTCGCGTTCAGCCTGATGGGTGCTATCGCCTTCTTCCTGATCAGCGGGGCAGTTGCTTACCTCAATCTCCAGAGCCTGCGGGAAAACAACGCGAAGGTCGTCCATTCCCACGATGTCATTGTCGCGTTGGATGAGTTGCTATCGAAAACTCAGGATGCCGAGACGGGACAACGGGGATTTTTGCTGACAAACAACGAGCGATACCTCGAACCCTACAATTCTGCATTGGTTGCGATCCCGCAAAAACTCAATGAAATTATTGAACTGACGCGGGACAACACCGCACAACAACGGAGGCTGGGAACGCTTCAAACCCATGTGCAGGCCAAGCTCGCCGAACTCGAGGAGACGATCAATCTTCGCCGGACCCAGAGCATTGAGGCTGCGGTCGCGGTGGTCAATTCAGACCGCGGCAAGGGCGAAATGGATGCGATTCGCGCACAACTTGCCGCTATGGGCAAGGAAGAGGCCGATTTGCGCGCGCAACGTCTTGCAGAAATGAACAGCGCCTACAGCACTGCATTCGCAAGCAGCTTTCTCTCTGGCCTCCTTGGCATTCTCCTGACGGCCGCGATCGGAGTTCTGATCCGAAGGACAACACTCGCTCGTCGGCGCGAGGAATGGCTCCAGTCCGGGCATGTCGGGTTAGGTTCGGCGATCATAGGCGATAAACGAACCGACCAGCTTGGCGACAGCATACTTGAGTTTTTGGCGCGATACACCGGGGCGATCGCCGGTGCAGTTTTCGTTGAAGATCAAGGCGTGTACCGCCGGGCGTCGACATATGGGGTTTCGCAGATTTCGACCGTCCCGGCACAATTCAAGTTGCGAGAGGGCCTACTTGGACAATCTGCTGTCGAGGCGCGGCAAGTTGTCGTCAGCGAGGTTCCCGATGGTTACATCACGTTTGGATCGGCACTTGGACAGGACAGGCCGCGCCACCTGATCATCTCTCCTGCCAGTGTGGACGGTAACGTCAATACGGTCATCGAACTCGGCTTCTTGCGTTCTGTCGATGAAAGCGTTCTCGCCCTCCTGGGCCAAGTTTCTTCGTCGATCGGGACAGCGATACGCTCCGCAAACTATCGCGTGGAGCTTCAGAACCTGGTCGAGGAAACACAGCGGCAATCCGAAGAGCTACAGGTCCAGAGCGAAGAGCTGCGTGTCTCGAACGAAGAGCTGGAGGAACAAAGCCGGGCATTGAAGGAGTCTCAAGCGCGTCTCGAGCAGCAACAGGTAGAACTGGAGCAGACAAACTCGCAGCTTGAGGAGCAAACCCAGCAGCTGGAAGGGCAACGCGATAACCTGGAGCGCGCGAACGCTTCTGTTCAACTCAAGGCTAGAGAACTCGAACAGGCGAGCCAGTACAAGTCGGACTTCCTCGCCAATATGTCCCATGAGTTAAGGACGCCGCTTAACTCGTCCCTCATCCTTGCCAAACTTTTGGCGGACAATCCCGACGACAACTTGACGGCGGAGCAGGTCAAATATGCTCAAACCATTCAGTCGTCGGGCAATGACCTGTTGAATTTGATCAACGACATTCTTGATCTTTCGAAGATTGAGGCGGGCCATGTCGATATCCGGCCGGAAGCCATTTCTGTTGAGCGGTTGTGCAATAACCTCAGGCAGCTTTTCATTCCGGTCGCTGAAAACAAGCGACTTAAGTTTGACATCGACGTAGCGGCGGAATGCCCTGCCATCATCGAGACCGATCTGCAGCGGCTCGAACAGGTTTTGAAGAACTTGCTGTCGAACGCCTTCAAGTTTACTGAGGCCGGGACGGTCGGGCTATCCATCCGGAGAGCTGCTGACGGGCAAATCGCATTTGCTGTTTCAGACACGGGCATAGGGATACACGAGGAACAACAGCGCAGTATTTTTGAGGCATTCCACCAGGCGGACGGCACGATCAGCCGCAAATACGGCGGCACTGGCCTTGGCCTCTCGATTTCGCGAGAACTGGTTCGCTTGCTTGGCGGCGCGATCCACCTCAGCAGCCGTCAGGGCCAAGGTAGCACCTTCACGATCACAATCCCGCAATCATACAACCCCGCCACCGTCGCGCCGCGCAATGGCGGAAGCAGCGTTTTGGCTTTGCCGGCTGTTCCGCCTCAGGCAGAACACCACGTTGTATCGGTCGAGCGGCGCAGTTTGGTTGAGGATGACCGTGCCGCGCCTTCTGACGAAAAACGCATCCTGCTTGTTGTCGAAGACGATGAAACGTTTGCAGCAATCCTTCGCGACCTGTCCCGCGAAATGGGTTTCAGAACATTGGTCGCGGGAACAGCACATGAGGCCCTTGACCTCGCAACGCAGTTCATGCCGAGCGCGATCGTTCTGGATGTTGGGCTTCCGGACCAGTCCGGCCTTTCTGTGCTCGACAGGCTGAAACGTGACGTCCGCACGCGCCACATTCCCATACACATCGTCTCCGCCGACGATCACGCCGAAACAGCATTTTCTCTCGGCGCGGTTGGCTATATGCTCAAGCCTGTGAAGCGCGAGCAACTGACCGAGGTTTTGCAAAAGCTCGAAGCGAAGCTGTCGCAGCGCGTTCACCGGGTTCTGGTCGTCGAGGACAACGAAATCCAACGCGATGCTGTGGCAAAGCTCTTGAGCTCCCACGACGTCCAGACAGTTGTCGCCGGCACGGCTGCGGAATGCCTGACGCTTCTCAAGGAGCAGACTTTCGACTGCATGGTGCTGGATCTTTCCTTGCCGGACGCGTCGGGCTATTCGCTACTGGAGACGTTGAGCAAAGAGAGTGCTTACGCTTTCCCGCCGGTCATCGTCTATACGGGCCGCGTACTCTCGGCCGATGATGAACAAAAGCTGCGGCGCTATTCCAAGTCGATCATTATCAAGGGCGCGAAATCTCCGGAGCGTCTTCTTGACGAGGTTACCCTGTTCCTCCATCAGGTTGTCGCCGAACTACCAGACGAACAGCAGAAGATGATCCGCAAGGCGAGAAACAGAGACTCCCTCCTCGAAGGGCGCCGCATTCTTGTGGTCGAGGACGATGTCAGAAACGTCTACGCGCTTACCAATATCCTTGAACCTCGCGGCGCGATTATCGAGATCGCAAGGAACGGTCAAGAGGCACTGGACGCGCTCGCAAACGCAAGGCAGCAAGGCTCCGCGATCGATCTCGTCCTCATGGATGTTATGATGCCGGTCATGGACGGACTAACCGCCACACGCGAGATTCGAAAGAACACCGATTGGAAAAAGCTACCTGTTATTGCCCTGACAGCCAAAGCCATGCCTGACGACCAGAAGAGATGTATCGATGCTGGCGCTAACGACTACATGGCCAAACCGCTGGACGTCGAAAAACTCCTGTCGCTTGTTCGTGTCTGGATGCCCCGGTGAAGGAGATCTCAACTCCTGAAAAGATAGAGGACATTGAAATCCGGCTTTTGCTGGAAGCGCTGTATGTCCGCTATCACTATGACTTCCGCAATTATGCGATGGCTTCGATCAAGCGGCGCCTCAGGCAGGCCCGCGAACAATTGGGATTCGCGACCATTTCTGCGCTACAGGAAAGAATGTTGCATGACGAGCAAATGCTCCCCCGGCTGTTGGGATACCTGACAATACAGGTCAGCGAGATGTTCCGGGATCCAAGCTATTTCCAAGCCATTCGGGAACAGGTGGTCCCACATCTGCGCACTTATCCTTCGTTAAAAATTTGGATTGCTGGATGCAGTGGTGGCGAGGAGGTTTACTCAATGGTTATTCTGTTCCGCGAGGAAGGTCTTGAGAGCCGTACCATCTTTTATGCCACAGACATCAGTCAGGAAGCGCTCCACACTGCCGAAGCGGGGGTCTATTCACTCGACCGCATCCAACTATTTACGGAAAACCATCGGAAATCCGGTGGAAAGTCATCATTGTCCGACTACTACAGTGCCGCTTACGGGAGGGCGTCGTTTGACAAGACATTGCGTCAGAATGTGGTGTTCTCCGACCACAGTCTGGTGACCGACGCAGTTTTTGGCGAAATGCACCTTGTGTCCTGCCGTAACGTATTGATCTATTTCGACCGGCCACTCCAAGATCGTGCAATCGGTCTGTTCAAGCATTCGCTCGCAAGGAAGGGTTTTCTGGGCTTGGGTGCCAAGGAAAGCCTGCGATTTTCTGATCATTCAGGATCCTTCAAGGATTTCGTCCGTGAGGAAAAAATCTATCAGAGGGCGGGCGAATGACCGAAGGGCGAGCCCAGGCCGTTGTAATTGGGGCCTCAGCAGGCGCGCTGGAGGCTTTGTCCGTGATCCTCCCCGGCCTGCCCGCGAGCTTCGATCTTCCAATCATCGTGGTTGTGCATATTCCGCCCGATAAACGCAGCGTCCTGGCAGAACTCCTCCAGGCAAAATGCAAAATTCTTGTTCTAGAGGCCGACGACAAGGAACCGATCTGTGGTGGCACTGCGTACTTCGCACCGCCAAATTATCATTTGCTCGTCGAAGCTAACAGAAGCCTTTCTTTGTCCAGTGACGAGGCCGTTCTCTTTTCGCGCCCTTCTATCGACGTCATGTTTGAAAGTGCGGCAGATGCCTATGGGGCTGGCCTGATTGCCATTGTTTTGACGGGTGCCAACCAGGACGGCGCTTCCGGCCTGCGTGCCGTCGTTAACGCAGGCGGAACGGCAATTGTTCAAACGCCGAAGGGCGCGTTTGCGTCCGCGATGCCGGAGGCGGCGATAAAGATGTGCCCCACCGCCCACATTATGTCGCTTGATGCCATCCTATCATTTTTGCATGAGGTTTAACCCGAAGATGAAGTCCGTATCCTTTCTCCTAGTCGACGATCTTGAGGAAAATCTCCTGTCGCTTGAAGCGCTGTTACGGCGCGAGGGTCTTGTTCTACTAAAGGCACGTTCCGGAGATCAGGCGCTTGAGTTGCTTCTTCAAAACGATGTAGCTCTGGCCCTTGTCGACGTTCAAATGCCGGGGCTGAATGGTTTCGAGCTCGCTGAACTGATGCGCGGAAACGAACGAACGCGACGTGTTCCGATCATCTTCGTTACAGCTGGCAGTACCGATGGCCAACGGCGGTTTCGCGGCTATGAGGCCGGTGCTGTTGATTTTATCCAGAAGCCGATTGAGCCTGACATTTTGCGGAGTAAGGCCGATGTGTTTTTCGAGCTTTACCGGCAGCGCCAGCAAATCTCAGCTCAACGCGATGAGTTGGAAGCTCAAGCGGAGGCGTTGAAGCAGGCCGACCGCCGCAAGGATGAGTTCCTGGCAACCCTAGCGCACGAATTGCGAAATCCGCTCGCGCCTTTGCGCCACGGATTGGATCTCCTGCGCAGAGATCCCAATGGGCAAGGCGCTGGCGATATTCGCGATATGATGGATCGCCAGATGTTGCATCTCGTGCGGTTGATTGACGACTTGTTGGACGTCTCGCGTGTCAGTCAAGGAAAAATCGAACTTCGCAAGGGTCTGATCGCGGTTGAGGATGTCGTGCGATCGGCCATCGAGGCCAGCCGTCCCCTGATCGATGCGGCGCAGCATTCGCTTACCGTCCATATCCCCCCACAGCGGTTGTGGCTTGACGCCGATCATACGCGTCTTTCACAAGTGGTCGCTAACCTTCTCAATAATGCCACTAAATACACACCAACCGGCGGCCGGATTGGCGTATCGGTTCAAGCTACTGGAGGGGAGGTCGTCATTGAAGTTTCTGATAACGGCATCGGAATACCTGCCGAAATGCGATCGGAAGTGTTCCAACTGTTTACTCAGGTCGAGGATCACCTGGATCGAGCCCAGGGTGGCCTGGGAATCGGTCTTTCTCTGGTCAAACAACTTGTTAGCCTGCATGGCGGAACCGTTGAAGCAAGAGGCCGCGATAATAGCAGCGGCAGCGTCTTCAGCATCCGCTTGCCACTGTCGGTAAACCCGGGAACGGAAGCCACTTCTTCACAGGCTCCGTTAAACCCTTCATCATCAGGTGCTCGCAAGGTCCTGGTCGTCGATGATAACAGAGAGCTCGCCTTCATGCTCGGCCTGATGCTTGAAGAAATGGGACATGATTTCGAGATTGCACACGATGGGCCAATGGCCCTTCAAGCCGCACAGCGATATAGACCCGATGTCATCCTACTTGATATCGGCTTACCCGGCATGGACGGCTATGAGGTTTGCCGCGCGTTTCGCAAGGATGAGCTGTTCAAGACGACGTCGATCATCGCCCAGACGGGTTGGGGTCAAAGCCGGGACAAAGCATTAGCTGGCGAAGCGGGGTTTAACCATCATCTGACGAAGCCCGTGGCATTCGAGGATCTTGAAAAACTCCTCTCCAACGCTGCGACGGAGTCGGCGCAAGGCGAGAGCGTACCATAGAATTTGGCGGCGGATACGCTGGCAGGGACTCGGATGCCTCACGGGCCGTATACCCAAACTCCGCTTTGACGATGTAAGCGAACGCGCAAGCATTTCTTCAGCCGTCAGCCGAGCCTATTTATTAATCAATCTGCATTGTGCCACTTTTTTAGACCAATCAATATTGCGCAATCTGCAGCACTGCGGCATGAATGAGCGATGACCTATCTGGATCTCACCATTCTTGTGATCGACGAGAACACAATTCGCGCCTCGATCATTGAGGAAGGATTGCGAGAGGCCGGGCATGCGAAGGTCACTGTCGTTCACGAAGTGCACGGTATTGCCCGCATCATCGAGACGCTGCAACCGGATGTGATCTTCATCGATCTCGAAAATCCCAATCGCGACATGATGGAGCACCTGTTCCAGCTGACCCGGACGGTCGGCCGGCCGATCGCCATGTTCGTTGACCGATCGGACACAGCATCGATCGAGGCAGCGGTCGACGCCGGCGTGTCCGCCTATATCGTCGACGGCTTGAAGAAAGAGCGCGTCAAACCGATCCTCCACATGGCCGTCAGCCGGTTTAACGCCTTTTCGAGGCTACAACGGGAACTGGCCGACGCCAAGTCGGCGCTGGAGGAGCGCAAAATTGTCGAACGCGCAAAGGGCATCCTAATGAAGATGCGCGGCATTTCAGAAGAGCAGGCCTTTGCCTTGCTGCGCCAGACGGCCATGAACGAAAAGAAGAAGATGTCGGACATCGCGCAGAGTGTCGTCACTGCGGCCGGGTTGCTGACGTCATGAGCAGGCACCAGTCGGACATTTTTCGGTGGGAGGCATTGGAGTGAATATGGTCACGAAAACCACGCGTACGGCCAATGCTCCGCGCGGCGGCGACAGCCGACTTGCCGCGCCCGCAGGATTGGCTGGCGAAGGCTCGCGAACACTGCGTGCCGGCTTCATTCCGCTCGTCGATGCGTCCGTGCTGATTGCAGCCGCCGAATTCGGCTTCGCGCGGAAGGAAGGTATCGTCCTCGATCTGGTCAAGGATGTCTCCTGGGCCAATGTGCGCGACCGGCTTGCTTTCCGCCAATTTGACATTGCCCACATGCTGTCGCCCATGCCGGTTGCCTCGATGCTGGGCCTGGGCTCCAATCCGTCGCCGACGATAACGCCGTTTTCTCTCGGCGGCGGCGGCAATGCCATCACACTGTCGACGCGTCTCTACGCCCGCATGCGGCAAGAGGCGTCCTTGACCGAAACGGAGAGCGCGCTGGAAAACGCACAGGCACTGGCAAAGGTCATCCTCGGGATGAAAGCACGCGGCGAGCCGTTGCCGACACTTGGCGTCACATATCCCTTTTCCTCGCACAACTACGAATTCCGCTTCTGGCTGGCAGCCGGCGGCATCGATCCGGACCGCGACGTCAAGCTGGTCGTCGTGCCGCCGCCGATGACGGCCGACGCGCTCGCTGCTGGCGCCATCGACGGCTTCTGCGTCGGCGCGCCGTGGAACATGGTCGCCTCAGAACGCGGCGTCGGCCGCATCGTCGCCGCCAAGCAGGATATCTGGCCATCCGCTCCGGAAAAGGTGATCGGCATGCGGCCGGAATGGGCCGAAACGCATCCGGAAACCGTCTCCCGACTGATCGTCGCGCTGGATGCAGCCGCCCGCTGGTGCGACCGCCCGGAAAATCATGATGCATTATCGGAGGCGTTGGCGGATACCCGTTACCTCGCGGCTCCCGTCGATATCATTCGTCGCGTGCTGGCCGGCGAATTCAATCTCGACGATCAAGGCAATCGACGCATCATCGATGGCTATTTCAAGTTTCATGACGGCTTTGCCAACTATCCGCGTCCGAGCCAGGCGCTGTGGATCTACAGCCAGATGATCCGCTGGGGCCAGGCCAATCTTTCGTCTACCGGCATGGCGGCGGCGGCGGCCGCCTATCGGCCCGATATCTATCGCCTGGCGCTTGGAGCGGACGCAGCACCTCTGCTGGATGACGATATTCGCGTCGAAGGCGCCGTCGATGGCGACCGGTTCATGGACGGGCACGTTTTCGATCCGGCCCGGATCGCAGACTATATCGCCGGATTTGCCGTCAAAAGCGTTATGCGCAGCGGGTCGCGCGCCGAGGAAAACTGACGGCGGCGAATTTTGCATTGCACAAAATTTCCCACCGGGATGGGAGAGCGCCAAAGCAGACGCTGAAATTTTTTGCACATGCAGGACATGATCAAAATTTACGCGCGACCCCGCGATCGATGAATAAACGTTCAATTTCAAAAGGCTAACACTTTCCATAGAAACTGGCACAGGCTTTGCTTAGTATAATTCGCTGCGGTCAATGGCGATCGCAGTAAGCCGAGCCCAAGACAGGCGCTCGCAAAGACATCGACGTCGCAAGGGTTTTGCAGTCCGGGATTCTTAATTCCCGAAGACGCAAATCTCCGAGCGGCGTTTTTTATTGACCAAAATTCCAACCGGCCACTGTTTAAGGGAACCTGTTCATGACGATGACTTTGAGCAACGGCATCACCCGTCGCAACCTTCTCAAGACGACCACGACCGCAGCACTCTTCGCCGCCGTCAAGACGGCTTTTCCTTCCGGCGCCTTTGCCGCCACGGCCGGCCCGGAAGTGACCGGTGTAAAACTCGGCTACATCGCGCTAACAGATTCGGCGGCGCTGATCATCGCCAAGGAAAAGGGCTTTTTCGAAAAGCACGGACTGCCGGATGTCGAAGTTGCCAAGCAGGCATCCTGGGGTGCGACCCGCGACAACCTCGTGCTCGGCGGCGCAGCCAACGGCATCGATGGCGCCCATATTCTCTCGCCGATGCCCTACTTGATGCACACCGGCAAGGTGACTCAGAACAATGTTCCGGTTCCCATGGCGATCCTCGCACGCCTGAACTGTGACAGCCAGGCGATTTCCGTCGCCAAGGAATATGCCGACACCGGCGTCCAACTCGACGCAACCAAGCTAAAGGCCGCCTTTGAAAAAAAGAAAGCCGATGGCGGCGAAGTGAAGGTCGCGATGACCTTCCCAGGCGGCACGCACGATCTGTGGATCCGCTATTGGCTGGCCGCCGGCGGCATCGACCCAGACAAAGATGTCTCCACCATTGTCGTACCCCCACCCCAGATGGTCGCCAACATGAAGGTCGGCAACATGGATGCCTTCTGTGTCGGCGAACCCTGGAACGAGCAGCTCGTCAATCAGGGCATCGGCTTTACAGCAGCTTCGACGGGCGAGCTGTGGAAGGGGCATCCGGAAAAGGCCCTCGGAATGCGCGCCGACTGGGTGGAGAAGAACCCGAACGCCGCCAAGGCGTTGATGATGGCCGTCATGGAAGCCCAGCAATGGTGCGAAAGCATGGGCAACAAGGACGAGATGGCGGCGATCGTCGGCAAGCGCCAATGGTTCAACGTTCCGGTGAAAGACATCATCGGCCGGCTGAAGGGCGACATCAACTACGGCAATGGTCGGGTGGTGCACGGCACCGACCTCTACATGAAGTTCTGGGCGAACGGTGCATCCTACCCGTTCAAGAGCCACGACACCTGGTTCATGGCCGAGAACATCCGTTGGGGCAAACTGGCGCCCGATACCGACATCAAGGCGCTGGTCAATCAGGTGAACCGCGAAGACATCTGGCGTGCCGCCGCCGCCGATCTGGGCGTGGCCACCGCCGACATCCCGGCCACGACCTCCCGCGGCAAGGAAACCTTTTTCGACGGCAAGGTCTTCGATCCGGAAACTCCGGCTGCCTATCTCGATAGCCTGTCGATCAAGGCGACGTCCTGATCAAAACAATCCCGGCACATGACCGTTTGCGCCGGATTCCTCTTTACCTTCAGGAGACATTCCATGCCAGCACTGGCCCGCACGGAAAAAATCGCACCTGCCGTATCGCAAAAGAAAAGTGCAAGCGTCGTCGCCCTGCCCGGCCGGCGGGCCTCAAAATTCAAGCCGAAACAGGTCGCGCTTGCCGCTGCCCGCAACGTCCTGCCGCCGCTGACCGTGCTCACCTTCATTCTGGTGATCTGGCAAGTTCTCTGTTCGGGAGCGGGCGCTACACTGCCGCCGCCAACGCAGGTCTGGCAGGAAAGCTACGACCTGATTGCCTATCCGTTCTTCAAATACGGGTCGCAGGATATCGGGCTTGGATGGCGAGTGCTGATCTCGCTGCAGCGCGTCGCTTATGGCTTCGGGCTTGCAGCCGTCGCCGGCATCCTGATCGGCGCCCTGATCGGCCAGTCGATCTGGGCGATGCGCGGTCTCGACCCGATCTTCCAGATCCTGCGCACCGTTCCGCCGCTCGCCTGGCTGCCGCTATCTCTGGCGGCCTTCCAGGACTCGAACCCCTCGGCCATCTTCGTCATCTTCATCACATCTATCTGGCCGGTGATCATCAACACCGCCGTCGGCGTCCGCAACATCCCGCAGGATTATCGCAACGTCGCCAAGGTGCTTTGCCTCAATCAGTTCGAATTCTTCTTCAAGATCATGCTGCCGTCGGCGGCCCCCTACATCTTCACCGGCCTTCGCATCGGCATCGGCCTGTCATGGCTTGCCATCGTCGCGGCAGAAATGCTCACCGGTGGCGTCGGCATCGGCTTCTTCATCTGGGATGCGTGGAACTCGTCGCGCCTGCCCGACATCATCGTCGCGCTGGCCTATATCGGCGTCGTCGGCTTCATCCTCGACAAGCTGGTCTCAGCCGTCGGCACCATCGTAACCCGCGGCGCATCCGCATCTTGAGGGACCCGATCATGAACGCCTATTTGAAACTCGATCATATCGAAAAGCATTTCGACCGGGGCGGCCAACGCGCCGAAGTGCTTAAGGGGATCAACCTGACCGTCGCCAAAGGCGAGTTCGTGTCGATCATCGGCCATTCCGGCTGCGGAAAATCGACACTGCTCAATCTTATCGCCGGCCTGACGCCGGTCTCGTCCGGCGCCGTGCTGCTGGAAAACCGCGAGGTCAATGCGCCCGGTCCGGAACGCGCTGTCGTGTTCCAGAACCACAGCCTGCTGCCCTGGCTGACTGTCTATGAAAACGTCAATCTCGCCGTCTCCAAGGTTTTCGGCAGGACCAAGAGCAAGACCGAGCGCCATGACTGGGTGATTGCCAATCTGGACCTGGTCCAGATGGCGCACGCTAAGGACAAGCGGCCATCCGAGATCTCTGGTGGCATGAAGCAGCGCGTCGGCATCGCTCGCGCCCTTGCCATGGAGCCGAAGATCCTGCTGCTCGATGAGCCCTTCGGCGCGCTCGATGCCCTGACGCGGGCACATCTGCAGGATGCGGTGATGGAGATCCACCTCCGTCTCGGCAACACCATGCTGATGATCACCCACGACGTCGACGAGGCCGTACTCTTGTCCGACCGCATCGTCATGATGACCAACGGTCCTGCTGCCTGCATCGGCGAGGTGCTCGATGTGCCGATCGCCCGGCCGCGCAACCGTATCGAGCTTGCCTCCGACCGGACCTATCTCAAATGCCGCGAGGCGGTGCTAAAATTCCTCTACGAGCGCCACCGCTTCGTCGAAGCCGCGGAGTGACCGGCATGACCCAGAAACTCGTCATCATCGGCAATGGCATGGCGCCCGGCCGGATGTTGGAGCACCTGTTCGAACAGGCACCCGGCCAATACGACGTCACGATCTTCAACGCCGAGCCCCGCGTCAACTACGACCGCATCATGCTCTCGCCTGTCCTATCCGGCGAGAAGACCTACGAGCAAATCGTCATCCATGGTGACGGCTGGTACATCGAAAACGGTATCACCCTCTACAAGGGTCACAAGATCATCGCGATCGACCGTGCCGCCAAGACCGTTACCTCTGATCACGGCGTGACCGAGAGCTACGACAAGCTGGTGATCGCCACCGGCTCCATGCCCTTCATCATTCCGGTACCCGGCAAGGATCTGCCGGGTGTCATCACTTATCGTGACATCGACGACGTGCAAGCCATGCTACTGGCCGCCCAGTCGCGCGAAAAGGCCATCGTCATCGGCGGCGGCCTTCTCGGCCTCGAAGCGGCGGCAGGCCTCAATTCGCGCGGCATGGACGTCACCGTGCTGCATGTCATGCCGACGCTGATGGACCGCCAGCTCGATCCGGCGGCCGGTTACCTGTTGCAGCGCGCCTTCGAGGAACGCGGCATCAAGGTCGTCACCAAGGCCAACACCAAGCAGATCGTCGGCAACAGCAAGGTCGAAGGCATCGAGCTGGACGATGGTACGATCATGCCGGCAAGCCTCGTTGTCATGGCCGTTGGTATCCGCCCGAATGCGGCAATTGCCAAGGAAGCAGGCCTTGCGGTCAACCGCGGCATCGTCGTCGATTCCGGCATGCAGACCTCGGATGGCGATATCCTGGCGCTTGGCGAGTGCGCCGAAGTCGGCGGCATGGTCTACGGTCTCGTCGCGCCCCTCTACGAAATGGCGCGTATTGCCGCATCGCATCTGGCCGGCGACCGCACGCCCGCCTTCGTCCATTCGGACACGCCGACGAAACTCAAGGTCACCGGCATCAACCTTTTCTCGCTTGGCGACTTTTCCGAAGGCGAAGACCGTGAGGAGATTGTGCTGCGCGACGCCGCCGCCGGCGTCTACAAGAGGCTTGTACTGAGGGACAACCGTATCATCGGCACGGTGCTCTACGGTGAAACCGCCGACGGCGCCTGGTTCAACGACCTGAAGAAAAAAGCCACTGATATCTCCGAAATGCGCGAAACGCTCATTTTTGGCCAGGCCTACCAGGGAGGGTCCCCGCTGGACCCTACGGCGGCCGTTGCAGCCTTGCCGGATGATGCGGAAATCTGCGGCTGCAACGGCGTCTGCAAGGGCAAGATCACATCGACAATCGCCGGCAAGGACCTGACCTCGCTGGACGAGGTGCGCGCCCACACCAAGGCGTCCGCCTCCTGCGGTTCCTGCACCGGCCTCGTCGAACAGCTGATGAGCATCACGCTGGGCGACGCCTACAATCCGAAGGCCGTGCAACCCATGTGCGGCTGCACCGATCTCGGCCATGACGACGTGCGCCGCCTGATCATGGCCAAGGGGCTGAAAACCATTCCGGCGGTCATGCAGGAACTGGAGTGGAAGACCTCCTGCGGCTGCGCCAAATGCCGACCGGCGCTCAACTATTACCTCGTCTGCGACTGGCCGAATGAGTATGCCGACGACTATCAGTCGCGTTTCATCAACGAGCGCGTCCATGCCAATATCCAGAAAGACGGCACCTATTCCGTCGTGCCGCGCATGTGGGGCGGCGTGACCAATGCGGGCGAACTGCGGGCGATCGCCGATGTCGTCGACAGGTTCGAGATCCCGATGGTGAAAGTCACCGGCGGCCAGCGTATCGATCTGCTCGGCATCGAGAAGGAAGATCTGCCCGCCGTCTGGGCTGATCTCGGCAAGGCCGGCTTCGTCTCCGGCCAGGCCTATGCCAAGGGCCTGCGCACGGTAAAAACCTGCGTCGGCTCCGACTGGTGCCGCTTTGGCACGCAGGATTCGACCGGGCTCGGCATCCGCATCGAGAAGTTCATGTGGGGCTCCTGGACACCGGCGAAGCTGAAGCTGGCCGTCTCTGGCTGTCCGCGCAACTGCGCCGAGGCGACCTGCAAGGATATCGGCGTCATCTGCGTCGATTCAGGCTTCGAGATCCATTTCGCCGGTGCCGCCGGTCTCGACATCAAGGGCACGGAAGTACTTGGCCTCGTCAAAACCGAGGACGAGGCGCTGCGCTATATCGTGGCGCTGACGCAGATGTACCGCGAGCAAGGCCGCTATCTCGAGCGCATCTATAAATGGGCTAAACGCATCGGGCTGGACGAAATCCGCCGCCAGATCATGGGCGATGCCGACAAGCGCCAGGCCTATTACGAGCGCTTCGTATTTTCCCAGAAGTTCGCCCAGGTCGATCCCTGGTCGGAGCGCGTCTCCGGTAAGGACAAGCATGAATTCCGGCCGATGGCGACGGTCGGCTATCCGGAGGCGGCGGAATGATGGAGATGGACATGAACTGGGTTGGTATCGGCGATATCACCGAAATCCCGCTGCGTGGCGCGCGCTGCGTCAAGACCCCGCAAGGCAAGATCGCCGTATTCCGTACGGCCGACAATGAAGTGTTTGCCATCGAGGACCATTGCCCGCACAAGGGCGGGCCGCTCAGCCAGGGTATCGTTCACGGAACGGCTGTCACCTGCCCGCTGCACAACTGGGTCATCTCGCTCGAAACCGGCAAGGCGCTAGGCGCCGATCAGGGCGAGGTACGAACGATCCGGGTGCGCAACGACAATGGTGCTCTCTCCATCGCGCTCGAAAGCCTGATGATGGCGGCGGAATAGGCCTATGTCAGAGTTTGCGGCAGCCCCCTCCTCCATCAGTTTCGCTGACATCTGCCCCACAAGGGGGGAGATCATTCTATTCCCTCTTGGTCTAGTAAGCGAGGGACGCAAGAAGCGTACGGTCAATCTCGCCCCTTGTGGGGGAGATGTCCCGGAGGGACAGAGGGGTGTAACGCACCTCAACCTCGAAATGCGGATACGGGGCACCTCTCATGTCCACTGAGACCAAGACCACTTGCCCCTATTGCGGCGTCGGTTGCGGCGTCATCGCAAAAATCGACGCCAACGGCACGGTCAGCGTCAAGGGTGACCCGGATCATCCAGCCAATTTCGGAAGGCTCTGTTCCAAGGGTTCGGCGCTGGCCGAAACCGTCGATCTTGACGGACGGGTTCTTCACCCGCAAATCAGTGGAGAGCGTGCAAGCTGGGACAAGGCGCTGGATCTGGTGGCCTCGCGCTTCTCGGAAACCATCGCAGAACATGGCCCGGATTCGGTGGCCTTCTACGTCTCCGGCCAGTTGCTGACCGAAGATTATTATGTCGCCAACAAGCTGATGAAAGGCTTCATCGGCTCGGCCAATATCGACACAAATTCCCGGCTCTGCATGTCCTCCTCCGTCGCGGGCCATCGCCGTGCTTTCGGCGCCGATACCGTGCCGGGCACCTACGAGGATATCGAGCTTGCAGATCTCGTCATCCTAACCGGCTCCAACCTCGCCTGGTGCCATCCGGTGATCTACCAGCGCCTCGCCGCCGCCAAGGCCGCCCGCCCATCGATGAAAGTCGTGGTCATCGACCCGCGCCGCACGATGACGGCCGATATCGCCGACCTACATCTGGCCATCCGACCGGATGGCGACGTGTCGCTGTTCATGGGCCTGCTGGCCCATCTGGCCGGCACTTCTGCGATCGATCAGAACTATATCGGAACGCACACCAACGGTTTTGCCGAAACCTTTGCTGCTGCATCGGCCCTCGGCATCGCAGACCTGATGGAGCGCACAGGCCTGCCCTCCATGCAGTTGCGCCAGTTCTTCCGGATGTTTCAAGAAACGCAGAAAGTCGTCACCTGCTATAGCCAGGGCGTCAACCAGTCGGCATCGGGCACCGACAAGGTCAACGCCATCATCAATTGCCACCTGGCGACAGGACGCATCGGCCAGCCAGGCATGGGCCCGTTCTCGCTGACCGGCCAGCCGAACGCTATGGGCGGTCGCGAGGTCGGCGGTCTGGCCAACATGCTGGCCGCCCATATGGCGATCGAAAGTCCTGAAGATTGCGACCGCGTCAAGCGCTTCTGGAAATCGCCAGACATTGCCCGCAAACCCGGCCTCAAGGCCGTCGAGATGTTCCGCGCCGTGGCCGATGGCAGGATCAAGGCGCTCTGGATCATGGCCACCAACCCGGTTGTCTCGATGCCTGACGCGAATGCGGTGGCCGCTGCAATCGCTGCCTGTCCCTTCGTCGTGGTCTCGGACGTCCTTCAGGAAACCGACACGACGCAATACGCCCATGTCCTTTTGCCTTCTCTCGGCTGGGGCGAGAAGGACGGCACGGTCACCAATTCCGAACGTCGCATTTCCCGCCAACGTACGTTTCTTCCCGCGCTTGCCGAAGCCAAGCCCGACTGGTGGCAAATGGCCGAAGTCGGACGTCGCATGGGCTTTGCCGACCCCTTTTCCTTCCCCGCCGCAGCCGATGTCTTTGCCGAGCACGCTGCCCTCTCGGCTTTCGAAAACGACGGCAGCCGGGATTTCGATATCGGCGCTCACGCGAGGACCGATACTGCTACCTACGACGCCTTGGCACCGTTTCAATGGCCGCAGCAGGCAGACACAGACGCGCGGATCACGCGTTTCTTCAGTGATGGCGGCTTCTTCCACGCCGATCGTAAGGCGCGCTTCATTGCCGTTAGCGCTCCCGTTTCCGATCGAACCAATGCCGACTTCCCGCTGACGCTCAATACCGGCCGCATCCGCGACCAGTGGCACACGATGACGCGGACCGGCAAAAGCGCCCGCCTCTCCGCCCATATCGCCGAGCCCTTCGCCGAAATCCACCCGCGCGACGCAATGGAGATCGGTGTCTCCAGCGCGTCGCTCGTCGAGATCGAAAGCCCCTACGGGAAGGCCGTAGTGCGTGCCCTGGTCACCGACCGGCAGGCGCGCGGCAGCCTGTTCGTGCCGATGCACTGGAACGACCAGTTTGCCGCGAAAGCCCGTATCGACGCGGTCGTCGCGCCAGTGACAGACCCTATATCCGGCCAGCCGGCTTCCAAGAACGTCGCCATCGCTGCCCGGCCGCTGAAGGTGGAAAGCTACGGCTTTGCCGTCTCCTTCGCCAAACCGCAAAACCTCGACACCGCTTACTGGGCTCTGGCGAAGGCGGTCGGCGGCTGGCGGCTGGAGCTTGCATTCGATGCAGCACCGGACAGTTGGACGGAATGGTGCCGAGCCCATTTCGGCATTCCCGATCATATCGAACCGCTCGGTTATGCGGACTCACAATCCGGCAACTTGCGCCTCGCTTTCTTCGACGGCAGCCGGCTACTTGCCGCCTTCTTCCTCGCCCGCCGCCCCGTCGCCGTCGCCCGCAACTGGGCGATTGAGCAGCTCACCGTCCAGCATACCGAACTCGCCAAACGCTTCGCCGTCGTCGCGGGACGTCCCGGTGCCGGACGCATGGATCCGGGGGCCTCCGTCTGCTCGTGTTTCTCCGTCGGCGTCAACCAGATCGTCGAGGCCGTGCGCGGCGGCTGTCACAGCGTCGAGGCGGTCGGCAGGGAATTGAACGCCGGAACCAATTGCGGCTCGTGCCGCGCGGAAATCAGGGGGATCATCGATGGATGTCTTGCAGCTGCTGCCGAGTGACCGAAACGACGCCCCCGCCCGCATGGCGCCACTTGCCAAGCTGCCGGTCTTCTGGGCGCTCAACGGAAAACGCGTCCTCGTCGCCGGGGGATCGAACGCCGCCGCCTGGAAGGCGGAGTTGCTGGCCGCCTGCGGCGCCGAGGTCCATGTCTACGCCGAAGACCTGAGCGAGACGTTTTCAACCCTCATCGCTCGGGGTTCGGAATCCGAAAACGGACGGTTTGTTCATCACGCCCATAAGTGGAATGCCGCTGCGTTCGGCGATCCGGTCATTGCCATCGCCGACTGCGAAGACGGTGAGGCAGCCGCGGCCTTCTTCGATGCCGCCTGCAAGGCCGGCGTCCCGGTCAACGTCATCGACAAACCAAGATACTGCCAGTTCCAGTTCGGCGCGATCGTCAACCGCTCCCCTGTAGTCGTCGCCATCTCTACCGACGGCGCGGCCCCGATCCTGGCCCAAGCCATCCGCCGCCGGATCGAGACATTGTTGCCGCCGTCGCTAAAATCATGGGTGGCGCTGGCGCATTCCATCCGCGACAAGGTTAATGCTAAGGTAAGCCCCGGAGCGCCAAGACGCGCCTTCTGGGAAAGCTTCGTCGATCGCGCTTTCGGCGCGCCGCCAGAGGCAAACACGGAGGCCAATCTGATCTCCAACGCTCGCCGCAGTGTCCACAACATGAAATCGCCCATCGGGCGCGTGACCCTCGTCGGCGCCGGTCCTGGCGATGCGGAACTTTTGACGCTGAAAGCTGTGCGCGCCCTTCAGGCCGCCGACGTCATCTTGTTTGATGATCTGGTCTCCGATGAGGTGTTGGAACTCGCCCGCCGCGAGGCAAAGCGAATGCTAGTAGGAAAACGCGGCGGCCGGACGAGCTGCAAGCAGGAAGACATTAACGCCATGATGGTCACGCTTGCCAAGGCCGGCAAGCGCGTCGTGCGGCTGAAATCCGGCGACCCAATGATCTTCGGCCGCGCTGGCGAGGAGATCGCCTGTCTCGAAGAGGCGGGCATCCCCGTCGATGTCGTACCCGGCATCACCTCGGCTAGCGCCATGGCAGCAAGGCTCGGCGTCTCGCTGACGCACCGCGACCATGCGCAGGCGGTCCGTTTCGTCACAGGCCACTCGCGGTTCGGCTCCTTGCCAGCCGACATGGCTTGGCACGATCTCGCTCATGCACGGACAACGACGATCTTCTACATGGGCGGTCGTACCGCAGCCCAGATCCGGATCCGGCTGTTGGAAGCCGGGATGAATGCTGACACACCCGTTGTAGTCGTCAGTGCAGTGACCCGCAACAATGAAGCCCGATGGTGTGGACGATTGAACGATCTGGCTTCAGCCGTCGTGGGCATGGGCGTCGACCATCCGATCCTGATCGGAGTGGGGCATGTATTCGCTCAGCTAGAATCCGCGCACAAGGCGTCAACGAAGCACCGGCGATCGGGAAAATACAAAGTCGTGGGGGAGCGCGCATGATCCTCTTGGACACTGTTGCCCCCTTCGCCCTGAGCTTGGCAATCGGGTTGAGCTGGGGAGGTTTTCGTCCAATTTTCTCGCGCGCGACCAGCGAAGCCACGCTGCGCTCGCCGGTGACAACGCTGGCGAGTGCAATCTGCGTAACCTCATTAGGAATGGCATTCAATGCTGAATCTACTGGACTTATGGGAATTGTTGCAGCAAGCGGTTTGTTTTTGGGAGTACTACTCGAAAAGTCTCCCGTGCACCCACCAAAGGTCTTCGCCCTGAGCCTAGCTGGCGCCCTTTTGGTTTTCCACCTGTCCATTATGGCTTGAGTATTAGAAATGTTCAATCCTGGGATGTCCTACCAAGTGGGTACCTTAACCGGTTTCCAGGCAACGGAACACATTTGCCTGTCACTGTTCCTTGTTTGCAGGCCCGGGCTCTTGGCGAGGTAGGTCGATATGAGCAATGCGGCAATTGCTGAGGCGACCGTGTTTGTGACGGCGAACACGTATGACCCAAAGGAATTTCTATCGCTTTCTCCGACTGAATCTCGAAAAGCCGATGACATACCGCTTCCGAGCCCTAGTTCACGCTGAACACCATGGCCACCGGCATCGACTTGCCCGGCCATTCGAAAGGAAAGGGAGAAAACAATGGCAAGCAATGCTTTGAAAGCACTTCTCGGCGTATTAGCCGTCGCTGGCTACCAAAACCGGGACAAGATCACGGAAATACTTCGCGGCCTTCGTAATCCATCGCAACTAGGCCCCGACGGCCAAACTCAATCGGGGGGGCTTGGGGATATTCTGGGCGGTCTGTCCGGAGGCAGTTTGGGTGGGCTGGGCGACCTTTTCCGAGGTGGTGCGAGTGGCGGATCGCTAAGCGGCGGACTGGGCGACCTCCTCAAGCAATTTGAACAAAAAGGTCAGGGCGAAACGGCAAAGTCGTGGGTCGAGCCCGGCCCAAACAAAGACATCGACGACAGCCAGCTTTCCGAAGTCCTCGGGCCGGAGATCTTGGATGACCTGGCGGCCAAGACGGGGTTGTCGCGCGACGAAATTCTCAGCCGCCTGAGCCGCGATCTGCCCAAGGCAGTGGACGACATGACGCCCGGTGGTCAACTGCCGGCAGACGACGTAGACGATTTGAATCCGACAGCGATGACGTCCGTACCTCCCATAAAGCCGCAAATGGTTTGACCAGGCAACTCATCGCGGAAATCTCCACCGAGCGGGTATTGCGGGCAAAACAACAGTCTGCGCCGGGTCATTGACCCGGCGACACTGCAACATACTGGTAATAAGCCCATACGATAAGCACGACCGCGATCGCAGCGAGCCAGATCAGCGTCTTTTTCTGTCCGGAAGAGACTGTTCTCGGCTGCTTTTTCGGTTTCGGGCGCTGGAATTTTACAATGTTATCGTCGTTCATGCTGGTTCCTCTCGAAGATCGCTTTTTCGATAGCATGGGAACGGGTGGCGACGATACGCACTCTCCACACAGCGTTCCCTTGTTCCGTCGTGGCGGCTCCTTGGTCCGTGCGGTTTCAACGCGCGCCCTCCAAAGCGACGTCGCGCCCAGGGTTGGACGCTCTGCAAGGCAATGGTCTGCCTGATCATCGGCGACGACGGTGTGCAAGGTCGACCTGGTGGAAAAGCGCCGTTGAAACCACCAGCACAAACTGCTCTACGCCGCCTCGTCAGCGCCGTGCTTTAACATGGTTGCAGGGGAGATCGGGCCAGCCAGATAAAACGCAGAGCCGGCCTTATTGGTCGCTTCTCAGGTACTCCCAACGCATCTCAATGAACGCGATTTGGATGCGCATCAGTCAAGTAGAAGCGTTGCTGCGTCGATGCGCAATAAAGCGTGGGCGCCATCTGCTCGAACCACTGCCCGCATCATCAAATAGCCCCGTTTGGTAGAGGATAGTGAAATTCGAACGGCAGCACCTATGTCTGCCAAGCGAACACCGACGTGAGGGATAGATGTCAGCGGAAGTCAGACGACGCGCTGCGGAGAACGCGTTTCAACGTGCGCAGCAGGCCGGCCATGTTATTGAGCAGGATCAAAGGTTCCACACGTGGATCGAGGAATGGATTTCCGGACGAATGACGATGCCGGAAGTTGCAATGCGGTACCGTGCCTTAGTCATCGAACGATCGGCCGCCCGTCGTGCTGGCACCGCTCCTCACCTGTCTGAGATCTTGCAAAAAACAAAGACGGCGAGCGGAGCGGAGCCTGAACAGCCCTTCGACCTGGAAACCGAGATCAACCGCCTCATGGCGGAAGACCAGCGATAGCCAACGGTTTGACGTGGTATCGGGCCGATTTTGCAACGTGGCTTGACGACAGCCATACGGGCGAGGACGTCAATGAAGATGTTCAGGTCAAGGGCTACCAGCGTGGGCGCGCTGGCACTCTGGGTTCGCCTCTTTGGGCCAAGTCGAACTAACCCAAAACAGCTTAGGCTGATCTGCGAACCCTAGACACAATGCCAAGATTTGATTGTGACGGTTAAATGACATTTTCTTCTCAGAACAAGCATGAAAAAAATTGTGAAAGTGTCGGACAACACGAATTAAATCCATCACGCGCTGGTCGATGGCGCTCAGGCTGGGCGGAGTGACAAAGCCCTATTTCAACACGTTGTTGAAGAGTGTCCCAAGGCGACAAGCAAGAAGATCGTGAAGGCGTCGCTGCTGGCGTTAAGTGACCCTATTTGAAAGACGCGAAGATACTTCACACAGTTTATGCGCTCGCCATCAAGCACCGTCTCGATCCCTGGTCGAAGGACGATATGGAGGAGCCGGATACAGGCATGGTCGGCGCCCCCAAAGCAAGCAAGCGATCATCGAAAAAAGCAGTAACATCAGTCTGGACTCGCTGCGTGGAAAGAGCGGTCGCCGCTGTCCTTGGTGTGAGGAAAGCGTGAATATTGTCTGCGGTGGTTTGAATACCCGCCACTTGGCCCCGCGCATGCTAATTTCGACGGCCTGCGGACGGTAATCTCAGCGTTCCCGGGAGCAGAGGCCGTAGAGGCCGGCGCTCTGCCGTAAAGATTGCCCAAAAGCCCGCCGATCGTGCCGCCATTGTCATCGAAGTACGGAACCATGAACCTTATAGTGGTCGTGAGCGTTCCAATGCCGATAACAGGAAGGTGCGAATATGACCGAAACAGAGTTAAAACTCGAATTCCTCCCGGCCGACATTGAAAGATTGCTAGGATCCGACCTGCTCGGCGAACCAGCCGACAGCATCAGGCAGGATTCAACTTACTTCGATACGGGTGACCACCGTCTTCGCGCCGCTGGGTTTAGTCTTCGTATTCGCCGTTCGGGAGGCCAAAGCGTGCAGACGGTGAAGGCGACAGGGCCAGGTGCCTCCCTGTTTGCCCGCAGTGAATGGGAGACGTCTATCACACGCGACATGCCAGTCTTTGATCACTCCACTCCACTCCTTAACGAATTCGGACCGGTCGCTGCGGATTTATCACCGCAGTATGAAATCTCGATCCACAGGCGCGTCTGGAGCTTGACTGAGGATGGGTCTAATATCGAGGCTGTTATCGACACGGGGCACGTCGATGCGTGGGATCGTCAGACATCCATTCTCGAATTAAAGCTTGAGCTTAAGGATGGCAACGCACGTGATCTCTTCACTTTCGCACGGAAAATAGAAGCGGTCGCATCGTTCAAATTCGCCGTGCTTTCCAAAGCAGAGCGAGGCTATCGATTGCTGGAGGCGCAGCTGTCCGTTTACAAAGCCGAGCCAATCGAGCTGGAGCCCGGCTCATCAGTGACCGAAGCGTTCCAAGCGATCGCCGCGTCGTGTTTCAGACAGTTCCGTTTAAACGAGACCCTATTGCTGGAAAGAAAGAATGCCGCGGCGCTTCACCAAGCGCGCGTGGCGCTCAGACGTTTGCGCTCGGCAATTTCTTTGTTCACGCCGATCTTTACAGATGACACAGCAAAACGGATGTCGGACGAATTCCGCTGGCTCGCTGGCGTGCTTGGCGAAGCCCGCAACCTCGACGTCCTGACTGCGCAGGCACACGAGCTGCGGGATCGGCTTGTTGAAGCCGGCACAGCCGCCTATGCGGATGTTGAAGACGCTCTGTCCTCCTTTCGTGCTAGGGCACTCATGGTGGATTTCAACGAATGGCTGCAATGCGGCGAGTATCTAGCCTCCGCCGCTGTGCTAGAGGCGCCGCGCAGCTCAGCGACCGATTTTGCGTGCGAGGCGATGGACAGGCTACGCAGGAAACTGAAGAAACGTGGACGCAATCTTGCAGGGGGAAGATGAACACCGGCACGAGGCGCGAAAGAATGCAAAGAAACTTCGTTACGCCGCCGAGTTTTTCGGCTCCCTGTTTGCCGGCAAGCGGGCAGCTCGTCGATACAAGCGTTTTATTGATGCTGTGGAAAAGCTCCAGGACCAACTTGGCGCGTTGAACGATCTCGCCACTGGACCCGACGTTCTGGACAAGTATGGATTGCGCGATCACCCAGAGGCCGATCGGCTTGTCTCTCATGCTGATAAGTCAGCACTCATTCATAAGGCTCAAGACGCGCTCGACGACGTGCTCGACGCCAAGAGGTTCTGGAAGTGACAGTCACCCGTCATTGAGCGGTCGCAAATACGCGGTAAATTCAAGGGGAGCACATCCCCTTCATTGTGCCATTCATTTGGACCTCGCGTTTGCGAGGTCTTTTTTTGGATAGCTGTTAAAGTCCGAATAGCCCTTCTCGGAGAGGGCGAGAAGGGCTGAAGGTTTTCGTGCTGAAAAGGCCACGCTTACAAAGGTCCGCCCTAGGCCACATTCAATATTACTAATTTATGTGAATGCCTGATGTCAGCCTGGTGTGATGCGACAACAACGCCGCAAGGTAGCTAAGGCCGGAGGCTTGGAGTCACCAAAGAACGCTTAAAAGTCGCTGTGAACTCAGTTCCGGTGTGCGTCTCCCGCTCATCTGTTCACCGTCCTGTGGATTGAACATCTTGCTACAATTTGTAAGATAATCGCGACTACGCACGTTCCGCACGACTTCAGCTCAATCTCGGTCTATGGCCAGTCTAATATTCGTCCAAGGCGTTGTTCTGCAAAGGTTCAGCTTCGGGGCTGACGCAGTCGGCGCCTACCACACCGGCTTTGCCCGGAGCGGAGGGAGCGGTCAATCAGCGCGCCAACACGAGATCGAGCGAGGTGCGGCCGTGAGGAGCTTGAGAGCTTCACCTATTAGGTAGATATCATTACGGACGTTGCCGACCATTTCGGTCGGTACCGCCTCAAGCGTCGGGAAAGCGGCGACCTCCGCAAACCACAACGGCGGGAACGGAAGTTTATTTTGTTCCCGAGGATCATTTTCCGTCACCCTGCGTTGTACCTGTTGGGATTCTGTACCTTTGGTGGTCTACAGAAGCCGAGACATTCGTGCAGCGCGTGGATTTTTCAAGCGGTTGAGAAGCAACCGCAAGATTCCCGCTGGGTTTGAATAACGCGCAGGTGCTGCCGCAAAACTCCTTTGTGCGCTGCCACAGATTGCCTGGGCAGCTTGGCAGCACTTACCGAGAAGGGATCATATGACGATGTCGAAATCCGAGGCACACCAGCCTGTAAAAGATGGTTGGCTTGCCGAGCGCCAGTTGCTCAGGGCCATGATCGACCAGGTGCCTGATTACCTTTTCGTCAAGGACCTAGATGGCCGCTTTGTCATGGTGAACCAAGCCGTCGTTCATATCCACGGCTTCGACACGCCTGAGCAGTTGATCGGCAAAAATGACTTCGATCTGCATGATGCCGGAAGTGCCGCGATATTTTTCGACATAGAGCAAAACGTCATTCACTCGACCCACGCGATGATCGACATGGAAGAGCTTGTCGTCGATGCCAACACCGGCGCAAAAAAGTGGCTTTCGACAACGAAAGTGCCCATGCGCAACGAGAACAATGTTGTCGTTGGCCTCGTTGGTATTTCCCGCGATATCACCGCCCGCAAGAAGGACGATTTTTTAAGGGACGAGCAAGCGGCGGTCCTCGAAATGATCGCCTTGAACTTGCCGCTGGAGGCAATTTTAGACCGGCTCGTTCTTTTGATGGAAAGCCAGCTAGAAGGTATTCTCGGCGCGATTTCGTTGGTGGACGAATCGGGCAAATATCTAAGGCACGGGGCAGCACCAACGCTGCCAATGGCGTACTGCCGAGCGTTTGATGGCAACGAAATCGGCTCGGGCATCGGCGCAACGTTCGCACCTCACCGCGAAAGCGTGGTTACATCGGACATTGCCGACGATCCACTCTGGACGGATCTTCGGAACCTGGCCCTACGGCCTAATCTGCGATCCTGCTGGTCGAGCCCCATCCTGTCGCATCATGGAGCGGTGCTGGGTACCTTAGCGATGTACTCCGATGTTGCCCGTCATCCCGGAACAACAGAGAAAAATCTTCTCCAAATGACAACGCGGATTGCCGCCATTGCTATCGAACGGCAGCATGCGGAAGATCGGATCAGCTTCATGGCACATCACGATATGCTCACCGGACTTCCCAACCGCAGTTTGCTCACGGATCGTCTCACTCAAGCCATGCTGCAGACCGAGCGCCATAATCCGTGGGTTTCGGTCGTCTTTGTCGATCTCGACAATTTCAAACTCGTGAACGATAGCCTTGGTCACAACGTCGGTGATAAAGTCCTGAAAACAGTTGCCCAACGCATGTTGGATTGTGTCCGTTCAACAGATGCCGTGGTCCGCCTCGGCGGTGACGAGTTCATTATCTTGCTGACTGACATGCCCGCCAACACGGACGCAATTTCTGCGAGCCTGCATCAGATCAAGATGGCGATAGCAGAACCGATCAGCATCAACGACCAAGTCTTACATGTCACCTGCAGCATGGGCGTTGCAACCTTTCCACATGACGGAACCGAGGCGGAAATGTTGATCGCGAACGCAGACGCCGCGATGTATAAGGCCAAGGATGCCGGCCGCGACAACTTCGAGTTCTTTACCGCCGAAATGAACACGCGGGTACATGAGCGTTTGGCACTACAGGACGGTATCCGCCAAGGCATTGCGCGCTCCGAATTCCATTTGGTCTATCAGCCCCAGGTAGACTTGAAATCTGGAAAGATGTTCGCGGTGGAAGCTCTCGTCCGTTGGCACCATCCCACCCTCGGCATCATATCTCCAATCCAGTTTATTCCCCTTGCCGAGGAGACGGGGCTAATCGTGCCGCTAGGGAATTGGGTGCTGCATGAAGCATGTCGGCAGAACAAACAATGGCAGGATGAGGGTCATGCGCCCATCACGGTCTGTGTCAACGTGTCGGCGCGCCAGTTTCAGGACGAGAACTGGACAGATCGTGTACTGCGCACCTTGTCCGAGACCGGACTGGATCCAAAATACCTTGAGCTGGAGCTGACGGAGAGCCTTGTCATGCGTGACGTTGAACGGGCGATAGCAACCATGAAAGATCTTCAGGTCGCCGGAATTGCTTTCGCCATCGATGACTTTGGGACGGGTTATTCCAGCTTAAGTGCGTTGAAGAACTTACCAGTCTCCCGGCTTAAGATCGATCAGTCGTTCGTACGCAATCTGGTCGAGGACGAAGACGACAGGACGATCGCCGCTGCGGTCATCTCGCTTGGGCAGAAGCTCAATTTGAAAGTCATTGCCGAGGGGGTCGAGACGGATGAACAGTTGGCGTTCCTGCGCGAAAACCAATGCGACGAAATCCAGGGTTACCATTTCAGCAAGCCGGTAGACGCAAAGGCAATCGAGGCGTTGCTCGCTGTACAAGCATCAGGGCGACCGCAGGTTGATACCGAGGCTTCAGAATGACGGCCTCAGCGCTAAACAGAACGGGCTTTGCGGTCGCTGTGATCGATGCCCTTTCGGCGCACATTTGCGTCTTGGATCGCCAAGGGGTGATCATGGCAGTCAATCGGGCCTGGCGAAAGTTTGGCGCGGAAAACGCGCATGGGGTCGAGTTTTCCGATATCGGGCAGGATTACCTGCAGATTTGTCGAAACTCATCTGGGCCAGGCGCTATAGAGGCAGACGACTTTGCAGTTGGCGTGCGAGCGGTCCTTGACCGTAGAACTCCGCTTTTTCAGTTGGAGTATCCGTGTCATTCGCCGACAGCCTTCAGATGGTTTTTGGGTCGCGTGACCCCGCTGAACTTGCCAGACGGGGGCGCGGTCATTTCGCATGAGAACATCACCAGTCGCCGGGTTCTGGAAATCGAACTCGCCAAGCTCGCGGACACGGATCCTTTGACCGGGCTTCCCAATCGACGCTATTTTCTGGACAGGGCCAACATCCAGCTCGAGAAAGTGCACATGTTTTACACAAAGGCCTCGCTTGTTATGATCGATGTCGATCATTTTAAAACGGTCAATGATACCCACGGCCATCCGGCTGGGGATGAGGTCCTGAAATCTATCAGCCGTGGCTGCTTTGAACGTCTGCGGCAGAGTGATGTCATGGCTCGGTTCGGAGGGGAGGAGTTTATCATCCTGCTGCCCGAGACCGGTGTGATGGACGCTGCCGTCCTCGCAGAGACACTCCGCAAATCGGTAGAGGAAAGCGTTATCGAGATTGACGGCGGGGTAGTTTCCGTCACTGCTAGCTTTGGCGTCGCTGAAATCAGAATTGAAGATCTGACGATAGATACGGCATTGGCCCGCGCGGACAGGGCCCTTTACAAAGCTAAGCGCGCTGGCAGAAATTGCGTGAGGCAGGAGGACTTGCGGACGTCTTCAACGACCTGAAGTGGAAGTGGTGAGTTTTCTGATACTTAGTAAACAATCTTGGCATCTGCGTCGCGGAGGGCATCGGGCCGAACAGTTGCTTGGAATGGGTTGTTCTTGGCAAGGGTACCGATGCTCCAACGCCGTCGATCGAAAGACTGAAACTGCGCTCCTGAGCAGTTCGGTCAACTGGAGTTGTCCGGAGACGGACGTCAGAAATCCGGAAGCTAAGCAAGAGTTATTGACCAAGATATCATTGCGGGCGGATTAAAGCGGCGCTGGTAGTCCTCTTATCAACCCTTGTAGAATGGGCCTTGAGCTTTGGGGTTATCGAACCATTAACCATTTCCAATGACTGTATTCGTTGGGCGGTTTTCGCCTGCTCCAGAGGAATACGACCATGTCGCCATCGCTCGGCTCGCTGATTTTTAGAGGTGCAATGCTGTGGGTGTCTATGGGCGCTGTATTCCCTGCGGCAGCGAGTTCTTTGACGCCAGAAGCGATCAATACTGCACCATTGGATGTTATTCCCGCGATCTACACGCCAATGTCAAAAGAGATCGATCCGGTGGTTACGGCCGGCATAACGCCGGTATCTGTCGATGCGGATGCAGTTGCACTACCGTTCGACACGAACACGCCATCCGCGTCTGTCGCGCGTCTTCAGGTCCTGCTTGACCGCGCCGGAGCGTCTCCGGGCATCATCGATGGGCTGGATGGGGGGAACTTGCGGAGTGCGCTTTCAGCATTCGAAGCCATGCACGGTCTTTCTGCAGATGGCAAAATCGGGTCGCAGGTAATTGCTGCCATCGATGACCCCAACCAGGTGATCGGCAGCTATGTCATTACAAGCAAGGATATTTCTGCGGTTGTCGGTCCGATCCCCAAGGACTATGCGCAAATGGCAAATATGAAATATCTAGGCTATGCAACCGTGACCGAGGGGCTGGCCGAACGGTTTCACATGGGAGAAGATCTTCTGACGGCACTCAATTCAAGCGCTCGATTTGTCGAAGGCGAAACGATATTCGTTGCTGATCTTGGGGGAAACAAAACGGGCAAGGCGGTCAGGCTTGAAGTCGACAAAGCCCGAGGCCAGGTTAGAGCCTACGCGGCTGACGGATCGTTGCTGGTTGCATATCCCGCGACAATCGGCAGCGAAACCAACCCTTCGCCATCCGGAACGCATACGGTTAAGACAGTCGTCGTGAACCCTGACTATACGTACAATCCCAAAATCAACTTTCAACAGGGAAACAACGACACTGTCCTGACCCTTCCTCCTGGTCCCAATGGCCCGGTTGGAACCGTGTGGATCGACTTGTCTGAGCCAACCTTCGGAATTCACGGTACACCGGAGCCGAGCCGTATCGACAAGACAGGCTCGCACGGATGTGTTCGTTTGACCAATTGGGATGCGGAAGAGCTTGCCAAATTGCTGACAAAAGACGTTCCGGTTGAATTTATGTGAGCCTAAGCCGCGGACCGCTGATCGGGACGATCCCAGTTGCGGTTCTGAGGCGAAAGAACGACTGCTCGCCCTGAAAGTATATGAACCGCAGACACACCAAATCCCACAGCTCCATCAAGGTGCACTAAACTGAATTACTTGCCCAATCTTCATGCCCGTGGCGAATTCGTACTACAAAAATTGTCTCATCGTCATCGATCCGATAAATGATTAGATGCGCTTTGAAGGGATGAATTCTAACGGGCGGATCAATCTCATCCCGTTCGCGCGCGATGCTTGGATTGACAGATATCAGATCAAATAATGCGAAAAGTTCATCGTGATAGCGCTTTGCCTGGTCTACTCCGAACATGCGGGCACCTTGCTCGGCGATCGCAATAATGTCCTCTTCCGCCTCGACAGAAAGCTTAAAACTCATGACTTGCTGGCACGAGCCATCGCCTCAGCAAAGAGTTCATCCTTTGATCGAATGCCAACGCCGCTTTGGAACCCGGCCTCCACGAAACTTTGCATGGCGGCAATCTTGTCGTTTCGTGTCTGGTCGCGTCGGATCAGGTCGCGCACGTAGTCGCTAGCGTTGGAATATCGCCCGGTCCTGGCTTGGGCCTCTACCCAGTCCTTCATCGGTTCTGGAAGAGATACGTTCATCGTGGCCATCGATAACCTCCATTTGAAGACACCATTATCGATTTTGGCAAAGTTTGTCAAAAAGTTCGAATGGCTCAACATACCAACGCCTTAACGCTTACCGCTGTGATGATGGATCGGACATCAAATCACACCAGCTTTCCCGAGCACCTTAGGCGTAGTCGGAGATCATAGGGCACACGTTCGGGACGACACCAAGCGGAAATGCGCTGGATGGGAGAACCGCACGCGCGTTGACGGGGAGATCGCCAAAGCAACAAAAAATTGCTGCCAGCGGCCGCAGAGAAGGCCGCTTCGATATTCCTCCCGCCATCGAGCCGGCTATGATCGCGACAGTCCGTAGCGGCCCGCATCGGAGAACCTTTCTGAGAACTCCGAGCGGGTGGAATGAGTCTTAGTGCATAAGCCATGACCCAGGCTAATCAGGCTGCTTTCGGCGGTGGGATGGATCGTATGGCTGCGCGACATTTATCAGTCGGGTCGCGATCGTTGTTAACGTCGCCGCAATGTCCGTCCAGCTTAGATTTCGTGATGGATCTGACCTAAAGTCGCGACATGCCCGAAGTCGAAAACTGCCGCCAACATTGTAGGCTGGAGAGACCAGACCACTAACAGGCAGCTGTGATAACCGCTCCGACCTCATCAAAAAGCGACAAGCGGAGATCGTCGATACGAATTCCCACTGTCTCGCCAATGCCGTAGACGTTATCAGCTGGCGCGCTGACATTGATCAAGCCAAGCTTGGGATTACGCACGAACACGGAAGTCGTGCCGCCAAGATATTCGCTTGCCTCGACTGTTCCACGGCAGTGGCCGCTTTCTGGGGCAACCAGCGACAAATGTTCGGGTCGCGCCCCGAGTTGCACAGGAGCCGCATTGCTTGTCAGAGGCACCTCAATCAGACCTTCGCCAGACAGATCAATCTGGCCATGGCCGTTTCGACGGCAGGGCAGAACGTTCATCTTGGGGCTACCGATGAATTGAGCGACAAACAGATTGGCCGGCTTTTGATACAGCTCGTTTGGAGTTCCCTGCTGCATGACACTGCCGTCTTTCAGTACGACGATACGGTCTGCCAATGTCATCGCCTCGACTTGGTCGTGGGTGACGTAGATCATGGTCGCACCAAGCGTCCGGTGAAGCTTGGCGATCTCAAGCCGCATATCGACGCGAAGGGCCGCATCAAGATTTGACAACGGTTCGTCGAACAGAAAGCCGACCGGTTCGCGCACGATCGCCCGCCCGATGGCAACGCGCTGGCGCTGGCCGCCGGAAAGCTCTTTCGGATAACGGTCTAGCAGCGGAGTCAACTTTAGCGTATCGGCTGCCGCATCCACTTTTGCCTTGACAGTGCCGGCCGGAAGCTTGGCGAGTTTCAATCCAAATCCCATGTTCTGACGAACGGTCATGTGCGGGTAAAGGGCGTAGGACTGGAACACCATGGCGAGCTTGCGCTCGACCGGTGAGGCGGCGGTGACGTCGTCGCCGTCGATGAGGATCTGGCCGGACGTTGTCTGCTCCAACCCCGCAATCATCCGCAGAAGGGTGGATTTTCCGCAGCCGGATGGGCCGACGATCACGACAAACTCACCATTGGCAATCTCCAAATCGAGATCCCTGATGATCTCAACGGTGCCGTATTGCTTGCCAGCCTTGCGCAGTGAAATCGTACCCATGGTTATCTCCTAAAGAAACAAGTCAGCCCTTGACCGCTCCGGCCGTCATCGACCCGCTGATCTGGCGATACATGATGAGGCCCAAAAGGACCGGGGGCAGTGCGCCGACGATCATGACTGCAGACGCAACACCCCATTGCACGCCGCCGCCACTGGCGGCGAAGAAGAACGAGGCCCCAACGGTAATTGGCACAGCCTTGGAGGTGGTCAGCATCAGGCCGAACAAAAATTCGTTCCACGCGGTGATGAAACCGAAGATCAAGCTGGTGACGATGGCTGGGCGGCAAACGGGCGCGATTACGTGCAGAAGAATCTGCGTCCGGCTGGCCCCGTCCATCAGGGCTGCTTCGTCGAGTTCGCCGGGCAGGTCGCGAATGGCGTTGACCAGGATAACAAGTGCCAGTGGCAGATTGACGATCGTAAGGATCAGTCCAAGGCCAAGGCGGGTATCCAGCAGCGCCAGCCACTGGAACATCATGTAGAGCGGAATGGCAAAGATGATGAGCGGCATGGCGCGCAAATTGACGATGAAGGGCAAAAGCGTTCGTTCGCCGATCCTGCCACGGGCAATCGCATATGCTGCCGGGAGAGCGAGAAAAACCGCTAGCGTAGTGCCAATGAAGGCAACCGTGATGCTATTAAACAGGTAGAGGAAGATATTCAACCTGTCGGACACCTGAAAGACTGCGAGATAATTGTCCAGTGTCGGTGCCTCCACCCACAGGCCCGAATTGGCCGATAGTTCGCGCGTGCTTTTGAAGGACGTGACAACCGTAACCAGGATCGGAAAGTTCATCGCAAAAGCAGCAACGGCGAAGACGAGCCAGCGAAGAGCATTGATCATTTGAGCGCTCCCTTACGTCGGCTGGCAATAATATTCAGGCCGTAAAGTACTGTGAAGGAGACCGCAAACAGGATGACCGAGGCGGCCACTGCTTTGCCGATGGCGCCCTGCTTGAAGAAAGCTTCATAAATATAGATTGAAAGTGAAGCTGTGGAGCCGCCGGGACCGCTGCCGGTCAAAACATAGACGTTGTCGAAAACACGGAAACCATCGATGAAACGGATGAGGAGGGCAACGACGATCGTCGGCGCCATCAGCGGCAGTTCGATATACCACAGCAAATGGAAGCGGCGGGCTCCGTCCATTGCAGAGGCTTCGACGACCTCGGTCGGGATCGCTCTATAGGCCATGTAGAACAGCAACAGGGCAAACGGCGTCCACTGCAAGGTTTCCACGATGATGAGGGTCCAGAATGCCGAGGTTGGGCCGAGGAAGGAAACACTGGCGCCGAACCACGCCCAGAGATAGTAGGGCACCGGGCCAGCGAATTCGTGCAGCACAAGGCGGTACATCAGGCCGATGAGTGCTGGTGCCACCATTAACGGCATCATCAGGATCGCCATTAACCAGCTCCGCTTTTCGATCAGCGGGGAGAGAAAGATGGCTAGAAACAGCCCGAGCGTGCATTCGAGCAGAGCTGTCAGCGCGCCGAAGCGCAGCGAAAACCAGCTTGCCTGCCAAAACGCGCTGTCGTTCCAAACAGCGGCGAAGTTGGACAGGCCGGTGATCTTGGGCTGCCGTAGCGTTTCAAACGACACGTCAGAGATCGAATAGATCAAGTTGACGATCGCCGGAAAGCCGAGAAATAGCAGCAAGAACAGCACCAACGGAGTGGCCAGCAGTCTAAACTCGGAAATATTGGCGCGTTGTGTGGTCATCAAACCGGTCTGCATCTGGTGGCAACTGGATAAGCGATCATCTGGACTTTTCCATTCGGTAAGAGATTGCCTGCTCGCCCAACGCCGCTACGCCGGCGTCCGGCCGGGGGGATAGCGGCGATACCGCCGCTATCCGTTTTGGCTATTTGAGCAAACCGGCCATGCCCTGTTCAGTGTGAGCAAGGGCCTCATCCAGAGATTGTTGGCCGGACCAGTAACCGGTGAACTCCTTGGCCTGCAGTTCGTAGACGGAGAGCGCCTTGGCTGAGGTGCCACCATTCATGACATAGCCGTATTTTGAGGCGAATTCGCCGAGCTTGACGAGGTCAGGGCGCTCCTTTGCGACTTCGGTAACGACTTCCGGCGTTAGTGCTGGGGCGCCGTTATGCCTCGCGTAGGTCAGAGCTGCTTCCTTCGAGGAGAGCCACTTGATGAAGGCCTGCGCGCCAGCCTTGTTTTCGGCGTTTTTGTTCAGGCCGAAGCCCAGGCCGTGAATGTGCGTGAAGCGGCCTTCGGGGCCGGCCGGTGGGGCGACAGTGTCGGTCACATCGGCAACGGCAGGTGACTTTTCCTTGTTTGTCAGATCAGAGGCCGCGGCGTTCCATTGCATCATCGCGGCAACCTGGCCCGACGTATAGGCGGCGTTGGCTTCGGCAAACTCATAGGACAGTGAATCGCGTGGCGTGGCGCCGGCATCATAGAGAAGCTTGTATGTTTCAAGGCCTTTGCGATAGGCATCGGAATTGACCGTGATCTTGCCGGCATCGTCCATCCAGTTGCCGCCATAAGCGCGTGGTATGGACTGGAATACCATCATGTTGAACAGCAGGTTTTTGAGCTGCAGGACCGTGCCGTAGCGCGTTGGGCTATCCGGATTGACGGACTGGGTAAAATACAGCGCGGTCGCTGCATAGTCGTCCCAGGTCCATTCGTCCGGGGTTTTCGGCTCAAGCTTCTTGCCCAGGTGCTTTTCAGAAATCTCTGCGTACTTGGCCTTGCCCGCGTCGTCCTTCATAAGGCCGTCAATCAGGTCCTTGCGATAATACATGAAGTGCAGCGAGAGGTCGGTCGGGACGCCGAACTGCTTGCTTTCGTATTGCATCGTCTTGAGCACGGCATCGCCATAAACGGACGCAGCCTCCTCTGACAACGCGACCGGCTCCATGAACGGCGCGTAGCGGCCAATGGAATAGGTTGCGAGCAGATTGACGTCGAAGGCCTTGGAGCCGGCGGCAAGGTCTGCCTGAAGTTTGTCCCAGAAGCCATCGCGGTTGAAGAACAACAGCTCGACCTTGTCATTTTCGGAGACTCCGGGTTTGGCGTTGTAGACATCTGCGGCGGCGCGCAATGCTGTTTCTTCGGGGCCGCCGGGCCAGCCGAGTACTGTCACCTTGGCAAATGCGGGGCCTGCAAGAAGCCCGGCGATGGCGACTGCGAGAAGGCCGCCCTTTCTGATCCTCGAAAATATCATTTTAGTTCTCCTCTATGGTGATTTTTCTGTTGGTTTTTTGCAAGATCGGCGATGCCCACGACGCCAGCGCTTTCCCCAAGTGCGGCGGCGTGGAGTTTCGGTGTAAGCCGCGGCGGCAGGCCTTCAAGTGCGTGCCGGACGGTGTCGAGATAGTTAGGTGCAAGCCCGATGCCGCCGCCGATGACGATGCGAACGGGGTCGAGTGCAAGGTGGACATTGCGGCAAAGCTGGGCTGTTTGGCGTGCAGACGCATTGATGATATTTTTTGCCCATTCTTTACCAGCGGCTGCAGCTTCGAATACCTCGCGTGCAGTGGCATCCGGCTGATGATCTGCCGCTTGGCTGGCAATCCAGCGGCCGGAAACCTGATCTTCCAGTGTGCCGGCAACATTGTCGGCGACGCGGAACTGTCCGAAATGACCGGCGAGCCCAAACATGGGTTTGCCATTGACGACGAGTCCACCGCCGATTCCTGTCGAGATTGTCAGGAAGACCATGTCTTCGTTTCGGCCAGCACCGAAACGGTACTCGCCCCAGGCTGCGGCCTGAGCATCGTTGGCCGTAAGTACCGGCATTCCGCCTGAAAGCTGCATGATTGTCTCTCTCAGCGGAAACCGATCGGGTATGTCGAGCGTGTTTCGGTTGAGCGCCGACCAATGGCCGTCATCGATGATACCAGTGACGGCGGCACCGATAGTGGCGTATCGACCCTGCCAGGATATGATCGCTGCAAAAAGCGCCTCAAGCCACAGTGCGGGATCGCCACTACGCGGTGTGGGTAGCGTGTGGGCGTCCAGCACCGTGCTGCCGCGTACCAGTGCAGCGAGCATCTTGGTGCCGCCTATATCGAGTGCGAGAACAGTGTCAGGGGACGCCATACCGGTCATGCCTTGATGGTAGTGAGGGTTTCGTCGAGGGCGGCTCGGAACCATGAGGTCACGTATTCCGGCCGGGTGATGGCCGAGCCGACAACAACCATGAAAGCGCCGCTCGCAAGCGCCTTGGACGCCTGCTCGGGCGTGCGAACATTGCCTTCGGCGATGACGTGAGGCGTAAGCTTTGAAGCTTCAGCGATCAGCGAGAAATCCGGTTCCGTGGGTTCAACCGGCCCGGTATAGCCGGCAAGCGTGGTGCCGACGATCTCGGCGCCCTCGGCGATCGCTTGTTCAGCGTCCGGCAGAACCGAGCAATCGGCCATGGCGATGCGGCCGTGTGCATGAATTCGGTCGACCAGTGTCTTGGTATCGATCGGACGGATGCGTTGCGTCGCGTCGTAGGCAATGATATCGGCGCCGGCTGCTGCCAAAGCATCGACATCCTCAAGCCAGGGTGTGATGCGCACCGGCGTGTCTTCAAGGTCGCGCTTGACCAAGCCGATAATCGGCTTGTCGGTGGCCGCACGGACAGCCCGGACATAATCTGCCGATTCGATACGCAGCCCCGCAGCGCCACCATCCAGCGCCGCCAGCCCGAAGCCGACGACCATTGCGGCGTTGTCCATCGCGCCGCCCTTCACCGGCTGGCACGATACGATAAGTCCATTTTTCAAGGCCTGAATGTCAAGCGCCACGTCCGGCTCTCCTGTTGTGCCATCACGGTAACAGGACAAGACCAGATTGCAACAGGACTTTAACTGGTATTATCGCATTAGCTCGATGACGAAGTCGTAGACATCACCGCGATATTTGGTTTGCGTGAATTCGACAATCTGGCCATCGGCAAGGAAGCAACGGCGCTCCATGATCAACAAACTCGCATCTTCGGGCGTACCGAGCAGACGGCGCTCCTCTTCGCTTGCGGGCTTTGCCTGCATGCGCTGCAGGGCGCGAACGGGGAGCGCGCCATTGGCTTCCAGGTATTCATACAGCGAGTCCTGGATCGAATGCGGATCCGGCACAAAGCGAGCCGGCAAGGTCGCTGTCTCGATGGCGATAGGGACGTTGTCCGCTGTACGCAGGCGCCGGAGACGAACGATCTTTTCGCTGCCGGAAATACCCAGCGCCATCATTTCGGCCGGCGATGGGCGTGAAATATCGCGCGAAATCCACCTGCATCCGGGCTCGAGGCCGCGCGAGCGCATGTCTTCTGAAAAGCTCGTCATCGTAGCCAGGGACTTTTCGAGGCGCGAAGAAACCACCGTCTTGGCGCCTTGGCGGCGATCGAGAAAGCCGTCGGAGACCAGACCATCTATTGCTTTGCGTACCGTGACACGCGAGATATTCAACGCCTCACATAACATGCGTTCGCTCGGGATAACGGCGCCGTGCCTAATCTGTGCCGCCCCGATGGCCGCCTTGATGCCGTCTTCCAGCTTGCGGTAAAGCGGCTCATTGCTTTCGATCGCGAGCGCCTGTTTGAGAAGATCAAATGTTGTCTGGTCACCCATTGGAATACTCACTTAAAAGAGAGCACTCTTATGCAAATTTTTTTTCTACAGGTAAACTGGTATTGTTCTTGTCGTCTCTTCGAAAATTAATTCGCAGCGCGGTCACATTGGTCCGGCATTGTCGATGGGAGATTTGGCCAGATTGGCCAATGCCATTCAAGGCGTTCAATCGCACTCTTCGAAAGCCTTGCCCGGGTCACGCTGTTTTTGATTTGCTGCTAGACCGGACTTACCCGCGCCAAACCAGTGACACAAAATGACCTTAGCATGAAACGTGCGGAGGCATCCCGGGAGGCCTTCGGATGCAAGATCCGTCCAATCCGCGTAAGCAGCCGTAATACAATACTCCTCCTGGAGCGGTTCTGCTGCGCGACGGGAATTGGCGTCATAGACCTGCGCTGGTCTTCAAACCCGCCGATGGTGGGCGCGGCACGCCAAAGAGTGAAAGAATCTCGTCCAGAAGATCGTTTGCACTGTCCTCGTCAATTTCGACACGCGCCTGCCCTTTGTCGGTATCCATGACCAGCGAACCGCGCAGTGGATCGTTCGACAGCAGTGTCAATTGCGACTTGATCAGCTTGGGGTTATTCACATCTACAATCATTTGAGACATCCGTTGAAACAAGGCTGAACTACCGAAAAAATATTTTAGACACACCTAATTAACACGTGGATCGGGTGAGAATTTCAATCCGAGTAACTGCAGGGGATCTGTCCTGTCCTGCAGCCAGCGAACGCTGGTAAAGGCGCCATAACGCAATGGAGTAGCGGCTAAACACTGAAGTCGGACTTACCCTGATCATTAGAATTGTACTCATGGGAAAGAGACGGCAATATATATTAACATTTTCTAAAATAAAATGGAACAATCCGCACTTTTCGGCGTTTGCGCCTCAACCGGAGGGGGTGCAGTTATGGCGCAAAAGTTTTTTTTCCATCTGAGAGATGGCGACAGTTTTGACGAAGATACCGTAGGTGTCGATTTGCCGAACTCCAATGAGGCACGTCGCCAGGGAAGGCTGGCACTGCACGAATTGATCATCGAAGAAATTGCCACCGGCTTGCCCGTTGGTGATCGGTCATTCGAGGTGACCGACGAGGAAGGCTTTATGCACTTCAAGTTGGCATTCCGCGACATCGTGCATCGCTGAGGCGGCCCGTGCCGATCAGGCTGGGCAATCCACGGAACATTCCCGACCGTAGAACAGTTCATGGCGAACACGGTAAGGAGTGACCCATGCCAATGTTCTACTATAACCTACGCTCCGGCGATTACCTCGCGGAAGGCACAGTAGGCGTACATTCACCGGACATGGAATCAGCTCGGAAATCCGCCATAATTGCTGCTCGGCACGTGCTGAACCAGTCGGCTGCGATGCGCTTACCTGCGAACGGCGGAATAGTCGAAGTCTGCGACGATCAAGGCTCTACCCTCTTCAGCATTAGCCTCAAGGACGTGCTACATAGTTGATTGTCAGCGTTCCTAATCTTCATCGGTTCGCGCATTCGGTAGCCTGAGCTGGAATCCCCGTTGACCCCATGGTCGGCTATCCTCTTGAACGACCGATTTCAGGCGCAGGCTGAGACCTTGGCTTCCTTGATGCGGGGATAATCATAGGCGTTTACTTTCGAGGTCGTATAGCCGGCACCAACCAGTGCCTCCGCAAGTTTTATAGCCGCTGTTACGCCGTCGATGACCGGTATGCCTGTCGCGTGTCTCAGCCGGTCGCACAGGGTCGACATACCGGCGCAGCCGAGGATGATGGCCTCCGCCCGGTCCACGCGTTTGGCCGCTTCGATCTCGATTGTCAGCAGACGCTCCGCCTCGACAGGATCCTCCTCTAGCCCAAGTACTGGGAGGTTGATGGCGCGCACGTTGCGGCAATGGCGCTCCGCCCCATAGTTGCTCACCAGATCCTCGATGATAGGGATCGAGCGCGGCAGCGTGGTGACAATCGAGAACCGGCGGCTGATGGTCATGGCGACCTGAACGGCTGCCTGGCAAATACCGATGACAGGTCCGCGCGCCACTTCGCGCGCAGCATGCAGACCTGGATCATCGAAACAGGCCACCACATAGGCATCAATGCCCAGGCGTTCACCCCTTCGGATTTCGTCCAGCATGCCCGGCACCGCTATGGCCTCGTCGGCGCCACCTTCGATGCTAACCGGCGTGCCAAGCGGATTGACGGCGGAAACATCCGTATCCCCATGCTTGACGCGCAGCGCGCTCGCCAGTGCCTGAGCGGTCATGGATGCGGTTGAGTTGGGATTGATAAGACGGATATGCATGGAATGGAACCTTTCAGCGTCCCTCAATCGCCCTGCGGCTTGATGAAATCGGCTATTGGCGGAGCCTTCAGAACGAACTGGCGGTCCGAGGTGATGTAGTTGTCGGCATGCAGCCGGGCGATCGGCTGGTACTGTTCCGGGTCGACATAATGTCCCTCGCGATCCAGGCATTCGCGCCGGACGTGCATATGAACGACTTCGCCCAGAACGAGGGTGCGGCGCGGGTAGTCGATAAAGCGCTCGACCCTGGATTCAAAAACGCAGGGCGATTGCGCCGCATAGGCTGCGTCGATATTGGTGCATGGGGCCGCGGTGAGACCGGCCATGGACAGCTCATCCACCTCGCTGTCAAAGCCAAGGCCGCAGACCAGCATCTGCTGCGAGAGAGCCATGTCCACCATGTTGATGGCGAATTCCTTCGTGCGGCGGATATTTGCCGTCGTATCCTTTTCCTCGCCCGTAAGGCGCGGCTGGATGCCGATAACAACGATAGCCGGATCATGGGAGAATACGTTGAAAAAGCTCATCGGCGCTGCATTGTTATGTCCGGCCCGAGAGCGTGTCGTCACCAACGCGATCGGCCGCGGTCCGATGAAGTTCGTCAGCAGGCGGTAGCGGCTTTGCGGATCAAGGTGGGTAAAGTCAAATTCCATCGCGCCGCTCCAAATGAATAATCAACAATATCATTTCATATTGTTGACAATCCTGCAATCAAAATTCTGCTGTTACGGTTGACTTTTTCTGCCGTTTCACGCTTGTCTAACCCCAATGGGGAGTGAATTTGATGACCGAACAAAGCGGCCCTTCTACGCAGCAGATTGTCGAGAAAGTCTGGCTCTCCATTGCCGAGCGGAGGCTGCGGCCAGGTGTCCAGCTCAAGGAAGAGCAACTGGCTACAATTTTCAATGTCAGCCGCGCCAGAATTCGCCAGGCTCTTTCGGTTCTTGAACGAGACGGGCTCGTTACGATTATTCCAAATCGGGGCGCCTTCATTTGCAAACCCTCTGTCGAAGAGGCCCGGGATGTGTTCTTCGTGCGAAGAACGGTAGAACGCTGCGTCATCGAGCGGTTGTGCGTATCGGTCTCCAAGCCCAATCTGAAGCGTCTGCGCGAGCATGTCGCCAAGGAGCGCATCGCCAACGCCCAGGATATCACTACCGACATTATCAAACTCTCGGGCGGTTTTCACCTGCTACTCGCCGAGACCGTCGGCTCCGACTTCCTATTTACGACCATGCGGGACCTGATCTCCAGATCGTCGCTGATTACAGCCGTCTACCGCAATACCAACCGCTTCAACTGCGGACCGGACGAACATGCCGAGATCGTCGAGGCGATCGCCAGCAATGATGTTGAAAAGGCAACCCATCTGATGGCCCATCATCTGGACCACGTGGAATCCGAACTCGATCTCAGCGAAATCCGCGACCTTTCCCACGACCTGCGCGCAGCGTTGAGCTGAGCCACCGGTCAGGCGCTCGCCGTTGCATCGGTCGCAAGATGGCAGGCGACGCGCGTACCGTTGGCAAGTGCCCGAACGGCCGGCACTTCCGCCGAACAGCGCGCCGTTGCGATCGGGCAGCGTGGGTGGAAGGTGCATCCGGAGGGCGGTTTGAGCGGGCTTGGCACTTCGCCGGTTGCCAGTTCCCGGTCGCGCTGCGGCGCGTCGATGTTGGGAATGGTCTGCAGCAGAAGCTGCGTGTAGGGATGACGAGGGCGAGCAAAAAGCTCCTCGGTATCGCCCTCTTCGACGATGCGGCCCAGATACATGACCGCGATGCGATCCGACATGTGTCGCACCACGCTCATGTCGTGGCTGATGAAGAGGTAGGTGAGGCCCAATTCATCCTGAAGACGCCGCATGAGGTTGAGAACTTGAGCCTGAACCGAGACGTCGAGCGCCGAGGTCGGTTCGTCGCACACGAGAAATTCCGGCTCGCCTGCCAGAGCGCGGGCAATCGATATACGCTGGCGCTGACCACCGGAAAACTCGTGCGGAAATTTATCTCCGTCGGACGCAGAAAGCCCGACAGTCAGGAGAAGCTCCTCGACGCGCTCGGTGACTTCGGCAGCAGTGTCGCGCAGCTTCAGTTCGCGCAAGGGCTCGGCGATGATGTTCTTTACCCGCCAGCGCGGATTGAGCGAAGCGTAGGGATCCTGGAAAATCATCTGGGCGGAGAGTGGTGCCCCTGTCCGGCCAGGCGCAAACCTGATCTCTCCGGCGCTTGCCTTGTGCAATCCCGTGACCAACCGGGCAACTGTTGATTTGCCGCAGCCGCTCTCTCCGACGATGCTGAGGCAGCCGCCGGCGGGCACGGTAAAATCGATATCGTTGACCGCCTGCACGAACTGGCGCGGCTTACGCTCAATCACCCGGTTGAGCCAAGGGGCGGAAACGTCGAAAGTCTTGACCAGACCGTTGACGGTCAAGGCCGGCTTTTTCTGAGCAGATACGGTCATGTTGTTCCTCCCGCGTTAAGCCAGCAGGCGCTGGCGCCATCGCCAATGGCTATGAGTTCGGGTCTCTGGCGCAGACACCGCGAGCCGACGGAAACGCAACGCGGATTGAAGGCGCAACCTGCGGGAATGGCGTCCAGGCGCGGCATCGAGCCGTCGATCTGATTGAGCTTTTCAACGCGTGCGCCAAGCGATGGGATCGATGCCATCAGCCCTTGCGTATAGGGATGACGCGGTGCATGCAGCACTTGTTCGACCGGCCCAATTTCGATGAGGCGGCCAGCATACATGACAGCGACGCGGTCTGCGGCTTCGGCAATGACTCCCATGTCATGGGTCACCAGCATGACTGCCGTCCGCTTCTCCTTGCAGAGCCTGCGAAGCAGCGAAATGATCTGCGCCTGGATCGAGACGTCGAGCGCGGTGGTCGGCTCGTCGGCAATAATGAGCTTGGGCGACGCCGCGAGGGCGAGCGCGATAACCACGCGCTGTCGCATACCGCCTGAAAACTGGTGCGGATAATGGTCAACCCGCAGCTCAGGCGCCGGAATGCCGACATCGCGCAAAAGCTGCACGGCTCGGGCGCGCGCCTCGACCTTACCCATTGAAAGATGCAGGCGGATCGTTTCCGTAAGTTGCGAGCCGACAGTGAACAACGGATTGAGCGACGTCAGCGGATCCTGAAAGATCGCCCCGATCTCCCGGCCTCTGATCTGCTCCATGGCGCGATCGTCGAGCGTGTCGATCCGGCGGTCGCCGAGCCAGATTTCACCGCCGCTAATCCGGCCAGGTCGCTCGAGCAAGCCCTGAATCGCCAGACCCGTCATCGATTTACCGGCGCCGGATTCACCGACGACGCCGAGGATCTCGCCTGCACGGATGGACAGGCTGATATCCGACAGCGGTGTCACGGTGCCACGGCGGCCTGGAAACTCCACCTGAAGATTGCGGACGTCAATGACCGATTTTTCTACTTCACCCATGGGTATCAACCTCGATCGGATAGCTCGGCGAGAAGATTTCGGAAACTGGCGGATTGTTCCAGCTCCGTTCCGGATATTTGGCGATCAGCCCCTCATACTGCGTCTGCGCCTCGACGCGGGCTTGCTCCATGTCGATGCCTGCAAGCTTGCGGTTCAGCATCGAGACACGGCCATCGACGAAGACGGCGCGGGTGACCTTGCCGGAGCCGCCGGTTACCAGCGTCGTGATGGGGTCGATGGACGGCGCCATAATGGTATCGTCGAGATCGAAGACCGCAATGTCGGCGCGGGCACCCGGCGAAAGATGGCCTAGATCCGGACGCCCGAGCGCACGGGCACCGCCAAGCGTTGCAGCGTTGTAGAGGTCGGCCGACCTCACATGATCTGGTGTACCGTCGTTGATGCGGCAGGTGATAAGCCCGACGAGCAGGTTCATCAGCATGTCCGCAGGTGCCGTATCCGTGCCCATGGCAATGTTGATGCCACGCTTGCGGCAGGCAGAGAAGGAATTCAGCGTGCTGCCGCCACGGCTGGAAACCAGCGGACAGTGCACGATTGAAACACCATTTTGCGCATAAAGCTCCAGGTCTTCCTCGGTGGCGTTCGTGGCATGCGGGGCGATCAGCCGGTCGCTGAGGAGGCCAGCCTTGGCGAGCCATACCGGTGCGGTCGAACCGTGCAGCATGCGGACTGTATCCACCTCCATGGCGCCCTGCGCCATGTGCAGGCGAAACTTGACGCCCAGATCGCGTGCGGCGGCGTCTGTCCGTTGCAGAAGGTTTAGCGTCGATGTCTCGACCCGATCCGGCGCCAGCATTCCGCGCACGAGATCCCCATGGCTTCCGTGCTGCCGTTCGATATAGGCGATGGCGCCGTTCAGCCCGTGGAAGCCTCGCTCCTCGTCGAACACCGGAACTATCTTGCCGGGCTTTTCCAGAACCATGCCGCCCGAGCGATAGGCCGGGCTCAGATAGACACGCAAGCCGAGCTCGCCGGCGGCATCTGCTGCTGCGTCAAATTCAGCGGCAGTTTCGCCCCATTCGCGATAGAACAGCGAGGCGATGGGTGCCGCTGTCGTGATGCCGTTAAGGAGCAGTTGGCCGAAAGCAAAACGCTTCTGGAAGGCCAACTCGTCCTGGCTGTACATTTCATAAGGGCCTGCCTCGACATAGGAGCGCGGCCAGACGCGGCCTTTGGTCCAGCCGGGATGATTGTCGATGCCCAGAATGGTCGTGTCGAGGTCGGACAACGCATCGAGATCGATCAGACCGGGGCTGATCAGCGCGTTGCCGAAATCGATGCGGCGGGCTACCTCTCCGGCAAAACGGTGACCAACGAAAAGGATCTCGCCATTTTCGAAAACAACTTCACCGTTCTGCAGAAGCCGGTGATTGCCATCCTTATAGCCAACCACCCAGCTTGCGGTAATAAGCGTGCGGCGTTCCGGACGGCTGCCAAGCGCGAGGGATGCAAGGTCTTTCCTCATCACGGCATCTCCACCAAGGCTTCGCCTTGACGGGCAGTGACCTTGCCTGCCTTCAGGACCAATGGCCGAGGCGCGATATCAACCACAGCATGGGCGAGCGTCTCGCCGGTCAAGAGGGTCAAATCGGCATTGCATCCAATCTGCAGGCCGTAGTTTTCCAGCCGCATCACGTCGGCTCCCCCTTGGGAGACGACATGCAGAACATGAGCAAGCTCGATGTCGGAACGCAGCCCGTTTTTCATGCCTATGACCTTGGCGCGGTCCAGCATATCCGGCTGACCCCACGGACCCCAGGTGTCGCGGATACCGTCACAGCCGCCGCCAACGCGCACACCGGCCTCCTTCAACCGCATGATGGAAGGCACGTTGGCCGAGGGCGCTCCGGTCGTCAGAATCGCGACATCGAGCCGGGCGATCTCGTCGATCAGCTTGCCGACGCGCAGATAGTCATTCATGCCGAGTGCGAAGGCGTGGCTGATCGCAACTTTGCCTTCCATGCCATGGGCACGGATGCGCTCGAAAATCAGCTCCATGGTGAAGGCGCCGAGATCGGCTGCTTCATGCAGGTGAATGTCGATCGGAACGCCATGCTTGACGGCAAGGGCAAAGAGGATGTCGAGCTGGCCCTTCGGATCGCGGTCGATGCCGCACGGGTCGATGCCACCCAGCACTTCGCAACCCTGGCGCAGGGCTTCGTCCAGAAGCTCCACCGTACCGGCCATGACCATCACGCCGGACTGTGGGAAGGCAACGATTTCGATATCGATGACACCCTTCAGCTTTTCGCGGGTTTCCCAGACACCTTCGACAAGCGAAAGGCCGTGGGTTGGATCAATATCGACATGGCTACGGATATGCGTGCCGCCGTTAGCGGCGAGCCCGATCGCGTGGCGCATGGACTGGCGATGCGGATCCATGCCGATTTCAAGCCGGTTTTCCCGTTCGAAATCGATCCGTTCGCGCAGGACTGCGGCGCGGTTGTTTACATGCCAGGGCATGCCCCAGGTGGTCTTGTCGAGATGGGTATGGGCATCGATCAAACCGGGAACTGCGATGGCGTTGCCGCCGTCCTCGACGGACATGCCGGGCTCGGGCTCAAACGTTCCAAAACCTGCAATCTTCCCGGCCTTGATCAGGACATCGCAGCTTTCACCGGCCTTCGGCCTGACATTGCGGAGCAAGAGATCGTGCATGGAACTTACCTCAGTTTCGGATTGAGCGCATCGCGCAGCCAATCGCCGAGCACATTGACGGTGACGACCAGCAGGCAGAGTTGAGCGACGGGGAACAGGACGATCCACCAGGAACCAGAAAACAGGAATTGATTGCCGATGCGGATCAGCGTTCCAAGCGAAGGTTGACTTGGCGGCATGCCTATACCCAGAAACGACAGCGTCGCCTCCGTCAGGATAGCCATGCCGAAATTCAGCGTGGCAGCGACCATGATCGGTGTCAGCGTATTGGGCAAAATATGGTGAGCCATGATGCGCCGGGACGGTACGCCAATGAGTTTGGCCGCCTGCACGTAGTCCTTGCCGCTCTCAACAATCGCCTGGGCGCGCACCGTTCGGGCATATTGCACCCATGCCGAAAGAGCGATGGCGAGGACGAGCACGGCCGATGCGCCGATCTCGCGCAGGCTTTCTGGCAGCATCTGGCGCACGACGGTCGAAACGAGGATCGCAACGAGGATCGTTGGAATAGAGAGCATAATGTCGCCGATGCGCATCAATAGATTGTCGATGAACCCGCCGAAATATCCGGCAATCAGACCGGCGGTCAAACCGATGACCAGGGACAGTGCCACGGAGGCGATGCCGATGACGATCGAAATGCGCGTGCCGTAGAGAATGGCCGAGAGCATGTCGCGGCCCTGCGTGTCGGTTCCCAGCAAATAGGGCCACTCGCCGCCGTCCTGCCAGATCGGCGGCAGCTCAGCTTTCCACATATCGAGGAGTGCCCCGTCATACGGGTTCTGCGGCGCGATCAACGGCGCAAAAATTGCCGTCAGGATGAGTACCGCCAACAGAATGGCGCTGATCTGCGCTGATCTGCTCTGACTGAAAGACCAACAGAGATCGCTGTTGCGGATACGTTTGAACAGAGACGGACGGACGGCCTTGGCCGCTTGCGAAACTTCAGTGGTCATCGAACAGGCCCCGTTTCTCAGTGTGCGTTGCGCAGGCGGGGATCAATCACCGCGTAGGCGATATCAACCAGCATGTTGAGGACAACAAAGATGAAGGAAATAATGCAGAGATACGCTGCCATGACCGGGATATCGAGAAAGGTCACAGCCTGGATGAAGAGCATGCCCATGCCAGGCCACTGAAAGACTGTCTCGGTGATCAGCGCGAAGGCAATCAGCGCCCCGACATTCATGGCTGTCATCGTGACAACCGGCATGAGACAGTTACGCAAGGCATGACGGAAGTAGATGCGCCAGCGCGGGATACCGCGTGCCCGGGCAAACTTGACATAGTCGGAGCGTAGCACTTCGAGCATTTCCGCCCGCACCAGCCGCATCACCAGCGTGATCTGATAGAGCGACAAGGCGATCGAGGGCAGGATCAGCGCCGCCAGACCAGAGGAGGTCAGGAAGCCGGTGGACCACCATCCGATCTGCACCACTTCGCCGCGCCCAAAGGCGGGCGCCCAACCCAGGATCACCGAAAAGACAAGGATCAATAGGATGCCGACAACGAAGCTCGGCAGGGATACCCCGACAATGGACAGGAATTGCAGACTTTCCGTGTACCACTTGCCGCGCTTGATCGCGGTCAGGATGCCCAGCGGAAGACCGAACAGCAAGGAGAGGACCGTCGCGACCAGAACCAGTTCCAGCGTCGCCGGAAACCGCTCGGCAATCACGGGCAGTACTTTTTGGCCATTGCGGTAGGACACACCGAAATCACCCTGCACCGCGTTGGTGACGAAACGGATATATTGCGTCGGCAGGCTGTCGTTCAGGCCGAGACGTTCGCGAAGAGCCGCGCGGTCGGCCTGAGACGTCTGCTCCCCCACCATCAACTCGACGGGGTCGCCGGCAAGCCGGAAGATCAGAAAGGCGAGCAAGGCGACGGACAGCATCACCAGAACGGCATTCCCGAGACGTTTGATGATGAAGACTAGCATGGTGACCTCTCCGCTTCGCTTCAGCCACGGGCAGACCCTGCCCGGATGGTTAGATCAATGACGCTTACAGACAGGGATGGCCGCTTGGCAGCAAATGCAAAGCTGATCGGCGTGCCCTTCAGTATCCGGGACGCAAGTCAGCACCACCACGAGACGTACGCTCCTCACGTACAACCTCCCCTGTTCTCGTCGCACCCCCATTAAGACAAGGTTTCAAAAGTTGTCAACGTAATTGTAGACAATTTTGTGGATTTCGAACGTCGTCACCTCTACATTTTGCCGACGCCACCCGGCCGCAACGGATAGCTTGGCGTAAACTAGGCCTTAACCGGCATATGGCCCCGCCCGGGCGGCACCGAAGTTGATCCGGCGAACAAACTCGCGGAGAAGCGAGAGACCGGCAAAATTACGGCTCCCTCTTCCATGACGATCGCGCCATGTGGCACGAGATGAGGCGTACCGTTACGCCAGGCGAGAACCCGACCCGCGGTCAAATGGGTACGGCCTGACGGCGGTTGGCCGAGCGCCGGCCCGCGTAGGAGACCAGCTGTGCTGGTAGTTATGAAAAGAGCGCTTCATGGGTCCATGAAGCGCTCTTTCCTGTTAAAACTGGTCTTTGGCCGACTATTTGCCCATCATCGTATGCCAATGACGCGGCTTGTTGTCGGCGCGGAAATCGACGCTCTTGACCGTGCTCAGCATGGCCCAGGCAATCGGCTGCTGATGCAGAGGAATAAGCATGGTCTCATCCTTGGCGATCTTCAGGGCCGCTTCTTCCAGCGCCAGGCGCTTGGTATTGTCCGGCTCGTGGGCTGCCTGATCGACTAGCTTGTCGATTTCCGGATTTGACCAGCTGCCATAGTTGGAGACGCCCATCGCGCCCTTGCGGGTCGAAAGGACCTGCGACAGCAGCGAGTAAGCGTCGAGCGTCGGCTCGTTTGCCCAGCTGAGATTGAACACGTCGGCCTTACCGTTGCTGCGTTTTGGCGTCTGGACGGCGCGCGGAGCGATATCCATGGTCGGCTGGAAGCCGCCGCGCTTTAACATGTTGACGATACCCGAGCAGATATCTTCTTCGTTGATGCTTTCGTCGTTCATGCACATGTAGGTGAAGGCGAGATCCTTCATGCCGGCGTCAACCAGCAACTGCTGGGCGCGCGCCGGATCGGCGGGGCTGTAGGTATCGAGCGACTTGGCATAACCGGAAATTTCCGGGGCGATGAGCGAACCGGAAGGACGCGCAAGACCGCGCATCACCTTTTTATTGATGAGATCACGGTCAACCGACGCTTCGAATGCTTGGCGCACACGCAGGTCGTTGAACGGGTTCGGACGACCGTCTTCGAGCTTTTCCTGGCGGTTGAACGCGACGAACACTGTACGCAATTCCGTGCGCTTCTTGACGGTGATCCCCGGCGAGGATTCCAGACGCGGCAGATCCTGGATCGGCGCGGAATCGATCACGTCGATCTCACCGGAGAGAACGGCAGCCACACGCGTCGCAGCCGACGAGATCGGCATGAACTCGATGGCTGCGAGATTGTGCTTCTTTTCATCCCACCAGCCATCATTGACGACGAGAACGGTCTTGCTGTCCGGGACGCGGCTTTCCAGCTTGAAGGGGCCTGTGCCATTGGTGTGCTGCGTGGTGTAGCCTTCAACCTTTGATGCAAAATCAGTGGGCTTTTCGCTGTTGTTGTCCTTTAGCCACGTCGCATCGAATATGAAAATATTGGTGATGTCGTTGAGAAACAGCGAGGTCGGTGCAGTCACTTCGATATCGACAGTGTGGTCATCGACTTTGCTGACGCCGGCGAACAGCGGGATATTGCCGCGCAGCGGCGAGGTCGCATCCGATGCGCGCTTGAAGGAGGCCACCACGTCGTCGGCGGTGAAATCGGCGCCGTCATGGAACTTCACACCCTTGCGCAGGGTGAAGCGCCAGTGTTTGTCATCGATGAGCTTCCACTCGGTGGCGAGCGCCGGCTCGATCCTGAAGTCCGGATCGTAGCGCACCAGCCCCTCATAAACATGGTTGAGGAAGGCGAGGTTCGACGTCGATGGAACCGAATAAGGATCAAGCGAGAAGATATCGGCTCGCCCGCCCCAGCGAAGCGTTTCTGCGCTGGCAGGCGCAGCAATGGCAGCCGCAGTCAGCGCGGCAAGAATGAAGCTTTTCACATGGGACATGTTTCCCCCCTTATTGATCGTTGATGCGCCTGCATATCCAAGCACCCAGGCAGAAGGGAGTATTGTTTCACCTATTTCTATTGTCAATGATATTGTTGACAATTATCGTAGCCAAAAGTCGCCCCTCCGGTCAGAGGGGCGGCGGTTATGAAAATAGGGGGAAACGGGATGGGAAATTTTCTACTGCTTCACGGCACGATTGTCACAGTCGATCCGGAGCGTCGCATTATTGAAGACGGAGCGCTGGCCTTCGCAGGTGACAGAATTGTCGACATCGGCACAGCAGAGGCGCTTGAGCCCCGTCACACCGATAAGACAGTCATAGACTGCCGCGGCAAGCTGATCATCCCAGGGCTGATCGACGCCCATGGCCACGCGGGGCATGCCCTCATCCGCAGCGTTGCGGCCGACACCAATGCGATGTGGATGCGCGTGGTCACACCGACCTATTATCACTATGTTACCCGCGACTACTGGTATGCCGACGGCCTTGTCTCCGGCCTCGAACGGCTTCGTGCCGGCGTGACCACCGGTGCCAGCATCATCACATCGATGCCGCGCGCCGATGACCCGATCTTTGCCATCAACCATGCCCGCGCCTATAGCGAAATCGGACTGCGCGAGATCATCTGCGTCGGCCCTTCGGGTCTGCCCTGGCCACATCCGGTAACACGCTGGGAAAGCGGCAAGCCCGAACGCCGCCACATCGCTTTCGAAGAGATGATCGAGGGCAGCGAAGCCGTCATCGAGGCGTTGAACGGCAGCTCCGATGGCCGCATCAGTGTCTTCTTAACCCCTTTTACCATCGTTCCGTCGGTCGAGCCGTCGAACGCATCCTCACCGGATCAGGCGGTAAAGCTGACGGCAAATGACCGGTACCAGGCGCGCCGCGTGCGTGAAACCGCCCGCAAATGGGGTGTGCGCCTGCATTCCGATGCCTTTGCCGGACAGATCCGCATGGCCTATCAGGACAAGGAAAATGCACTGCTGGGACCTGACATTCACCTCCAGCATTGCTGGGGCATATCGCACGAGGAAATGGACATCCTGGCCGAAACCGGCACTCACGTCTCTCACGCGCCTCCCGGACGCTCGACGCCGATCATGGAAATGATGTCCAAGGGAATCCGGGTGGCAATCACCACCGATGGAGCCGCCCCCAACCGGCATTTCGACATGCTGCAGACCGCACGATTAGCGCAGTTTACCCAGCATCTCCTCCACAACCATGACCGCTACCTGCTGCCGCCAGGTAAGATCTTCGAGATGATCACCATCGATGCGGCCCGCGCCATCGGCATGGAGCATGAGATCGGATCCCTCGAAATCGGCAAGAAGGCAGATATGGCCATTATCGACATGCGCAAACCGCACCTGATGCCGATGTGGATGCCGGTCCACCGGCTCGTCCATCAGGTGTTGGGAAGCGATGTTGATACCGTCATCGTCGACGGCAAGGTCCTCATGAAAGACGGCAAGGTGCTGACAACCGACGTAAAGGCGGCGATCACCTTTGGACAGGAGGAGGCGCTGGCACTGGCCGCGCGTGCCGGGCTGCACGCCCATATGTACGAACCCGGCTGGGGAAAACTCCAGCGCACCTTCGACGAACCCGTCATTCCGCCCCAACCGCCAGAATGCTGAGGGAAAATGGATGCGGCGTCCGTATTTGCGCCCGACTTTAGTAGCCGGTTCACAACGGAGATCGCCACCGACCCTGCCTTGGTACCGACGTCGGACTTCCAAACGGCATGCAATGCCGACGCCGCCCTCCAATCCCGCCTTCAGCTTGAGGTTCTGTCCATCACAAACTGCGCCGGGAACACGGTGCCATGGTCATCTCTACCAAGGTAATATGTCATGACCAAGCCGCTTTAGATGGACACTTGCTCGCGCCGGTGAAGACATTATGGGCTGCACAAGCAGAACTTGGCGGTGTGCACGCGAATGGCGTTACGGATTTTACGCCGCCAGATGTTCAAACAGCCGCGCCACCGCCTCCGCACCCGGATCGATATGGCCCTTGAGTTGCTTTGCATTGATGTAAGCGGCACGGCCGGCCTTAGCCTTGACCATTGTTGCCGTAAGATTTGCACCAGCGCGTGCGGCCGCAGCCGCCGTTTTAATGCCTTTTTCAAGCGTATCGAGAGCCGGTGAAAGTGCATCCACCATCGTCCGGTCGCCGAGGTTGGCGCCGCCGATTTCCTGCATGCGGGCAAGCCCCGCCTTCAGGGAATCTGCCATCGGCAAACCGCTTGAGGCTGCGTCTCCTGCGGCTGCAAAGAAGATGGCAAGCAGGACACCGGACGATCCGCCCATTGTCTGGCTTAATTCCTGGCCGATGGCGCGATAAAGCTGGGTATGGTCTGAAAGCGGCAACCGGTCGATCGCATTGATGAGCGCACGCGCGGCACCTGCAAGCGTTGACCCAGTATCGCCATCGCCCGATTTGGCATCCAGTGCATTCAGGTCCTCTTCCGCAGCGATCAATACCTTGCAGCAATTGATGAGGAAGTCCCGCGTCTCCTGGTGATTGGACGGCTGCGGCGTGATGGGCGTCAAGCCGTCCGGTAGAACGTCAATCACGATGGGCTTGACGGCGGACAATCCGGGCCAGGCCGCGATCGAGACCGGGGAGCCCAACGACTGGATATCAGCTTCATCCGCCGGATAGAGGGAGATGGAAAAGCCCTGCATGTCGAGCGACGTCATCATCGGCGCCGGTCCGACAACATGGGAAATCCGGTTTCCGATCGACGAGGCTATCAGCTCGTGCGTAAGCACCGACATTTCAAGCGCCGAAGTACCGCCAAGATTGTTGATTAGCGCAACATGCGGCCGGTCCTCGATGGCGGCGGCCAATTTGCTCACCACGGCCTCCATTGCCGTTCTTGCGTCGAAGAACGCGATCTGATCAACACCGGCTTCGCCGTGGATGCCGAGCCCAAGCTCGGCCATGCCGGCGGGAATACGATCTTCCTTCGGCGATCCCGGAACCGTACAGGTATCGAGCGACATGCCGATGCTCTTTGCCCCGGCAATCACCCGCTTGGCGGCTGCCGTTACTGTTTCAAGATCGGCGCCAGCCTGCGCAAGCGCGCCCGCGATCTTGTGGACGAAGAGCGTTCCCGCCACGCCACGCGCTTGCGGCAGCTCTGGCAGAGCAACGTCATCGCCAACGATGACCATGTTAACATTGAGGCCAAAGGCACGCGCGCGCTCTGCCGCCAGGCCGAAGTTCAACCGGTCGCCGGTATAGTTCTTGACGATCAAAAGGCATCCGGCCGGACCTGTAACGGCCAGGATACCGGCGAGAACCGCATCGACACTCGGAGAGGCAAAGACGTCGCCGCACACCGCTGCAGTCAGCATTCCCTTACCGACGAAACCGGCGTGAGCCGGCTCATGGCCGGAGCCGCCGCCGGAAACCAGCGCCACCTGCGACTTGTCCCAATCGCTACGCAATACCACGCGAATATGCGGGTAGCCGTCAAGACGCACCAAAGAACCGCCGCTGATGGCCAGCAGGCCATCGATCGCTTCGGTGACCACGTTTTCCCGCTTGTTGATGAACTGTGCCATTTCTGCTCCCTTAACCTAAGCGCATGCCGTCCGCGTCAAAATAGAGCGGCTTGTCGGGCTGGATTTTGACGATGTCTCCGCTCTTCAGCCTGGTATGGGCGTCGGTTACGGTGACGATGTCGTTTTTCTTGAATTCCAAATGAAGACGCGTCTGATCACCGAGATGCTCGACACGTTTGACCAGTGCCTCCTGCCCCTCGCCTTGGGTGATATGTTCGGGGCGCATCCCAATGTTCACCGCCTTGGGCGGCGAGCCGGGAAAGGTATCGGCGGCGAGAACATTGATCCGAGGCTGACCAAGCCTTGTCGCGGTATAGAGGCTCACCGGCCGCTCATAGATTTCGCGCGGCGATCCGAACTGCACCAGCCTGCCCTCATGAAGGACGCCGATATGTGTCGCCATCGTCATCGCCTCGATCTGGTCATGGGTGACGTACAAGAGGGTGGCGCCGGAATTGGCCTGAATACTCTTCAATTCGATGCGCAGGTCGGCCCGCAGCTTGGCGTCGAGCGAGCTGAGCGGCTCGTCCATGAGGTAAATCTGCGGATTGCGCACCAAGGCCCTGCCGATCGAGACACGCTGCATCTCGCCGCCCGAAAGATTGGTGGCCTTATTGTCGAGCTTGTGGGAAATCTGGAGCATCTCCGCGACCGACGTCACCTTGCGGTCGATATCCGCCTTCGGCGTCCGCAGCAGTGGTGACTTCAGCGGGAATTCGAGATTCTGGCGCACGGTCAAATGCGGATACAGGGAGTATTGCTGAAACACCATCGCAACATTTCGCTCGGCAGGCGCAAGATCCCTGACAGAGCGGCCGGCGAAATAGATGTCGCCACTATCCGGCTTATCCAGTCCCGACACCATGCGCAGCGTCGTCGTCTTTCCCGCGCCGGTCGGCCCCAAGAGTACGACGAAGGAACCGCTCGGGATCGTCAGCGACAGGTTGTCGAGCGCAGCACGGCCGGCGAAGGTCTTCGTCACGTTTTCGAGGATGACGTCAACCATGGCGCAGGATTCCCTCATTGGCCTCAGACAGCATCGCCTGCCCCTTCACGCCATCGAAGATGGTCAGCGTCTGCGTATCGAATTCAAGCCCGATGGTTTCGCCAGTGTTCACCGATTGCTTGGCGGAAGTGCGTGCCTTGATCTCGCCGTTGGGCGTTGCAATTGTGACGATCTGCGTCGTGCCGAGATATTCCGTGGCGAGCACCCGTCCGCGATAGGTCGACGCATCGGAGAAGCGGATATGCTCGGGCCTGACACCCATTGTCAGCTTGCCGCTGGCACCCTGCCGCGACACAGGAACAGCAACCCGGTGTCCGGAAAGCTCGATAGCATCGCTTCCGATACCGATCATGCCGTCAAAATCGAAGAAATTCATTGCCGGGGAACCGATGAATTTGGCGACGAATTTGGTCGCCGGCCAATCATAGATGTCCTGTGGCTTTCCAAACTGTTCAACGACGCCATGGTTCATGACGACGATTTTGTCGCCCATCTGCATGGCTTCCAGCTGGTCATGGGTGACATAAACCGTTGTCGCACCAATGCGATCGTGGAGTGCGCGCAGTTCCTCGGCCATATGCTCGCGAAACTCCGCGTCAAGCGCACCCAAAGGCTCGTCCATGAAGAAGGCTTTCGGACGGCGCACGATGGCACGGCCGAGCGCGACGCGCTGCCGGTCACCGCCCGACAATCCCCCAACCGGGCGGTCGAGGATACCCTCGATCTTGAGGATGCGCGCCACCTCTTCCACCCGTACCCTCGCCTCGGCGCGAGGCATCCCTTGGCTGAGCAGTGGATAGGAAATATTCTTGCGCACGTTCATATGCGGGTAGAGGGCGAACATCTGGAAGACGAAGGCGATATCGCGCTGGCTCGCCGGCTTCATGCCGACTTCCTCTCCATCGATATAGATTTCACCGCTGGTCGGTAGTTCGAGGCCCGCCATCATGCGCAACGTCGTCGTCTTGCCGCAACCGGACGGTCCAAGCAGCATGAAGAACTCGCCGTCCTCCACGGTGAAAGATGAGGACTGGACGGCGGTGAATGCTCCGAACTCCTTACGCACATTCTGAATTCTGATCTGTGCCATGGTTACTCCGGAAAATGACTGACGATGATGAACATCACTGTGCCCACCAGGGTGACGATGAAGGATGCGGAGTACAGTGACAGGGAGAACGGCTGCATCAGCATGAAAACGCCGAGCGCGATGAGAATCGATGCGACCATCTCCCAGGCGCCGCGACGAAACCCACGCAGTCCCTTTACGAATTCCGTCATTTGCGGACTGCTCCAAAAGTTATGCCGCGCAGCAGATGCTTGCGAAGGACAATTGTAAAAATCATCACGGGCACGAGAAACAGCGTCGCGCCTGCGGCAACGGCCGGCCAATCCTGGCCGCCGACACCGATGATGGTGGGAATGAAAGGTGGTGCGGTCTGGGCGGTGCCTGAGGTCAAAAGAACCGCAAAGGCATATTCATTCCAGGCAAAGATCAGGCAGAAGATCGCTGTCGATGCGATGCCGGTCATCGCCTGCGGCAGCACGACCTTGTAAAACGCCTGGAAGCGCGTGTAGCCGTCGATCAGCGCCGCCTCTTCGTACTCGATTGGAATCTCGTCGATGAACCCCTTGAGGAGCCAGACCGCCAGTGAAAGGTTGACGGCCGTATAGAGCAGGATCATGCCGGCATGGGTGTCGTTGAGCCCGAGAGACCGGAACATCAAGAAGATCGGGATGGCAACGGCGATCGGCGGCATCATGCGCGTCGACAGGATGAAGAATAGCAGGTCGTCCTTGAGCGGGACTTTGAAACGGGAGAAGGCATAGGCTGCCGCCGTGCCAAGCACGATGCACAGAACGGTCGAGCCGAAACCGATGATCATGGAATTAGAAAACCGTTCCAGGAAGCGCGACGGTCCGGCTATGATGAAACCATCCTTGCGCACGATCCGGTCATACCAAGTGTTCGGCTCGCCGAGTTCCTTCAAGTCCTGCTCTGTCGCCCGGGTGCGGGTGGTGAACAGGTTGACATAGCCTTCCAGGGTCGGCTCGAAGAGGGTCTTGGGCGGATAGGCAATGGCATCCGACGGCGACTTGAAGCTCGTCGCGATGATCCACAGCAGCGGCAGGATCGTGATCAGGGCATAGATGACGACAAGCGTTCCGGCAGCCCATTTCTGACGAGCCGAAGGTTCTGTAGCGGAATAGCTGCTCATCTTTGTTTCACCTTGTTCAGGGCTTTGACATAGATCGAAGCGAGGCCGAAGACTGTTACGAAAAGGATCACCGCATAGGCCGACGCATATCCAGTGCGCCACTTCTCAAAGGCTTCCCGCTTGAGGTTGATGGACGTCAGTTCAGTGATTGACCCCGGCCCTCCCCCGGTCAGCTGAACCACGAGGTCGAACATCTTGAAGTTTTCGATGCCGCGGAAAAGCACCGCCAGCATCAGGAACGGCAACACCATCGGGATGGTAATTGTCCAAAACTGCCGCCATTTGCTGGCGCGGTCGCACTCGGCCGCTTCATAGATACTGCTGGGAATGGAACGCAGGCCCGCCAGGCAGATCAGCATGACGAACGGTGTCCACATCCACGTATCGACGATGATGATCGCCCAGGGCGCGAGGGAGACGTCGCCGATCATCGAGAAGGCGGAAGGATCCGTTCCGGTGAGGTAGCCGACCGCGTAGTTGAACAGGCCGATTTGCGGTTGGTAGAGGAATGTCCAGAAGTTCCCGACGACTGCCGGGCTCAACATCATCGGCAGGACGATAATCGTCGTCCACATGTCGTTGCCGCGGAATTTCTTGTTGATGAGGTAGGCGAGTGCGAAGCCGATCAGGACCTGGAGGACGATCGTCCAGATCAGGAAATGGGCCGTCGCCTGCATCGTCTGCCAGATATCCCCGTCGGTGAGGACGCTGATGTAATTTTTCAACCCGACGAACTGGACCTCGGCATTGGGGCGATTGACGCGGAAATTGGTAAAGCTCAGCCGTACTGTCCAGATCAAAGGGAAGATGTTGACGGCGAGCAGCAGAAAGATCGATGGCGCTACGAACAGCCAGGCGATCGCTCTGTCCGAAAGCCCTTGACTGCGCTTGGACACGACAGGCGACTTTTCGCCCACGGCCCGATCAGCCGGTGAATCGAGCATCTTATTCCCCTAAGTCAGAAGCAGCATAGTTCGCAGGACCGGCTGCTATCGGCCGGTCCTGCACAGACACCCCGCAGGGAGGTCACACGGCCAGTGTCTAGTATTTGCCTTCGTCTTCGAAGATCGTCTTCCAGTCGGCGGCAAGCCCGTCAAGCGCGTCCTTGGCCGTGCCTTGCCCGGCGACTACGTAGTTGTGGAAGCGTTTTTGCGATGCCTGCAGCAGCGAGGCATAGGACGGCTCGGCCCAGAAGTCCTTTACGATTGCCATGGAATCGAGGAAGGTCTGGGCGTAAGGCTGACTTTTGGCAAAGCCCGGATCCTCGACCACCGCACGCAAAGCCGAATAACCACCCAACTGCCACCATTTGGCCTGGACGTCAGGCTGGGCAAACCACTTGATGTATTCAAGGGCTGCATCCTGCTTTTCGGAAACGGCGACCACCGAAATGCCCTGGCCGCCGAGTTGGGCAAACTGCTTGCCATCCGGGCCTGCGGGATTGGGGAAATAGCCGGACTTGTCGCCGCCGACATTGGGGTCGGCATTGATGCCAGGCCAGGTAAAGGCAAAGTTCATCTGCAACGCTACCTGACCGGATTTATAGGCGTCGATGTTTTCTGACATATAGGCGTCGGACGAGCCTGGAGGAGCGCAGCAATTGTAGAGCTCCTTGTAGAATTCCAGGCCCTTTACCGATTTGTCGGAATTGACGTATCCTTCGAGTTCGTAAGGCTTGTCGGGGTTCTGGTATTCGAAACCATAGCTGTAGAGCACGTCCATCGCGCCCATGGTGATGCCTTCGGAGCCGCGCTCGGTATAGATCGCGGCGCCATAGACCGTCTTGCCGTCAATCACACGACCTTGGAAGAATTCCGCGATATGCTTCAGCTCTTCGAAGGTTTTCGGGACCGCGAGCTCGTGGCCATATTTCTGCTTGAACTCCGCCTTTAGCTCGGGCCGCGAGAACCAGTCCTTGCGGTAGCTCCAGCCGACGACATCACCGAAGGCGGGAAGCGCCCAATAGTTCGGTGTTCCCTTGGGCCATTCGGAATAGCCGGTAACCGTCGCCGGAATGAAATCGCTCATCTTGATGCCTTCTTTGTCAAAGAAGTCATTGAGCTTCACATATTGACCGTTTTCGGCGGCGCCGCCGATCCACTGGCTGTCACCGATCATCAGATCGCACAGCTTGCCGCCGGAATTCAGCTCGTTGAGCATGCGGTCTGCGAAGTTTGGCCAGGGCACGAATTCGAAACTCATTTTGTGGCCGGACTTGGCCTCAAAATCCTTGCTGAGCGAAACCAGGGCATTGGCCGGATCCCAAGCTGCCCAGCACAAAGTCAAATCTTCCGCCTGCGCCGAAGTTGTGGCTCCCAGTGACACAAGCCCGGTCACGACGCCTGCCGCAAATGCCGATTTCAGAAATGAACGTGGCATGAAATCTCCTCCCTAGTGACACTCCGACCTCCATCGGCACGTGCCTGAGCGCTCTTGACGAGCACGATGCAAAGGCCAGCCCTGCGACCAAACCTTCCCTCCAACACCAGCTTTGCGGCCAGTCGGCCCTCTTTGCCGCCGTCGTTGTCATGGTATAACTGAGGTGCGCACCTCAACGCAAGTCGATTTTGAGGTGCGCACTTCAATTTCTTGCTTTTTTGCGCGGACTGTTGGAAAACGAGATCGGTCAAAGCGTAAGAACGGAAGACACCAGATGATACGACCCACCGCGAAGGATCTGGCAGAAGCCGCCGGTGTCAGCCTGGCAACTGTCGACCGGGTATTGAACGACAGGCCGAATGTCAGTGCCAAGGCCGCGCGCAGGGTGCATGAGGCCATTGAAAAAATTGGCTTTGTCCGCAATCTTGCTGCGGTGGCTCTTGCCCGCAATAAAATCTACCGGTTTCGCTTCGTCTTACCGAGCAAGGGAGATCAGTATCTGCAGGAATTGCTGCACCGTGTCAGCGAAGCCCGCCGGACGCTCAAGTCCGATCTGACGGAAATTACCGTTGATCAGATTCCAACCGACGATCCCTACCAGCTGTCGCGGCATCTGGCGGCGATAGAAACCGATGAAGTGGATGGCGTCGCCGTCATGGCGCCGGAATCACCGCAGGTGCGCGACGCTTTGAGCCGTCTAATGACGCGGGGAATTCATCTTGTGCAGTTTCTGTCCGGCCAGGAAAAGTTGAAGACGGCCGATTTTGTCGGCGTCGACAATTTCGCTGCCGGGGCGACGGCCGGCCGGATCATCGGACGCTTCCTCGGCAACGAGCCCGGAAAGATCATGATTGTCGCCGAAACCATGGTGGCACGAGACAGCATCGAACGCCGTCGCGGTTTCGACAGCATCATTAACGAGCAGTTCCCGCACCTGCGCGCCTTGCCATCGCTTGAGACCTATGGTGACCAGGGCCGGGCTGCGGCAATCATTCAAAATGTCGTCGAACGCCATCACGACATCAGGGCTGCCTATGTGCTCAGTCCGGAAAGCCGGATTCCGGTCTCGGCCATCTCGCAACACGCCGACCTGCAAAAAGTCACTGTCGTCGTTCACGAACGCACACCTTTCAGCGAGGAAGCCCTGCGCACAGGCCGCATCGACGCCATCATTGCGCAGGACCCCGGCCATGCCGTGCGCAGCGCTGTCCGTATCATGCGCGCCCGCGCCGACCTGCGCGACCCGATTGCCGCCCAGGAAAAAATCAGGATCGAAGTCTTGCTGAAGGAGAACCTCTGAGATTGCCGTGCCGCTCACCGTTGAGCCGATTGTTACTGCCGGCGACGCCTGCCCCTGATTGCCGGCCGAATTCGCCTTTGTCCAAATGCGCTCCGAAAACCTCAAACTTCGCATCTCCAGTTCGGTCCTTGCGTTAATGGCTCTGCGTCCCGCACCAGACTGGCTGGCTCATTGCAGTCCCTGCGCTTGTTTCCGGGTGGTGTTGCACAAAATCGCCCAGTTTTGCGCACCATTCGAGAAGCGCGTCGCCCCTCACGCACCCACCGTCTTAAGCTTGTGCTCGGCCTGCAGCTCGCGCCGCTTGACCGCCTCGATGTCGCGGTAGCCGTCGGCCGGATGGGTCTTAGGCAGATAGGGGCCCTCCCCGAAGAGCTTTTCTCTCAGTGTTCCCGGCTTATAGACTGTCGGATATGCACCGCGCTTTTGCAGTTCCGGCACGATATGGCCGACGACATCCTCGAAGCTGTCCGGTGTCACAGCATAGGCGATGTTGAAGCCATCTACGCCGGTATCCTCGACCCATTCCTGCAAAATATCGGCAATCCGCTCAGGCGAGCCGACAAAGACGGGGCCCATGCCGCCGATACCGCCGAACTGCGCGAGTTCATCGATCGTCCACGATTTGTCACCGCCGGCAATGTGCTCGACGAAGGAATGAATCGCGTTTGTCTCGATCTTCTCCACTACATCCGTCGGCGCATACTGGCCAAAATCGATGCCGCTCCAGCCAGACATGAAGGTCAGCGAGCCATCATAGGAGACGTAGCTCTTGTATTCCTCGAACTTTCTCTGCGCCTTCTCTTCGGTGTCGTCGGTAATGATGGTAATTAGCGTGTAGATGAACACTTTGTTCGGATCGCGGCCCGCCTGAGCGATGCGTTCGCGAATGTCGGCGACATAGCCCTTGAGCACCGATTTCGTCGGGGCCGCGACGAAGATGCATTCGGCATGGCCAGCGGCGAAAGTCTTGCCCGGTCCCGACGCTCCGGCTTGATAGAGAACCGGTGTCCGCTGCGGTGAAGGCTCGCTGAGGTGATACCCGGGCACATCAAAATACTTGCCCTTGTGGCCGATCTCGTGAACCTTGGTCGGGTCTGTGAATATCCGCTTGTCCCGGTCGCGCAGAACCGCGCCTTCCTCCCAACTGCCTTCGAACAGCTTGTAGAGCACCTCAACATATTCGTTGGCGACCTCGTAGCGATTGTCATGGCCACGCAGCCCGCCTTGGCCGATATTCTTGGCGCCGCTCTCCAGGTAGGACGTCACGATGTTCCAGCCGACCCGGCCCTTGGTGTGGTGGTCGGCCGTCGCCAACCGGCGGGCGAAGGTGTAGGGGTGTTCGAACGATGTCGATGCCGTGATGCCGATACCGAGGTGCTCGGTGGCGAGCGCGATCGGTGCAGCGAGCTGCAGCGGATCGTTCACCGGAATCTGGGCCGCCTGGTGGATCGCGTGATAGTTCGAGCCCTTGTAGACATCGTAGTAGCCGATGACGTCGGCAATGAAGACACCATCAAAGATGCCGCGCTCAAGCGTGCGGGCCAGATCCTGCCAATAGTCGAGATCCTTGTATTTCCACGACTTGTCGCGCGGATGCGACCACAATCCCGGCGATTGGTGGCCAACGCAATTCATGTCGAAGGCGTTGAAGCGGATTTGACGGGCCATGGATATCTCCGGTTTCCAAAGGCAGCATTCGAATGCAGCCACAACCGGACAAAATAGCCACAAACGTCCATCAATACAGACAATCTATGTTTTTTATGCTCTAATAAGTGAAATCGATTTCCAGTTCACCCTGACCTCATTCAAAGCGGCAAGCTCAGGAGGCCGAGCCGCCGGCGCATCAGTGCTGTCGTGCCGCACAAACGATAAGAGGATGGCAAGCTTCAAGGCTCGCGAATGGCGGTGTCCAGCCCGCGCAGCAGGGGATACAGGAAATAGGAAATAACCGTACGGCTCCCGACCTTGAGCTCGGCCGTGACGGTCATGCCTGGCAAAAGCCGGACAGGTTCGCCGGGGGCCTGCAGAAGCGTGCTGGAAAGCAAGACCCGCGCTTTGAAAAATGTACCTGCAGGCTGGTCGGCGCCAGCTGCTTTTTCAGGCGGAGGGAAAGCATCGCGGCTGATGGTCCTGACCGTGCCTGTGACGGTACCGTATTTCTGGAATGGATAGGCATCCAGCTTGACCCGCGCCTCCTTGTCGACGGCGACCCGGCCGATATCCTGCGAACTGATAGAGACCTCCGCCTCGAGTGGAACGTTCAGTGGAACGAGCGTTACGATCGGTTCGGCTTCGCGCACTACGGAACCGACCGATCGTTGCGCAAGGTCCAGGACGACGGCGTCTTCAGGCGCCGTTAACGTGACCATGTTGCGGCGCAGTTCCATCTTCTTTAGTTCTTCGCCCACCGTATCGCGCTGGTTGCGCAATTCAACGAGCTTGTCCATCGATGCGCGCCGGAAGTCTTCAATGAACGCTTGCCGATCGGCTGTCAGCTTGGCCAGAGAATGCCCCGCCTCCGCAGCCTTGCCGTGCAGCGCGGAGATATCCGTATCGACATCAAGCCGGGCATCGCGCGATACGAGGAACGCCACGAGGGACCCTGTGTCGTTTTTGTAGAGCGTCTCGCGGGCGTTTTCGATCAGGATCAGGTTTTCGCGGCGGCTCGTAAGGACCGTCTCTTGGTTCTTACCGGCTTCAATCGCGGCAGCCTGCCCAGCGATTTGCTGATCGAAATTCTGCAATTGGGCGGTGTAGAAGGCGTGGCGCTGGGCAAAAAGCTGGACCTGCAGCTGTTCGTCAGGGGAGCCTCCAGCCAATTTCGCGTAGTCCGCATGGCCGATCTCGGCGGTGATCCGCTTGACCTGGGCATCAAGGGCCGCATATTGGGCACGCCGCTGATCGACGTCGGATTGGCTGAACGTTGCGTCCAGCGTTGCCAGCGTCTGACCCGCCTTGACGATCTCGCCGGTGGTGACATCGATCGTGCGGATGATCGAGGTTTCGAGCGGTTGAACGATGATGGTCGGACGGGTGGTAATCAACTTACCGGGCGCGATCACCACCTCGTCGATCTTGGAGACGGATGCCCAGGTGACGGCAGTGCAGATCAGCGCTGTGATGCCATAGAGCGTCATTCGAGCAATTTTCGGAGGGACGCGCTCCTCCAGTTCGACCGCGTCGGACTGGAACTCAGCGAAAGCGGGCGGCAGTGGCTGTTTGTTGACGATTTCCCTGCCCGGCTTTGGGACCGGAACAGGGAGATTCTCATGGAGCTTTTCCGGGCGCGCGTTCATGCGGATTGCCTTGTTTGCTGCGACCAAAGGTGGCGATAGGTTATGCAGCGAGAAACGAGTTGATCGTGGCGGCCGATATCGGCGATCTTCCCGCGATCGACCACCAGAATCGCATCGGCATCGACGAGCGTCGATAGGCGATGCGAGACGATGATCACGGTACGACCCTCGGCGATCTTGCTCAAATTCTGCCGCAATATCGCTTCGCTGTCTGGGTCTAGCGCGCTGGTCGCCTCGTCCAGGATCAGCAGTTTTGGATTGGTAATCAGTGCGCGGGCGATGGCCAAGCGCTGCTTTTGACCACCGGAAAGGTTCGAGGCATTTTCCTCCAACATGGATTCAAAGCCTCGCGGCAGCCGTTCGATGAATTCTTCGGCGCCGGCAATGCGCGCGACCTCGATGATCTCTTCGATGCTTGCATCGGGCTTGGCGGCGGCGATGTTTTCGCGAACAGATCCACGGAAAAGGAAATTGTCCTGTAGCACTACGCCGATGCTGGAGCGCAGATGGACCAGATCGATTTCCCGGCTGTCATAGCCGTCGATCCGGACCAACCCCTGCTGGTTCTGATACAGGCCCTGGATTAAGCGGGTGACGGTCGTTTTTCCGGATCCGCTTCTTCCAACGATGCCGAAGACCGAGCCGGCGGGAACCGTGAAAGACACGTCGTCAAGCGCCGGCGCGCCATCCGGCCCGTAGCGGAACGTCACCTTGTCAAACTCGATGCGGCCCTTCAGTTGGGGCCTGATCCCCCGGCCTCGCCCGAACTGTTCGGGGCGCTGATTCATGATTTCACCGAGCATGCGCACTGAGAGTGCCACTTCCTGATACTCGTGCACCATCGTGACGATCTGGACGAGCGGACCGGAAACCCGTCCGGCAAGCATGTTGAAGGCGACCAGCGCGCCGATCGTCATGGTGCCGCTGAACACGTCAAGCGCGCCAAGGCCGATGATGGCGACGCTCATCAATTTCTCCAGAAGCCCCGTCAGTGCCTGTGCGACGGTCGAAATCTTATCGACGCGAAAGCGCACGGAGATCGCCTGGGCGGAACGGTCATCCCACACCTGGCGCTGACGCGGTTCAAGCGCCAGAGACTTGACGGTGCGCATTCCGTGGACGGTTTCGACCAACAGCGCCTGCCGCTCGCCTTCGGCCTGGTAGAGAGCCTGGAGACGCCGCTGAAACGGTCCGACAAGCAACATGACCACAAGGCCGACAAGCGCAGCGAAACCCAGCACGACAAAGGTCAGCTTGACGCTGTAGAGAACCAGGATCGGTATGAAGACCAAAAGCGAAAGCGCGTCGAGAAGCGTTAGAAACAGGCGGCCCGTGAGAAATTCACGGATACGTCCCGTCTGTTGCATATGCTTCACCAGTACCCCGGCCGAGGCGTGCTCGAACAGCGCGATCGGAAGATTGAGGAGGTGGCCGAAGGTGCGTGTCGCGATCCTGATGTCGATCTTGTTGGTGGCATAAAGCAGCAGATAGCGGCGCAGGAAAGTGAAGGCTGCGTCGAAGACGAGAGCAATGGCGATGCCGATGGTCAGAACTGCAAGCGTCGCGTAGCTCTGATGGACGAGAACCTTGTCGATGACGAGTTGAAAAAAGATCGGTGTTGCAAGACCGAGCCCGTAAAGGACGAACGCGGCCAGCGCAACATCGCGAAGCAGGCTGCGCTGACGCACGATTTCCGGAACAAACCAGCGAAAGCCAAATGGCTGATCGGTGTCGGACAGACGATAGTTGCGTTTGACCAGAATTGCTGAGCCGCGCCAGTGTTTGAGAAATTGCTCCTGGTTCAGCAAGAGGAATTCCGGACGTTGTGCCAACGGGTCGAGAACACGGACCATCTCGTCCTCGCCGCTGCCCGTCGCGCCGGCGATAACGACCCAATTGCCGTTTTCTAGCTCGGCAAGCACCGGAAAGGCGTCGCCGAGTTGAAACAGCGACCGCCAGGTCATTTTGAGGTTTTTTGCTTTCAGCCCGGCATCTTTCGCCATCCGCAGGAGTTGCCGCATGGGCACCGCCTGTTCGCCGACGGCGTAGTCGTGCAGCAACCTTTCGGGTGAAAGATCGACCCCATGATGGCGGCCAACCAGTGCCAAGCACTGGAGATTTGTGTGCGCGAGTGTACTCATGGCCTCACTTGAGCGATGGCTCTGTTACCGGTCAGTTGAAATTAGGGGACGCGTTTGCCGACAGCGGCGGTTGTTGCGCGGCATCGCTCTGCGGAATTTGCGCGATGTCTGCAACCCTGCGAACCGCACCCGCCTCGACCAGACCGCCCAATGCTTTCTGCATGAGGTCGACGGCATTGGCGAAAGCGTCTACCGGCATGATGATCCGCTGGCGAAAGACGGGTTTGGGATTGTTGTTGGCATCGCGTTCGGTCGGTGAAAGCGACATCAGGTCGATCCGCACAATCGTTCCGGTAACGGTGATTTCACCGATGCCATCGGCATATAGTTCGTTGTTCATTGTCGTCTCCCAGGTTGAGGGTTAGGTCCTTCAGGCGGCGTGAGCGTGCTCCCAAGGCGGGAACGGGTCGTGGAGATCGTGCGCGGCCTGCGGATCAAATCCATTCTCTGATCCGATCAGGCAGTCATCGAGCGCAGCGCGGATGGCACTTTCGCAAAGACCCGCTCCTATGAAGACAAGCTCCTGCCGGCGGTCACCCCAAAGGGCGCTCCAGTTCTTGTCCAGCAACGCAAGAAATTGCGGATGACGAGGCCAGTGCCCCTTCGGAACTGTCGCCCACCATAGCCCCTTCGATTCGATCCGATGTTGCACGCCTGCGATCGACAACAGGCCGATCCAGTCGGGCCGGGTGGCGAGCCAGAAGTGTCCCTTAGCCCGGATGAGGCCAGGCCATTCCCGGCCGAGGAAATCCTTGAGTTTGGACGGATCGAAAGGCCGGCGGGCCCTGTAGACAAAGCTCGATATGCCATATTCTTCAGTTTCGGGCACGTGGTCTCCCCACCCGTAAAGCTCCTTGTGCCACAGCGGATGGCGGGCCGATTTGGCCTCGCTGAAAAGGCCAGTATCGAGAATCACCGACAGCGGCAGATGGCCGAAGTCCGTTTCGATCACGCGCGCATCGGGATTGAGCGCCGCAACGACGCGGCGAAGAGCGTTTCGCGTCTCTTGGGTCACCTCGGAAATCTTGTTTATAATGACGACATCCGCGAATTCGATCTGTTCGACCAGAAGATCGACCAGCGTTCGCTTGTCGTCATCAGCGCGCGTTTCGCCGCGATCGCTGAGGAGGTCGGCGCTGGAATAGTCTGTCATCAGATTGACCGCATCGACGACAGAGACCATCGTGTCGAGGCGGGCGATATCGCTAAGTGCCGCACCCGTTTCATCTCGGAAGGAGAAGGTAGCCGCGATCGGCAAGGGTTCCGCAATGCCCGTTGCCTCGATTAACAGGTAGTCGAACCGGCCCTCCACCGCGAGCCGGCGGACTTCACTCAGCAGGTCATCGCGTAGAGTGCAGCAAATGCAGCCGTTCGTAAGCTCGACCAATGTCTCATCCGTTCGCGAAAGTTCAGCACCGCCGTCGCGAACAAGGTCTGCATCGATATTGATCTCGCTCATGTCGTTGACCAGAACCGCCACACGCAGGCCATCGCGATTGCGCAAGACATGATTGAGGATGGTGGTCTTTCCTGCGCCAAGAAAGCCTGCAAGGACGGTCACAGGCAGCCGGTTATCACCGTTCATCCGAGCCCGTTCCTCTCTCGTTTCGCCGCCCGCTTCGGTCGGAAGGTGGCATAAACGTGGGTCCGATTTGCAATATCTGCCCGCCTTGAACAGGCCGGCTGCTCCATAGGCGGACACACGATTGCCGCCGAGAGATGACGAAAGCCCGCCCGGATTGACGGTTGTGGTTCAGGAGGTGAAAAAGCTGTCCCGGCATTACCGACATACTCAGACGCTTGTCACTCTTCACGTGGCTTCTCAACATGTGGAACCGCCCCCTGGTCCGTGTGAGACTGATTTACTTCGCCTATCTTGCCAACTTTCTCGCGTTCGCGAACCGCACCAATCGGGAGTAGTCTCTACCGTGTCGGTATCCCCCGATGTGATGAGGGTTGCCAGCTTAACAACGATGGCAAACCAGCCCAGGCGAGAAACCCGGCTTTGGCACACGTCAAATCGCCGCCGGAAAGGCAGCGTTCGAACACGCGTCGATTCGAGGAACTGCGGGCTAGTTGATACCCCATGCCAGCTTCAGTTCCCGGGGTCGGCGCTCGTATCCGTTCCGCCGGAAAGAAAGCCCGGAATGACGAGATTTTTTTGAACGCCTGCCAAGGCCGATTTTGCAGCAAAAGGGCCGTAAGCGATGGCTCTGATGACAGCGTCGAAAGAGACCGCGCAATATCTCGTTAACCTTCCGTTAACCACTTTCTCACTACACCGGAGCAACAGAAAATTTACCAAGTTGAATGATGTGTTAACAGAACCCCGACCGATCCGTCTCAAGGGACGTTCCTTCCTCGCGCTTGCGCTGACACCCGAACTGCCGCTTGACGCCTGGCTGGTCCAGCTCGACCACCTAGCCGCCCGTTCCGCCGGATTCTTCTTGCGCCGGCCGATTGTACTCGACGTGCAAGGACTGGAGATCGAGCGCGCCGAGCTACGAGATCTCGTCAATCAGCTTGGTATGCGGAATGTCCGAATCATGGGGATCGAAGGCGCTCGATCCTCATTACTCGGCCCGGACCTACCGCCCGCGATGACGGACGGGCGCCCGGCTTCAGACGTCGAAGTACCTGCCAGCGAAAACGCTGAAAAGGAAGATCCTCCCGAAAACCCGCTCACCTGTGCCCCGACATTGCCCAAAGCGATGCCGTCGATTGTTGTCAGTCAACCGGTGCGCTCGGGACAATCGCGCCACTACCCTGAAGGGGACGTGACCATCGTTGGTTCGGTCGCCTCGGGCGCAGAAGTGGTCGCGGGCGGATCAATCCATATTTACGGCGCACTGCGTGGACGTGCGATGGCGGGGACCATGGGCAATTCTTCGGCGCGCATCTTTTGCCGGAAACTTGAAGCTGAGCTGATTGCAATCGACGGTTTTTATCTAACTGCCGAGGACATGGAGCCAGGGCTGCGCGGAAAAGCAGTCCACATCTGGCTCGAAGGCGAAACGATCAAAGCTGAAGCTCTCAGCTAATCAAAGACGTATTCCTACTGAATTGGAGAGGTAAATGGGCAAGGTAATCGTGGTGACGTCGGGCAAGGGTGGCGTCGGCAAGACGACATCGACTGCTGCATTGGGCGCAGCACTGGCACAGAGTGGCGACAAGGTCGTGGTGGTCGATTTCGACGTCGGGCTACGCAATCTTGACCTGGTGATGGGGGCGGAAAGACGCGTGGTTTATGACCTCGTCAACGTCATCCAGGGCGAAGCCAAGCTGACGCAAGCGCTGATCCGGGACAAGCGGGTGGAAACACTCTATCTGCTGCCGGCGTCGCAAACCCGTGACAAGGAGAATCTCACTGCTGAAGGCGTCGAGAAGGTTATCTCCTCACTCAGAAGTGCTTTCGACTGGGTTATCTGTGACAGCCCTGCCGGCATCGAGCGTGGCGCAACCCTTGCCATGCGTCATGCTGACGTGGCGATCGTCGTAACCAACCCCGAAGTTTCTTCGGTCCGCGATTCAGACCGTATCATTGGTCTGCTCGATTCCAAGACGTTGAAAGCCGAGAATGGCGAGCCGATGGAGAAACACCTGCTGCTGACCCGCTACGACTCGGCGCGCGCAGATCGTGGCGACATGCTCAAGGTGGATGACGTGCTTGAGATTTTGTCGATCCCGCTCCTCGGTATCATCCCAGAGAGCATGGATGTCCTGCGCGCCTCCAACGTGGGCGCTCCTGTTACTCTGGCGGATGGGCGTAGCGCCCCGGCGATGGCCTATTTCGAGGCCGCCCGGCGGCTGAAAGGTGAAACACTGCCGGTCACCATTCCGGGAGAGAAGCGAGGTTTCTTCGGCAAGATCTTCGGAAGGAAAGCGGCATGAACCTTTTCGGATTGTTTTCCCGATCGCAATCTGCACCTGCCGCTCGCGAGCGGCTCCAAGTGCTTCTTGCCCATGACCGTGCCTCAACCGGAGATTCAGACCTCGTCACCAAGTTGCGCGACGAGATCCTTCGTGCGATCTCCAAGCATATGCAGGTCGACAGCGACAAAGTCAGCGTCAAATTGGAGCGCGGCATCCAGGTCTCGACGCTCGTTGTCGATGTCGAAATTCCGTTTGATGCAGCAAGGAAGGCGGCCTGACGGCCGCCGACTACACTGTCCACCGGCGCGCTGAAACGCTGAAAAATTCCTGAAAATGGCAGCTTTCCAAAAGGCGCCGTCCAGTCGCATTTACTTTTTCAGCTAGATTCCGTCGCTGCAGACAAAGCGCTCCCTCGCGGCCTGGGACACAGCTGGATAGCGAAATATTAACATACCGCATTTCTGCGGCGTCAATCGCGCCGTGCCCCGAGCATGCCAGGCAAGAACAGTCTGCAAAGCACCCGCAGGGCGCTTTGCAGTTATCGACCTCAGCTCCAGGCGTGGAGGGGGGCTTTTCACCGTTGAGGGGTCCCACGCGCCGCGTTGCCGTTCTTTCAAGCCTCCCCCATTCAGCATCTTATTGCTGCCGCGCCGCGCGCAACGCACGAGCCAGCGGCTCATACTCCTGTCGCCCTGATTTTTCGAACTGCGCCGACAACAGGCCGTTATCGCAAGGCCGCTCGTCGTCCCATCCAAGATGACTGATAATGGGGTAAAGACATATGCCTTCGATTGGGACCCCGGCCTTCATCGCCGCACGGACCTCGGCGTAGACGTAGGTAATCCAGCTTGCACGCCGCTCCGCCTCGATCCCTGTCTCCGCGATAAAGACCGGCTTGCCATACCGGGCGTAGGTTTCGATCAAGATCGTCCGCAGCGGCTTGTAAAGCGGGTGATCCATGTCGATAGGCGGCCCGCCATGAATCCATTGGTTGTTGTGGTAGTAGTTGACCCCAACGATATCGAGATATTTTTCCGCACCCCCGATCTGCGGCCACATCCGGCCGGCGATCAGGTCCCAACCTTGATATTGGGATTGACGGTGACCTTCGGCAACGCGCCGCTCCCATTGACGGGCCGGATCGGTGACGACGTTGATGACCGGGTCGCAGTGAACGAACCGGGCTCTCGGATCGACCGCAAGAACAGCCTCCATAGCAGCAACCGAACCGCGCGCCAGTTGAACCTTCAATTCGAAACCGCGTCCATTGGCAAATGGATTGAGGTAACCGGCATCCCCGCCGCCCCAGGAGAAAAATGAGATTTCGTTGACGGGAGAGTAAAACGGCACCGCATCGCTATTGTCGCGAACGACCCTTGCTGCAGCCCCGGCAAAATGCGCAAAACGCGCGATGAAATTCGGTGACCAGACATCGACGTCGTCAGGCCAGCCGTAATGCAGCAGATCCCAGATCACCTGGGTTCCGGTCTCGTTTGCCGCCTTAAGCATGGGCAGGAAGCTCGACCAGTCGTATTCTCCAGCGCTCGTTTCGATCAGATGCCAGCGCAGCCCGTCTCGAACGGTGCGGATTGAGTGCCGGGCAAGCTGCGAATAGTCGCTTGCGGCGTAGACGTCATGGCCGGTTGCCGCGATCACATCCAGCCGCTTTCCGACCGTCTCGCCCTCACGTGCACGCAGCCGGTGCGTGGAACACTCGAATCCGCCTTGCAAAAAGGACTTGAAAAGCCCGGTTGGCCCACCCTGTTTTCGCTCTGACGCAACCTGCTCAATGAGCCTCTCCCACTGTGGTACGACGGCGCCAGCACTGTAATAGGTTTCCACTTTGGAACGTAAAGTCTGGCCAAGCCTGCTGCGCAACGCGGCCGACGAAATCAACTTTTTCATAGCTGCAGCCACGGAGTCCGGATCTCCATAGGGTACAAACAAACCGGATACGCCGTCGTCAATCTGTTGCAAGGCGCCATTGTCTGGCGTTGCGATCACTGGCAGGTATGCAGCACCAGCCTCTGCGATCACATGCGGCATGCCCTCGCCCCTCGACAGCCAGGTGAAAATATCAGCGGCCGACAGTAGGGCCGGAATGTCCTTGCGGTCCCCCAGGAAAGTCAGCACGCCGGCCAATCCACGGGCGACTGCGAGCGATTTCAATTTCACGGCATAGTCCGGCATGAATGCGTCCGGTCCGCCGACGATCATGAATCGCGCATTTACATCTTGGACATGCACGATCGCCGCAGCTTCGATGAAATCCTCAACGTTTTTCTTGGGGTCGAGACGGCCCACCCATGCGATTAGGATGTCGCTTTCCGCAATGCCCAGCGACGCGCGCATGCCAGCCCGTTGAAAAGGATCGAACTCCGACAGATCGACCATCGAAGGGATTTCGATAGCGTCGTTCTCCCGCCCCCGCATCACCGAGGCTGCGGCGTCGCGGATGGACCGGCATACACCGACATAGCGATGGGTAAAATGCTTCGGCCCTGCGAGGGCTTCCGACACAAGGCCGCCATGCTCTATCAAAGGCGGGCGCAGGTGAATGCGTTCGAGCGCCGGATAGATGTCGGCAACATTCTGACAGGAAACGACAACATCGTATCCCGATATCTTGCTTGCAAGATAGGACACCGTATCCTGGAACGACAGTTCGTAGGGCGTCGTGTCCACGTCAACACCGAGTGCCTGCAGTTGTGCATGTGTTTGTTCCGGCATGTTTGGTTTGCGGAAACACGCCACAACATCGAGCTTGTAGCGGGCACGGTCGAGGTTGCGGGCGAGGAGGCGGACCTCGGTTTCCTCGCCGCCGACCACCAACCATGCGAAGACGAACAGGATACGAATGGGCGGCTCGATCGGACTCATTCCTGGACCTTGAAAACGATCTGCAAAAATTCGGGCCGGTTTTCTACAAGATCGGCGAGGAATCTTGGACCGTCGTCGAATGGCACGATATGGGTAATCATATGTTCACGGATCAGGCTACCGTGGCTCCTCATAAGTTGCACGGTTTCTCCTGAGAGCCGGCGTCTGTCCCAAAGCGGCGCCAGACCACGCGGCACGCGATTGATCTGGGCGCAGCGAATGTTAAGGCCGTTGTGATGAAATTCCTCGCCCAGCCGCAGCGCATCGGCCCCACCCTGATAGAAGGCAAGATCGATTACGGTACCCTGGAGACGCAACGCTTTCAGCGCCACATGCAGGCTGCGGGAATGGGCGCGCGTCTGGAAGACGACATCGGCGCCTCGGTCACTGCCACCGTTGTGCCAGCTTGCTTTCGCGTGCTGCCAGACGTCCTCCTCACTCATGGCCATCAGGCCCATAGCCTTGGCTTTGCCGCGTCGAAACTCCGAAGGGTCGGCGATGATGACACCTGACGCGCCCAGTTTCTGTGCGAACAGCGCCGTCATCAAACCGACCGTGCCGGCACCGAGGACCACCACCTGACGGCCCGCAATACCGGATCCGAGACTGTGAACGTTGCTCCCGAGCACATCCGCATCGGCATGCAGAATGCCATTGGCCGCAATCGGCCCCATCTGCGCGACGAAAACGCCGAGAATGGGATCGACGTCGGCCGGCAGCGGCACGAGCATGTCATGGAACGGATCGGCCGTGTGGCCGCTCTTGTGCGCATAGGTCGTGGCAAGAACGCCACCGTTTTCAAAACCGGTGGCTTTCGATTCCGATACCCGGGCCACTTCCATATAGCCAAGGAATGGAACGGGATAATGCAGATCAGGCTGGTTTTCGATGAATACGCCACGGCCGCCGTCGAAACGGGAGTGGAAATATGGGTTGGTATTCTTCATGAAGGTCAATTCGGTTCCAGCGGAAAAACCGGTGTAGAGCGTATCCAGCCGGACCTGGCCGTCGGCGGGTGGCCCCTCTTCGTACTCTGTAAAGAATGCCCTTCCCGGGCTTTGGATCCCCAGCGAGCGAATATGACGATGGCCGGGCGGCAGCCCTCGAGGAGCCTGCGTTTGTACCTGGTGCTGAAGCGGCGCGGTCGAGTTGCGGCCCACGACAGGTGCGTCGAGCCTGATCGGCTCGCCGCTGCGTGCTGAAGTTTCAACTGCGAGCGCCAGCCGGTGTGTTGCCAGCGCATCTTCGTAGGTGCAGCGAATGTGATTTTCTCCACCGCGCACGGCATCGATGAAATCGCGATCTTCGCGCCAGACCGGATCGCCTTCGGCATGCCTCACGGGCCTGCCGGAACCCACATCGACCATGATATCATGGTCGGTCAGTTCTATTGCCAGCCGGTCGGCAAAGATATTCAAGCCAACCTTGTGGCTCCAGCCGAGAAGGCATGTCGAGGATATGTTGGCAATCACCCCGGACTGAAAGGTGAGGCTTGCCGTAGTGACGGCTGGTACGTTGAAGCCGGGGAATTCAGGGCGGTCCTTGAACCCTACGCGACCATAGACCTCCGTCACTTCTCCGATCAGATAGCGCGCAAGATCGACGATATGCGTCGTCTGCTCGACCATCTGGCCGCCGGACCGATCGGACTTCCACCACCATTGCGGCGGGGGGGTCTGGTCCAGCCAATAGCCAGAAAGAAGCTGGGCAGGGTTGCCGGCCAAAAGCGTGCGCGCCTCTTCGACGGTATCGAGGTATCGCCAGTGGTATCCCACAGCTGTGATCAGCTTTGCCTCTTGGATCGCGGCCGACAATTCTTCGGCCAGGCCGATATCGAGCGTGATCGGTTTTTCGACAAAGAAAGGGATACCGCGGGCAATCAAATCCCGTTCGGCCTCACCATGGGCGAAGGGCGGAATGCAGATATAGACCGCGTCGAGCGCCTCTTGTTCCAGCATCGTCCTATGGCTTTCGAATGCCTTCGCGCCAAATCGAGATGCGGCTTGTGCGGCACGCTCGAAGTCCGGGTCGGCAAAGGCCACCAGTGACACATCTTCGAAACCGGCCAGAATATCGAGGTGCCGCTGGGCAATGCCACCGACGCCAATGAAGCCGATGCGTATCTTGTTCATGGAAGCATGTCCTTGTGTTTCGTCTTCTTGGGCTGACAGAAAGCGCCGGTAGACGGTGGCGGTCTCATCCGCCATCCGCTGCGCTGAAAATTCGGTCTGGAAACACTGCCGGGCGTCTTGCGCTGCTGTTTTCGCCTGATCGGGGTGATCTAGAGCCTTAATGATCGCACCAGCCAAAGAAGCGGGATTTCCGCTGTCCGCAAAGAACGGATAATCCGGTCCCAGTGCCTCGACAGTACCGCCAATCCGGGTTGCAACGACAGGCAGTGCGAGCGACATCGCTTCGAGCAGCGCCAACGGTAGTCCCTCAAATTGCGATGGGAGGACAAAGAGATCAGCACTGGCCATCAGCTCGGCGATATCGGTGCGATGCCCCAGAAACCGGACATGCGGGTCGAGTCCCAAATCCTCGACGAGCGCCTGAACAATCTCCATTTCCTCGCCCCTCCCGACAAGAAGCAGGACGGCTGAAGGGCATCTTGCAAGAACCGTTGGCATTGCCCTGATCAGAGTAGCGTGATCCTTCTGCTTGGAAAAACGCGCGACCGTAAGAAGCACCGTTTTTCCAGCGAGCTCCGGCGCGGCCTTTTCTGGCCTGCCGTCTGCTTCCAATGCGAAAATCCCGTTCCGAACGACGGTCATGCGACGAGGGTCGGTACCATTATTTGTGAAACTTGAACGCGATGCGTCTGAAACGACGATATGGTGCGAGAGAATCTGGCTTTCGCGCTCGTAGTCTGCCTTCTGGTCGCTATCGGTCAGAAGATAGGGAAGATGGTCCGTGCGGATGACAGGGATACCGCCCGCAGCCCCAGCTCTGGCGACCTCGTGGCCTTCCCAACCAATGCCGGCGTGGACGTGGAGCAAAGATGCGCCATGGGAGCGCAGCCAAGCCGTGAAGGTGTCGTTGTCGTCGATAGCTTTGATCGTAAGCCCGCAACGAGCGGCTCGGCTGAGCAATTCGGCGTCAACGCCCGCCAGCGTTACGTCGAATTGCAGTTGAAGCGCCCGCCCAAGCAACAGCATGTGCTCGCCCATGCCGGATGGATCGAGGCTATCCGTCGCAAGAACAATCCGGGGACGTATGCTGGTCATTGGACGTTGGCAGCCACGGCATCGCTTGACACGGCCTTCGTCATCCGGCGGTACGTCGCCAGCGCCTGGCCCACAACCTGATCCATATTGTAATATTTATAAGTTCCCAGCCGGCCGACAAAAGTGACGTCACTGCGCTCACGAGCCAACGCCTCGTATTGCTTGTAGAGTGCCTGGTTTTCCGGCCTGGGGATCGGGTAATAGGGATCTCCGTCAGCACAGGCGAATTCATAGCAAATACTGGTCTTCGGATGAACCTGCCCTGTCAGGTGCTTATACTCGGTTATCCGGGTGTAAGGTACGGACTCCGATGGAAAATTGACGACGCCGACCGGAAGCATGCGCCGGGTGTCGCGTGTTTCGTGCTGGAACTTCAGGCTGCGATAAGGCAATCGGCCGAAACGATAATCGAAATACTCGTCGATCGGTCCGGTAAAGATCGTATGCGCCGCCAGATTTTCTCTGCGGATGTCCGCATATTCCGTGCCGGTCATGACCGTAATGTTCTCGTGGTCGAGCATTTTTTCGAACATGTGGGTATAACCATGAAGCGGCATAGCCTGATAAGTATCGAGAAAATAGCGGTCATCCGTACTGGTCCGTGTCGGCACCCGCGCCGTCACGGCTTTGTCGAGCTGCGAGGGATCTAGCCCCCATTGCTTGCGGGTGTAACCCTCGAAGAACGTCCGGTAGAGATCGCTGCCAACCTGCGACACCACCACATCCTTCGACGTCACGATCGGATTGCAGGGCTCGGCCCGGCCGGCTAGAAACTGTGCTGCCTGCTCCTCGTCGCGGAGATCGACGCCGTAAAGCTCATTCAGCGTCGTTCTGTTGATAGGCACAGGCAGTTGACGACCGCCAACATCGGCGAGTACCCGGTGCTCGTAGGATCTCCAGGCAGTGAAGCGCGATAGGTAATTGAAAATCTCTTCGCTGTTGGTGTGGAAGATATGCGGACCATATTGGTGAATGAGAATGCCGTCGTCATTGTGGAAATCATAGGCATTACCGGCGATGTGCGGGCGCCGGTCGCAGACAAGCACCCGCTTGTTGTCGGCGGACGCAAGCCTCTCGGCCAGGACCGAACCGGCAAACCCTGCCCCGACAATCATGTAATCGTAATTGGCTGCAGGCTTGGTCCCGGATCGATCGCGATAGTTCCGTTTTGCAGGTTGCTCCGGTACGAGGCGCCGCGTCACGGCCTCGTCAATCAACGCATTCATTGCCAAAAACATTTGGTCCCAGGATGAACCTGACAGCATGGTATCGACCGATGCAAGCCAATCGGTACCGGACGTCTTCAGAGCAAGCGCCTCATCGCACGCAGCTGCAAAGCTATCCGCATCTTCAGCAATGAACACGCCTTCACAACTTGCGTAATGGCGCACGACGTCCCTAATCGGGGTACTGACGACCGGACGTCCGGCAGCAAGATATTCAGGAGTCTTGGTCGGGCTGATGAACTTTGTCGCTTCGTTCATGGCAAACGGCATCAGGGCGGCATCCCATCCCGAAAGATAGGCCGGCAATTCATCATACCTCTTTTGGCCGAGATAATGAATGTTCGAAGCCTTGGGCAGGTCCTCGGAAGCGATCTTGGCGACGGGGCCGATGAGGATGAACGACATGTTAGGTCTGGATTTCGCCACGGCACCGATCAGGGCAAGATCGAGGCGCTCGTCGATGACACCATAGTAGCCAAGCTTCGGGCCTGTGACGGATCCTTGATCGGATGGCTCCTTGCGGTCACGTCTGGCCGCTTGAAAATGGTTGACATCGACGCTCGACGGAAAAGGGTGAATGTTGTCGTGCAGATGGCGCTTGGCCTCGTACAGACTGTGTCCTCCGGTGAAAACCACATCGGCGCGGGCAATCAAGGCCGCTTCTGTTTCCTTCAGGCGGAGCGGTGCGAATTTGAAGTTTGCCAATTCGTCCATGCAGTCGTACACGACCGCCGCCGCATCCACATGACGGGCAAAATTGTACATCATCGGCGTATAGAACCACAGGATCGGACGTGTCGCGTTGTTCAGCGTCAGGAGGTCATCAAGGAGTTTACTCAGCGCCTTTTCACGATCGGATTCGTTCCACCCATGCGGAATACGCGGACGAACGGCCTTGACAGTCGTACCTTCGAAAGGGTGGATTTCCAGATAGGCAAGATGATGGTCTGTCGGAATGAACTCTTCAAAGAAGAAGACCTGGCGATCGCTGGCAAAGCGACCCATCAGATGTTGCGGACGCTGCAACACGAAGTCCCAGCGTAAATGAGAGAAACAAATCAGCGGCGCGTTGCGGTCAGATTCTGCGTGCGACGCTTGAAAAAACGAACTGGAGAGATTCATTGCACATCCGCTGTTGAGAGACGGAGACAAACTGTATTTCCGGAGCTTTGTTCCGCGTTTTCTTAAAACATTTCTAATGTGCTTCAAAACCGATCAGCGCCTGCAACTTTCGCACCGAATGCGGCCAGGTCCAGTTGTCGATGACCATCTGTCTTGGCGAAAACACGGAGAGTGTCGCCAGCATTTCCGAAATACTCTCGTGAAATTCATCAGACGAGGCCGCTCGCCCGGTCTGTGGCGTAATATATTGCAGTCCACAACTGAGCGCGCTGTTTGCAAGGACTGGCAAGCCGGCGAGCATATACTCGGTCAAGATCGCGGGCGCCCCATCGTCGATACCGCAGACGACGCCGATCTTAGCCTGGTTCATCAAGCGGTTGACTTCAACGAATGGCACTCCGGGTGGACCGATAAAGTCGACGTTAATCTGCATGTCGCTCGCGCGCGCCCGCAAATCACTGGCCATTTCCCCATAGCCAAAGACGCACAGCGCGCGAACGGAACGCGGCAGCCTTGCCAAGGCGTGAAAGAGGATGTCGTGGCGCTTGTAGTTTTGCGCCGCCGCCACATAAATGATGTCGTAGGGCTTTGGACCATCAATCGGGAAGAACATAGTGTCAGATGCGAATTCCGGTCCGATCGGCAGAATAGCGGTCTTCATCCCCGGGTGCCGGCTACTTACCTCGTCTGACTGCCACGCGGCACCGGTGAGCACCAGATCGAAATGTCGACTGACCTCAGGCGGAATTCGCAATGCCGGCGCATCGATGGAGTTATAGATTTTGAAACTGTTTTTGCAGGCCGTGAGGAGGTCTTGCGAAACACCAAGTCCCCAGACGCAAAGGATATCCGGTGGCCCGAATGTCAGGATGTGAGCCATCATGTCGTTGGAAGAAATCGGTTCTTCCGGGCCATTCATCTGAAACGAGCGCCGGATGAGGCGCGGCGCGGCGCGCAGATCCGCCTGTGGAGCGTGATCTCCGCGCCAATGCGTCCATACCTCGACCGCATCCACGATGCCTGCTTTCAGGCAAGCCAGAGGCAGGCGCTCGATATATCCGCCCTCCACTGCGAAACCATGGCGCTCATTCACAGTATCGACAGGCTGGCCGCGGGCACCGCTCCCCCATTGATGGCAAAATTCTTCGATTGTTGGCACGCTTGCAGAAAACGTGTCCCCTGCCTGAAAATCGCTGATGACGACAAGCCGTCTGAGTTTCGTACTGTGCGTCATGATAAGGTTCGGACCTCCCGCTTGTCGCTCTTTCGACCCAGCGCGACCGCGTCGATCGGCAGCCAGCGATTTGTAAATTTCACTAGGACCGGAGCCGAGGATCGCAATGCTGGCAAGCTTGCAACTGGCGACTTGACGTCGGGGCAATTGGCGATGGTCACAGCCTGGGAATTTCATCGGCTTTAGAGCCGATCGATCCAGTTTGATCAAGCTCGCGCTCCTCGTCGATGGCGGCCATCCGGCTGGTGGCGGCCTCGACGATCGCAGTGAGGAACTCTACGCGCGTCCAGCCGACAAGGTGTGCTTCTTCGACGAGAAGCTGCACTGCGTAATCCACGGTTTGATCGAGTTCTACCTTCCGCTCTGGGTGACCCGTCTGCTGGCTCGGAGGATCAATCATCATATCGCCTTTCGAAACTTGGATAAGGGCGCAAGCTTACCGGTTGGACACTCAACACCAAGAAAGATCTCGTCTTCACCGTCACATCATTGGCCGCGCGGGGCGCAGGTTTTGCCTCATGAAACCGGCGCTCGAACAAATTGTTCCACGGTCTCCGCCCGCCCGCGCCTAAGGCTCTCGCACACCGAAATTGAGAACGGAACCGACCGCCCCGTGGAACGTTGAGGATGGCGGCGCGGCCCGCCAATTTCCTCAGCGCCGCAGGGACAAAAAATGACCAGGAAGAACTTTCTGACAGCAGCTGCGTTGTCCATGCTCATGGTAGGACCCGCACTTGCACAAACGGCCGAGGACCCGGCGGTGACGGCATGTCGATCTACCGGGCTGGTCGCTCTACAAGCCCAATCATCAGAGATCACAGGGCTGGTCTTCGATGCTGAAAGTCTCGCCATAAGCGCAGCAGATACAAATGTCGAGGACGTTGCCATCAAGACCGTCATCCTCGGAGAGGCCTATATCGAGCGGAAGGGTGTCGCCGGGAAGGCCGATCGTTTCGTCTGCCTCGTCGGTGAAAAAGGCAAGGTGCTGCTCACCTTCTTTACGGCGAAATAGCAGCCTTCGTGCGTGGCCGGGTGCGGAACATTTAGCCGCCGTCAACGGTTGCGCCACAGTATTTAGAAAGGAATGACGATGGCAACTTACAAAGACGAACGCGGCGATACCGTTTCAAGTGCGCAAACGGAAAAGGTCGTACAGGCAACTCCCGTGCAGGCGCGTCAGGGGCTGCTTGGAAGGCCGGTATTGATGGTGTTGATCGGCGGCCTTCTTTTGGCGGTGATAGCGTGGGCGGTGGCAGGCAGCTACGGCGAGGCGATCGACAACGACGCCGCCACCGACAGCAAGCAGACCACGACGGGCGATATCAACGCGGTCGTGACGCCAAAGGATCAAACTGTCATCGATAACACGCCGCCTGCCGGAGAGAAAATGCAGCCTGCGCCGACTGATAGGGATCCCACGCCGGAATCCGGTTCAGGTGGCGAATCGCAATCCACTGCCCCGGCGGGCACCGAAAAAACACAGTAGAAGGTCTTCAGCATGGACGATAAATTCACACCCGATCCGAACGTAGAGCCAGCGCCGCTCGTAGACGAAGCGCTCGCAGCAACCGGCCGCACGGCCGATGACCACGAAGAGTTTACAGCGTTGCGGGTGGAGGTGGCACGCTTGAAAGAGGCGGCGCGGGAAACCGCATCTGGAGCGGGACGTTTGGCGATGGAAGACGTTCGCGAACGCGTCAGGGCGCAGCCGCTCACATCGGCTATCATCATTGGCTTTCTTGCTTTTGTCTACGGAGCTACGCGATAAGTGTGCTGTCATTTGATGCGATGATCGCCTGGTAGCTGGCCAAAGCTCTCTTTGTACCTACGGGCAAAATGCGAACGCGAAGAGTAGCCGGCTGCCTCGGCGGCGGCAAAGCTGGACGCTCCCGAGGCAAGGGCCCTTTGGCCTGCCCGAAGCCGCTCGTTTAGCACAATCGTGCGGAAGGACGTGCCTTCGGCTGCAAGCCTTCGGCGAAGGGTTGAGGCCCCAAGCCCAAGATGGGCGGCGACGCGCTCCACTGTCCAAGCTTCTGATGGAGCGCTGCCGATCAACCAGGCCACCTCGTCTGGCACGCTCGCTTCAAACAGAGGCCGGGCAGCGGGCATTGGCCGCAGGATTGTCAGCACTTCCGTAAGCCGCACTGCCTTGACCGCTTCTCCCAGTGTTTCGCTGGCGATCGCCGTGGCCGCGTGAGCCAGCGTATCTACAAGATCCTGGTCTAATGAGATGCGGAACTGCCTGTCGCCATTGCGCATGCTTTTCTTCTCGTCTCCCAAAAGTGGTGCCATGCCCGCTGGTAGTGCCGGCACTTCGAGCAGCAAGGACTCATATGGCGCGCTCCGTCCCGCCGGTATATTGACGACATCCATCGGCACCCGTCCGGGCAAAACGAAGACGGTGCCTGGTTCGAACACATGGGTCGTATTGCCGAGCCAGACCTCCTTCAGGCCGCGCAACAGGATACCAATGATAGGGCAAGGCAGTTCAATCGCCTTCAGCCGTTCCCGGTCCAGCGTGCAATACGAAAAGAGCTGCCGGCCGTGCGCGTATCGCCCCGCGATTCCGTTCGGAGCCATCATTGGTCTCAAACGCTCTACCAGCATGGAACGCAGATAGGTGTCATCAGCATGTTTGTCATGAACGTTCATGACCGGAACGATACCGCAGGACCAATCGGAAAAAAACCGCATCCTCGAGCGTTTCGGGCTCATAATCGATCGAACCGGAGCCTCCGCCGTCGGCAGGATACGTCACAACCTATCTGTACAGTTAATGGAGTCTGACATGAACACAACTGCCACGATCCTATTCGGCGCCTTTGCCGCCATGGCCTCAACCGCCCATTCCGCTGATGTCGAACTTTGGCGGCTTGATTGCGGCGAGATCGAGGTCCGCGACCTCTCGCTATTTTCCGATACCTTCAATCATGCCGGGGAGAAGCGGACTCTAACCGACAGCTGCTACCTGATCCGACATGATCAGGACTACATGCTTTGGGACGCCGGACTGCCGGCAGCCCTCCTGGGAGCGAAGCTGGATCCGACCGCGGTCCTGGCGCCAACGCTTGCCCGGGATATTCCCGCCCAACTCGCCGAGATCGGTGTGAACGCCGGACAGATCGGCCGGGTCGGCATCAGCCACAACCATTTCGACCATGTCGGCCAGGCGGCGGCGTTTCCACAGGCGACCTTGCTGATGGGCGCCGCGGACCTCGCTCAGTTCAAAGCTGATCCCCTTCCGTTTGCTGTCGATCCTGCATTCATCAAACCCTGGCTCGACGGCGCCTCGAAGATCGATGCCATCTCCGGCGATCGTGACGTCTTCGGCGACGGGACCGTCACCATTCTGTCCACCCCTGGTCACACACCCGGCGAGACGAGCCTTCTCGTTCGCCTGGCAAAGACCGGTGCCGTTGTGCTCTCTGGTGATGTCGCGCACTTCGAGGAGCAGTTTGAGAGCCGGGGCGTTCCAACCTTCAACCACGACCGTGCGGAAACACTCGCTTCGATGGAGCGGCTGACAGGCATTGCCAAGGCACTCAACGCCACCCTCATCGTTCAACACGATGCACGCGATATCGCCAAGCTGCCGATTTTCCCGAAAAGTGCCAAATAGACATTCGAAACCCCGGCCAGCCGACGCGCTGGCCGGGTTGGCTACCAGGCGTTGCGAATGGGTTAAGCATTCTCGGTTCCTTCAGCTGAAATCGGTTTTAAATACGGGTTTATTGCTCGATCTTGAGACCGACCCTGACCTCCGCTGAGGCAAGCAGTTCCGTTTTTCGCACTCCATAGTCTTTCTTGCCGGCGGCTGGCGCAGTGGCGGATCGCTGAAGACCCATTCAGATGACGACGAAATCATTCGCGGTCAGTGCCAGGCCCGCGGTAAGCGTCGCGAAATGTACCCCGCTATAGGACCCGCCGTTTCCGTCCCCGTCATAATAAAGTTTGCCTGTACAGGTTTCGTAGACGACGCGGTCGGAGGTGTCACCGGCCAGTCCGGTTGCATTCGCCGCAAACGCTGAGGCTTGAAGCACACCGGTGCTGGTTAGCGCGGTGAAGACTGCATTTTCCAGCTGAATCGTATCGTTGATCACATTATAGTCGGTGATTACATCAGTGTTGGTTGCAGCATCCACCACCGTGTTGAACAAAAATGTGTCACTGCCGACGCCGCCGGTCAGGATATCGTTGCCGGCTAGGCCCTTGATAATGTCATTGCCAGCGCCACCGTTGAGATCGTCGCTGCCGATCCCACCGGTCAGTTTGTCGTTGCCATTTCCGCCGCTCAAGGTATTGCCTGAACCGCCGAAAACGGTGAGTTGGTCATTGCCAGCGCCGCCGGCGAGGACGCTTGATCCAAACGAGCCGGGGGCGACCGTTGCCACCAGCACATCATCGCCAGCACCGCCATCCAAACGGTTCTCGGCGAGGGAACCATCTGCGGTGAACGGCGCGGATATGATCGACAGGAAGGCGTCGAGCGTGTCGTTGCCGATACCGCCGCTGAGTAGATTGACCACATTATACAGGCTGAGGCCAAGAGAACTGGGGCCGCCATGGGCATCGGCCACTATGCGCGCCGTCAGGACATCTTTTCCGTCGCCGCCAGTCAAGTCGTTCAGGGCAGAGACAAAGCCGCCAAGGGCCGTGGCATCCGCCTTTAAATGATCGTCTTCGGTGCCGCCGTCCAGCCGGTTGACGACGTTGGTGACCACATTTTCACCATCGGTCGTCTGCGTCGCCTCCAAGGTATCGTTGCCCGCATCGCCCCACAGGCTGTTGATCCCGACCGGGGAGCGGGAATTGGAATCTGTGAAACTAAAGGCACGCAGCACATCGTCACCGCCGCCACCATTGAGCCAATTCGACACCAGTTCCGTGGAGTTGGAGACACCTCTCGCCGTGGCTTCAAGAATATCGTTTCCGGCGCCACCACTTAGAATATTGATGGCAGTGGCCGTCGATCCGTTAAACTCGGTTTCGGCGAGAGCGGTGATGTGGTCGTTTCCATCTCCCCCATCGACCTCGTTCTTGGCGTAGTTGTCGTCCAGGGTGTTTCGTGTGCTGGCGATGACTTTGATCGTGTCGTCACCACTGCCGCCAAGAACATGGGTTATGGCTGCCACGTTGGCAAAGACCGGTTGCGCCACTTTGGCAACTGCGTTGATCGTATCGTTGCCGGCGCCGCCATCGGCCAGAACCTCGGCGCGCAATTGCCGGTCCAGCACAGTCGTGACCCCGCCTTGCAGCGTCACGATAGCGCTCATATTGTCTTTACCGGCACCACCGAACTGGACTGAAAGACCTTCGACTTCGTTGTCACCGTTTATCGGCACGAGCACATCCGTGACCAGGGTATCATTGCCGCCGCCGGCAATCAGCGCCGTCCGGTTGAAGGTGTTGTTCAAGCGATCGTTACCATCAAACGCGAAGATCAATGTCCCCTCGGTCGCAGCACTGAAAATCTCGTTGCGGCTGCTGCCGATCATCACAGCGTTGACGGGTGCTGTCCGCGCAAGCCAATCAAGCGTGGTCAGATTGTCAGTACCTTGGACAATAGTCGCTGCCCACTGCGCAACTTGAGTTTCCGTCGGTTCGAGAAATGCCATTTTCTCCCCCTTGCAATGGTTGCAAGCACGCCGAAGATCTTGGACTGTTAGTGCGGTCGTGCCATGTGTCCGCCTTCGAATCCACTGGAGCGTGTTTTCGACCCTGCCATATTGTGCAAAGGGACAGCATAGGTCCACGCCTTCTAATTCATGCGCGACATTTCAAGTGCCCTCCGCCGAAAGGCTTACCTGTTGCCCGGGCAAATCGTATTTGAGAAAAAGGAAGTTGTCCGGCGGGTTAAAAAAGGTCATCCGCCGCGCCGATATCGAGGAGCTGTCGCGCCGACAATAAATTTGTGCACCGCAGCAACAAGATCTGTGTCCGCGCGTTACCTTATTATACGTCAATAAGACGTCGGAAGCCGGAGCGAATTTTATGAGATCGATGGCCGATACGCTGGAGCGCCTTGCGCGGCTTCGGGGAAAGCAAGCTGGGCCAACTCCCGCTTCGCGCCTGAAGCGACTTGATGGATTTGGGTCAAATCCCGGAGCGCTCTCCGGGTGGTGCCATGTGCCGTCTCAATTACCGAAAGCGCCGGCACTCGTCGTCGTGCTCCATGGTTGCACACAGACCGCCGCTGGCTATGACACGGGGTCCGGTTGGTCGAAGCTGGCCGACGATTTCGGTTTTGCGGTGCTGTTTCCGGAGCAAACTCGCGCCAACAATGCCAATCTTTGTTTCAATTGGTTCAATCGGGACGATATCGCAAGAGACAGCGGCGAGGCGCTTTCGATACGGCAGATGATCGCTGCTATGATAGCGGCTCACGCGATCGACCAGAGACGGGTCTACGTCACCGGCTTGTCGGCGGGCGGCGCAATGGCCAACGTCCTGCTTGCCTGCTATCCGGATCTGTTCGCAGGCGGGGCCATCATTGCAGGTCTGCCGTATGCCATCGCCGAAACGGTTCCGGAGGCATTCGACCGGATGAGAGGGCATGGTCTTCCAGGGACTGCCGTTTTGCAGGAGCGACTGAAGAGTGCATCGACGCACCAGGGGCCCTGGCCAACCGTTTCGATCTGGCATGGCTCCAGCGATCAGACCGTTGCGATGGCGAATGCGACAGCGACCGTTGAACAATGGCGCGGCGTTCATGGCGCGGCCGCAAAACCGGCTGCATCCGAGTCAATCGGCGGTCATACGTGCACAACGTGGCGCGATCACGGTGGCGAGGATGCAATCACACTCTATCAGATTACAGGAATGGCGCACGGCACCCCGATCGATGGAAAAACGGGCTACGGCACCTCCGCTCCGTTCATGCTCGACGTGGGCTTCTCATCGACCTTGCACATCGCGCGATCCTGGGGGCTGATAGCATCCTTCGAACGTATGGAAACAAGCACCAACGACGGCCGTAACGAGGGTTCTGCCGATGTTGCGCAAACGTCTCCACCGGCACGGACTGACGCTATCACGTCAGTTATAGAACGTGCGCTGCGCTCGGCTGGACTGATGCGCTAACGCCCGGAGGTTATTCCGATCGACGCCACCTGCGTGGTGAGCTTCTGGACGGAATAACAGGGCGAACCCAGACAGGGAGGATTCCGGGGACTTGCTGCCTGTATCTTAAGAGCACGTCGGGACGCAGTTAACCTATGCGCAGTCGACCTATAAGCCACTTGAACCTGCTCAAAAATCAGATGGGCAGGCCTTGCTCAGATTGCCGGCGCCTGATTTCCCGATGCTTGGCGATATCTGCGTCCTTGACCTGAAAGTGGTCCAGGATGAGTTGGACATTTCGCTTGTGGGATTTGAAATAGACATCGAAGACGTCGCCAACGACAGGCACGGCTCCAAAGACCGTGTCGATGCCGAGATTATACACCATTCTGGCCAGCGTCGTCCTCGGTAGTCCGAGATCCCGGGCCTCGTTGACGATGTAAAGGCCAATCAGCGCACCGGCGGCGTCGCCGATCCCCGGCAGCAGCCCGAGGATGGAATCCGCGCCGACCCGGATACCGGTGCCTGGAATTTGTATAGCCGTATCCATCACCCTGGCAATAGCGGCGAGACGCACGATGCGTGGCATTATGATCGTTTGGTCGTGATTGATTTTGGTCATGTTTAAGTCACGGCCCTTGCGTCTGTTTCACTATTTTCAGGCAGCAGGATCTCACCTGGGCCTGTCGGTACGTTTCCCAGCGCCGGTTGATCCGCCGGGGTAATTCCCATGCGCTTCACTTTTGCTTTTCCGCTTTATACCAGTGTTCCTGGTCAAAGCGGTCCATCATCGCGTTTCTCCTCTTCCTGGAGAACCAGAAAGTTCGAGCAATGTTCCTCTTCAGGTGAGGAATGCTTCGCCGAACCGGATGAAACATCGGTGACGGAAACAGATCCGGTGGTGTGTGAAAGGGAACCAACGGTAATCTGCATCGTTCTCCGATCAGCAAAAGGAGATTTAGATGTCGGATCCGAAACGCCCCCTGCCCCCTCAGCCCGAGCAAGAGCAATCTCCACCCGGCCTGACCTCGCTCATGAGACCGGTTCCCGATCACGGCGAGAAAAGCTATAAAGGCAATGGCAAGCTTGAAGGAAATGTTGCGCTGATTACCGGCGCGGATTCCGGCATTGGACGCGCCGTGGCCATCGCCTTTGCTCGCGAAGGCGCCGATATCGTCATTTCCTATTTGAGCGAGGATGAAGACGCCGAAGAAACGGCAAAATGGGTCGAAGATGCGGGCAGTAAAGCCATTGTCGTTCCTGGCGACATCACGTCGGAGAGCCATTGCAACGCAATCGTCGAGCAAACCTTGCGGGAGCTGGGCGGGATCGACATTCTGGTCAACAATGCCGCCTTCCAGCGGACCTATTCCTCCATTACAGAAATCACGGCGGATGAATGGGACGAAACATTCCGCACCAACATCTATGCGCCCTTCTTTCTTTGCAAAGCCGCAATCCCCCACATGAAAGCCGGTGCATCCATCATCAACACAACATCAATCCAATCCCGTCAACCTTCCTCGCATCTGCTCGCCTATGCGGCCACCAAGGGTGCTGTGTCGAATTTCACGGCTGGCCTTGCCGAAATGGTCGCGGAGAAGGGCATACGTGCGAACGCAGTTGCGCCCGGGCCGATTTGGACACCATTGATCCCTTCGACGATGCCGCCGGAGAAATCCGCATCGTTCGGTGAAAAAACGTTGATCGGCCGCGCTGGACAACCTGCCGAACTTGCCGGAGCCTACGTCCTGTTGGCGTCAAAAGAAGGAAGCTACATGACCGGTGCCGTCATTCCAGTCACGGGCGGGGAGATCATGATTTGAGCTGCCATTCAACATTGGCGCCCTCATGTTACCAGCCTTGACCCGACGTGCGGTCAGGAAAACCTGATAGCCGTGGAGACGGCCATCAGATGAAGCTGGATGGGATGGCGAGACGACAATGCGAAGTGCTCATCTAGATAAGGAGGCCTTGGAACCATTCGCCTCTGATTTCGGCTTAGCCAACCGAAGGCGCTCAAGTCTGGTAGCGCCATATTCCCTGGCTTCATCTTCTGTGCGAAACGATTTGTGCTCGGTGTGATTGCCGGCGAAGATCACAACCTCCCAAACTCCATTGACGAAGCTGACGTCGAGCTTGAGCTTTGATGGCTTTGTTGCGTTCATGGCATCCTCCGCCTGCGGCACTATTGCCAAAATAATAGCTAGGCTCGTTTGTCCCGGCATTTAAATTTCTCTATGGGCCAAGCAATCGCTTTGCAGGCCTCTTGATTTTCCCTCGTCGGCGATCGGGATCCTTCAAGAAGAACTCCACCATCGTCGACGTCGTTGCTGATGTCGTCACCCGTATGGGCCATAAGCGTAATAATTAGGTACGACCTTGGCAGGAAAGCCGGACCGAGCCGGCCCTCAGGGACATGACGCGAGGATCGCTCCCGGCCAAAATAATGGTGCTTAAGGGATTGTCCGCAGGAATCTCCAAGCCTGGGCCGGCTCACCGTCCATCGTCCGCTCGGAGGATCTCTTCAAAGCGATTGCTGTGGAAAACACACGATGTCTGGCTATAGGCTAGATTCAACATATTGCAGCCTTTCTAAAGGGCCGACACACTGTTGTAACATTTGGTAGGGGGCGGCATGGACCATCGTATTCTGTCGGATAGTGATATCGATCTGCTCAAACGCGCACTCATTCATCGCTGCAAATATCTCGGAATAAGCCCCGACGGCGCTGCGGCTCATACCGCCGCCGGAGAATTGCTGGAAATGTTTCAGCTCGGCTGGAGCGACGAACGGCAATTGGCAACGGGACCGATCGCTATCCCCATCGGCAACAATTCTCACTGACTTTGGGCGATGAGCCTCTGATATCTGGTGGGCGCTTTTGGAAGTGTTTGCCCGCCACACTTTATATTCCGCCTTGCCTGGGAGTGAGCCAGAGCAAACGGCTGTCGTGCCACCTCCAAGACCGATCGTTATGGCAAGCAAAGCCCCGAAAACGAGGGCTACGCTTCAATGCCGGTCAGGATACGGCTCGCTGCCGGGCAACATCGCTGACCCCTTCCGCATCCGGCGCATGGCCGTAGCTCATCTTGCGCATCTGTTCGATCACCCGCGCCATTTCATCGTCGGGCAGCACCGGCGGCTCACCGAGCGTCAGGACCTGCACATACATGCGCGACAGGGTCTCGATCTCGATCGCCAGCCAAAGTGCGGCTTCCAATGTCTTGCCAAGCGATATCTGACCATGCTGGCCTAAGAGGCAGGCCAGCCGGTCTTTCAACGCCACCAGCGCATGATCCGACAGCGCCTGCGTGCCGAACGTGGCGTATTCAGCGCAGCGTACCGTCGTGCCGCCGGCAACACCTGTCATGTAGTGAAAGCTCGGTATCGTCTTGTGATGGCAGGCCAATGTCGTGGCATAGATCGAATGGCAATGCAGCACGACATTGATATCCGGCCGGTTCTTCAGGATGTCGCGATGGAAGCGCCATTCCGACGACGGACGGCGGCCGGTATAGCTGCCGTCGAAATCCATCTCCACCAGATCGTCCGGGGTCATCGTGTCATAGGCCAGCGAGGACGGCGTGACGAGGAAACCATTTTGTGTGCGCACCGACAGGTTTCCTGCCGTTCCCTGGTTGATGCCGCTGGAATTCATCCTGCGGCAGGTTTCGACCATATCGCCGCGTAGCGCCGCGATATCCGTATGGTGAGAGCTCATTGGGAGGACCTTTCATATATCGTGCTGAAATAAGTGGCCTGACTGGCCTTGTCCCGCCAATGACGGGTATAAGCCGCCAGATCGGCGGATGGATGCTGGAAAACCGGCGGCTTTTCGAGTGCGATCGCCGCACGCGCTGACCGGGTTCCGTGGCTGGCAAGAAGCGCGGTGCCGGAGGCAACGCCATAGGTGTCGAGATTGGAAACCGTGTCGCCCTGCGGCCGCAAGGCTGCCACCAGCCCCGCATAGAGCGGATCGCGCAGGAAACTGCCGTCTAGGATGACGCGTCCGCCGCTTCCCAGCGCATCGAGGCATTCGACCGTCAAAAGCGCGGTGTAGAGAACCGCCAACGCCTTGCGCCCGGCCGCATCGGCAGGCGGCGGACCGGCAATATGCCCCTCGCCGGCCCTGCCGGGAAACAGGCCGTCGTCATCGCCAAAGGATGGCAGCGCCATGGTGCCCTGCGTGATCATCCGGCTGACCAGTGCGGCATCGGCGTTGAGATGATCGTCGTCACCGGCGACATGGGTGAATTCGCGTCCACCCATCGTCAAGATGCCGCCGATAGGGTTGCCGTTGACGTCGCTGTTGCAGGTCATGCCCCGGTGTTCATTCAGCCGGTCAAGCGGCGTCTTTCCGCTGAGCGCAACGATCCAGGTGCCGGTGGAAACCACGGTCGCCTCATCGAACCCGGCCGCCTGGTAGCGATAGAAATTGGCGCTGCTGTCATGAATGCCTGCAAGAACCTTGATACCGGCCGGCAACCCATAGCGATCGGACAGGACCGGCCGGATCGTCCCGACCGTTGCCCACGCCTTGGCAAACGGCGGCAGCAGGTCTCTCCACCGCTGCGAGTGAACAATCGGCGACCAGCGCCGTTCGACCACATTCCACAGATGCGACTGCGCGCCAAGCACAGTCGCCTCCGACACCGCCACGCCCGACAGACGCCAGGCCCAGTATTGCGGCACGCCGAGAAACCAGCGCGCCCGGGAAAAGCCTTGCGGCTCCGCCTGCTGCATCCAGAACATCTGGCGGGCATGGTGGGTGGCGCCGTGCATCATCGCACTGCCCTTGTCAAAAAACGAACCGGACAACGCCGAGTAACGCATGCGGATATCGTCCGGAAGCGGCTGCTCGTAGTCGATCATCGGCAAGGCGGTGCCATCGCCCGCATCGGGATCCGGTCCCACGAGAACTCCCCCGGAGCCATGGCCCGATGAGACGAAGGTCGTCAGCGGATGGCGTTTGGCAAGACCTGCGAGATTGTCGAACACCCAGTCACCGAGCGCATCCAGATCATGATGACGCCACGGCCCGTCCGGGAGCACGGGATTGGGAATGGACAAAGTCTCAAGGATCGTGCCGGATGCCGTGACGGCATTAAGCTTCACATTGGTCTTGCCAACATCGAGGACAGCGACAGTCGCCGGCTGCAAGCCATCCCTTCGATCGTTTCGTAGCCCGTCCGCCATGTCCGTATCCCGCGCCCGCATACCCATGCGGCTGTCCTCGCGATTGCGCGAACAGCCTCGATCGTCATATCAAACCGTATTGCCGCGCCTTGTTGCGCAGGAACGGCAGGCCGTTGCCCATCACTTCGGCTTCGTCCTTGGCGACCGGCCGCCAGACGGCAAGGCCATAGGCCACCTGCGGCGGCATGTTGATGAAGCTTTCCATGGCAAGACCGCCCTTGAAGCCGATAGCGGCGAGCGCTGCATAGATTTCGTCCCACGGCACGTTGCCGTAGCCGGGCGTCCCCCGGTCGCTTTCTGAGAGGTGGATATATCTGATGTGGTCGCGGGCATCGAGAATGCCGTTGCCGGCACCCTTCTCCTCGATATTCATGTGATAGGTATCGAGATGCACAAAGACATTGTCGGCGCCGACGCGCTCGATCATGTCGACGGCCTGCTTGGCCGTGTTGATCAGGTGGTTCTCGTAGCGGTTGACCGCCTCGACGCCGAGTTCAATGCCGCGGGTCTTGGCATGTTTCGCCGCCGCCTGCAGGGCGCGGGCGATGTTGTCATATTCCTTTTCGGTCGGCGGAACGCCGGTGCGCTCGCCGATGCCGCCGAAGATGACGCCGGACAAGGCTTCGGCACCCATGTCCGCCGTCTTGTCGATCGCGACCTTGAGATATTCGACGGCCTTTTCGGGATGCACCGAGGCCCAGGCATGTTCCGGCAAGCCAAGCGAGCAGACAGAACGCAGCTTATGTTTCTCCAAGAGCTTGCGGCTATGCCCGGCATCGACGGCCGGCGCATCGAGAAGCGCGATCTCGATGAAATCCATCTCGTATTTGACGGCGGCGGCAATCGCCTTTTCCGCCCCTGCGTGGTCCCATGTCATGGTCCACATGCTGGTATGAACGCCAAAACCTTCCATGGTTTTATCCTTTTTTTCGCTTGAGAGATTTGAAGTGGCCTGCGGCAAAACGCAGGATCATCACCGTGATGAGCAGGATGCCCCAGACGGCTGTCGCCAGGTGCTGGTTGGCACCGAGAATGTTGAGGCCGGAGGACAGGAGCTGCAGGACCAGCAGCGCCACGGCCACCGGAATGACCCGGCCAAAACCGCCGAACGGATTGACACCGCCAAGGAAACAGGCAAGCACCGTGATCAGCAGATAGGATTCGCCGTGGCCGACGCGCACCGAGTTGAAGCGGGCAAGCATAATGATGCCGGCAATCGCGCACATCGCGCCTGAAAGCGCGTAGACAAGCACCAGCACCTTGCGGGTATTGACACCGGAGTAGCGCGCCGCCTCGATATTCGAGCCGATCATATAGGTGTTGAAACCGAGCTTCATCCGCGTCAGCAGAAGATGCCAGATCAAGACGCAGCTGAAGAAGACAAGGAGCGGGATTGGAAAGCCGAAAATGCTGCCATGGCCAAGCGGCTGCAGAAATGCTGGAAACCCGGAGACGTCGCCGCCCCGCGTCAAGAATTCGCCGAGCCCGCGCAGAAAGATCATCATCGACAGAGAGACAAGGATCGGGTGGGCGCGGGTATAGGCGATCACCAGCCCCATGACCAGGCCACTCAACGCCCCGACGCCGATCCCAAGGACGGAGCCGAGGAAGAAGGCGAACGGGCCGGCATCGGCACCGCCATTCTGCTGCAGCACCCAGGCAACCGTCAGTCCGGCAATATTGGCGGTGAAGGTGATGGCAAGGTTGAGGCCACCGGTCAGCACCGGCAAAAGCATCGCAAGGGTCAAAAGACCGAGTTCCGGCAGCTGGAAAGCGACGGAGCCGAAGGTTGCCCAGCTGAAGAATTGCGGCGAGGCAAGACTGAAAACTACCAGCACGGCGATCAGCGCAAATCCCGGCCCGGCCATGTCCGGCCCCAGCGCCGTCCTGATGCGATTAAGGATTGCGGTCATTTGCGGCCCTCCTCCTGGCGCATGAACGGCAGCAGTTTTTCGATGCTGGTATTGGACAGGGTGATGGCGACGAGGATGATGGCGCCGACGATCATCTTGAACGCATAGGGGGAAACACCCGCCAGATTGAGCCCGTTCTGGGTGATCGAGATCAAAAGCACGCCGAGCACGCAGCCGAGCACCGATCCCTTGCCGCCGCCGAGCCGGGCACCGCCCAGAACTACCGCCGCCAACACATCCAGTTCGCGGCCGTAAAGCGCATTCGGAACCACTTCCTGCGCATAATGCGCCTGGATCAGCCCGCCGATCCCGGCCATCAGGCCAAGCCACCCAAAGGCAATGAACTGCATCGCGCCGATGTTGATGCCGAAACGGCGCGCGCCCTCCGGATTGTCACCGAAGGCATAGAGCTGGCGCCCGGTCGTGGTGCGGGTGATGAACACCCAGGTGGCGACCACGCAGATCAGCATGACCAGCACCGGCAGGGTGATCTCGATCCAGCTGCCATCGGCCATTTCGTGCTCGAACAGCACGACGCGCGACGTCAGCCAGTCCGGCAGATTGTAGATCGACACCCCGCGGGTGAAAAACATCAACAGGCCGAAATAGATATTGAAGGTGGCGATGGTCGCGACGATCGAGATGATCCGGAATTTATGGATCAGGAAGGCGTTGATGGCGCCTAGCAGCACGCCGAGTGCTCCGGCGATCAAAAGTCCGCTGATCCAACCTCCTCCGTCCATCCAGCCGAGCGCGAGGGCTGCGATATACTGGACAACGGAGGCGGCCACCGCAAATGAAATGTCGATGCCGCCGGCAATCAGCACAACCAGTAGGCCGACGGCGAAAATGATGTTGACCGAACTGGTATTGAGCAGATCGAACGCGTTGCCGAGCGAGAAAAACCGGTCGGTGATGACGGACAGAATGATGCTGATGATCGCGATGACGGCGAGCAGCGCGAATTCCGTCGCATGGGATTGAACGGCCTTACGCATAGACGGCTGCCTCTATATCCGCGAGCAAGCAGTCCGCCGGCATGAACTGGTTGACGACCCGCCCTTTTGCCATTTGCAGCACGCGGTCGGCATTGAAATAGACTTCCGGCACCTCGTCGGAGATCAGGACGATCGCGAGACCGGTCTCGGCGAGCTTGGCGACAATATCGAAAATGCCCGCCCGCGCGCCGACATCGACGCCGACGGTCGGCGCATCAAGGATGAGCAGCTTCGGATCGGTCGCCAGCCATTTGGCGATGGCAATGCGCTGCTGGTTACCACCAGACAAAGTAGAGATCGCATCGCCTTGCTTGCCGATCTTGACACCGAGATCGGCGATCCAACGGGCGACAAGATCGCGCTTGCGGCTGTCGGACAACAGCCCACCGGAGGTGATCTTGTCGAGCGAGGCAATGACCAGATTGTCGGCGATCGATTGCGGCTGGATCAGCCCAAGCGACAGCCGGTCCTCGGAGAGATAAGCGATCCCCGCCTCGATGGCGTCGCGGTTGGACGAAAAATGAACCGGCTTGCCTTCGAGTTTGACGGTACCGGACCGCGGTTTCAGCATGCCGAACAGAGACAGGGCCAGTTCGGTGCGCCCGGCCCCGAGCAATCCGGTAATCCCGAGTGTCTCGCCCCGCCGCACGGTAAAGGAAATGTCCTCGAACTGGCCGGTCCGGGACAGCCCCTCCACCTCCAGCACCACCGGATTGGCGCTGACATTACGGGCGCGCACCGTCTGGTCGAAAGTCTTGCCGGTCATCAATTCGGTAATGCGCGACTGGGTCATGCCTTCGGTCGAATAAGCCCCGACCAGCGCACCGTCGCGCAGCACCGTCAGCCGGCTGGAAATCTCCAGCACCTCGGCCAGCCGGTGGCTGACGAAAACGACGGCGACGCCGGAGGCAGAGAGCGTGCGAACGATTTCAAGAAGATGGTCGGTCTCCGACTGGGTCAGCGATGCCGTCGGCTCATCCATGAAGACGAGCTTTGCCTCGCCGACCAGGGCGCGGGCGATCGCCACGATCTGGCGCTGGGCGATGGCATAATCTTTGAGGGGCCGATCGACGTCGAGCGTCACGCCGAGCCGCGCCAGAGCCTTGATCGCCTTCTCTCGCATGCTGCTATAATTGACGAAACGCGGCCAGCGGCCGAGCAGCGTCTGGAATGCAATGTTTTCGGCAACCGTCATTTCCGGAAACAGCGCCAGGTCCTGCCAGATTACCTGGATTCCGGAATTCTGCGCCGTCACCGGCGACATATGCGAATAGGTCTGCCCGTCGAACTCGATCACCGCGCCATCCTGCGGGCGGTAAACGCCGGTGATGATCTTGATCAGCGTGCTCTTGCCCGAGCCGTTTTCACCGGCCAGGCAATGCACCTCGCCCGGCAGAACATCGAAGCTGACATCCTTCAAGGCTCTGACGCCACCGAACGTCATGTTGATGTTGCGCAGGGACAGAAGCGGCTTTTGGCCACTCTTAGCGCTCTCGCGTCCAGTCATCGGATCAACCTGTGAAAATGCGGATCTTTTAGAACTTCCGGGCACCGCCGAGCCGACCGAAGTCAGCCCAGCAGCCCGGGAGAACCTTTTTGGAAAAATTACAGGCCCATGCCTGCAAGCTCGTCCACGGTATCCTTGTTGATCGGCAAAAGCTGATCGACGATGATGTCGTTTCCGGCCGGCTTGATCACGCCGAGACCAGGAATGTCGTCGCCTTCCTTGACGCTTTCGCCCTTGATCAGGCGATCGGCCATGGTGACGAAGACTTCACCGGCCTGTTTTGGATTCCACATGAACCCGCCGGAGATTGCTCCGGACTTGATCAATTTCTGGCCCTGGCCGGGCGAGAATGGACCGAGCACGAAGATTTCACCGGTCTTGCGGCGCTCTTCGACGGCACGGCCGGCCCCGATCGGACCTTGGCTGCCGAAGGCAAGGAAGCCTTTCAGATCCGGATGAGCGGAGATCAGGTCGAGCGCCGTCGATCGGCTCTTGTCGACATCCTCGGCGACGCCGTAGCGTTCGCCGACGAGCTTCATGTCGGGATAGTTGGCCTTGAGATAGGCCACTGCTGCATCGGCCCAGGCATTGTGCAGGGGAACGGTCAGTGAGCCGACGAAGACGGCATATTCGCCCTTGCCGCCCGTCTTTTCGGCCAGAAGCTTGGCATGCGCTTCGCCGAAACCGGTCGAAGAGGCCAGTTCGAAATTCCAGTCCGCACCTTTCTGGCTCGGCGATTCATGGGTAATGACGAAAATGCCGGCTGCTTTTGCCTTGGCAAGAACCGGCTCAAGCACCTTGGCATCGTTCGGCACGACGCCGATGACCTTGACGCCTTGCGCGATGAGATCCTCGATAGCACGCACCTGCAGCGCCGGGTCGGCGCTGGTCGGACCGACCATGAAGGCATCGAGACCGAGCTTGGCACCCTGCTCCTTGATGCCTGCATCCATGGCGTTGAACCAAGGAATACCACCGATCTTGACGACGACGCCCACCTTGTCAGCGGCCAGCGCTGCAAACGACACGCCAAGCGACAGCGATGCAGCAAGCGCTGCAAACATAAACTTTTTCATGCTCTTCCTCCTCCAAACGTTTCCGCGCAGGCAACAGGACCAGGCCGCGACAATTGCGGTCGCAGTCATTTCACCTCAGGTCGGCGCTGGAAATCGCATCCTCCACGTTGCCGCCTCCTCAAGCGGACCTCGCTGCACAATCGATATTTCTTTTTGCACAATCGATGGTGCAAATAATATGTTTTGGTTTTAAACTTTCGTCAAGGGGAAATTGGCACTAAGCAGATGAACGGAGGATTGGATGAAGCACCAGGGCAAAAAGAAGGCGACGATCTACGATCTTTCGGTCCTGTCCGGCTGTTCTGCCTCGACCGTCAGCGCCGTTCTCAACGGCACATGGCGCAAGCGGCGGATCAAGGAAAGCACGGCAGAACTGATCCAGAACCTTGCCGAACAGCACCAGTATACCGCCAACCTGCAGGCAAGAGGCCTGCGCAGTTCCCGCTCCGGCCTAGTCGGCCTGCTTCTACCCGTACACGACAACCGCTATTTCTCCTCGATGGCGCAGACCTTCGAGGCGCAGGTGCGCAGCCACGGCAAATGCCCGGTCGTCGTTAGCGCCTCGCGCGATCCGCAGGAAGAACTGGCAACAGTCGCAACGCTGATATCCTATTCGATCGACGAACTGTTCATCGCCGGCGCCACCGATCCCGACAGCGTTCATGACCTCTGCGATGCCGCCGGCATTCGCCACATCAATATCGACCTTCCCGGGACCAAGGCGCCGTCGGTGATCAGCGACAACTACCAGGGCGCGCGAATGCTGACGCAGGCAATCATCAAGCGGTTCGACGATGCTGCCATGCCGCTGGAGCCGGAGGAGCTTTTCCTGTTCGGCGGGCGCAACGACCATGCCAGCCGCGAGCGCATCAAGGGTTTTCGCGATATCAAGACCGAACTGCTCGGCCATGACAGCGACGCCTGTATCCAGCCGACCGGCTATTCGCCGAACATGACGCAGAAGGCTTTCGAGGCTTTCTACGAGCGCGAAGGAAAACTGCCGCGCGGACTGTTCATCAACTCTTCAATTAACTTCGAAGGCCTGCTGCGCTTCATGGCGCAGCACCCGCACGAGACCTTCGCCGACATCGTCGTCGGCTGCTATGACTACGATCCCTTCGGCTCTTTCCTGCCCTTCCCGGTCATCATGATCCGACAGGACAGCGAAAGCATGCTGGCCAAAGCCTTCGAACTCATCGAAGAAGTTCGTCCTGCCGTGAAGATCCACCTGATCCAGCCCGAACTTGTCCATCCCCGCACGGCCCTCAAGGGGCCGCTCGATTCCATCCGTGACATCGACGCCTGATCCGCCGCCGCCATAAAAAGCGGTGCCTTATCGTTGGAAGGACCTCCCTTGGTGAACATCCTGGAGGATTCCGAGCGGACGCAAGAATGCGCGTTGCGAAAAGACCCCGTGCTCGGATCGCCGGCCTGATGGCACGGATCTTAGTCTGCGGTGACCTCCCAATGATCGTCTGGATTGAACGTTTTAATGCCGGCCGCCATCGATTCCGTTTTCTCACCAAGGTTGGCCTGGTACACCGTCCCGTTCGCATTCACCGTGAAAGTGTGCACGCCGGTCTCGCCGTACCGGATCGGCCAGGCGATCAGGGCAAATCCGGCGATCATATTGCCGTTGATCACGTAGTCGAACTTGCCACCGGCGATGTTCGGTCCCTGGCTCTCGATGATCCTGTAGCGGTAGCCGTAATAGCCTTCCCCGGCCTTGGCTTTATCGAGCGCGGCATTGCCGTCGAGCGCATTGCCGGCCGGACTTTCGCCCTCACCGAGGTCTGGCGACCAGAATAACCCGTCGGTCTTGCCCGGGCTGCTGATTAGTTTTCGCGCGTATTCCAGCACGCCGTCCCCGTCGTGGTCGGCGGCGGCATATTCCTTCTGTGCGTCAACATAGGCCCGCATCGTTTCGATCGTCTGCAGTTCGTTCTCGCCGACGCGGCGGTTGATTATCTCCTCGAAGCCGGCATAGGTGTCGAACGACCACTTGCCGTCCTTGCCCTTGACGACCGGGAACGGCAGCGGCCAAAGCTTCTCGCCGATCTCGACGATCTTCCGGCCATCGATCTCCTGGATGATTGACTTGATCTTCGCGCCGTCGCGTATCTCCGCATAGGTGTCCAGAACGCCCTCACCCGCCTTCAACTTGGCTGGGTTAAGGCCGAGCAGCGCCGCGAACCTGTCGAAATCGTCGGCCGTGAGCGCGGCCTTCAATGCATCGACAGCTTGTTCAGGTGTATCGAACACGGGTGGATCGGTCGGAGAGGCAAAGGATGAAATGGATGCTGCGTCCGATGGTTCGGCCGCTGCCGAAACGGCTGCCGGCCCGAGCAGGATCACCGAAAATATCGGACCCAGGACCACGTTTCTGAAGGACATTGTCATGGCTGTCTTCCTTGTTTGTGCGGTCAGCGGCGACGGCCACCGCCACGGTGGACCTGGCGATTGCCGCCGCCGCGGTTGCCGCCACTCATGGCCTGCCTGCCGCGGTTGGACTGGATCTGCGCGCGCCTGCCGCTGTCCACATTTCCAAGGGCGGGGGGTCTCCTTGCTCGGTTGTCTACCCGGGCTGCGGGCTTGGCCTTAGCCACCGGGCGCTTGGCGTTTGGCTGCGGCTTGATTTTTCCGGAGGCCTTGTTGACCTTGGCTTCCGGCCTGCGGTTTTGAGCTGCTTGAGCCGCTTTCTTCTCCGGCCGGTTCCGGTTGATCCGGTCGGCGTCGATTTTGCTCTTGCGGACGTCGTTGACGCTGATGTTGCCCGGCTTGTTACGGGTGTTCGTCAGGCGGTCATTGCCGATGATGTTGCCCTTGTTGCGGTTGCCGTCGGCCTGGATGTTGTTACGGAAGGCCGTTCGATCGATGTTGTTGAACTGGTTCTTGTCGAACTTGATCTTGCTGCGATCGACGTTCTTCCAATCAAGATCGTTGATGTTCACCTTGCCGTTGATGTTGTTGAAGCAGTTGTTGCAATCGATATCGACATTGCCGTTCCAGCGCCCCCCCGCGACGCCCCAGCGGTTCCAGTCAACGGCTGCGACCCAAACCGCTCCTGTCACTACCCCCGCGAAAAAGGTTGCGGTCGGGTAGTAGTAGTTCGGATAGGGTTCCGGATAATAGGCGATCGGCGCTGCGACGTAGCCCGGCTGGTAGAGCATCTCGGGCTCATATTGCGGGACGTAGATCTTCTCCGGGTTCGCCGCCACGATAACGACGTTGTCGTTTTCCTGGCTGACCTTGATCTTGTCATCGGTCTTGATGATGCCATCGGCGACAGCCTTGTCGCGCAATTGCTGGATCGCGATCAGCACGTCCTTTTGCTGGTAGGACAGCGCATCTCCGAGCGACTGCGTCCAGTCCAGATCATCGCTCATCATAGTGACGATCTGCGGATAGTTCAAAAGCGAGACGATACTGCCATCCCATGTCGACTTCGGCTTTAGCTTGGCGTTCTTTTTAAGCTGGCCTTGAAAGCGGGCCGCCTCAACGATCTGCAAGGGATAGAGCGAGGCTGATGAAATCAGTGCAACAAGTTCGTCTGGATAAAGCGCGATCCGCGCGACGAGGATCTCGAGTTCGTCCTCGGTCAGCGGAGCCGGGGTGTCATCCTGCGTGGCGTCCGAAACGGCTGCAGCGGTATCCTGGGCGAAGGCCGACGGCCATCCGAAGCGTTCAATCGGTATTCCGGCCAGAGACAGGCACAGTCCCGTGGCGATTAGCAGTCGATACCGTCCGGTCATCTCAAATGCTCCTATTCTGCTCCAGCCGATCAAGCCGCAATGGCCCTCGATCGACGCTGCGTTTTCGGACGGCGATCCGGTTCCCCAGGCTCCCCCCGTGATAAATCCAGGTGCTGACATCGTGTCCGAAATGCGAAAAGCGAAACGTGTCTCTGCCACTGGATGTTCAAAAGCATCCTCCGATGCTGCCAACCGTCAGGCAATTCCTTTTCCGGGCGTGTGTCAATGCCATATCGGGCATTGGTGAAGTCCTTCATTCAGCCCCTTTGAGGCGCGGCTGGATACCCAGGACCACGTTGTGCCACCATTGTTCAATCGCGCGGATGGCTGATCCATCTGCCAGTTCGGGTGTTCCAGATGGAGACCTGATGACGAAGGCTTGAAAGCAATCCGGGAACATTGCATTACCGGCACCGATACGATCGAACCCGGAACGCACCATGAAGACCCTAGAGAGCCGGCCCATCCAGGCCAATCCGCTTGTTTTCGCAATCGCGCTTGGTACGGGTGGGTTGCTGAGCTTGATGGTGCATTTGAATGGCGAGCTCGCCCAATTCGGCAATCCGCTTTTTTCATCCTGGGTTGCTCATGGGACCGGAACGGTTGCAGCGCTTGTGCTTCTTGCCGTGTTTTACCGGATTGCGAGAAAAAGCGGGATGAACCCCCCTGCGCCCTTCTGGGCTTATCTTGGAGGCATATCGGGCGCTGCGACCGTCAGCCTGTCTTCTCTTACCGTCAATTCGCCGGTCGGACTTCCGGGCACCCTGGCCCTTGGCCTTGCCGGTCAGCTGGCCTTCAGCTTTTCCGCAGACAAATGGGGTCTGTTCGGCTTGCCGAAACGGCCGTTGGCAGGGCGGGATTTCGTCGCGCTCGCCCTTGTTCTTTCAGGCAGCACGCTCATCATTTTTTCGAGTTCGATATGACCCTGTTCGTTTTCTACGCCTGTATGGCCGGCATCCTCATCGGTCTCAGCCGGCAACTCAATGGGCGGCTCAGCTTGTCCACGTCACCCCTCATTGCATCCTTCTGGAACCACGCCGTCGGCTTCGGGTTTCTGACGATTATCGGGCTTTCCATCGGCGGGCTCATACCCGGCGGCGCCTTTGAGGCCCCGTGGTATGCCTATCTTGGCGGCCCTGTCGGCGTTGTCTTCGTTGCCTCCGGCAGCTGGTTGATCACGCGCATCGGCGCCACGAATACCGCTCTCATGATCATCGGAGGTCAAATGTCTGGTGGGGTGGCGATAAACCTGCTGCAGTCGGCGACATCGGCATTCTGGCTGGCAAGCCTTGGGGTCGTCCTCATCATGAGCGGTATGGTCATCTCGCAACGCCGGACCAAGGGTTGACAAGCGGGTCTGCGGCGATGGCCGGACGAAAAGACAATCCGTGCGAGGCGGGTCCATCAGGCTCCGCTACCATGTCGCAAAAGGTAAATTTGTTTCCCGAAGACCCCATCTAAGAAACAGAATTACTCTACAATTGATGTGGACCATATCAAACTGATGGCGCGCATCCGATAACTTTACTCCCACCTTCACAGGAGCATGGCGCCGGACCGCTCTCCTTGGCCGGACAGGGATGGTCGGCTGCGCGCGCGGCAGAACGGATTACTGAAGTGAAGGCAGCGACAGTCTGACGAACGGCTCCAAGCGACCGCGGGTGCTCCGGTGCCCTGCTTCCGGGAAGCCGTCGTCACATCACCACGCATAACCGTTCATTCGAAAGACAAAGTCGATGCCAACCCGCCAGCTTCACCTCGGCGCCTTCATGCGGCCGGTCAGCCTTCACACAGCCGCTTGGCGCTATCCCGGCGCGTATCCGGATGCCAACTTCAATTTCCGTCATCTGAAGGTTTTTGCGGAAACGCTGGAACGCGCGAAATTCGACGCCTTCTTCATGGCTGATCACCTCGCCGTTCTCAACATGCCGATCGATGCGTTACGGCGCAGCCATACGGTCACATCTTTCGAACCTTTCACCCTGCTATCGGCATTGGCGACAGCCACCAGCCGGATTGGGCTCGTGGCGACGGCATCGACGACGTTCGATGAGCCGTATCATATCGCGCGCCGCTTCGCTTCACTCGACCATATCAGCGAGGGGCGCGCCGGCTGGAACATCGTCACGACATCGAACCCGGATGCTGCCCTCAATTTCGGGCTTGAGGATCATGTCGAGCACGCGGAACGTTATCGTCGTGCCCGCGAATTCTACGATGTCGTCACCGGTTTATGGGACAGTTTTGCCGACGATGCTTTTATCCGCAATGCGGCTTCCGGGCTCTATTTCGACCCGGAAAAACTGCATGTCCTCGACCACAAGGGCGACTACCTTTCAGTGCGCGGTCCGCTCAATATCGCCCGGCCGCCGCAGGGTTGGCCGGTGATCGTCCAGGCCGGAGCATCCGAGCCGGGCCGCCAGCTTGCAGCCGAAACGGCAGAGGTGATCTTCGGTTCTTCGCCGGATCTGGAGGTGGGCAAGAGCTTCTATGCCGATGTCAAAGGCCGCATGGAGAAGATCGGACGCAACCGCGATCATCTGAAAGTGCTGCCGGGTGCCTTCGTGGTCGTCGGCGATACCATTGACGAGGCAAAGGCCAAACGCGCCCATCTAGACAGCCTGGTGCACTACGAGAGCGCCATTGCCTCGCTGTCCATCGCGCTTGGACACGATGCTTCAAGCTTCGATCCCGACGCACCATTGCCGCGCGACATTCCCGATACCAACGCCAGCAAGACCGGGCGCGCGCATGTTCTGCAGCTGGCGGAGCGGGAGGGCCTGACCGTGCGGCAACTCGCGCAGCGCTACGGCGGCTATTCGGGCCTTTCCTTTGTCGGAACGCCAGCCAGCATCGCCGACGAGATGGAGACTTGGCTTTTCGAAAACGGTTGCGACGGGTTCAACGTGGTATTCCCGTATCTCCCACAGGGGCTGACCGACGTTGCCGAAAAGTTGGTACCCGAACTGCAACGGCGCGGCCTGTTCAGACGCGAATATGAAGGTACGACGCTGCGCGAACATCTCGGACTGCCCCGGCCGGCCAACCGTTTCTTCGATAAGAGAGGCGCCGCACAGGCTCCGGGCTGAGGGCCTGCCAACCACCCTGTCGCACCATCAAGAATGCCCCCAGGAAAGGATCTTCACCATGGCAACCAAGCCAACCACCCTAACGGTGCTGAAGACCGACACTTGGCCGGCCGTGCACCGGCTGTGGGAAGCTTTATGCGAAGAGGCGACGGCGGCGGCAAAAAAGGACGCGGCGCTGGTGCGGCCGATGAACTCCGCCGTGCTCTATCATTCCAGCTTCGCCTATGCGCTTGCCCACCGGCTGGCATTGAAACTCGCCAATCACGATATGGACCAGGAAGAGCTCCTGTCTTTGATCCATCAGGCGTTCCTGACCGATCCGGAGCTGCTCCACGCGGCGGCGGCTGATCTGGAGGCTGTAAAAGATCGCGATCCGAGCAATACTGAAATTCTGACGCCATTTCTTTATTTCAAGGGATTTCCGGCCCTGCAGGCGCATCGCGTGGCGCATGGGCTTTGGCTTGGCGATCGGCCTCATCTGGCCCGCCATATGCAGAGCCGTATCTCCGAAGTCTTCGGTATCGACATTCATCCCGCCGCCAAGATGGGCAAGGGCATCATGCTTGACCACGGGAACGGCCTGGTGATCGGCGAAACGGCCGTAGTCGAGGATGATGTGTCCATTCTCCAGAACGTCACGCTCGGCGGTACCGGCAAGGACACCGGAGACCGTCATCCGAAGATCCGGCGCGGCGCGTTGATCGGCGCGGGTGCCAATATTCTCGGCAATATCGAGATCGGGACCGGCGCCAAGGTCGGAGCCGGCAGCGTCGTGGTATCGCACGTGCTGCCCTATACCTCCGTGGTCGGCGTCCCGGCCCGCCCAATCGGCCAGCGCCATTCCGTTCTGCCGGGCGTGACCATGGATCAGGCCCTGCCGGAGCCGGAATACGTGATCTGAGCGTGGCTGCAGTACTTGTTTATGGTAACGCTCGGCGATTCCCGCACCCAGTAGCTGCGCCAATCTCGACAGCGGTACTTTTCGTGCCTGACACGGATATCCGGCACTGCGGCTATTTCCCAGAACTGCCCGGACGGCAACGCGCTGACATCTGTAGTAAACTTGCTGTCGCTCCGGAGCGGTTGCACCGTTCCTGCCAGTTCAAGCTTCTCACTTCGCGAATCGAGATTCTCCCCCAGGCCGTAGTAGGCCTGGGGGAGAATTGCAGAGTTTACCTCAGGAACGACCCGGCAAATCCTGTCTGCAAATCGACTAGGCAGCTGCCAGTGCCTTTTCGATATCCTGTATGGAATGGCCGGTCAGGTCCTTGTCGATCTCGCCGACAAGGATTTCGGACAGGGATTTGTGGTAGCCCTTGCGAAGTTCGCCGAGTGTCCGCGGCGCTGCGATGATGACAAGGTTTTTGATCTTGCCGTCCAGAACCTGCTTGTTCAGCATTTCAGCAATGCCCCTGCCGAAGCCATCTTCCTCCTGCTGGCTGTCATCCGGGTTGGCCGCGCTGCTGGAATGGCGACCACCGGAGGATATTTTCGAGCTGTCGATATCAGGCTCCGCCATTGCCCTGAGCTTGATATTGGAAGCGTCGCCCTCGTTTTGAAACAGGCTAAACTTTTCTCCGTCTGCCACGGCGATAACGGTGTTCTCGGGAAGGTTCATTTTGGTCTCCACGTTTTGCCGGCTTTATGCTGGCGGGACGGCCGAATATTTTTTCAGCTCTGCGTCAACCGTTTCAGCCGGACTAATGTTCCGAGATAATTCGATCGTTCAGCGGCATGATGCGACCGCCGGCGGCTTTCACCCGGGCCGTGCACTGGCACAGGTGGGTCCTGCAGCGTTTTCTCTGCCAAGCTCAGGTCAGTGCAAACTGTTGCCCCCGCGGCGATCTATTGAAGGCTGCTTACCCTTCGTAGCGGCCAGCGCGCAGCGGCGTGCACGACGAGGCAGGTGCCAGACACTCATCGCAGATGCCGCAACCATCGTCGTCTATCAATTCGCTCGGGCGCTGGCAGCATATACAAGTACGCGTATGAGCCCGGTCGCCAGAATGTTTCGGAGGAATGATCTCGACTGCCGCGTCGAACACAAAATCAGCTACAAGTTCCGCCATCTCGCCGCTCCATCAGTGTGGTGCAAATGAGATAGGAGCGCCAATTGCTGACGACAAGGTCAGGCCATTGAATGCCTTGTTAAAATCCGTAGTCCGTTCACTTGGCCAGTCTCTCGCCACTCAACTTCAAAACGACCACGACACCCTTGGGCGACCAGTCGTATGCAATCGATCCTCCCAACTGTCCGGAGACACTTCGGTTGAGCAGCCTGCTTCCATAGCCCTGCGCGCCGTCTGGATCTTCAACGGCAGGCCCGCCGCGTTCCGTCCAGGTCAACATCACTTCGTCGTCCTCGGTCGAGCCCGAAAGATCCAACGTCCCCGTGTCGACGGAAAGCGCACCATACTTCATGGAATTGGTCGCGAGTTCGTGGAAAACCAGTGCCAATGCGGTTGCAGCGGCTTCGCCCACGCCCATGCGGGGCACGGCGACCCTGATACGTCCTTTGAACGCCCCCAGATCCTCATAGGGCGACAGCAGGACGGACAACAGGTCGCCCAGCAAGGTGGCGTGCCCCTGCCCGCCCGGAATTGGGCGTACAAGATCATGCGCCCGGCCAAGGGCAGCCAGTCGTCCGGTAAGCTCCTTCGCCATTTCCTTGGCGGTGGTGGTCGATTGCGAGGTGATATTGGTGAGACCCATGGCGATGGCCAAAAGGTTCTTGACCCGATGGCTCATCTCGCCGGCGAGCAGTTCGTTGCCCTCTTCAGCTTGCTTGCGTCCGGTGACATCCAAGAACACCCCGAACATCTGGCCGTTGTGGAGCGCGGCGTCGTCGCCCAGACCGCGTGCGGAAATCCACCGAATTTCGTCTGCCACCAGAATGCGGAAATCGATCTCGTAGGCGCCAACGATCCCGCGCGTCGCTGTAAATGCAGCCCGTACGCGATCCCGGTCGGAAGGATGAATGTGGGCCGAGAGGTCTTCGAATTTCACTTCACCGCTTTTGACAAGACCCCACAGCTTGAAGGCCTGCTCGTCCATTGCAAAACGATCGTTGGTGACGTCCCATGACCAAAGCGCCACCCCCGCCGCATGGATGGCGCGACGCAGGTTCTCTGGTTTCCAAAGAGGATGGTGTGGGTCGCTGAATGGCATCGCGGCGTCTCCAAGAATATTTGTTTCACTTACTATCCCAGGAGCCAAAAGACTATCCTTTCTCGTCGATTTCAAAGCGAGATCGACTGTGTTCAGACGAGTGCGACAACGGCCATTTTCGCGACTTCACTCCAGATCTAAGCGAGAGAGGCCGCCTGAGGCTTGGACTGCTGGTCCAGCGCTCTCGAAGGGGAGCGTCTATTATGCGTTGCTTCTTCTAACCCGCCGCCACCATCTCCCTGATGGCATTAATAACGCGGGCGTGATCGTACGGCTTGCTGAAGAACCGGCCATGAACTGGCAGCAGTTCGTCGCTCAACTGCCGGTGGCCTGATGTTACGATAATCTGCACCGGTGGCCACCGATCGCGCACCGCCGCTGCCAGTTTTAACCCATCCATTGTGCCCGGCATGTCAATGTCGGTAAACATGAGCTTGATGTCCGGGCTGGCATTCAGCAGAGCTATAGCTTCGTCCGCATTCGATGCTTCGTGCACCTTGAAGCCCTCGTCCTCCAAGAATGCGGCAATATCCATTCGGATGAGCAACTCATCTTCGACAACAAGCACCGTGATCCCATTATAAGCCATCCCTCACCATCCCATGCCCTTTTGTGCCGCAGTATGTCTTTTTTTAATAAGCTGGACGAACACGGGTAACGCGCGGGACCTTAAAATGATCCGGCGGTCCGGCGATGTTTCGATGAAACCGGACCACCGCGCTCAATGAAGGATGTTGTCACGCAGAATAGTACATGCCGGTGCATTGCCTTGGCGTGCGGCAATATGCACCGCAACCACTATGAAGACGGGAGAAGCGCTAGCATTTGAGCCACATCCGTTCGTGGAGTTTGGCCTGTGCGAAAACTAAAAGTTGACGGGCTCCGATAAACAGCGTATGTCTGTGTTCGTCGATATTTTCTTGCTGAGCTTTGGTTATTGCGCGATTAGCACCGCGCCCTGAACGAACCCTCCCTTTAAAACAATCGCTATCATCATCCGCAGCGTTTTCGCGCCGCGGTCACTTATATTGCTATGAAAGGGTTCATCATGACCACTGGCACAGTTAAATGGTTCAATTCCACCAAAGGCTTCGGCTTCATTCAGCCTGACAACGGCGGCGCTGATGCCTTCGTTCACATTTCTGCCGTCGAGCGCGCTGGAATGCGCGAAATCGTAGAAGGCCAGAAGATCGGCTTCGACCTCGAGCGCGACAACAAGTCGGGCAAGATGTCTGCTTGCAACCTGCAGGCCGTATAATCGGTTACTGCTTTCCTTTGACCACGGATGTACTGGCACTGTTGAAAGCAAACGACCAAGCGAGGTCAGGCAGATTGCCTGGCCTTTTTTTTGTGCCTGACCGCCGTGCGGTACGCGCTGGCTGGCGATACAGCCGGCTGTGACAGGAGGATTCGATGACGGACCAAGCCAACGAGCTTCAAGCAATCAATACCGCATGGCAGATCGCCATTCAGGAAATCCTGAGGATGGTCGTCCGGGACCTGTACAAGTCTGGAGACGAGGCGTCTTTCAGTGCGCATATCAAACGCATCGAAGAGGCAGCAGTCGATAGCATCTACACTGGGCTGATGCTGCGCGGCACGGACGAATGGACCGAAGTTCTGGTCAAGGAAAAGGCGAGCAATTTCGTGACGACGCTCTTGACCTCGTTCACCTACGATCGGGTCTGACGGGCTCGCTGGCGCCTTGCCGTCGCTTGCCGATCGCGCATAGGCCGGCAGGCTCTCAGGCCCGGCTTCAATCGCATTCCGGGGATGCTGCAGACCCGCACCGCCGAAGCGGGGTAAATCTAGGTCCCGCGCCCTATATGAGAACGTGTTCCTCACGCCAACGTCAATTCGATCGAGGCCGACAGATCCGCAGCGCGTCACGCTTACGATGTTCTCGATACGCCCCGCGAAGAGGACTTTGACGAGCTCGCTCGCGTCGCGTCTGCGGCACCACCATCGCAGTCGTCAATCTTTTCGATACGACCCGGCAGTTCTTCAAGGCGGAGGTCGGTCTCGGCGTCCGATCGACACCGCTTGAGACGGCGTTCCGTTTCCACGCCCTGCTTGAAGACGACATGCTGGTCATTCTCGATGCGGCCAAGGATGCCCGGCTGGACTGCAACTGACGCCCGTCAGACTACCGTTCCCAACAGGCTTTATGGAAAACAGACACTTACACGATTTGTCACCCGAGTTTTTTTCGGAAAACCTCAGACTTTCGTGGTCAACTTTGCAAAATCATCCGTTAGCTCTTTTGAGGGAGCGGGGCACCGCAGGTCGACAACTCCGGAGCGATTTAGCATCTCCATGAAAGGATGTTCACGCCTAAGGAGGCTCCACCTTCCATGCTCCGCCTCAAAAGTGATTGCTGCCGCGGCACGGCTCCTTATCGCCTCGTAGCGCTCGCCGAAATTTCCGCGTGTCACGTTGGCGAAAATGGGGTCCGAAATTTCGAATCCCAGCTGGAGTTCAGGTATTGCTCCGCATTCCTCGTCAAAAAGTAGTGATTCCGACTATGTCGTTCAAACGTTCATCGTCCGCATCGCGGCGTTCGCCAGCGGGACGTTGCGTTCTAACCGATGCTGTTTGGGACATTGTCATCTTAATCGTTTCAAGAGTGACGGATGATATGGCCGGCGCAAGTTAGCGTTGTCTGCTGCGGTTGGCCGCAAGTACCGGGTCGCCCGCTCAGCATTTCGGGGACCAAACACGAAGGGCGCTCGATCCTTTTCTGGAGAGCACCCTTCGCAGACCGGATAGCATGGCGCGCGACGAAGTCACTGCGGCAAGCCATCGAAACGGGTGATGGCCCGTAGATGTGATCGCATCACCCCGATTTCACGGCCTTTGGTGAACATTCGTCAGCCCGTAACAGAGGCTATGTGATATCGGACTGATGACATCCTGTTCTCTGGTTCGACGAGGTTTCCATCCGGTAGGGCTAGAAAGTAGGCCCGCCCGCCCTCAATGTCGGCTGCGATATAGCGACTCAGGGAGGCGCTTTGTCTTTTACCAGGAGTTCCAGCGTCCGCGCATCGGCCTCGCCGCCAAAATAAAGTTCGATCGCCGTCCGGAACGGCTCGGGATCGTTGGCCGTCTCCCGAAACAGCGTCATTGACGAGTGCAGTTTCACATCGTCGGGAGAACCGAATATCTCATGGGCAGTCCGATTTCGCACAGCGTTAATCGTGCGGGTGCAGTGGACAAGACGGTCGCCGAGCAACGGGTGGGCGAGATATGCATGGGCCTCGTCCAGCCCGGATATGGCAAACCGGATCGCGGTTGGAGAATGGCCCAGACCAGCGAGCTGCGGGAAGATGAACCACATCCAGTGGCTTTGTTTGCGGCCCTTCTCCAATTCGCAAAGGGCTGTGTCATAGGCAGATGCCTGTGCCTCGATGAAGCGTAAGAGGTGATAGGGGTCGCTCATGGGTTTACTCCAAGCCCGATAAAGAGCTGTGCAATGCTACGGCGCGCGGTCCGCAGATACTACCATTTCTAATGTATCTCGGAGAATTGAATCAAGGAAACATCCAAGTGCATTGCGCTCCGAGGCCGCCAAGGGGAGGCCTCGGGCTGCCAGAATTACAAACCGCGCTTAGGGTAACCGTTGGAGGACGATGTCGTAACCGCACAAGCGGAGATCCGGCATCGGAGGCGTGACAGGGCCGTGACATCTCTGATTTCCAAAATTCATCAAGTTGCGTCATGATGGTATCTGACAGCCTGGAAATTTAGCGAAAGCAAAAACAGGGGAAGGTTTTTAGGATGCCGAATACAAAAGAGGCCGAACTTTCACGGCTTGCTGAAGATTTCTACCAGGCCGCTTTGGATGGCGGGAGATGGAAACCGGCCATGGCGAGGCTGAGAAAGATCGCCAACGGCTCGAAGGTTCATTTTGCGCGCGTACGCTCCAACGGTGATTGGCAACACTTTCACAGGGACTGCGATCCTTACTACCAGGCGACGTTCCTTGAACCGCAGCTCAAAAATCCCTTTCTGCCATATCTGACCGAGGTTGGTTCACTGACTGTATTCACCGACCAGTCGGTGATGCCAAAACATGAATTCCGCAAGACGGCGCTGTTCAACGAATGGTACCTGCCTCAAGGCGACCATAGCAGCATCGTCTGCAAGGTCTCCGTTGCCGGCAACCTTGGTGTCCTAGCCGTTCAGCGAGGTGGATCACAGCCGGACTTTGACGACCGGGACATATCCCTTTTTCGGGCACTGGCCCCCGTCATGGCCCGGGCAGCCGAATTTCATGTCCGGTTCGGCCACATAGCGAACAAGAACGAGACACTCGGCGGCGGCGCGGTGGGTCAAATCGTGGTCGATGGCTTGGGCAGGGTGTTGACCATGAACGCCAGCGCCGAGACACTTCTTGCCCGACCCGGGAATGATCTGGTACTGGCACACGGGCGTCTTTCGGCCGCCGGCTCTGCGAGCGGGGAAGCCTTGCGAAAAGAGATCTCTCTTGTTTGTGGAGCCGGTGGACAAAACCAGCGCACGAGTGGCGACATCCTGATCCGATGCCTGGCCACGGGACTACCGCGCCTGGCTTTGACGATCGTTCCCTTTGTTTCGGAAATGTCGTCGGATCTGCCGGTTGCGCGAGCGGCCCTTATCCTCGTCCAAGACCTTTCTCCAAGCGTGGCACCAGGCTTCTCGCAGCACCTGCGTGGGTTGTTCGAACTGACGCAAAAGGAAGCCGAACTTGGAGCGGTCCTCGTGTCGGGACATTCCCTGCAACATTACGCGTCTGAGCACCGGGTATCGTATGAAACCGCCCGCACCCACTTGCGCAATATCTTTCTGAAGACAGCCACTTCGCGCCAGGGCGAACTCGTGGCTCTCCTCAACCGCGTCATGCGGGTCTCCCACTACGCCACTTGAGGATGCAGTGCGGGCCGAACCGTCCCCCAGACATTGCCGCATCTGTGTCCTCATCTCTGCAAAAGCGTGAGCCTAGTCTGCGCGTCAAACAGATGCGGCAGGTCGTTGACGGTCTTGCCACCGATAATCACATCGCCACCGGAACTATCTTCAAGCGCGGCGTCAAATCTCCCCATCATTCATCAGAATCTGCAGTTTCACGTCGGAGGGAATGGCCGCCACCGCGCGATCGAACGCCTTGATACTGTCCTTGAAATCGAATGTGCCGGTAATCAGCGGCTTTAGGTCCACTTTTCCCGATGCGATCAGGGCCAAAGCCCGATCGAAGATGTTGGCATAGCGGAATACCGTTTCGATCCGGACCTCCTTGGAGATCGCACCGGGCACGTCGAATGCGACCGGTTCGACCGGCAATCCGACCAGAACGACCGCGCCACCGGGCCGGACGAGATCGAAGATGCCGTTGAACGCCTTGGGGCTGCCGCTTGCCTCGAACACCAGATCCGCACCCCAGCCTGCGGTTTCCCGCTGCACGACGTCCGCGAAGGATTGATCCGCGATATTGACCGGCGCGATGCCTGGATATCGGCCAGCGATGGCAAGCTTTTCGGCACTGAAATCCGCTATCAACACCCGGCTGCAGCCGCCGGCCAGAGCCGCCAGCGCCACCATGATGCCGATCGGCCCGCAGCCGATGACGGCGGCAACATCCCCCGGCGCAATACGTGCCCGCGCCGCCGCCTGCATGCCGATGGCAAAAGGCTCGACCATCGCACCTTCCGCAAAGGAGACATTGTCCGGCAGCCTGTAGGTGAAGGCAGCCGGATGCACGGCATAGGGCGTTAGGATGCCGTGGATCGGGGGCGTCGCCCAGAAGCGGACATCCGGATCGACATTGTAGAGGCCGAGCTTTGACGCCCGTGAGGACAGATCCGGCACGCCGGGTTCCATGCAAACGCGGTCCCCGACGGCCAGATCGCGGACATTGCTGCCGATCTCGACGATCGTTCCGGCCGCCTCATGGCCAAGCACCATGGGTTGGCGCAGCACATAGGGACCGATGGCACCATGCGTATAGTAGTGCACGTCGCTGCCGCAGACGCCGACGGTGTGAATGGCGATCTTGACGTCATCGGCACCTACATCCAGTGGAAGATCGATCTCCCGCAGTTTGAGCACGCCTTTTTGCTCGAGAACCAACGCTTTCATTGTATATTCCTTTGAATTTTCAGGATGTCTTGCGCTTGAAGATACTGTTGAGCATGCCGCTGAGACCGCCGATGAACAGAGGCGGTATCGACAATAGCACGACCGGGGCATTGAGAATGCCCCATGGCACGTTGCGCCCCAGTTGGGTGAGCTTCGAAGCCACGATCGGAAGCGTCTCGGACGCGGTCAGCATCAGCGCAATCAGGAAGCCGTTCCAGACCGAAACAAAGCTGAAGGCGACCGCCCCGATCAGCGCCAGCAAGGTGATCGGCAGGGCGATGAGGAAGGTGGATTGGCCAGCGGACCGCCCATTCGGTAACGTGTAAAGTGGGATAGGCAGCAGGTCCGACGGCTGCCGTGCCGCCTCAATTGATTGCCTGGGCGGCCCTCGGGAAACGGGCAGGCTTTCGCGTTCTAGCTCCGCTTCTCGCCGACACGGGCGAGAACAAAATCGTGCTCGACCTCCCAGAAGTCCCCGCCGAATTGGTAAGCAATGGCGCGATCCGGATCGTGCGTGCGCTTGAAGTCGGCCAGCAGGCTTTCCTTGACGCCGAACACCGCGTCCGAATTGATATAGGGATCGTCAGGATCGAAGATGTGGGTGATCAGCGTTTCGAAGCCATCGGCCTTGATGATGTAGTGCAGGTGGGCGGGCCGGTTCGGGTGGCGGCCAAGATGATCGAGCATCTGGCCGACCGGGCCGTCGTTAGGGATTGGATAGTATTTCGGTTTCACGGCACGGAACCAGTAATGGCCGTCGGTGCCGGTGCGGAAGACGCCGCGCAGGTTGAAGTTGGGCTGGATGCCTTGCTGCTGCACATCGTAGAAGCCCTCGTCATTGGCCTGCCAGACGTCGATCACGGCGTCCTTGATCGGTTGCCCCGCCGTGTCGAGAATGCGGCCGCCGATCACCATGTCTTCGCCTTTGGCATCGAGGCAGATATTGGCGCCCATCTCCAGCTCCGGCGCGCCGTCGACATGGAATGGCCCAAGCACCGTGCTTTCGGATGCTCCCGATGGCTTGCGGTTGTTGATGGCGTCCACCAGCATCGAGACACCCAACGAATCCGACAGCAGGATGAACTCCTGCCGCCACTCGTTGCACATCTGTCCGGTGCGTGTCAGGAACAGGATCGCCTGCATCCATTCGTCCTGGGTCGGCTCGATCTCCTTGACCGCCTCATGCAGCTTGCGCGTCACCACTTCCATGATCTGCTTCAGCCGTGCATCCTGGGCGTTCTTGTTGCGGCCGGTGACGACCTCGACGGAGTTCTGTTCGGTGAAGAAACCGTTTTCGTGTGCGTCGATCATCGTCCTACTTCCCCAGAACAGCGGTCAGCACGCGGCGCAGTTCGGCGGCCGGATCATCGACCATCGCCACGCTGCGCCAGGCAACGTGATGATCCGGGCGGACCAGCAGCAATCCACCGTCGCGGATTTCACGGATATTGGCCCAGTCACCGGTAAAATCCTGCCACTGCTGGCGCGGCCCGATGAGATGGGCGGCGATATCGATCCCGAACTCCTTGCCAAGGCTGCGGGCCGCATCGATCCAGCCCCGGCCGCCGATGCCGGTCAGCACCGTGAATTTGCCATGGCCGGCGAGATCGAGCGTCGAGACCTTCTCGCCGGTGACAGAGAACACCCAGGCATGCGGTAGCCGCGCGCCCGGCCAGCTCGTCTGCTGGCAATGCAGCTCCGGATCCTTGGTGAAGGCCGGCTCCTCCTGCCCGTCGGTGATCGCCGCAGCAGAGCGGTAGCGCTGGTTCATCTCGACGCCGTGACAATCGAACTCGTAGACCTTGTCGGCAATGGCCTTGCGGATTGCCGCACGCTGCTCTTCGGAGGCGACCGTGTTATTGCAACGGGCATCCATGTTCTGCTGCATCTTCACCGGGTCGATGGAATCCAAGAGACCGAGTGCCTTGAAGATCGGGCCGAACTCCTCGATCGACTTGTTGGCGCGGGTAACGATCTGCTTGGCGACCGGGGCGCGTTCGGCCTGATAGCTGTCGAGCAGTTTGGGGCCAGCGGTCCCCTTGAGGACGAAAGCCAGCTTCCAGGCGAGGTTGAAGGCATCTTGGATCGAGGTGTTGGAACCGAGCCCGTTCGACGGCGGATGGCGGTGGATGGCATCGCCCATGCAGAAGACGCGGCCGTTGGACAGCGTGGTTGCGTACATGTTGTTGACGGTCCAGGTCGAGACCGACTTGATGGTCATTTCGAGATCCGGGTCGCCGACGAGATCGCGCACCACCTTTTTCGCATGGGCTTCATCGACTGCAGGGGCCGGCTGGTTGATGTCATAGCCCCAGACGATCAGCCACTCGTCCCATGGCCGCACCATGCGCACCAGCCCCATGCCGATGCCGCCGACATCGGCGCCAGGCTGCAACACCCAATAGAGCACCGACGGCCGGTGGGCGACGAGGCGCGAAAGGTCCGCCTTGAACAGGATGTTCATCGAACCGGCGACACCCATCTTGCCCTCGAACGACAGGCCCGCATGTTCCGCTACCTTGGAATTGCCGCCATCGGCGCCGACAAGATATTTTGAGCGGACGGTGAACGCCTTGCCGGTCAACCGGTCGAGGCAGGTCGTCGTCACGCCCACTTCATCCTGCACATGGCTCAGATATTCCGTCGACATGCGCGGCTGGCTGCCGCGCGAGCAAGCCGTCTTGAACAGGAGTGGTTCCATGAAGGTCTGCGGCAGGTCGTTCATATGGGTCGGTGACGACAGCTGGTGCTCAGCGCGCGATAGCGGGTGTTTGCCCCAGCTCTTCATCCGGCCGATTTCCTCGCCGGTGAGCGAGGTGCAGAAGACGTTCTCGCCCATCAGATCCTGTTCGGCGGCGAACATATAGGCTTCGTCCTCCACGTCGCGTCCGAGATCGCGCAACACTTCCATGGTACGCTGGTTGGTGATGTGGGCACGCGGGGTGCTGGCGAGCCAGCGGTAGCGGTTGATCACCAGGTTTTCGATCCCATAGGAGGAAAGCAGGGCGGCGGTGGCAGAGCCCGCCGGGCCGGTGCCGATGATGAGGATGTCGGTGGTAATGTCAGCCATGAGGCCCTCCCTTATGCGTGAGATTGAGCGGTCCGCCCTTGAGAACGCGGCGAACCGGGAAAAGCTGGATGCCGGTGCGAGTGGAGAACAATCCCCAGAGGCCGCGCGGTGCAAAAAGCATGATGGCGATGCCGAGCAGACCCAGCACCAGCAGATACCAGGAGCCATAGTCGGCGAGCAGATTCTGCAAGAGAAAGAAGATGATGACGCCGAGGATCGGGCCTTCAATGGTGCCAATGCCGCCGATCACGACGATGAAGATGACATAGGCTGTCCAGTCGGTAACCGAGAAGGCGGCGTCCGGAGAGATGCGCGCCTTCTGCACGTAGATCAGCGCCCCGGCGACACCTGTGATGAAGGCGGTTGCGAGATAGACAAGTGTCTTCATCCGCCGCGCATCGACACCGACGGCCCGGGCCGCCTGTTCGTTGTCACGGACGGCGGCAAGCCCGAGACCCTGCTTGCTGCGCAGCAGTCCATAGATGAAGCCGATGGTGGCAATGACGAGGATCAGCGCCAGCCAATAGGTCAGGGCGTCGCCTGCCTGTGACGCCTTCATGCCGAAGAGATCACGCATCCATGCGACACCCATCATGTCGCGGGTCGCATCGCGCGGCAGCGATGTGCCTGTGCCGCCGCCAAGCGCCTTCCATTGCGCCAGCAGCAAGCGCACCACTTCGGCCACCACCCAGGTGCCGATGGCGAAATAGGGGCCATAAAGCCGGAAAGTGAAGAACGCGGTCGGGATGGCAAGCGCGACGGAAAACAGCCCGGCGATCAGAATGGCCACGACCGGATCGGCGCCAAAGAGGGTGACGGCGCCGAACATCGTATAGGCGCCAAAACCGACGAAAACCTGCTGACCGACCGAGATCAGCCCGGCATAACCGGCGAGCAGGTTCCAGTTCTGCGCCAGCACCAGCATGGTGAGGATGAAGAACAGGTCCTGAATGACGCCGCGTGACACAATGAAGGGCGCGGCAAAGGCTAGCACCAGGAGAGCGGCGACAGCTATAGCCGAATATGCGGATGTCCGAGTTCGCGTCTCGACGGTGAAGGAGGGAATGGCCATGGTCATCGTCGCACCTCAATCGACCGCGCGCGGGAAAAGGCCGCGCGGCTTGAACAGAAGAACGGCAAGGAATGCCAGATGTCCGGCAAGGATCTGCCATTCGGGATTGATCGCCGCCCCCACCGTCTGCGCCACGCCGAGGATGATGCCACCGGCCAGCGTGCCCCAAAGAGAGCCGAGCCCGCCGATGATCACCGCCTCGAAGGCATAGATCAGCCGCGAGGGTCCGGAGGTCGGATCGAAGTTGGCGCGCGTGCCGAGATAGAGTGCGGCTATCGTCACCACGACCATGGCAAGCCCTGTTGCCATCGCGAAAATGCGCTGCGGCCGGATGCCCATCAGCCCGGCCGTGACCGGATCGTCCGACGTCGCCCGGAACGCCCGGCCAACGGAGGTACGGTAGATCAGCTGGTTGAGACAGACGATGACGGCAACGGCCGAAAAGAAGGTCATTAGAGGCATGATGCCAGCGGTGACGGGGCCGAGATTGACCGAGGCGCTCTCCAGACTGCCAGCGAAGATGCGGCGGCTATCGGCGGAAAAACTCTCGAGCAAGCCATTCTGGATGACGATCGACAGGCCGAAGGTAACGAGAAGTGGCGGCAGGATGTCCTTGCCCAGGGTGCGATTAAGCAGGAAATACTGCAGGCCCCAGCCAATGGCGAACATCAGCGGCATAGCGACGAGTGCGGCGATGAACGGGTTGAGCCCGAGTGTCGTCACCAGCACCAAAACGAGGAAGGCGGCAAGGACGATCAGGTCGCCATGTGCGAGATTGACCAGCCGCATGATGCCGAAGACGAGGCTCAAGCCTGCCGCGAACAGGGCATAAAGCCCGCCGAGCAGTACGCCCTGGAGAATGGTATCAAGCCAATTCATGATGGTCCGTCCCAAAATAGGCCCTGTGGATGTCGTCGCGGCTGAGATCGGCAGCACGGCCGGAGAGCGTCACCCGCCCCTCCATCATGCAATAGACACGGTCGGCCACCCTCAGTGCCTGTGCAATATCCTGCTCGACGATGACGATCGAGGCGCCGGTGTCTCGGATGCGCGGAAAGGCCGCGTAGATATCGCGCACCACAACCGGTGCCAGCCCGAGGCTGATCTCGTCGCAGAGCAGCACTTGCGGATTGGACATAAGCGCGCGGCCGATCGCCACCATTTGCTGCTGCCCGCCGGAGAGCGCCGTGGAGGGGTTGTTGCGCCGTTCCTTCAGGATCGGAAAGAGCGCGAAGACACTGTCAAGCGTCCACGGCCCGTCGATCCTTCGGCCATACCTTCCGATCAGCAGGTTTTCCTCGACGCTGAGAGACGGAAAGAGTTTTCGCCCTTCCGGCACCATCGCGATGCCGCACGCGAGGATATCCGGCGCCGCCAGCGCTCCGATCGGCTCGTCGCGAAAAAGGATCGACGCCGGTGCATTGGCAAGCACGCCCGAGATCGAGCGCATCAGCGTCGTCTTGCCCGCGCCGTTTGCACCGATGATGGCGATGGTTTCGCCGGCGCCGACCATGATATCGACGCCGAACAGCGCCTGGAAATCGCCGTAGGAGGCAGTCAGCCCTTTAGTCTCGATCAGTGCCATCAGATCTCGATCCCCAGGTAGATTTCGCGGACATCGCGCGATGCCATGATATCGTCGGGCTTGCCGATGCCGATGACCTTGCCGAAATGCAGCACCAGCAGACGTTCGACGACTGAATTCAATGCGTGCAGCACATGCTCGATCCAGATGACGGCGACGCCGCGGGCGTGAATGGCGCGGATGGTAGCGACCAGCGAGCGGCATTCGCCTTCGGTCAGTCCGCCGGCAATTTCATCGAGCAGCAGCAGCTTCGGCTCAGTTGCCAGCGCGCGGGCCAATTCCAGCCGCTTGCGCTGCAGAAGCGATAAGCCGCCGGCCAGCACATTCGCCTTGTCGATCAGCCCCGTATCCACGAGAATTTCGGCGCATCGGTCCGAAACGGCGGCCTCGGTCTGTCGCGAGCCGAAAGCCCCTGCCACCAGCAGGTTTTCAAACACCGTCAGTTTCTCGAACGGCTGCGGGATCTGGAATGTCCGGCCCATGCCGGACAGACAGCGCGCCATCGGCGGCGTGCGCGTCACATCGCTGCCGAGAAACCGGATGCTGCCGCTGTCGGCGGAAATATTGCCGGTGATCAAGTTGAACAGCGTCGATTTGCCGGCGCCGTTTGGCCCGATGATGCCCAACGCCTCGCCTTCGTTGACGGCAAAGCAGATCTGCTCGGCGACTGTCAGCGCGCCGAACTTCTTCGAGATCCCTTCAAGTTCAAGAATAGCCATGGTTCCGTTCCAGTCCGTTTGCCGCATTGCCTCTCACTTCCCGCTTTTCTCAGGAGATCAAATGGGAGTGGGGAGGCGCCGCTTCGTCGCTTCTCCCCGCAAGCGGGGAGAAGATGGCTGCCCTCTTGTTCGAAGGAGAGCCGGATGAGGGCTATGCGCTCACCCGATCGCTTCCATCTTTCCGCCGACCGGAATGTTCGGCGCCGTCTTGTTGTCGGTGATCACAAGATCATACCCGCCGCCGTCCTTCAGCCGCCATTGGCCGCCGACAAGCGGGGTCTTGGCGATGTTTTTGGCAGCAAACGGCGGCAGACCCTTGCCGTCCCACGCAATCGGTCCGACCAGCGTATCGAGCTTGGTGGCGGCGATCGCCTGCGCAACGACATCACCGTCGGTCGGATCGCCAGCGCGCTTCATCACGTCCACCGCCAGTTCGAACAGGGCATGGGCAAAGCCGATCGGCTGCGTCCAGGGCCGGCTTGTCGCCTTGGTGAAGGCTGCCGCCACCTGCGCAGCGCTCTCCCCCGTCAGCGACGACTTGAAGGGATGGCTCGGGGTCCACCAGACTTCCGACGAGAGATTATGTCCGGCATTGCCCAGCGCTTCCACCGTCTGGGGGAAGAGCAGTGCCTTGCCGATCGAGGCGATTTTTGGCGCAAAGCCCTGCTGCTTGGCCTGGTTCCAGAAGGTGGTGAAATCCGGCGGGATGACGACGCCGGTGATGATCTCGCACTGGCCGGACTTGAAGGCGTTGATCTGCGCGGAAAAATCGTCGGTCATGTTCTGGTAGCGCCCAGGATCTACCAGGCCGTAACCCATCTTTTCCAGGACAGGCGGGAAACCAACGGTCTTGTCGCCCCAGGCATTGCCGTCGCCGTCGTTGGGGAACAGCCCGCCGACCTTTTTGTTGGTCTCGATCTGCGCCCACATATTGGTGAAGACGGCGATGACGTCCTCCAGGCCCCAGAAAAAGTGATAGGCGTAGTTGAATGGTTTCCACGAGGCCGGGTCGCCCGGATTGCCCTGCTGGCCTATGAACCATGGCTGCCAGGGGGCGACCGTAGAAATGCACGGCATTTCCTCAGCCTCGCAGGTGGTCGCTACCGGATTGGTTGTTTCCGGCGTCGAGGCGACCAGAACGAGGTTTACCTCGTCATCGACGATCAGTTCTTTGGCGACCTCCGCCGCCCGGTTCGGATTGGACTGGCTGTCCTTGACGACGACCTCGTATTTGAGGCCCTTCGACTTGGTGGCTGCCAGGAAGCTGTCGATGACGAACTTGTCGGCCTCGCCGAACGCCGCAAGCGGTCCAGTCTGCGGACTGACATAGCCGAGCTTGATGGCCGCGCCTTGAGCGATCGCAGGGGCGGCAAGCCCGGATGTCGCTGCCAGTGCACCGGTTGCAGCCGTCGTCTTCAGAAAATCGCGTCTCGTAAACATGTTTCCTCCACCCATTGTCCTCTCCTCCCAGAGATTGACGTGTCTGCGTTCAGTCTATTCCGGCCGCCTGCCCTCCCAGGCATCCTGCAGCAGGGCACGAATGGATTTCCGGTCGATCGGCCGTGGATTCCAATAGGGATTTTCCGTGGCGATCTCAGCCGCCCGGTCGAGGTCGGCCTCGGTGAGCCCCAGATCCCGCAAGCCCAGCGGCGCGCCGATCTCCCTGGCAAAGTCCCACAGTCCGCCGCCCACCGAACCGCCGAAGATCCCGGCGACAGGCGCCAGCAGATCGGACACCGAAACGGCGTTGTAGGCGGCCGTGTGCGCCAGCATGATCGCGTGCGTATCGGCATGCGGCGTATCGAACGTGCCGCCGAGCGTGTGGCAGATCTTGTGGTGCAGCGCCATGCCGACTGTGCCGAGCACCGTGCCGCAAAGCCATGCACCATAGAGCGCATCGCCGCGCAGATCCGGCGCCGCTGGCGTCGCGATGATCCCCGGCAGGCTGGTCTTGAAGGCGCGCAGCCCCTCGACCGCCATCAGCGTCGAAATCGGGTTTCGATCCTGGGCATAGAGCGCCTCGACCGCATGGGCCATGGCGTTCAGGCCCGACGTGACGCTCATGCCGACCGGCAGGCCCAGCGTCAGCGCCGGGTCATAGATCACCACTTCCGGCAGGATGCTTTCATGCCGCACGGTGGTTTTGCGCCCGCCTTCGGTTTGACCCAGGATCGCCGTCACTTCCGATCCGGCATAGGTTGTCGGAATGACGATCTGCGGCATGTCTGTCCGGTAGGCGATCGCCTTGCCGAGCCCGGTGGTCGATCCGCCGCCGAGCGCCACGACGCAATCCGCCCTGGTCTCGGCCACGACCTTCATTGCCGTTTCGGTCACATCGACCGGCGTATGCATGACGGCACCGGCAAAGACGCCGGCAGCCAGCGGTCCGAGCTTTGCGGCGAGTGCTTCCGCATCCCCCTTCTGTTGCGGCGTCGACAGGACCAGCGCCCGGCTGCATCCAAGTTTGTTTACCCAATCAGCGGCGGTGGCGCTCTTGCCTTGGCCAAAGACGATATGGGCTGGACTGCCGCCATAGGTGAAATCCCGGCTCATGTTTCGGTTCCCTGTCTGGCGCGAACCATCACGAAGGTCAGGTCCAGCTTCCATGCCGGTGCGCCCTTGCCCTGTCGCTCGAAACTGTGCACCAGCTCGGGTTTGACACCGAAGATCGCATCCTCGGCCAGGTGCGGATCGCTGCCGTCATAGATATGCGTGACGATCGTTTCGAAGCCCGGTGCCTTGATCATGAAGTGAAGGTGCGCTGGGCGGTGCAGCGGATAGCCCGCCTGCCGCAAAAGCTCGCCGACAGGCCCATCGTCCGGCACGCCGTAGCCGCAGGGTTTGATGGTTCGATAGTGGAAACGTCCCTCCGTATCCGTGCGGAACAGTCCGCGCAGGTTGAATTCCGGCTGCAGGTCCGGTTGCTGGTTCTCGTACAGGCCTTGAGCGTTGGCCTGCCAGGTGATGATCTCCGCGTCTGCAATGGGATTGCCATCGAGATCCCGTACGCCTCCGGACACGTCCAGCCTTTCGCCGATACCATCGAGCGAGATGGTGCTGCCAAGGGCCAGTTGCGGAATATCGGCGCGGAAAAAAGGGCCGCGCACGGTGTTGGGCGTCGCCGCTTTTGGCCGGCGCGAGTTAATTTCCTCGACCAGGGCCGAAGCACCAAGCAGATCCGACAGTAGCACCCATTCCTGGCGCCGATCGTCGCTGGCGTGGCCGACCTCGGTGAGAAACGCGATCACCTTGCGCCAGTCCGAAGGGGTTGGGCGCAATTCGCGGATCAAGGCATGCAGATGCGACACGGCCACCGCCAAGACTTTCGGCAGGCTGTCATCTTTCGATTGCGAAAGTCGTTGCGCGAAAATGTCGTGCGAGGTTCTCTCGCTGAAATTCAGCGCCGTCGGACCCAACATCGTGCGTCTCCTCCAAGGCGTAGCTGGTAAGATCAATCTAACCCGGATGCGATATGTCTTTGATGATTTTATTCGAAATTAGTATACCATATCGCTATGAAGATAGATGAACGCCATCTTGTCCAGCTTGCTGCCGTGGTCAAAACCGGTGGCGTCACCGAGGGGGCGGCTCTGCTTGGCCTGTCGCAACCGGCTGTCTCGCGGACGCTATCCATGCTGGAAGCCCGGATCGGCGAGGCGCTGTTCGTCAAGGGCCGAAGACCACTGCAGCCGACGTCGCTGGGAAGAGCCTTGGCCGATCACGGCCAGACCATGCTGTCTGCATCGCGCAAGGCTTCCGATGTCGTCGAAAGCTTTCGGGTCGGCAAAAGCGGCGTCGTGCGGGTTGGAGGCACGCCGTTCTTTATGGATGCGTTGATTGCCGGCATGATCGCCGAGTTCCAGAATCTGCATCCAGACGTGCGTATCGACCAGACCTATGGCTATTTCCCGGACCTGCGGGCAGCACTCAACGCCGACCAGATCGATTTGGCCATCTGCCCGACCGATATTCTCGACGAAGGCTCCGGGCTTGAATTCCAGCAGATCCTCCCGGGCCGCAATGTGATCGCCTGCCGCGTCACCCATCCCCTGCTCATGAAGCGCAAGCCGCAGCCGGCGCACCTGCTCGATTTCCCCTGGGTCGCGCCGCCCCCGGGCAGCCCGCTGCTCGCCGACCTACGCAGCATGCTGCTCTCATTCGGCGCAACCGAAATCAAGATCCGTTATTCCGGCGGTTCTCTGATGAGCGTCGTCAACTATATGAGGGCCGCCGACGCGCTGACGATCATGCCGCACAGTGTCGTGTTTGGCTTGCGCAACGAAAAGTCGATTACAGCCCTCCCCGTCTCAATCCCGCATCCGGAACGCGCCCTTGGCCTGCTCAAGCGGGCCGACGCCGCCCGCGCACCCGCAGTCGATCATTTCGCCCGTCATATCCGCACCAGCTTCGATAACCTCAAGCATCTGATCAAGCGGCACGAGCAGTCGGTGGTGTGGGAATCGTAGTCCTCGGCGAAAAATTGCCAATTCGCCTTGGCGGGGCCTAAGACCCGTCTGGCGTGCCGTCGCCTGATCGGAAAAGCGGCCATGGCGAGCCTGGTGGTGACAGCTGCCCTTGCTGGCGCGTGGTTCAGGCCGCGATGGGAGAGCTGCCCGCTCTGCCGAAAATATAGGTAAAAAGACTATGGTCCTGCATATCACGGATCGGCTTGTCTGATGCGGCGCGGTCCGGACAGCTTCAACTGTCCTCGATGCGATAGGGGAGAACCGTGCGCATATCGTGATCGACATGGAGTTTTCTCATGAGCGGTGGGACGGCCCGTTGGAAACATTGCGTCCGCTCGCAGATACGGCAGGAAATTCCGATCGGGTCGAAGCTCGAACGCTGCGAAAGATCCAGATCGTCGGCATAGATGAAAGCCGGGGCATAGGAAATTTCGCAGCCAAATGCGATCGCGTATTGAGGCTGGGAACTCTTGAAGCCGCCGCCACCCTTGGTGATCTGGGTCGCCAGGCACAGAAAGCGCGCACCGTCCGGTGTTTCCGCCAGTTGCCTGATGATCCGCCCGGGGGCTTCGAATGCCTGATGGACATTCCACAACGGACAGGCTGCTCCAAATCTGGCAAATTGCAGTTTTGTCGCGCTGTGCCGCTTGGTGATGTTCCCCGCCCTGTCGACCCGTGCAAAGAACACCGGGATACCCTTCTCTACTGGCCTCTGCAATGTGCTGAGCCGGTGGCAGACCTGCTCCAAACTGGCGCCGAAGCGCGAGGCAAGCAGTTCGAGATCGTGGCGCAGCAACGTCGCCGCAGCCTGGAACGCCCGGTAGGGAAAGAGCAGGGCGCCGGCAAAATAATTGTGCAGGCCGATGCGACAGATGTCTGCGGCTTCCTTGGTCCGGAAGTTCCCCGTCTTGACCACCCGATCGACCGTATCGGCGGCCTGCAATTGAGCGATCTGCAATGCCAACTGGAAATCCCGGCTGGTCGCTGGAATATAGGCGTTGAGAGACAGGACCCGCGTCGCCGGATCGAAATGGCGCAGAATGTCCCGTCCGGGTTCTGCCCGGGCAATTTTGACGTTGTGCACCCTTTGAAGGTAGCTGGTGAGCGCGGCATGGCGATCGTCGTGTGCCAGCCCCAGCTCGATCGAAAGCTCTTCGGCCTGCACATCCAGGTCGTGAATATAGTTGTCGACGAAATGAAAGAAGTCCCGGACTTCTTCGTATGGCGTCGCTTCCGCAGCCTGTGTCGATCGTCCCATGCTGTCATTGAGGCTCGCAAGCTGCTCGCTGTTTCGCCTGTAGGCTTGGTGGGCCCGCACCAGCGCATGCGCCAGAGACGGGGCGTTCTGGGTAATGAGCTTGAGCTCCTGCAGATTGGGGTTGTACGATTCGAACAAGGGATCGGTCAGTGCTTCCGAGAGCGCCGACAGCAGCCGATCGCCCTCGCCCGCCGAAAGCTCGCCCAGATCGATTTGAAACTTGTCGACCAAGGCCAGCAGAACGGAGGCCGAAACCGGCCTTTGGTTGTTTTCGATCTGATTGAGATAGCTTGTTGAAATGCCGATCCGGTCCGCAAATTGGCTCTGGGTGGCCGTGTGGGCTTCACGCAGGGACCGGATTTTTCGGCCGATAAAGAGCTTCCGCATCGCCATGTTGCACTTTCGCAAAAAAGGGTTTGCAACAACCTAAATTAAGCAATGCCACACGATCAACCGTTTTCTAGAGCATGACAAGGCCGTATGAACGGTGACGTTGAAGCAGCTGGATGGAGTGAGAATGCGTTCAATACTTGACCAACTCGGTGTGCGCCGCACTGAAGCGCGTCTTGGCGGCGGGCAGAAGCGCATCGATGCCCAGCATGCCAAGGGCAAGCTGACGGCGCGCGAGCGCATCGAGGTGCTGCTCGACGAAGGCTCGTTCGAAGAATACGACATGTACGTCACCCACCGCGCCGTCGATTTCGGCATGGCCGAACAGAAGGTGGCCGGCGACGGCGTCGTTACCGGCTGGGGCACGATCAACGGCCGCCAGGTCTATGTCTTTTCTCAGGATTTCACCGTGCTCGGCGGCTCGCTGTCCGAAACCCATGCGCAGAAAATCTGCAAGATCATGGACATGGCCGTGCGCAACGGCGCGCCGGTGATCGGCCTGAACGATTCCGGCGGCGCCCGCATCCAGGAAGGCGTCGCCTCGCTTGCCGGTTATGCCGAAGTGTTCCGCCGCAATGCCGAGGCCTCCGGCGTCATCCCGCAGATCTCCGTGATCATGGGGCCTTGTGCCGGCGGTGCGGTCTATTCGCCGGCGATGACCGACTTCATCTTCATGGTGCGCGACAGTTCCTACATGTTCGTCACCGGCCCGGATGTGGTCAAGACCGTCACCAACGAGATCGTCACGGCCGAAGAGCTGGGCGGCGCCGGCACCCATACGAAGAAATCCTCGGTCGCCGACGCGGCCTATGAAAACGACATCGAGACCTTGGAACAGGTCCGGCTGCTGTTTGATTTTCTGCCGCTCAACAACCGCGAGAAACCGCCGGTCCGCCCGTTCCACGACGATCCGGCCCGCCTTGAAAACCGGCTCGACACGCTGATCCCCGACAGCTCGGCAAAACCCTACGACATGAAGGAGCTCATTCATGCGATCGCCGACGAAGGCGATTTCTTCGAGCTTCAGGAAGCCTTTGCCCGTAACATCATCACCGGCTTCATCCGGCTCGAAGGCCAGAGCGTCGGCGTCGTCGCCAACCAGCCGATGGTGCTGGCCGGGTGCCTGGATATCGACTCATCGCGAAAGGCTGCCCGCTTCGTGCGCTTTTGCGATGCCTTCTCGATCCCGATCCTGACGCTGGTCGACGTGCCCGGCTTCCTGCCCGGCGTGGCGCAGGAATATGGCGGCGTCATCAAGCACGGCGCCAAGCTTCTGTTCGCCTATTCACAGGCGACGGTGCCGATGGTGACGCTGATCACCCGAAAAGCCTATGGCGGCGCCTACGACGTCATGGCCTCCAAGCATATCGGCGCCGACGTCAACTATGCCTGGCCGACCGCCGAAATCGCCGTGATGGGCGCCAAGGGGGCGACCGAAATCCTCTACCGCTCCGAACTCGGCGACCCGGAAAAGATCGCTGCCCGGACGAAGGAATACGAGGAACGCTTCGCCAATCCGTTCGTCGCCGCCGAACGCGGTTTTATCGACGAGGTGATCATGCCGCACTCGTCACGGCGGAGGATCGCAAGGGCGTTTGCATCACTGCGCGGCAAACGGCAGGAGCAACTGTGGCGCAAGCACGACACGATACCGCTATAGCCTTCGCAGGCGTTTGACCCCACAATCGTCATCCTCGGGCCAACCGTACTCGGGCTTGACCGGGGATGACGGAAACAAGAGCAAGATCGAACAGATCGAGAAGCAAATGATCCAGAAAATCCTTATCGCCAATCGGGGCGAGATCGCCTGCCGGGTGATCAAGACGGCCCGGAAGATGGGCATCGCCACCGTTGCCGTCTATTCCGATGCGGATGCCGATGCGCTGCATGTGAAGATGGCCGACGAGGCCGTGCACATCGGGCCGTCGCCGTCGAGCCAGTCCTATATCGTCATCGACAAGATTCTCGAGGCGATCAAAAAGACCGGCGCCGATGCGGTGCATCCGGGCTATGGCTTTCTCTCGGAAAACGCCATGTTTGCGCAGGCGCTGGAACAGGCGGGGGTCGCCTTTATCGGCCCGCCGGTCGGCGCCATCCAGGCGATGGGCGACAAGATCACCTCCAAAAAGCTGGCAGCAGAGGCCGGCGTCTCCACCGTGCCCGGCCATATGGGCCTGATTGCCGGTGCCGAGGAGGCAGTGACGATTTCGGCCTCCATCGGCTATCCCGTGATGATCAAGGCGTCTGCGGGTGGTGGCGGCAAGGGCATGCGCATCGCCTGGAACGATGCTGAGGCCCGCGAGGGTTTCCAGTCCTCGAAGAACGAGGCCAAGGCTTCGTTCGGCGACGACCGCATCTTCATCGAAAAGTTCGTCACCCAGCCGCGCCATATCGAAATCCAGGTGCTGGGCGACAAACACGGCACCGTGCTCTATCTCGGCGAGCGTGAGTGCTCGATCCAGCGGCGCAACCAGAAGGTCATCGAGGAAGCCCCGTCACCATTCCTCGACGAGGCCACCCGCCGCGCCATGGGCGAACAGGCCGTGGCGCTATCCAAGGCGGTCGGCTATCATTCTGCCGGTACCGTCGAATTCATCGTCGATGGCGAGCGCAATTTCTACTTCCTCGAGATGAACACCCGCCTGCAGGTCGAGCATCCCGTCACCGAGCTGATCACCGGCGTCGATCTGGTCGAGCAGATGATCCGCGTCGCTTCCGGCGAAAAGCTGGCCTTCGGCCAGGACGAGATCAAGCTGAATGGCTGGGCGATCGAAAGCCGGCTCTATGCCGAGGATCCCTATCGCAGCTTCCTGCCCTCGATCGGGCGTCTCACACGCTACCGGCCGCCGGTCGAAGGCAAGTCCGCCGATGGCACCATCGTGCGCAACGATACCGGCGTCTTCGAGGGCGGCGAAATCTCGATGTATTACGACCCGATGGTGGCAAAGCTCTGCACGTGGGCACCGGAAAACGACGGGTCACCCGCCCGGCTCACGGCCATCGACGCCATGTCGGCGGCACTCGACGATTTCGAGGTCGAGGGCATCGGCCATAACCTTCCTTTCCTGTCCGCCGTGATGCAGCACGAGCGGTTCCGCTCCGGCAACATCACCACGGCCTTCATCGCCGAGGAGTTCCCGGATGGTTTCCACGGTGTCGAGCCTGATCCGGCATCGGCGCGGAAACTGGCGGCCGTCGCGACGCTGGTGCATCAGGTGCTGCAGGACCGCGCCGTGCAGATTTCCGGCACCATCGGCAATCATCGCCGGGTAATCGGCAAGGACTGGGTCGTCACATTCGCCGGACAGGAGCATGCCGTGACGCTCGACACATCCCCCGGCGGCGCCACTGTCAGGCTGGCCGACGGCAGCGTCTTTACTGCTGCGGGCGACTGGACGCCCGGACGCAGCCACGCCACGTTCGATGTCGACGGCACGGCCATGGGCGTCAAGATCGACCTTTCGGGCACCGCCATCCGCCTGCGCTGGCGCGGCATCGATATCGCCGCCCATGTGCGCAGCCCGCGCATTGCCGAGCTTGCCCGGCTGATGCCGAAGAAGCTGCCGCCGGACACCTCGAAAATGCTGCTCTGCCCGATGCCGGGCGTCATCACCACCATCACGGTTGTTCAGGGCGAGACCGTGGAAGCTGGCCAGGCACTGGCGACGGTGGAAGCGATGAAGATGGAAAATATCTTGCGCGCCGAACGGCGGGGCGTGGTCAAACGGGTGGCCGCCGCCGTCGGCGCCAGCCTAGCCGTGGACGAGCTGATCCTGGAGTTCGAATAGGGGCAATAAATACCCCTCACCTGCAGACGGAGAGGTACGATGCAGGAAGCTTTGCGTTCTACCTCTCCCCTTGCGGGAGAGGATACAAAATCAAGATCTTAGCTTTAGCTAAGTCTTAGAGTTTGTTGGTGAGGGGTAGGAGGGAGTTCTACCCGTTCTCGAAAAACGGATATCTTAGAGAAAACCGAATGGCTTTTTTTCCCCGTCCAAAGCACCCGTGCCATACTCGTTCCCCGTCATCGGATACGCTGCCAGGCGTGGCAGTGAGGCGGGACTGGCGCTTGGTGCAAGGGGATGACGTAAACCCTGACATCGGGGGTCTGCTGAAAATGGTCTCCCTCCGGCGACAGGGGAGAAGCGGACAGGCTGCGGATCGGCCTTTGCGCTTCGGATGCCCGAAAGAGCGCGCCGGGCGTGCCTGTGCGGCACACAGGGCGGCAGACGGAATGGTTTCGCCGGACGTGCCGAACGTCCGTCCGATTCCTCAGCTGCGTCTCGGGTTGATCCTCGGATCTACCCCGGCGACGGGGAGATCGGAGACACCGGCGGCGGCCGTGTGGAGTGTTGCCGATAAATTGGTTCGGCCGGGCTCCATCAGGTCAGACGAACACCATTCTGGCGAGCCACCTCATAGCGACCCAGGTCGCAGGCAAAAACCGCTGAACGGGGCGCTAAAGGGTGCCATCTATTCTACTCACTCGCGGCAGCCTCCAGCGCCCCGTCCGAGTATCGTTCCAGCAAACCCACGGCGAGTGCTTCGCACGTGGTCAAAGCCGGTTGAGGCATGTTTCTACCTCCCCCTTGAGGGGGGAGGTCGCCGCAAAGCGGCGGGTGGGGGTGACGGTCAGGGACGTTTCAAACGTCACCCCACCCCGGCACTGCGCGCCGACCCTCCCCCTCAAGGGGAGGGTGTACGTCCGATCGATGCAAGGAGACTTTCCAATGTCCGATAAAAAAACCCTCGCCGACTGGGCAGCGCTTGCCGAACGCGAGCTCAAATCCTCGCCCGACAGTCTCACCTGGCAGACGCCGGAGGGCATTGCCGTCAAGCCGCTCTATACCGAGGCCGATCTCAAAGCCGCCGGTCATCTCGGCTCGCTACCCGGCCTTGCGCCGTTCACCCGCGGTCCGCGCGCCACCATGTATGCAGGCCGCCCCTGGACCATCCGGCAATATGCCGGCTTTTCCACTGCCGAAGCCTCGAATGCCTTCTACCGCAAGGCGCTGGCCAGCGGCCAGCAGGGTGTTTCGGTCGCCTTCGATCTCGCCACCCATCGCGGTTACGATTCGGATCATCCGCGCGTCGTCGGCGATGTCGGCAAGGCCGGCGTGGCGATCGATTCGGTCGAGGACATGAAGATTCTGTTCGACGGCATTCCGCTCGAAAAGATTTCGGTATCGATGACCATGAACGGCGCCGTCATCCCGATCCTCGCCGCGTTCATCATCGCGGGCGAGGAGCAGGGCGTGCCGCGCGCGCAGCTTTCCGGCACGATCCAGAACGACATCCTCAAGGAATTCATGGTCCGTAACACCTATATCTATCCGCCGGAACCCTCGATGCGGATCGTTGCCGACATCATCGACTACACCGCCCGCGAAATGCCGAAATTCAACTCGATCTCGATCTCCGGCTATCACATGCAGGAGGCCGGCGCGACACTGGTCCAGGAGCTGGCCTTCACGCTCGCCGACGGCCGTGAATATGTTCGTGCCGCCATCGCCAAGGGCTTGAGCGTCGACGAATTCGCCGGCCGCCTGTCGTTCTTCTTTGCCATCGGCATGAACTTCTTCATGGAGGCCGCCAAACTGCGCGCCGCACGGCTGTTGTGGACGCGGATCATGGAAGGCTTCCACCCGAAGAAGCAATCCTCGCTGATGCTCAGAACCCATTGCCAGACATCCGGCGTCTCTTTGCAGGAACAAGACCCCTACAACAACATCATCCGCACCGCTTTCGAGGCGATGTCGGCGGTGCTCGGCGGCACCCAGTCGCTGCATACCAATTCTTTCGACGAGGCGATCGCGCTGCCGACGGAATTCTCCTCGCGCATCGCCCGCAACACCCAGCTGATCCTGCGGCACGAGACCGGCGTCACCAGGGTGGTCGATCCCTTGGCCGGTTCCTATTATGTCGAGAGCCTGACGGCGGAGCTTGCCAACAAGGCCTGGGCGCTGATGGAAGAGGTCGAAGCGCTGGGGGGCATGACCAAGGCGGTGGCCGACGGCCTGCCGAAGCGGCTGATCGAGCAGGCCGCCACCCGCCGCCAGGCTGCCGTCGACAAGGGCGAGGAGGTCATCGTCGGCGTCAACAAATACCGGCTGGAGACCGAGGACGATCTCGACATTCTCGATATCGACAATGCCGCCGTTCGCGTCGCCCAGATCAGCCGCATCGAGGAGACCCGCAAGCGCCGCGACACCGCCGAGGTGACGGCAGCACTGGAAGCGTTGACCAAGGTCGCCCGTACCGGCGACGGAAATATCCTCGAAACGGCCGTGAGAGCGGCCCGCGCCCGCGCCACCGTCGGCGAAATTTCCGATGCGATGCGCATCGTCTTTGGCGATCACACTGCCGTGCCGGAAGTCGTCAGCGATATCTATGGCGAAGCCTATAAGGACGAGCCAGAACTGGCGACGCTGTCTGCCCGGCTCTCCGACTTTTCCCGCACCACCGGCCGCAAGCCGAAGATCATGGTCGCCAAGCTTGGTCAGGACGGCCATGACCGCGGCGCCAAGATCATCGCCTCGGCCTTTGGCGATATCGGCTTCGACGTCTTGGCCGGTCCGCTGTTCCAGACGCCGGAGGAAGCAGCCGGCATGGCGGTCGATGCCAAGGTACACGTCATCGGCATGTCGTCGCTGGCCGCCGGTCACAAGACGCTGGCACCGCAACTGATCGAGGCGCTGAAAGCCAAGGGCGGAGGCGATGTGATCGTCGTCGTCGGCGGGGTCGTGCCGCGCCAGGATTACCAGTTCCTGCTCGACCATGGCGTCGCTGCCGTCTTCGGTCCCGGCACCAATGTCATGGAGGCTGGCCGCGCCGTGCTCGACCTCATGGAAGGCAAGCTGCGCAATGCGTGAGGATTCGGTTTCGAACGCAGCCCGGGTCTGTCATTGCGCGCGGTCACAGCCGGCCCCTTCCCTGCGGCAATGGAAGTACAGCGCGTAGCGCACGTATCGCAGCTGCCTGTAATTTTCCCTTATTGTGACGACCGGAGTTCGAACGACTGCCACCTTCCAGACACCCAAACGGCGAACTGACCCTGCGAACATTGGCCATGCCGGCGGACGCCAATGCCGCAGGCGACATTTTCGGGGGATGGGTCATGGCCCAGATGGACGTTTCCTGAGGCATAAGGGCGGCGGAGCGTGCCCGGGGTCGCGGTCTCGGCCGCCGTCCAGGAGATGGCCTTCGCGCTACCGGTCAAGATCGGTGATACGCTGTGGATCTACACCGAGGTCATTGCCGTCGGTCGCGCCTCGATGAATCTGAAGGTGGAAGCCTGGGCTCGCCAATATCTCTCCGACCGAATCGACAAAGTAACCGACGCCATTTTCGTTATGGTGGCGCTGGACTACAACGGCCGTCCGACAGCCGTTCCAGAAGCAGGGGATGCCGTCAGCCAGGACCCATCGTTTACGGATGACAGTCCCGTTCGATCGATGAACGCAGAAATTACGGGGCCATCGTCGGTGGCATCCGATCACAAGGCAAACACAACCAGGAGGCGATTTTGGAAACAGGTCACGACACGACGCAGCTCGAGATGGTTGTCCTGATGACGCCGGACATGGCGAATTTTAGCGGCAAGGTCCATGGCGGTGCCCTCCTCAATCTGCTTGATCGGGTGGCTTTTTCCTGTGCGTCGCGGTTTTCGCAGGAATATGCCGTGACCCTGTCGGTCGATCAGGTGGTTTTCCGTCAACCCATCCATGTCGGCGAACTTGTCACGTTTCGGGCCTCGATCAATTATGCCGGTCGCACGTCCATGGAAGTCGGCATCAGGGTCGAAGCCGAAAACATTCGGACTGGCGAGCGCCGGCATACCAATTCCTGTTATTTCACCATGGTCGCCGTCGACGCCGAAGGGCGCCCGACCACTGTCCCCCTGCATCAACCGGACAGTGCAGTCGGAAAACGCCGCGAGCAGGCCGCGCAGGTGAGGCGCAACTTGCGTCGCGAATTCGAGGCTCGCTTCCAGGCGGCAGGCTCTGGCTCAGGCGACGGAAATTCCTGAGCATGGTTTTTGAACCGCTCCCACGAAACTTGCGGCCCCTTGGGCCTGCAACGCCGCGTGGCACTCGGTTCAGTTGGGAACCATCATCCACCCGGTGCTGCGCGCCACCGGTCATCACAACCGGAAAGCCGTCACCAACCCATTGGGTCGGTGCGCTGCTATATGTGCCGACAACTGCTCTCAACACGCTCTCTTGGACGCCCGTTGCAATTCGTCATTGGCAACGGCCCGCGTAAGTCCTGTTGTTGGTTTTGTGAAAGGACCGTAAATCTGGTGTAGGCCGGCCGTAGATCGGCAGTATGCTAGATACGACATGGCAGACTTGAACGATCTCAGCTTGTTCGTCGAAATCGTCGAGCAGCATGGTTTCTCTGCTGCCGCCAGAAGCTGGACATGCCGCGTTCGCGACTGAGCTGCGGGATAACGCACCTGGAAGACAATCTCGGCGTCAGGCTTATCCAGCGCACCACCCATGCTACATTTCCCGCCGCGGCCTGTTACCTTCGGTGCGCAGGTTGCTGAATTTCCTTGCGGAAGAGTATGCAATTCTCTCGGAGCGGGAACATCGCGACCACTCCTAACCTTTGTTCGATATTTCGCCGCGGCATGAACGTCTTGCAATGCCGGCTTCACCGGGACTCAAAATCTGCATATCCAAAGACAATAGGCAGGATAGCGCGGACGGGACCTCTGCTCCCATCTGGTTTGACCTTGCGACCTCAGGCCGGCATTCATCTCTGATCTCTGCTGAACGCGTCGTTGATGCTAACCGGCACAGGTTCCCAGTATCGGTGTCATCAAGCTCACATGGGCGTCGATTCGCTCAAGCACCTGCTCGGGAATGACTGTGCGTTCGGGCAGGGTCCACCAATGCTGGTTCACGCGTTCGGTAACGTCGACCACCGCGTTGAGAACGGCCGGCTCCGGCAATCGCGCACGATTGGCAAAAGCCTTCCACCGTTGCGCGGTCAGTGCCTTAAATGAGCGCTCAGCTGCCAGCGACAGTGCCATGGCATCGGCCGGAATATAGGGGATCGTCGAGAGCACATCATACACCGGCGCGAGCGCCGGCTTGTTGCCGATGCCGCGGTAGATCAGGGACCAATTCTTTAGGTGCATGTCGCCATTACCGGTAATGACCGCGAGAGCCAGTCGGCGCACGAATTCAAGCGACGCGGCAGAAGAGACGGCAATGCCAAGTGCCGAGGCGATATCATGATAGGCGGCACCGTCATATTTGCGCGAGGGATAGATGCCGAATACCTGAGCGAAATCCTCGATGTGGATGCGCTCGCCCGTGATAGCACGGTCAAAGCGTCTGACGAGAAGTACCTTGCCGTCCGACAGCGTTCGGAATTCTTCCGGGATCCCCTCAAACTCGGCCTCCGCAACAAGTTCACGCTCCGGCACTTCCATTCCGATCGCTTCGGCCAGAGCGAGATTGGCATATTCGTTCTCGGAGACCCCAGGAAACGAGGTCGATGGGAATTTGGCGATGTACGCTCCCTCCCCATCGCCCATTGGCAGGGTCAAGCCACCGCCCTTGCCGGTATTTTTGATCACAGAGAGCTTCATCTGAACACCTGCGAGCGAGAACCGGGCTTTCGGCTTTGGGCTGGAGGCTTCTTTCAAAGAAGTTATGGTGCCCTCGCTCGGCACGGCACGGACAGCACCGGGCAGATCGGACCCGAGTGCAGCCAACAGATCGAAATCATTTCCGGTGCGTACATTGCCTGCATGATGTTTCTCCATCGCCTCGCGCAATTTGTCCTCGGGAAGAAGGTTGGCAAAAAATGCCGGCAGGGCTCCAGCAACAGGCTTGGGATTCTTGCGTAAGTCTCCTGTTGCTGCCCGAAAGGACAGGCTGAGAACGGGGAAGCCGCCTGTCTTGCGGTACGTTTCGTCAAAGCTGAACGCGTTGAAATCCCCAGGTGTCCTCACTATCGTGCCAACCTTCCGATTATTGAGCAGCACGTCCAGCGATGATATGGTTTTAGGAGCCTGAAACATCTCAGCCATGATCGTTATCTTCGGCTGTGGAAACAAACGCGGGCAAATCGTCATCGTCATATGGGCGCATCAACGCCTCGACGGCTGGGACCATTACCTTGGGGATCAGCATCATCTCCAGTCCGAGCGCGCGCGCGATATTGATCAGAGTTGTCGTGCGCGCTGCCGCGGACCCTGTTTCTATGTCGCGGTATCGAGGGCGCGATATTCCGGCCATGTCGGCGACCTGTTCCTGGGTCATTGCCGCTGCGATGCGCGTTGTCCTCAACAGGCGCCCGATCTCGAGCAAAGCTTCTGACTCGGATTTCACAAAAAGATCCCCAAACGGTTCATTTACTGAAGTATGATACGTAGAGATATCTTTTACAATCGTTAATCGGGACTATGATGCGTAAAAGGATCAATATCGGTGAAAAGATATGTTTAAGGATCACGCTTGTTAAATCAAAGTGGATTGAGGCGCCTGGAGACCCTTTCTTTCATCGCCTCTTCGACCAAGCGGGAGCCACTTCAAGGGAGTTATTGCGGTTCCAGTCAGAACGCTTCATATGTGCCTGCATTGCGCCGCACAAAATGGCTCTGAATGACCTGGAGATAACATGATCTCGTCCGCCGGCCAGGCGCCTGGCCTCATAACAGACACGCGAAAGTTTCTTGTCCTTTTTCTCGGATCGGTGGGCGTTGTCTATGGCGACATCGGCACCAGCCCGCTTTACGCGTTCCGAGAAGCTCTGCGGCCGTTTGCTCACGACGGCGTGACGCATGACGAGGTCATTGGCGTCATCTCGTTGATGATCTGGACGCTGACGATCATCGTGACGTTCAAATATGTCCTGTTTTTGCTGAGAGCAGACAATGATGGCGAAGGCGGCACATTGTCGCTGCTGGCCCTTCTCATGAAAAAGACCAGCCGTTACACGACGATACTGTTTTTCGCGGGGATCATCGGCGCAGCGCTTTTTATCGGTGATGCGATGATAACCCCCGCCCTCTCGGTATTATCTGCGGTCGAGGGTCTGAAGCTTGTAACGCCTACACTTGCCGACTACGTATTGCCAATCTCTGCCACGATCATGATCGTGTTGTTCGCCGTTCAATCCCGGGGAACGGCGGCAGTTTCCAATTTTTTCGGTCCAATCACGGTGCTGTGGTTCCTGGTCATGGCTGCCGGTGGCATTGCGCATATTGCTGACGACCTCACAATACTAAACGCGCTAAATCCCATCTACGCCTTTTGGTTCGTGTGGAAGGCAGGCTTCGTCGGATTGGTTGTGCTTGGCGCGGTCTTTCTGACCGTCACCGGCGCTGAGGCACTTTACGCCGACCTTGGCCATTTTGGCAGACGGCCGATCCAATGGGCATGGTTCATCATCGTTTTTCCGGCTCTTGCACTAAACTATCTCGGCCAGGGGGCCTTGGTGCTTTCTAACCCATCCACGGCAAGCAATCCGTTCTATCTCATGTTCCCGGAATGGGCGTTGCTGCCCGTGGTGATTTTGGCGACTGCTGCGACAATCATCGCCAGTCAGGCAGTGATCACTGGCGCCTTTTCGCTCGCCCGTCAGGCAATTCACCTAGGGTTCCTGCCGCGCCTGGAAATTTGCTTCACGTCTGAAACAAATACGGGTCAAATCTACGTCCCGGCCGTGAATACGCTTCTGCTTTCCGGTGTCCTCCTTCTCATCTTCGTTTTCGGCGATTCTGAATCTCTCGCGACCGCCTATGGCATTTCGGTAACGGGCGCCATGGTGGTCACGACGCTGCTGGCCTTCCAGTTTGTTCGAGTACTGTGGGGCTGGTCTGCACTGACGTCAGTGGTGATTCTGCTTCCGCTTCTCCTGCTCGAATGCATATTCCTGGGAGCAAACCTCCTCAAGATTCACGACGGCGGCTATGTTCCGGTGATGATTGCGGCCACGATCATGGTAATGATGTGGACATGGCGAAAGGGCTCTTTGCTGTTGCGCGACAAATCCGCACGCAACCATGTTCCTCTCGACAGGTTCATCGCGTCCATCGAACGCAAGTCGGAGCACGCCCCCATAGCAGTGCCCGGCACGGCCGTTTTCCTGACGAGCGTTCCCGACAAGGTGCCAGGCGTGCTACTTCACAACATCAAGCACAACCACGTGCTTCACGCGCAAAATGTCATTTTGACAATCAAGACGGCCGGCATTCCCGTTGTTCCCGACGAACAGCGCTTCGTCATTACCAAACTTTCCGAGCGCTTCAGCAAGCTGGAGCTCACATTCGGGTTCATGGAGACGCAGAATGTCTCGAAAGCGCTGGGCCTTTGCCGTAAAGCCGGCTTCAAGTTCGAGATTATGTCGACATCGTTCTATCTAGGTCGGCGCAAGCTGGTCAGCGACCCCAATTCCGGACTGCCTGGCTGGCAGGACCGGCTGTATATCGCGATGGCCGAGACGGCTATCGACCCGTCCGACTATTTCTATCTGCCGACGAATAGGGTGGTGGAGATTGGCGAACACGTTACCATATAGGAGCGCCGCCGCTGGGAAGGCATAGGTTGAATGCCTTCGTAGTTCCAAAAAAGAGTGTTTTGGCCTCGGGACAGGACACTGCGCCGCCATCCCGACCGCAGCGGCTATTTCAACATCCGACGGCGGGAAGGATGGTTCGGGTGCTCGCTGTGCAGGCCCATCATGGCAGAACAATCAACAGTGTCTTAAAGGCCCGTCGCACTTCAAACACCAACCGGCGAGAAATCCGCCATCGCACCCGCATAGTGCTTGGCGAATGGCGTGACGTAAGAGCCGCGCTTGCTGGTGGTCAGGCGCTGGGCGACCAGTGCTTCCGCCTGCTTGACCGCTGCCGAAACGCCATCGACGACGGGCACGCCATATTCCCCTTGCAGCGCATAAGCGAGATCGGCCATGCCGGCACAGCCGAGAACGATCGCTTCGGCGCCATCCTCAGCAAGTGCTCGCTCAATCTGCCTTCGCAACTTGCCAAGCGCTCCGGAAACGGGATCTTCCAGTTCAAGTACGGGAATATCTGCCGCCCTAACCCGTACCCGCGCGCCAAAACCGTAGTGGCGCACGAGGTTTTCCAACAGGGCGCGCGAGCGCTCCAACGTCGTTACGACGGTGAAGCGCTGGGCCAGGAAGCCTGCCGTCACAAGCGCTGATTCGCACAGGCCCAGCACCGGAAACCCGGCGAGCGAGCGGGCCGCATCCAGTCCCGTATCGTCGAAGCACGCGATGACGGCAGCATCAATTTTCTCCGCTGCGGCAATCTCTTTGAGCAAGCCCGGCAATGCGAGAGCGCCGTCATAATGGCCTTCGATTGAAGCTGGTCCCATCTTTGCGGTGGCCGTGATGATTTCCGTACCGCTGCCGGCGACGGCACGGGCCGCTTCGGCCGCCTTGTCCGTCATGGATCGGGTGGTGTTGGGATTGACGACGAGGATGCGCATGCGGATCAGATCACTTTCGCCTGCCGTCGGCGCAGAGCGAGAATGATCGCGAGCGCCAAAAGGATGATGGAGAAGGAAAACAGCGTGGTGACGGTGCCCAGCGCATAGAGCACCGGCGTCGTGACGTTGGTCGTCATGCCGTAGATCTCCAGGGGCAGCGTGTTGTAAGTTCCGGATGTCATCAGAGTACGGGCGAATTCGTCATAGGAGAGCGTAAAGCCGAACAGGCCGACGCCGATCAGGCTTGGCGCAATCATTGGCAGGACGACATGGGCAAAGGTCTGCCAGGACGTCGCCCCGAGATCGCGCGCCGCCTCCTCATAGGCCGGCGAAAAGCGGTTGAAGACCGCAAACATGATCAGCACGCCGAACGGTAGCGTCCACGTCAGGTGCGCTCCAAAGCCGGAGGAGTACCAGGCGGGTTTCAGGCCGAATTGCTGGAAGACGACGCCGATGCCGAGGGATATGATGATCGATGGCACGACAAGGCTGGCGACCGTCAGATAGAACAGCACCGTCGAGCCACGGAACTTGCGGCGGAAAGCCAAACCCGCCAGAAGCGATACCGCCACATTGACGACCATCACCATCAGCCCGAGGGTGAAGGACCGCTTGAACGACGCTCCGAAATCACCGACAGCTTGCTGCTCGAACAGGTTGAAGAACCAGTGCACCGAGACACCATTGAGCGGAAAGGTCAGACCGCCATCCGGCCCCTGGAAGGACAGGATAAACACGGCCGATAGGGGTCCGTAGAGAAACAGCACAAAGAGCGTGAAGAACGCGGCGAGCACGTAGAATTCGAAGGTGCGTCTCTCGTGGCTCATCTCAAAGCTCCTTGCGGATATCGACGACGCGCAGGATGGCAGCGACCATAGACAGCACGACGATCAGAAGCACGACCGCATTGGCGGCTGCGGCAGGATATTGCAGCAGCGACATCTGGTTCTTCATCATCAGCGCTACCGAGGCGCTCTGCCCACCGGACATGACCTGAACGGTGGAAAAATCCGCCATGACCAGCGTGACAACGAAGATGGAGCCGATAGCTATGCCCGGTTTTGCCAGCGGAATGATGACGTTCCAGAGGATCTGCCAGCCATTGGCACCGGCATCGCGGGCCGCTTCGATCAGCGAGCGGTCAATGCGCATCAATGTGTTGAAGATCGGCGTCACCATGAACAGAGTGTTCAAATGGACCATGGCCAGCACAACAGCGAAATCGGAATAGAGCAGCCATTCGATCGGCTTGGGAATGACGCCCATTTCGATCAGCGTCGTGTTGACGAGGCCATTGCGCCCGAGCACCGGGATCCACGAGATCATCCGGATGATGTTGGAGGTCAGGAAGGGCACAGTGCAGACGAGAAACAGCACCATCTGCATGGTAGTCGTGCGGATATGGAAGGCGAGGAAATAGGCGACCCAGAAGCCGATCAGCAAGGTCAGGGCCCAGACCATCGCCGTGTATTTCAGCGTGTTCAGATAGGTTTTCCAGGTCACCCACGAGCCAAGCGTGTCGGTGTAATTCATGGCCAAGAAGTCAGGATAGAGACCGGCGAAATCATAATCCCAGAAACTGACGACGGCGATCATCAGGATCGGCAGCAGGAAGAAAAACCCAAGGATCAGCGCCAGCGGCACCGCCTGCAGATAGGAGGCGAGATGAGCTGAGGTCCTGCCGATGCGCGCAGCCAGCCCAGTCTTTCCCGCCGTTTCAATTTGCGTCTCTTGCGTGATGACTGCTGTCACGTCCTGGGTCTCCGGTTTGTCTTCTGTACCTCCCCCTCGAGGGGGGGAGGTCGCAGAGAAGCTGCGGGTGGGGGTTAACCATCGGATGTCAAGACAGTCACCCCGCCCCGGCACTGCGTGCCAACCCTCTCCCTCAAGGGGAGGGTGGAGATCATCAAGCAGCGATGAACTCGTTCCAGCGCTTGACCATGTAGCGGTCCTCGTCCATCACCGAGTTCCAGCAGGCGACCTTACCCATGCGTTCCTCGAAGGAGCCGCCGTCGCGCACGGCGCCGGCCTTCTCCATGACTTTGCCTTCAGGGGACATGATGTCGCCTGTCGCAGCCTTGCCTTCGATCCAGTAACCCCATTCGTCGGCGGTCATGAATTCCTTGGCGGTGTCCATGGCGGCGGAATAGTAGCCCTGGCGGTTGAGGTAGCCGCCGACCCAGCCGGATGTATACCAGTTGATATATTCGTAGGCCGCGTCGAGCTGAGCGCCTTCCAGATGCGAGGCAAGGCCGAGACCGCCGCCCCATGAGCGGTAGCCTTCCTTGAGCGGCTGATACTTGCAGGCAATGCCTTTCGAGCGGACGGCGGCAACGGCCGGCGACCACATGGACTGGATGACGACTTCGCCCGAAGCCATCAGGTTGACCGATTCATCGAAGGACTTCCAGAAGGCGCGGAACTGGCCGTCCTGCTTGGCCTTGATCAGGAAGTCGATCGTTGCGTCGATCTCTTCCTTGGTCATGTTGCCTTTGTCGGCATATTTGATATTGCCGAGCGCCTCCATGATCATCGCCGCGTCCATGATGCCGATCGACGGTATGTTCAGGATGGACGTCTTACCCTTGAAGGCCGGGTCCATGATATCGGCCCAGGACGTGATGTCGCGGCCGACGAGGTCCGGGCGGATGCCGAGCGTATCGGCGTTGTAGATGGTCGGGACCATGGTGAAGAACTGGGTTTCGCCCTTGGCAAACGTCTTGTCGCCGATGGCTTCCACATAACCAACGGTATGCGGTGCGGTGCCCTGCGCAATAACGCTGTCCGGCTTCAGCTTTCCGGTTTTGAACAGCGGCACGATCTTGTCGTAGTATTTCAGCTTCTTGATATCCATCGGCTGGATGACGCCGGCCGGAAAGACCTTCTTCAGGATCCAGTATTCGATATCGGCGATGTCGTAGCTATCCGGCTGGGTTACGGCGCGCTGGGCAGCGGCATCACTGTCGGTTGCCGTCATCTCGAGTGTGATGCCGAGATCGGCCTTGCACTTCTCGGCGATGGCATTGATGTTCGACACGCCGGTGCCAAACTGGCGAAGCGTGATCGGGTTCTGTGCCCAGATGGTCGGGAAGCCGGTAATAAGGCCGGAACCGATCACCGCGCCGGTTGCGGCAGCACCGGTCTTCAGCAGGCCACGCCTTGAAATGCCCTTGGGAGTCTTTGTTTCAGTGGTCATATCATTTCCCTCTTTTTTGATTGTGAGTCGGACTAGGCGGCAATGCGGCCCAATAGGACGGCATCCTCAAGGCCCCAGCTGAGCGGTACGGCATCGCCAACCGACACGGGTTTCTCGAAATAATCGGCATCGGTGGCGATGACGGTGAAATCGTCGCTGCCGGCACCGATGACGGTGATCTTCACGGAGGCGCCGCGGTATTCGACATTGGATACGATGCCATGAAATCCGAGCGTCTTTTCCGAAGGCGTCGCAAGCCGCACACGGTCGGTGCGCACGCCGATATCGATGGGTGCGCCCGGCTCTTGTGCCGGTCCCGCGACAGTGAATGTCTGGCCTTCGGAGACTTCCAGCGTCACCTTCCCCTCGCCGCTATCGACGACACGGCCGGTCAGAACATTGTGATCGCCCATGAACCGTGCGACAAAGGCCGTGGCCGGACGCTCGAAGACTTCGCGCGGGTGCGCCGCCTGCTCGATGCGGCCATCGTTCATGATGACGATGATATCGGCAAGCGCCATCGCCTCTTCCTGGCTATGGGTCACATGCACGAAGGTGATGCCGAGGCTCTTCTGCAGTTTCTTCAACTCAGCCCGCATACGGATTTTCAGGAATGGATCGAGCGCCGACAGCGGCTCGTCGAGCAGCAGCGCTTCCGGATCGGTGATCAGCGCCCGTGCCAGCGCCACGCGCTGCTGCTGGCCGCCGGAAAGCTGGGCCGGGCGCCGGTTGGCATAGGGCTCCATCTGCATGAGCCTGAGCATGTCCAGAGCTTTTGCCCGGCGCTCCTGCCTCTCGACGCCCTTCATCTTCAGGCTGAAGGCAACGTTGTCCACAAGGTCAAGATGGGGAAACAGCGCATAGGACTGGAACATCATCGCCGTGCCGCGTTTGGCAGGGGGGAAATCGGTGACGACAATATTGCCGAGCCGGATATCGCCCGACGAAATGCTCTCGTGCCCGGCAATCATCCTGAGCGTCGAGGTCTTGCCGCAGCCGGACGGGCCAAGGAAGCAGCAATAGCTGCCGGAGGGTATTTTCAAGCTGATGGAATGGACGGCAGTGGTGCTGCCATAAATCTTGGAAACGGATATGATATCGATTTCAGCCGCTTTGGACATCATGCTTCCCCTGTGACGGGAAGAGCAATGCATCAAGCGTGCCAGAATCGGTGTCCGGGGACAACCAACTGAAAAGCCAGCGTTAATCGTGGTCCTTGGGTCTTGCTGCAAATTTAATCAACATAAGGAACGCCTAAAATTTAGACGTTCGTTGGCAATATCAGCAACAGATCGTATACAATTTCACCAGTCACATGCAGACAGATTCCGGTTAACTTTGCTCAGAAAGAACGCTAGGATCAGCGCCTCAACCCGGAAACCACATTTCATGAAGATCGTAGCAGCGCCTGCCGAAGAGCAGATCGATATCAGCACACATCATATCCGCGATACCATCCGCGATGCGATCGTTGACCGCAGGCTTGCGCCCGGCACGAAGCTTTCGGAAGCTGATGTCGGCGCCCTGTTCAATGTCAGCCGCACGCTGGTACGTGGCGCTCTTCAGGCCCTTTCCTACGAAGGGCTCGTCAATGTCGAAAAAAACCGCGGCGCCTTCGTCGCCTACCCATCGCCCGAGGAAGCCCGCCAGATATTTGCTACCCGCCGGATGATTGAACCGGGTATTCTGCGGGAAGCCGCAAAACATATGGGGCCCACGCATTTCCAGCACCTTCGCCAATTGCTGATGGAAGAAGGCCGCTTGATGAACGAGCGCGGCCAGACGGCGCGTCGCGCCGAGATCAAGGCGTCAGGCGATTTCCACCTGTTGCTCGCCTCGATGACCGGCAACGCCGTCATGCAACGCTTCATGGATGAACTTGTCGCCCGCTCTTCGCTGGTCATCGCGCTCTATGGTCAATCGGCCATTTCAAGTTGTGGCCACCAGGAACACCAGGACATTGTCACCGCCATCGAACGCGGCGATCTCGACCGTGGCTGCCACCTGATGGTCCATCACATCGATCACATCGAAGCCGACCTCGACATGCGTGCGACCAGGGGGAGCGACCTGCACGAGGCGTTCCGGGTATAGCGCTGAGAAACGCCTCATGTTGTGAACGTGTTTGTTTTTCGACCGACGAAAAGTGTGTGGCGGTTTTTCGAGAGGCGAAGAAATTAGCCGTGATCCGTATAATTCTACAAACGATTTGACCGGCGGATAAAATCGTTCGGCAGAGGCCAGGGACGCAGGAAACCAGTTCCCGCGTCCCAATGGTGCTTTCGGATCGCAACAATCAGATGTTGGCAAGCAGATCGTTGATGCGGCTCTCAGCACTGCCAAGGGCTTCATCGATGGTCTTGTCGCCGTTAACGGCAGCGCCGACTTCTTCGCCGATAATATCCTGGATGGCGAACTGGCGCTGCACGGCGCCCGGCAAGGAACGGCCGGTCTCGGCGATCTTGGCAATGTTTTCACGATGCGGCAGCGACTTGAAGTCCTGCATGTCGAAGACTGCCTTGACCGCCGGTAGGTGACCCGTGCGGGCCCACTGGAAGTCGTTCTCGGCCAAAAACTTGAAGAGTTTGCCGATCGCTTCAGTCTGTTCTGGCGTGCGGTCCTTGTGCGGCAGGACCCAGCTGTGGCCGTCAGCATAGGTGCTGTCACGACCCGGGTAGAGTTGAGGAACCGGATAAACGGTGTAGCCACCGGCAAGCGCCGTTCCTTCCTTTTCCGACTGGGCGACGAAATCGCCGATCAGCCAGGTGCCGTTGACCGCGATGCCCCCGTCGCCATTGGTAAAAGAGGTGACTGCAGCCGCATAGTCGAGGCCTGTTGTCGTCAGTCCCTCGTCCTTGATCTTCTTCATCAGCTCGACGACGGACTTTGCTTCCGGCGTGTTCAGCGTGATCTTTGTCGGGTCGGCGAAGAAGTCGGCGTTCTGCTGTTGCAGCAACGTGTAGAGAACACGGGCGTAAGCTGCCGTCTCATTGGCGAGGATCTGCACAAGATAGGGCTTGCCGGTCTTTTCCTTGAACTGCTTGCCTTGTGCGATCAGTTCGTCAACGGAGGTCGGCAGGATCGGCGTTCCGTCCGCGTTGACGAGGCCAGCCTGTTTCATCAGGTTCAGGTTGACGTGGAACAGCATCGTCCAGTTATCGAAGGGGAGGCCGAACATCTGGCCTTCCTTGGTGACGCCGCCGCGCGCCGCATCGGTAAAGCTGTCGGGCGAGATCCCCTGCGCCGACAGGACTTCATCGACCGGGTCGATCAAGCCACGCGACTGGTAGTCGGAGATTGCCGAGTAGTGCATCGACACAACATCAGGAGCAGCACCTGACGCGAGCTGTGCATTGAGCTGATCGTAGCCGGGCCATTCGACGGTAGTGACGTTGACATCGACATCCGGGTTATCTGCTTCGAATTTGTTGATCAACGATGTGATGATGCCGCATTCGCCGACCGCCTTCGACACCTCGGTGACCTTGCCATAGTCGGCGTCGCAGGCACCGAAGAACCGTTGGAGCTCGATTTTTGTCTGGGCCTGTGCAGACGTGCCGCATGTCAGCGCGATCACTGCAGCGGTGCTCAATAGAAAACGTCTCATGGTCTATCTCTCCCTTTGTGAGGGGCTCCCTGCCCCGTTGAAACCACTGCGGCCATTCCCTCCCGGCCGCAGCAACAGTCACTTCACAGCGCCGCCCGAAACCGCGGTGACGATATGGCGCTGGAAAATCACGTAGACGATCAACACTGGCAGGCTGGCAAAGACCGCCTGGGCGCTGAGGAAACCAAGCCCTTCACTCTGGGCGAAATTGGTCTGGGACGAAGCGATGCCGATGGTAAGCGTGAACATCTCTTTGCGCGTCGCAGAGATCAGCGGCCACCAGTAGTCGTTCCAGGCATGCAGGAAGGTGAAGATGCCGAGTGTCGCCTGGGCCGGCAGTGTCAGCGGCAAGAGCACTTTCCAGAAGATCCGCAAGGGGGAGGCATTGTCGAGAAGGGCCGCCTCGTCGATCTCCTTGGGGATCGCCTTGAAGAACTGGGTCATCAAAAACACCCCGAAGGCCGACGACATCCCCGGCAGCATCAGCCCGATATAGGAGTTATGCAGGCCAAACCAGTTGAACATCTGGTGGCGGGCGATGATGACGGCCTGCTCCGGCACGGCAAGGCCAAAGAGCACGATGACGAAGATCGTGCGCCGGAACGGAAATTCGAGGCGGGCAAAGGCGTATCCGGCAAGCGATGCCAGGACGAGTACGCCAGCCGTTTGTCCGATCGCCACCACGAGGCTGTTGAAGAACCACCCGAAAGCTTGCGATGAGTGGATGATATTGATGTAGTTGATGAGCGTGTAGGGCAACTCGAAAACGGATTCCGTTCCGAGCATCAGTTCCTTATTGTCCTTGATCGAGAGACCGACGAGCCAGGCAACCGGCGCCATCATGGCAACGGAGAGTACAATAGCGATTGCCAGCAGGGTTCGATTGCCGGTCAAGGCTTCGGGACGATAGGTTGATGGATCCGCGCTCATTCGGAGGCCTCCGACTTGCGGGTGGAGACGACGTACTGCGCCATCGCTGCCACGAGGATGATCAGGAACAGAAATTCGGAAGCCGCGGCGGCCTTGCCGACATCCCAGCGCACGAAGCCGACCTCATAGATGTACATGACAAGCGGGCGGGATGTACCGTTCGGGCCGCCATTGGTCATGATTTGCGCCTGTCCGAAAAGCTGGAACTGCATGACGATCTGGATGATCGTCACCAGCATGATGGTGCGGGCGATCGACGGCAGTGTGACGCGAATGAGCACTCGCCAGGGGCTGGCATTGTCGAGAGCTGCTGCTTCATAGAGGTCGTTGGGAATCTGCTGCAGGGCAGCGAGAAACAGCATCATCGGAAGACCGAGGCACCACCAGACGGTGGCGACGCCGACGGAGAATAGCGACCAGCCGCTCGTCGACAGAAAATTGACCGGCTCGATCCCGAATTGCTCGGAGACGACCGCCAGAAGACCGTCGCCCGGAATGAAAACGAAACGCCAGATCAACGTTACAATCGTCACCGACAGAACGGACGAGGAGAAGAACAGGCCGCGCAGGAACGAGGTTGTCCGCGTTGTCTTGTTGAGCGCAAGGGCCAGAAACAGGCCGAGCGCCACCAGCGTGGGGACGCTCACCAGCACGAAGATGATGCTGTTGCGCAGGGCCTGCATGAAGACGGGGTCGGCCAGCACGCGCGCATAGTTTCCAAAACCGACGAAACGGCCCGGGCCGAAGAGATCAACCTTGTGCAGGCTCAGCCACGCCCCCCAGAAGAGCGGAAAGACCAGCAGAACCGCAAAGACGGACAGATAGGGAAGGATGAAGAGACCATTGCTCCACTGGCTGCGGCGATAACTCTCGGCCATTCATTCGCCCTCCGAGTGATGAGCGATGCCAGCCGCGTCGAAAAGATGAATGGCCGTCGTATCAAGCGCGATCTGCAGCGTATCGCCACCGCGCGCTTCGCTGCGGCCATCTGTTTCTGCGGTCAGTTTTGTGCCATCGGCCAAATGGCCATAGATGAGCGTGCGATCACCAAGCCGTTCGATGACCTCGGTTGTGAGCGCGATGCCCGTCTGCCCTGCAGGCAGAACAGTAACGTCCTCGGCGCGAATGCCGAGGCTTGCACCATCCGGCGAAAAACCTGCGGGCAACCGGAAGGCTGCATTGACATTGCCAAGGCCGCTGGTGGCGATCGTCAAGCTAACGCCATTGTCGATCACGCTTTTCAAAGGCACGAAATTCATCGCCGGCGAGCCGACGAACCCTGCGACGAAGCGGCTTGCCGGATGGCGATAGATTTCCATCGGCGTGCCGATCTGCTCGATCTTGCGGTTGTGCATGATGACGATGCGGTCAGCCAAGGTCATGGCTTCCACCTGGTCATGCGTGACGAAGATCATCGTGCTTCCAAGCCGGGCGTGGAGCTGGGCGAGTTCCAGCCGGGTGCGGCCACGCAGGGCCGCATCGAGGTTCGACAGAGGTTCGTCGAACAGGAAGGCTTTCGGTTCCTTGACGATGGCGCGGCCGATCGCCACCCGCTGGCGCTGGCCGCCCGACAGCTTTGCCGGCCTGCGCTCGAGAAGGTGCGCGATTTCGAGCGTCGCTGCGGCCTGCTGGACGCGCCGCTCGATCTCGTCCTTTGGCAGGCCGATGTTTTCAAGGCCAAAGGACATGTTCTGCGCAACCGTCATATGCGGATAGAGCGCGTAGGACTGGAAGACCATGGCGACGCCGCGCTTGCCCGGCGGCAACGTATCGACCCGTCGGTCGCCGACCGAAATCGTCCCATCCGTTACATCCTCAAGCCCTGCGATCATCCGCAGAAGCGTGGATTTTCCGCAGCCCGAGGGACCGAGGAAGACGACGAATTCGCCCGCCTCGATGGATAGCGAAATGTCGTCGAGCACGCTTAGCGCGCCGTAGCGTTTGGAAACGTTGGTAATTTCGATCGATGCCGACATGGTTCCTCCTCCCGTCGTGATGCCGTCTTACGCGCCGAGCCGGATCATCCGGTAGCTCAACGGCGCGATGGCGGCGACGAGACGGCGGCCGGTGGCGGATGTGCCCGAGCCCTCGCGTGGCTCGATAGCTTCATCTCCCGGACCGTTGACGGCGCGAAGGTCGTGCCCCTCCATGACTTTGTCCATGATTACCTTGCGGTCGCCAAAGCCCTCCAGCGAAAGATCAAGTTCGATCATTTCCGTCTGATGGCGGTTTACGATGAAAAAGGTGAGCGCGCCATCGGTCTCCGTCTCGACAGCGGAAATGTCGAGATATGCGACGTTGTCGGCGAAGTCCGTGGAATAGCTTGGGCAATCCAGCGAGAGCTGCAGCGCCTTGCCGCGGCCGTAGCGCGAGGCGTAGGCGTAGGGAAAGAACGTCGTCTGGCGCCAGGCCGGCCCGCCGGGAACAGTCATGATCGGCGCAATGACGTTTACGAGCTGGGCAAGGCAGCCGACCTTCACTACGTCCGAGCGGCGGATGAATGTATTCAGGATGCAGCCAACCTGCAGCACATCCTCGAAATTATAGATGTCTTCGAGAAGCGCCGGCGCATGCGGCCAACCCTCATTGCCCTCAAGAACCTTCCGGTCGGCTTCGCGGGAATGGTACCACACGTTCCACTCGTCGAAGCTGATATAGACATCCTTCTTCGAGCGCTTCTTGGCCTTGGTATAGGTAATCACGCCAGCGATCGTGGCGATGTAATCATCAAGGCGGGCGTTCTGCGCCAAGTAGTCTGCGGTGTTGCCGGCATGGTTGTCGAAATACATGTGCAGGCTGATATAATCGATAGAATCGTAGGTATAATCGAGAACTGTTGCTTCCCAGGCCGGATAAGTCGTCATTTTCGGCGACGACGAACCACAGACAACAAGCTCGATAGACTTGTCAAAGGCGCGCATTGCCTTGGCGGTCTCGAATGCGATGCGGCCATATTCCTCAGCGGTTTTCTGGCCGATCTGCCAAGGGCCGTCCATCTCGTTGCCAAGGCACCACATCTTGACATTCCAGGGCTGTTCGCGGCCATTCTTGCGGCGAAGATCAGACCAGTAGCTGCCGCCCGGATGATTAACGTATTCGAGGAAGGCACGAGCCGAATCCAGACCGCGCGAACCGAGGTTGACTGCCAGCATCATGTCGGTATTGGCAGCTTCCGCCCAATCGGCGAATTCGTGGATGCCGACCTGGTTGCTCTCCGAGCTGTGCCAGGCGAGATCAAGGCGCACAGGACGCTCCTCGCGCGGTCCGATGCCATCTTCCCAATCATAGGCCGAAACGAAATTACCGCCGGGATAGCGGACGATCGGAACATCAGCTTCCCGCACAAGGTCGATAACGTCTTGACGCATGCCGTTCTTGTCAGCGGTCGGATGATCCGGTTCATAAATACCCGAATAGACGGCCCGGCCCAGATGCTCAACGAAGGAGCCGTAGAGACGTGGGTCAATCGTACCGATGACGTAACCGCTGTGAACGGTGCCGGCTGCGCGCATGTAGTCCTCCCTTTATATCTGAATATCAGATATATATCCTTTTGTCTGATACAATACACGTGATTGCCCAGGCGTCAACCCGCCTGCAGTGGATCGAGGGGAAAGTCGGATGCGTCAGGTTTTAAGGCGCAGGACAATATCCTGGTCGTAATTGCCAAAACCCCGGCCGAAGATATTGATGCCGCCGGGATGTTCTGCAGTCTCTGGCACCTCGATGCGCAGCCGGATCGAGCGGTGCTCGAGCAGGTTGAGGTCAGCCAGGCTTGCATCGGAAATCCGGATGCCGTCGACGAAGGTACCGTTGTCGGTCACGCGAAAATACTTGAGAACGCCGTACTGGCTGCCTCTCAGCTTCCACCAGTCCGGCGTGTATTTCCCGCGCCTGTCGCCGAAGTCACCGGGTGAGGTCCAGGCGCCGATGCCGGTGCCGTTGATGGAGAGCGTGATGTCGGACGGCCAGTTGTCGGAGGTACCGGGCACCTCTGATGAAAGCTCCAGCACGACCTCCAGTTCCTTGACCTCGGCGCCCTTGATGCGAGCATTGTTTGGGAACTGGTATTCGACATACCCTCTTGTAAACCATAGAAGCCCTGCCTTCATCCGATCGGGGGCAAGGAACGTGTCAGGGCTGTCGAGATAACCGATAATTCCCTCACGCGAGCACATGCCGCAGGGGGCCGCGACCTCGTAGCCGCTGTAGAGGCCAACCGGCATGGCGACCTCGATCACCTCCTGGCCGGTCTTGGCCGGGCTTGCAAAGGAAAGAACGATTTCCTCGTGGACGGCATGACAGACCTTCTGACTGCCCTTGCGCGCTTTGGAAACCTCGGTGCGTATGAGACCTGCCTCCTCCAAAAGGTTCAGGTGGGTCGATGTGGTCGATTGCGGCAGATCGAGTGCCTCGGCAATTTCGTTGACGTTAAGCGGTCCCCGGGCATGCAGAAGTTCCAGCATGGAGAGCCGCGCTGGTGCCGCCAGACATTTGAGCACTTCCTTCCCGTCCTCTGGACCGATCATCAGAAATCGCGTGGTCATATACCCTCCCCAACTGCGAACCTGATTTGTATCAGATAAATAGATATGATCAATGGTTGGAGAGGTTCTCATCATAGTTCACGCCCGGAGAGGCGGAGATGACCGGGAACCGTTTCCCCTCGACGAAGATTAGGGAAGCGAGCGGTCATCAAGGCAAACTCTAATTCAATTCCGCATGATGCGGCATTTCGGACCAATTTCGGCGTGTAAACGCCACTGGTTAGAACACCCGAGTTGATTGTTTGAAAGTTGATCGACTATTGACCGCACTCCGATGGAACAAAAATTCGTGAATATTAGTTTTGTGCCATTAACGTCTTTGGGAGGACTGATATGCACCCGAATGAAATCTGTAACCCAACCGAAATTCAGTGGCAGCCGGTGACCATCAGGCTCCGTGGCGGCATCGAAAGAAAAGTCTGCGGTCCGCTGCAAGGCTTCGAAATATTGAACAGGCATATTGTAGGTCCGCACAGCAATATAACTGCGAATGCTGCCCGTTGCTGTCGTTTGGCGCTCGAACGCAAGATGACGCCGGAACAGGCTCGTCAAGCATTCGTCGCAGCAACGATGGACCAAGAGCTTCGCGCAAATTGAGCAGGCAGAGGATTTGACTATGACACTTCCTGTAAATCCCGGTCCCGACCTCCCTGGTCCAACTCCACCGGTCCAGCCAGTCGATGTACCGGACCTGCCGCCGGTTAACCCGGGTCTGGATCCAGAGCCTGACCCGGGTCGGCTTCCCGATGATCTGCCGGAACCCGGTCCGGACGATCCGAGTATCGGTGATGTATTGCAGGACATCAGCTAAACGGATTTTTGGCGAGCATTCCTGCGACAACTGCGCGGATGATAAAGCCCTGCGCGAGGAGAACGTCGGCCGCAAGAACGATGGAGCGTTCACAATGCTGACCCATCGCCGCCGACGTCATTGTGTTCGGTAATAGCATTGGGAGCTAAAAGCACCTCAAGACGAATGGGCAAGCTCAACTTCGCTCAATGGCTGCGACGGCTTGCTTATGCGTCGGATCCGATGCCGGTTGCTGACCGTTGTGCGGTGATACAGCCACACGCGGACGTCTGATTAACTAATTAAGGCAAGGCTTGGATCAGCGTATGGTCCCCTGGCATGATATCGGCCCAGGTTCAGGCCGTCGACCGCGAGGCGCATCCGCTTGATCCTAACGTCGGAAGGATGATTTGATCATACCTCCCGACATAAGGTTCGTGGTTGACAGAATGCTCCATCAACCTCGGTCGCCTGTCCTATTGGGGCCTGCCGCTATGCTGCCAGTTGCGGTTTGAAGGCCACATCCACATAATAGTTTGTGCTGTTGAAGCTGCTGGTCGGAAACACCCCAGCCGCCCCATAGTCATACACCCCGTTGCCGGCGCTGAGCGCCGACGACAGCGCGTGCAGATTGTTGTTTGAGACCTCGGAACCAAAGAAGTTACTCGTCGCCGAATAAAAACCATTGGTACTGTAGGAGACGACATAGGTTGTGTTGGCTTGAATCTCGACCTGCTGAGCCAGATTGGTCGACTGCCAGCCGCTCGTGCTCTCGTTGGAAAAGGTCGCGCTTGCGAGAAGGTTGCCCGTTGATGTCCAGAGATAGCCGGTATGTGGACCCGTGTTGCTCGCACCCTTGTAGAAGCGGATTCCGGTGATCCAGCCGGCCACATCCGCCTGGAACTTCATGCCGAGATTGACATCGCCGGGGTCATTGACGGTCGTAGTCGCCGGCGTGCTGGCCGATGAAAACAGGGTCTGCTCGCCTTGGGGAACGACGGCGAGCGATACTTGGCCGGTGTCGGATCCGCCCTGCCCGTCGGAAATCGAGTATGTAAAGCTTGCAGGGCCGGAGTAGCCGCTCGTCGGCGTGAAGGTGACGGCACTCGACTGTGTGTCGAAGGCAACGGTGCCGTTCACCGCATTTCCGGCCCCGGTAATGACCATCGGATCGCCATTAGGGTCGCTGTCATTGGCGAGCAGTGTGCTCGCCTGTACGGAAAACGCGGTGTTAAATGGTGTGGAGAACCCTGAATCGTCGAGGGCCACAGGACTCAGGTTCCCCGTCGCCTGCTCGTAGAGGACATCAACCCAGTAGTTTGTTGCATTGTAGGTGGCTGTCGGGAAAAGGCTGTTTGTACCATAGGCAAAGACACCATTTCCGCCGCTCCCCCCGCTGGATGGTGCAGTCAACGGACCGTTCGTATAGCTGGTTGCGAAAAAGTTGGGCGTCACGCCATAATAGCCGTTTGAATGATAGCTGGCGATGTAGGTCGCCCCTGAAGAAACCGCGACTGGCTGAGTAAAGGTTACAGTCTGCCAGCCGCTGGCACTCTCATTGCTAAAGGTCGCAGAGGCAAGCAGGTTTCCACCGTTTGTCCACAACGAGCCAGTATGCGTGCCCGTGTCCAAGGCGCTCTTGTAGTAACGCAGTCCGGTTATCAAACCGGCAGAGGAGGCGGTAAATTTCACACCCAGCTCCACGGAGCCGGGATCGTTGGAAGCCGTGCTCGGTGCGTTGGAGGAAGAAAACAGGTTGAGCGTTGTTGCCGATTGGCCCACGGTCAGGCTTACGACGGAAGACGCCGTTCCACCCCGGCCATCCGATATGGTGTAGGAAAAGCTTGCCGGGCCGATATAGCCCGATGTCGGGGTAAACGTCGCCGTGTTGGTCTGGCTGTTGAAGGCCACAGTGCCATTTGTGGCGCCGCCCACAGCGGTGATCGTCAGCGGATCCCCGTCAGGGTCGCTGTCGTTGGCAAGCAGAGTAGCGGCGGCAATCGAAATCGAGTTGCTGTTGGACACCGTAAAGCCGTTGTCATTGCCCGCAATCGGCACCGTGTTGACGGTCGAGCGGTTGTAGACAACGTCCACCCAATAGTTTGTCGACTGGTAGCTCGCCGTCGGAAACGCTGTGCCCGAGGAGGAAACATAGAGGCCGTTTCCACCGCTTGTCGCTGATGACGGGGCCGTCAGCGACCCATTGGCCTTTGCGGTTGTGAAATAATTTGCAGTGGCCGCATAGACCCCTGAGGTGTGGTAGGAGGCGACATAGGTCGTGCCCGCCGTAATCGCTACAGGATTGGAAAATGTCGCGGTCTGCCAGCCGCTGGTCGATTCGTTGGTGAAGTTAACGGTTGCCAGCAGTGTCCCCGTCGATGACCATAACGAACCGGTGTGAATTCCGGTGGCGCTTGCCGGCTTGTAGAAGCGTATGCCAGTGATCGTTCCAACCACGGAGGCAGTGAACTTCATCCCAAGCTCCAGCGGCTGGGTGTCACTGACCGCCGGCCCCGTTGGCCCTTCGGTCCATTGGAACAGCGACGCCCCGGCGGGGTCGGGTCCAATTGTCAGAGAGACGTTAGCGGTCGCCGTGCCGCCACGTCCGTCCGAAGCGGTGTAGGAAAAGCTTGCCGGACCGCTATAGTCGGCATTCGGCGTGTAGATGACATTGCCTGTCTGGGTGTCGAGCGCCACGGTCCCGTGGGTGGCGTTGCCGACTGCACTGACAGTGAGCGGGTCGTTATTCGGATCGCTATCGTTGGCTACCAGCGCGGTGAAGGAGATTGGCAGTGTACCGTTCTTCCCGACCGAGAACCCCGAATCATTCGCCGCCGTCGGAGCAAGGTTTGGATCCGGCGCGAAAACAACATCGACCCAATAATTTGCATTGGAACTGTTTCCTGGAAACAATCCGTTGCTGTTGCTGGTATAGGCATAGACACCGCCACCCGCCTCCACCGTGAGCAGGTTGTTCGTGTAGCTTGACGCGAAATAGTTGTCATTCGACGAATAGTATCCGCCTGTGTGATAGGACGCGACATATGTCGTTCCGGGAGTGATCCGCACCGGATTGGCGAACGACACCGTCTGCCAGCCGCTTATGGGTTCGACGGAGGACGTGCCGGTGGCGATGAGGGTACCGGTGGACGTCCACAGATTAACCACGTGCTGACCGACATTGTAGAACCCCTTATAGAAACGTATGCCGTTTATGACACCGTCCGTCGCCGCCTTGAAGCGGACGCCAAGTTCGACACCATCCCGGTCAAGATTGGTTTCGACTTGTGGTTTGCTGGCAAGGGTCCAAATGCTCGATGTTGAAGGCAGGTTGACAGTCACCTGAGTGCTTGCCGACGGATTGCCAAGGTTGAGGCTGTCGTCCACCGCCCGCGACATGATGCTGTAGGACCCGGATGCCTGCACGACCCAGCTGTAGCTCCAGGCCTCACGGCCCGTGGCTTTCCACCAGCTCTGGCCTCCGTCAAGAGACACCTCCACACCTGCGACAATGCCGCCGCCAAGATCCTGAGCGCTACCGGTGACCGTGACTTTCTGTCCCTCAACGAAGCTCGCGCCGAAAATCGGAGAGGTAATGGTCGAGGTCGGCTTGATCGTATCGGTTGATTGCGACGCCATGATCAGGCTTGCATCGAGCGTCCCGGGCTGAATCCCCATGTCGGCAAACATGTTGACCATCGCCTGCTGCACATTCGGATCTGTTGGCGTGGTTGCACCCTCGTGGTTGGCATCAAGTCCCCAGGACCAGAAAACAGTACCCGCTCCGAAAACAAGCGCGCCACTCTCCGCCCGATACATCGTCAGGCTGTGCGTCACATCGGCGGGGCCGATCGACGTGCCGTAATCGCGCAGATAAGTTTCGACTGATACCGTCGACAACGACATGTTGATCAGCCCGGCGGGCCGGAAGCCGTTTTCGACGTCGGAGTCCCACTCGTAGCCGAGCAGATTCTGGACCAAAGAGTAAGTCTGCCCTGGCTGCAGCTCGGCAACGTCGGTGTTGCGCCAAAACCGCAAGTTGGAATAGTCGTAGGGTATGGTGATCGTGTCCAGCCGATAGCTGTCCACCGTAAACATGGTGCCGGTCAGCGAGTTTTCGGGCTCCTGTCCAGGATCGGCAAACCGAGGATCCCGCCAGGTGCCAGTACCGGTTGAGCTCGGATCGGGGGTCCCACCCCAGGTTTCCTTGTAGGTGACCATGGTCCGATAGGGCGTGCCGCTACCGTCGATACTGGTTTCCCATCGCACCTTCCAATAGACTTCGTTGCCGCTCCAAAAGGCAAGATTGACGCCTGCGTCACGCGCCGCCTCGACATTGGTTCGCTGCTCAGCCGACCAGTATTCGTCATGGCCGACCGAAAGAAAAGCATCGTGGTTCAGGAGCAGGCTACCGCTTCGAGTCGAGTCGAGACCTGAAATGTAGGAAACGTCGTAGCCGTTTTGCTCGAGCCATCGGATCGCCGAATGCTCTACCCCGAAAATGAAGTCGTGCGTGCCGCCCTTAACGCTCGTGTTGGTCACGAACGGCCGATTGTAGCTCACCGCGGTGGACCGGCCGATAGAGTTTACCCCGCAACCGCAATTGGGCGGCAGGTAACCGATCATATCGGCGGGATCGACCGGCACGTCGCCGAAATAGAGGCTGCCCCCACCCCATTCATTGTAAGCTTGCCAAGTGGTGTCCGACGTCTGGAAAACGATGTCGCTGGTCGAGCTGTCGTCGCGGACGATGAAGGGGATTTGGCTGGCGCCTTCCGTGCCGTCCTCACGGACGAGCTTAGCGATATAGAGGCCCGATACCATGTCCTGCGGGATCGCCCAACTTGCCGAGACGGCCCAATTGCCTGCGTCGATCAAGCCGCGCGCCATATCGACGATTGGGTGGGGCTGGATTTGTGCGGTTGCAAGATTTACATCGACCGTTGTGACCTTGCGGGCACCGTCGCCGCCATAATAGCCCAGTCTGTAGATGTCGATCCGATAGTTGGTTGAGTCGGTCGCGATCTTGAAACTGACGGTTTGACCGATATTGGTGCTGATCTCGGTTGCAAATCCCTGGATGTTGGCGCTACCGTCTCCATCGATACCCCATTCGCTGATCGGATTGCCCTGTTTCTGGTTTTCTAGGACGATCTTGTTTTGGGTGGATGGTGGCGGATTGAGTTGGCTTGCGGTGCGTGTTCCGTCGGAAAACTGGAAATTCTCGACACCGGTGACGGTATCGGCGCCATCCGGGGAGCCGCTGCGGTTGTCGGCAATCGTGTAGGTGGCCCCTGAAAGAGCGATCGTATAGTTTGCGAACGCCCCGCTGAAGACCACGGTGTCTCCAGTTCCACCGCCGCCATCGATCGTATCGTTGCCGGCGCCGCCGTTCAGCGTGTCATTTGCGGCTCCGCCAGTGAGCACGTTCACGCCATTGTTGCCGATCAGACTGACGGTTGCAATCGACCCGCTCGCATTCACATTTTCGAAACCGGACGTGTTCGCCGTGTCCCCGGAACTCTGGTCAGTAGACGACAGGTTTATCGTCGCTGCACCATTGACCAGCAGCGTGTCGAGATCCGCTCCCCCGGCGATCGATACATCTGAGCTGTCATAGGTGAGCATGTCGTTGCCCGCTCCACCGCTCAGCGTGTCGGCACCGGCGCCACCGACAATTGTGTCGGCGGCAGTTCCACCGGTAAGCACATTGGCATTACCATCGCCGGTGAGGCTGACGACCGCGCTTGATCCGCCGGCATTGACATTCTCGAACCCGGTCAGAACTGCAGTGTCGCCGAAGCTCTGGTCCGCTGCCGACAAGTTGATCGTCGCGGCACCATTGACCAGCAGCGTATCGGTGTTGGTTCCACCGGCGATCGAGACGTCCGAGCCATCATAGGTGATCGTGTCGTTGCCCGCTCCGCCATTGAGCGTGTCGGCGCCCGCGCCACCAACAATCGTGTCGGCCGCCGATCCACCGGTCAGTTCGTTGGCATTGCCGTCGCCGCTGAGGCTTACGCCCGCGCTCGAACTGCCAGCATTCACATTTTCGAACCCGGTGACAACGGCGGTATCGCCGGAACTCTGGTCGGCGGACGACAGGTTGATCGTTGCCGCGCCGTTGACGATCAGCGTGTCGGTGTTGGTTCCGCCACCGATCGACACATCGGAGGCGTCATATGTGATAGTATCGTTGCCCGCTCCGCCATTGAGCGTGTCGGCGCCCGCGCCACCAACAATCGTGTCGGCCGCCAATCCACCCGTAAGCACGTTGGCATTGCCGTCGCCGCTGAGGCTTACGCCCGCGCTCGAACCGCCAGCATTCACATTTTCGAAACCGGTGACAACGGCGGTATCGCCGGAACTCTGGTCGGCGGACGAAAGGTTGATCGTTGCCGCGCCGTTGACGATCAGCGTGTCGGTGTTGGTTCCGCCAGCGATCGACACATCGGAGGCGTCATAGGTGATGGTGTCATTGCCTGCCCCGCCGTTAAGCGTGTCGGCACCGGCGCCACCAACAATCGTGTCGGCGGCCGATCCGCCGGTCAGCACGTTGGCATTGCCATCGCCGGTGACGCTGACGGCCGCGCTCGAACCGCCGGCATTCACATTTTCGAAACCGGTGACAACGGCGGTATCGCCGGAGGTTTGATCGGCGGACGATAGGTTGATCGTCGCCGCGCCGTTGACGATCAACGTGTCGGTGTTGGCTCCGCCAGCGATCGAGACATCCGAGCCGTCATAGGTGATCGTGTCATTGCCTGCCCCGCCGTTCAGCGTGTCCGCCCCCGTACCGCCGACAATCGTGTCAGCGGCCGATCCGCCGGTCAGCACGTTAGCATTGCCATCCCCGGTGAGGCTGACGGCCGCGCTCGAACCGCCGGCATTCACATTTTCGAACCCCGTGACAACGGCGGTATCGCCGGAGGTTTGATCGGCGGACGCCAGGTTGATCGTCGCTGCACCATTGACAATCAGCGTGTCGGTGTTGGTTCCACCAGCGATCGAGACATCCGAGCCGTCATAGGTGATCGCGTCATTGCCTGCCCCGCCGTTTAGCGTGTCGGCGCCGCCACCGCCAACTAATGTGTCGGCACCGGCCCCACCGGTGATTGTATCCGCCTGGTTGCTGCCGGTAACAGCGAACGCTTCGGTTTGGCCAGTCAGCGCGATGGTCACGCCTGCCGCTGCGCCCGAAGCCGAGATTGCTTCGACACCTTGAATGGATGCGTTCGTCGCTCCGAGGTTGTTGAGGTCGGACGAGGTCGAGGTCAGATTGATCGTGTCGCCAATACCGGCGCCGAGATTGATTGTCCCCGTACCGATGAGGATTGCATCGAGCTGAGCACCGCTGAGTGTCACCGTGTCGGTGCCTGCCGTGCCGATGAGATTGCCGGTTTCGACATTGCTGACCGTCGGTATGGTGAGTGCCGAGATGTTGCCGCTCGCCAGAACATTCAGCACATCGGTGGTCAGCAAGCCGCTGCCAAAATCCATTGCGATGAACCCGGTCCATTGCGCTGCAGTCATCGTCACATTATCGCTGCCGCTGCTTCCGGTAAGCGTCTCGATGCCCGAAACCAAGCCAAGCGAAAAATTAAAGGTACCGCCGGCTGTCAGTACCAGCTGGTCGCGCGTGCCGCTGGCGCTATTGGCGCCGCCTTGGATCGACTCGCCAGCAACGAACTGACCACTGCCCAGGTTGATTGTGTCGTCGCCACTGCCAGCGACAATTGTGTCGGCACCGTTGCCCCCATTGAAAGTATCACCGATGGCGTCCTGAAGCTGAGCCACAGTACCGCCTGAGAACCCGGTAAGGGTGCCCGTCGTTGCATTCGCGGTGTCGTTGCCGGTGGTCCCGGTGAACGTCGCCATGATCCCCGCATAGGTCATCATTGCCTCTGGTGTCAGTGGCGCAAGACCGGGTCCGGCCCCGCGATCCAGTGACCACGTTCCACCGAGGAATTCCGCGCCGACAAAGCCACTGGCGGCGGCGACACGCACGCCTGTCCTTGCAGCAAGAGCATCGACGAATGCTGCACCGCGTTCACCAGCGCCGGTCTCGCATGCCCAGATCAGCATGGCACTTTGCGTTCCCAGCGCTGTGCTGAAGTCAGGAAGCTCGGTCGTTTCATCCTTGATCGCCTCGTACGAGACCGCGCCCGCCGTAAAGGTTACTTCGCCGGGCCGACCGTGCACGATCACGTGGATTGCGTCGAGATTGCTGCGACCGTCCAGTTTCCGCGCCATCTGGGTCAGAGCCGGCTCATCGGATGAGAGCATGACTGACTCGACATCCGAACGGAGACCGGCAAGCAGCGTTTCGGAATCCGCAACTGCGGGGTCGATGAAAGCGATCTCGCGAAAACTGGTCATGCTGATTCCCCGACAGTTGGATCAATGTTGGGACGTCCGGCCTAGCCTTACGACCCTTGGATTTTTTCACGCCACCCCGGTCGCGGCCGGCGATTTCGCCCAAAAAAAGGCCGGCCGGACCCCGATTTTACAAACATTGATCCTGCCAGTTTTTACCTGACCGCAAACCTTAGCAATCGGTCTGCAAGGCGCTTCCAAAGTTGGTAAGTGTTGCACGGGCCCGTACTCCAATGTGATGACGGATCGCGGGGGATTTCCGGCAGGGCTAAGGATAATCGGTGCTAAGGCCTGAGCTCACAGGCAAACGCGTTCTGTGTTCGCGCTGAAAAACGGCGCGATCATCATTGCCGCAGTCGCGGTCGATGTTGACAAGGCCTGGATCGAGGTCAACTGAGGGTGTAATCAACTTTGAGAGCCGAGGCGTTGCGACCAACCAGTTTGTACGCGCGGCTGAACGCAGTAACCATCGAGCTTGGTCGCTGAGCGGGGCACTGCGGTGAAACGCACCCTTGAGGATCACCGACCGGACAGCCGGGAGCAGCCTGATGCAACGGTTTGACGCGATTTTCATCGGCGCTGGCCAGGCCGGCCCCTCCCTTGCCGCCCGGATGGCCGAGCGCGGCATGAGGGTTGCGCTTATTGAACGAAAGTTCCTCGGCGGAACCTGCGTCAATGCGGGCTGCATGCCTACCAAGGCGCTGGTTGCCAGTGCCCGCGCGGCTTATGTCAGCAGGGGCAGCGCCGAGTTGGGCGTTAAAATCGCGGGCGCTGTATCCGTCGATATGCAGGTCGTTCAGCGCCGCGCACACCGGATAACCATGGACGCCCGCGATGGACTGGGGACTTGGCTCGGCACCATGGATGGCGTCACTATGATCTTTGGCCACGCTCGGTTCGAAGCCGCAGACAGGGTCAGCGTCAATGGCGAGACCCTCACTGCCCCGCAGATCTTCCTCAATGTCGGAGCGCGCCCGGTTATTCCTGACCTAGCGGGAATCCACAGCATCGATTATTTGACCAGCACCTCAATCCTCAAGCTCGACACCCTGCCCCGCCACCTCGCTGTCATTGGCGGAAGCTATATTGGCCTGGAGTTCGCGCAGATATATCGCCGATTCGGCTCGCAGGTCACGGTGATCGAGCGCGGAGCCCAGATCGCATCTCGCGAGGACAGCGACGTTTCCCAGGCCATTCAGGAAATCCTAGAAATCGAGGGCATTGACGTTCGCACAGGCGCGGAAAGCATCGCATTTGCCAGAAACGGCGACGGGGCAAGGATATCCCTGAATAGCGCCGCGATCGATGCCAGTCACGTCCTTGTGGCGACCGGGCGCGCGCCGAATACCGACGATCTTGGCCTCGATCTCGCGGGGGTCGCGATAAATGCACGCGGCTACATCGTCGTCGATGAAAAGCTGGCGACCAACGTCCCAGGCATTTGGGCGCTCGGCGATTGCAACGGGCACGGTGCCTTTACACACACTTCCTACAATGATTTCGAGATTGTTGCCGCCAACCTTATCGATGGTGAAGACCGCAAACTGTCGAGCCGCATTCCAGCATATGCCCTCTATATTGATCCACCGCTGGGCCGGGTCGGAATGACGGAGAGGGAAGCAGCCTCCTCAGGCCGCAATATCCATGTCTCCAAACGTGCCATGGCCCGGGTCGGGCGGGCGAAAGAGCGCGACGAGACCCTCGGCTTCATGAAAGTGATAGCCGACGCCGACACCGGACAAATCCTTGGAGCGGCGATACTCGGCATAGAAGGCGACGAAGCAATCCACGGTATTATCAATGCCATGAGTGCAGGGACCCGCTACACCGATCTCCAGTGGTCGGTTCCAATCCATCCGACGGTGTCGGAGCTCATACCGACGCTTCTAAGAGGCTTGGGCTAACAAATGACGGCACAAGCCGGACCGCCGTCTTTCCCAGTGGCTGCGACGATGGACGTCTAGCCCAGGTATTCGCCAACGGACAACGCCGAGAGGTCATAAGGCGTGAACGACCCCGTACCACCTCAGCTGTACGATCAACAACATCCTGGTCCACTCCGTAGTGAAGGCCTTGATTGAGATTCGCGCACTTCGCCGAATGACGGTCAATGCATAGCCTCCAGCATTGCGGCCGCCTTAGTGTACCCGCCACCCATTCCGTCCAGGAAATGAAGGTGCGAATTTTTACTGCCGGAGGGCACCAGGCAGGTCATCAAGGCGTGTGACTGCCGATGCAGGCCAAAACTGACCTGCCCTCGAAGTTTGGCGGCGCGGAGAAGTGCCTCGACCATGTCGATCTGTTCCGCCGTGCAGTCCAGTGTGAGACGCAGGACATCGTCGTACCTGCGATAATCCGAATTCGAGACAACATCGGACCACGCCCTGCCCCCGAGGTCGTCTGCTATATCTTTCGTGACGACTAAATCATTGGGCACAGGGTGTGACTGCCGTTCTCCCGCATCAAAAACCGAGAGAACCTGCTTTCCCAGCATCGCGAAATCGTCCGACTTCGCATGATCGCAAGGTTCTATCAGAAGAGAGAGTATTTCGCCGTGCTGGCTCGGGATCGGTGCCCATTCACAGGTCAATCCAGTCAGGTCCGGCGTCGCATGCTGGGGACCCGGAGCGATCGCATACTTTCCGGTTTTGATCTGCCGATCAGCCCAATTCAGCCCACCGCCGGCGAACATCGCATATGAAGCGGCCGTGGAGGCGGCATAGCGCGCTATTTTCACATCGCGTCCGCCTGCGCGGATTTCTTTCACCGAGACCAAGCCGGCGCGCAGATCAAACTGGAGCCTTTCGCGGGCGTATGCTGCAGTCTGCCGAAGCGCCAAGGTCGCGACTTCACGTCTTTCGGGGGGTATGGCGAATGCCGCACCATCGCCGCGGAACACGAATGGAAAGTCGAAACTGTTCCACGCGTTTCCCAGCGCTGCGATTATCGACGCGCCCGCGTAATTGACATCTCTGTGGCGGCCAGACGCGATCGATAAGCTGGAATCGGTAACGTCCGTTACTCCGACAAGCCAGTCTTCCGGCAACGGTTGATAGATTGAGGTGTCGAGCAGTTCGGCGAAGTCATGGTACGCCTCGCGCTGCATGCGGAACTTCAACATGGATAGCCTCCAGACCTTTTCGCGCCTTGGGATGATGGATGACACGATGAGCTCGGTAATTGCCGGGTCTGCCGGCTTGTCGCTGACAGACCCGAGAGACCGTGTTCAGACGAGGTTGGTGACCACGTTGATATTGCCGTGTGTCGCCTTCGAATACGGGCAAATGCTGTGCGCAGCTTCAAGCAGTTCGCGAGCGATTGCAGGATCGACTTCCGGTACGATGACGTTGAGGCGAGCGCTCAGGAAATAGTTGCCATCATCAGCGTTGAGATCGATTTCGGCATCGACGGCGATCCCAGCCGGGAGCTTGATCTGCCTTTGCGAGGCGGCGACCTCGATGGCCCCCATGTAGCAGGCCGACCAGGCGGCACCGAAGAGGTTTTCGGCGGCAGGATGCGGCTGTTTCATCTTGATGTCCAGATAACCGTCGCTGCTGCGGGCTCCACCATCGCGGCCGTTAGTGTTGTGCGTCTTGCCAGTAAAGAGAACCTTGTTGGTCATAACGAATATCCTGTTCTTGGTTTTGATGATTGATCGTCTGCACAACTGTGCTGCCCAAGAGGTACCCCTCCATGACAGGAACCGCACGTTATGCGTTGTTAGTCGTCATTAGCCGCCATGAGTGGCCTCCAGTAACAGCGCCCCCGATGTAACGTTGAAACGCTTTGTGGGCCGGCTTTGGCAGGGGGAGAGCGACGCTCCTTCCGGCGGGCATAGGACGCTATGAACATCTAACAACGCCTAACGTGTGCCTCTACTCTCGTCGGCGTACCCCTTGGAGCAGCACAGTCGTGCAGTCTCAATCCAATGTTTCCGAGGAGAATGATCATGGCCGCAATCAAGACTGACGTTATCAACGAGGGCCGTCGTCGCCTGTTGGGTGCCGCGGCGTCTGGGATCGCCACGCTGGGTATTGCAAGTCTGCTTCCCGCATATTCGACGGCAGCGGCGCAATCCGATGCCATCCGCCCGTTCCAGGTCAATGTTCCCGAAGCGGATCTTGTCGATCTTCGTTACCGCCTCGCCCACACACGGTTGCCTGAGAAAGAAACGGTCAGCGACTTTTCCCAGGGGGTTCCACTGAAAACGACCCGGCAATTGTTGGATCACTGGCAGAACAAATACGACTGGCGCAAGGTGGAGGCTCGGATCAACGCGGTGCCGAATTTCATCACCGAGATCGATGACCTGGATATTCATTTCATCCATGTCCGCTCCAAGCATGAAAATGCGCTTCCGCTCATCGTCACGCATGGTTGGCCCGGTTCGATCATCGAGCAGTTGAAGATCATCGGACCTCTCACTGACCCGACGGCCCATGGCGGCAGTGCTTCGGATGCATTCCATATCGTCATCCCGTCGTTGCCGGGGTACGGCTTCTCGGAAAAGCCGGAAGCGACCGGCTGGGGGCCGGAACGCGTCGCAAAAGCCTGGATCACCTTGATGCGGCGTCTGGGCTACAAGCAGTTTGTGGCGCAGGGCGGCGATTGGGGTGCTGTCGTTACCGATATGATCGGCGTACAAGCTCCCCCGGAACTGCTCGGCATTCATACCAACATGCCGGGCGCAATTCCCGACGAAATAAACAACGCATCTTTTGCCGGCGCGCCGGCTCCCCTCGGGCTTTCGGATGAAGAAACGCGCTCGTACGACGAGCTCGTGTTCTTCTACAAGAATGTCTACTACGCATTTTTGATGGGAACACGTCCGCAAACTCTGACCGGGTTGACGGACTCTCCAATCGCTCTTGCAACCTATATGCTCGATCACGACAGGGCGAGCTTGGAAATGATCGCACGATCATTCGATGGCCAGGATGAAGGCCTCAGCCCTGACGATGTCCTCGACAACGTGACGCTGTTCTGGCTGACGAATACGGGCGTGTCGGCCGCACGGCTTTACTGGGAAAACAAGCTCCCATTCTTTGCCCCGAAGGGGGTGAAAGTGCCGGTCGCCGTCAGCGTCTTTCCCGACGAACTGTACCAGACACCGCGTGCCTGGGCCGAAAAGGCATATCCGAATCTCGTGCACTACAACAAGCTTCCCAAGGGCGGGCATTTTGCGGCTTGGGAGCAACCACAATTGTTCACCGATGAAGTCCGGGCTGGCTTTCGCAGCCTTCGGAAATCTGGCTGAGAATATGCAGAAACCTCGGCGCGTGCACTCTGCGCGCCGATTTCTCCAACGGGCGCTGCGGCCCAAGAGATGTGTCCGATGAAGAAGACCATGCATCTGATTTACACGGCCACCACCGAAACCACGGGCGGGCGCGAAAACGGCGTTGCCCGCAGCATGGACGGCGTCCTCGACATCAGGCTCTCGGACCCCGCTTCGAGCGGCATCGGGACCAATCCCGAACAGCTCATGGCGGCCGGTTGGTCGGCAAGCTTCGCAAGCTCCTTGTTACAGGTGGCTCGAGAGGCCGGACTGAACCTTTCCGCTAATGTGAGGATCCACGCGGAAGTGGATCTGTCGTCGAACGATGGTGCATTTGTCATCGGCGTTCGACTGGTCGTCCAACTTCCGGGACTGGAACGCGCCGTCGCGTCGATTTTGATAGAGGAGGCTCGGCGCATCTGCCCGTTTTCACGGGCCACGCGGGGCAATGTCGAGGTTTCGTTTAAGATCGTGTGAGCGCCCGCCGGGTCCGGAGAGCCGACGTCCTGAATGGCGCCAACGAGGCCGTTCAAGTATAAGGAGATTGAGCAGCGGCTGGAGCAAGAGCCATGAACAATGCCAGCGACATTCCCGCCGACGAGTTATCATTCGGTCCGTTCCGCTTGAGTGTCAGCCAACGGCTCCTTGCGAAGGATGGTGTTGCGATCGACCTCGGTGCGCGTGCCCTGGACTTGCTTGTTGCTCTTACTCTTGCGCCAAACGTCGTCGTCGGCAAGAGGGACCTGATATCTCGCGTATGGCCCGATGTCATTGTCGATGAGGGCAGCCTTCGTTTCCACATGACAGGGTTGCGGAAGGCGCTTGGCGATGGCCAGGACGGCGCGCGCTATATCACCACTGTCGCCGGAAGGGGGTATTGCTTCGTAGCGCCGATTTCACGTTCCGGCCGGAAGCAACAGGGGTCTGCAGCGTCCGATTTCCGTCACGCCTTGCTGCCTGGCCGGCTTGATCGCATGGTTGGTCGTGAACAGGACATCCTTCGACTGGCGGAAAAGCTGATGACGGCACGCATGGTCACCATCGTTGGCGTTGGTGGCGTCGGAAAGACCACTGTGGCGACGGCGGTCGCCCATCATCTCGCGCCGACATTCAATGGGGCTGTTCTGTTTGCCGATTACGGCATGTTGAGCGATCCGGGTCTGGTCGCGGCAGGGATCGCCTCAATGCTCGGCCTGCCGGTCGGATCCGACGACGTGCGTCCCAACCTGATTGCCTATCTGCGCGACAAGCAGATCATGCTGATACTTGATACGTGCGAGCATTTGATCGACGCCATTGCCGACCTCGTGGCAGCTATTGTCGAGGCAGCGCCGCAAGTATTTCTCCTTGCAACGAGCCGCGAAGCTTTAAGGATCGAAGCCGAGAGCGTTTACAGGCTCGACACCCTCGCCTGCCCACCGGATGACCCGGAACTTTCGACCGAGGCGGTTTTATCTTTTCCGGCAACGCGGCTGTTCATAGAACGGGCAGCAGCGAGCGGCGCATCTCTCGATCTCAGCGACGAGGATGTTCGCGTCGTTGCGAGCATCTGCCGAAAACTCGACGGCATGGCGCTTGCCTTGGAACTCGCCGCCCGTCGCGTTGAAAGCTATGGCCTCGTTCAAACCGCCAAGCTGCTCGATCGGCATTTGACATTGGGATGGGCTGGATCGCGAACGGCGCCGCCGCGACAAAAGACGCTACAGGCAACGCTCGACTGGAGCTTTGGGCTTCTCACGGATACAGAGCGTGTCGTGCTTCGGCGGCTGGCAGTTTTCGTCGGAGACTTTACGCTCGACGCCGCACTGGAGGTTATTGCCACATCGGACATGGATCCCCCAGCCGTCTTCGAAGCCATCGACAATCTTGTCGCCAAGTCATTGCTCACCACCTATCCCGTAGGCGCGATGATGCGCTACCGCCTGCTCGACACGACACGGGCCTATGCGCTGCAATGTCAGACCAGCGAGGACCGCGAGGGATTGGCTGCACGCCATGCCACGTATTATCGACGTTGGCTGGAGCAGTTCGGGCCGGATTGGCCGACTTTATCGACCGGTCCGGAGCGGCTACCTTATTTCGTGAGCATCAACAATGTGAGAGCGGCATTGGAATGGTCGTTCGGGGAACATGGCGATATCGGCGTCGGCATCAGGCTCGCAGCTGCCGCTGCGCCGGTTTTCCAGGTGATGGCCCTCTTCCCCGAATGCCAGCGATGGTCGGAACGCGCCCTCCTTGCGCTGGATGATGCATCCAAGGGAAGTATCGAGGAAATGCACCTGCAGGCCGGTCTTGGCATTTCACGGATGTATCTGCAAGGCGGCCGCGAAACGTCGCAAGCCGCCCTCACTCGCGGGCTTCATATTGCGCAAGAACGGGGTAATACGCTGGACCGATTACGTGTTTTGGGCCCGCTAAGCATGTTCAACCTTCGCATCGGCGATTTCAATGCTGCCCTTCACTATGCGCGTGAGTGTTCCGAAATCGCAGCAACGGTTGACGATTCTGCCACGGTTGAACTGGGGCATTTCTTTCTTGGAAACTCGCTGCATTTCACGGGCGATCTCGTCAATGCCCGGACTGAACTTGAAGCCGCAGCACGGAGCGAACCACGACCACAACCAACTCCCGCCAGCTACGTCGGCTTCGAAGGCAAGCATCTCGCCGGCGGCATCCTTGCCCGGAACCTGTGGCTGCAAGGCTATCCGGAGCAAGCCAACATTCAGGCGCGCAAGGCTATCAGCGATGCGGCGAAGCTGGATCATTCGCTCACGCTTTGCATTGCCCTTCTGGGTGGTATCGCTGTCTTCTTGTGGCGAGACGATCTGCCGAGTGCCGAGGAGCATATAGAATGGCTGATCTCGCGCGCAGGGCTGCACTTCCTGTCACCATATGTATCCGTAGCCCGAGGTTTTCAGGGGGAATTGGCCATCCGCCGAGGGGACGTGACGTTCGGGGTCGAGACGGTGCGGCGATGTATCGACAAGCTCCATTCGGCGACTTACGAGGTTTTCACGACCATGCTCGAGATTTCGCTTGTTAAGGGATTGGCGGCGATCGGCGAGTTCGATGAAGGCCTGGTCAGGATCAACCGAACGATTGAACTCGTCGACAGAAACGGGGACCTCTGCTACCTGCCGGAGTTGCTGCGTATCAGAGCTAACCTACTTCTGTCGATGTCGCCTTCTCTGACGGAAGATGCGGAAGCATTCTTCATGCATTCACTGGAAAGAAGCCGGACAATGGGCGCACTTGCCTGGGAGTTAAGAACCGCGACTGATCTTGCCGCACGCTGGGCGCGCGGCAGCCGGTCTAGGGATGCGCGGGCACTTTTACAGCCGGTCTTCGAAGCGTTCGACGAAGGCTTGGATACAGCAGATCTGGTTGCCGCCAAACGTTTATTGGCAACACTGTCTTGACCCATCGCTCATCCCGCCAGGTCTGCTCTGGCGTTCGTGGGAAATCATTGATGCTCTGAAAAAACTTCTTCTTCCAGCAAACAGCCGTCATTTGCACCCGACCGTCTAAAAGCCCGGACTGCCCCAGCGGTACTCGACTAACGTCATGAACCGCACGATGGTTTGAGAGTTGCAGGTTACCTCTAAAGCCGTAGTGCGACGCAACAGTTCATCAACCGGACTGGAACCGTTCCATCCTCGTTCCTAATTTTTTTAGTGATATTGAATTTACGCATTATCAAGAACATCATCGCGTGGGGGCGGGTGAAATGAGGTAAACGATTGAGGGGAATCCTGAGATGAAAACTGGAGTTTTCGTGGCGTTGGCGCTTGCACTTGCCGCCTGCACAACAGTGGCGCTCGAACCCATTCCCGGGAGCATAACCTATGGTGGGCAGCCTCGAACCAAACTGACCAAGTCGCCAGCCGGCAGTACGTTTACTCATACGTTCCACGACCAGCGCGGCAACTATTGGAGCGAGACCTATCGAATACAGCCGGATCGCTCGCTTGAGATCATTTCCAGACGCAGGGCCGAAGACTTCCGGCTCAACGCAAACGGGGGCTTGTAGGACCTCATGATCGGCAAGGCGTTTACCCTGTCCGGTCTATCGGCACATCTGATCAGGGTTTCGTACGGTCGCTTGCTTGATCAAATAGATGAGCAAGCTTTGCCAGACTGATGATGATGTTGTGGCCTTGCAAGTCTTATTTGCCTTCCGACACCGCCACGAGCGGCAACACTTCTTGCCAGACAGGGTTGTAATAAAGGCCAATCAAGGGCATTTTCGGCCAATATGCCAGCGCCGATCATTGTTCCCATGACGTATTCGTGATAGCTTATATTAAGCTCAGCTCGCGACAAACAGTAGCAAGATCGGGTGGTGTGTGATGAAATTTCTTTACACTTCCGTGCTCGGCTTCGCGTTCTGGGTGTCGGCCGCGACGGCGGGGCCATTGCACGAGGCGTCCTCGAGCGGGGATGTCGAGAACGTTAAACAGCTGCTGGATCAGGGTATCGACGTGGCGGAACCCGACAGCGCGGGCGATCCACCCCTGATCCTCGCTGCGCTCGCCGGCCATACGGAGCTCGTCGCTGTTTTGCTTGAGCGCGGCGCTAATATTGAAGTTCGCAACAAGTCCGGGCTGACTGCCCTTCATGCTGCGGCGTATGGCGGAAGTCTCGACGTCGTGAAGCTGCTCGTCGCCGAGGGAGCGACAGTCAACGATAACCGGAATTTTTTCCATATGACGCCGCTTCATGCGGCGGCCGAAGAAGGCCATGCAAACGTGGTGGAATTTCTCCTGGCCAACAATGCGACTGTGGATGCCAAGGAGCGAAACGGCGTCACGCCGTTGACCCAGGCGGGCTGGCGCGAGCATTGGGATGCAGCAGACCTACTCCTGAAAGCGGGAGCCGTTTGTCAACAGGCGAGTGTCGTCGGAGAGTGGCTCTACACCGAGTGCAGGAAACGTAAATAAAGCTAGCTTGAGTGCCGGGGCCGGGCACACGGAGTGTATCATGACCTACGAAAAGCGAATACGACGGATTGCCTCAGCGGCGCTATGGGCAGGGCTGGGCATTGCAATATTTTTCGTGCCGATCGCTGCGGCGGAAGATCCGCTCGTCAACACAGGCTACTTCGGTGACGTGGCCATCAAGGGGTATGATCCGGTCGCCTATTTCACGCAGAACGAGGCAGTACAGGGATCGGCGAAGTTTTCACATCATTGGCTCGGTGCAACCTGGCATTTTGCGAGCGCCAGAAACCGTGAGATGTTCATGCACGACCCTGCTAAATACGCACCGCAGTACGGCGGATATTGCGCTGATGGGGTATCCCTTGGAACAGTGACCACGAACATCGACCCGAAGGCCTGGCGTATCATCGAAGGTAAGCTGTACATCAGCTACGACCCCGGCGCCGCCGAGGGTTTCGAAAAGAACACGGCGAAAGTCATCAACTCGCAAAAGCATTGGGCCGACGTGCAACATACGCTTGTGACGGAAAAGCTGCAGAAGGATTGGCGCCAAAATAGTGCGAACTGAGGATGGGTGGGCTTCCTCGCCTGTCATTGGGCGAGGGAAAAGTACTTCAGTGCCTGCGGGGTCACGTGAACATATCGTGCCGCAGGATTCGACTGCGTCGTGTTGCGATAGACATATCCGCAAACCATTCGATCCATAAAATATCCGGCGAACGTCTCGCACAGGCGATCGTCGCGGATTTCAACGACCCCGGTTATGCTTGTATTTGCGGTACGGTACGCAGTGTTTCCCGCAGTGTCGAAGTATTGGATGAAACCTGTTCCGTTCCTGTGTTTTCCCACCCAAGTCTTTTCCTTGACGATGGAGCGTAGGTCCACTCCGACAACCTTATCTGCCTCCGCTCCCTCAAAGCCGAACGGCCACTGAGGGATGCCGGCAGCGCGAAGGCTGCCGAGATGACGCTGAAGATCGTCGTCATGCCAATAGTCATAGAGATAGCCATAGTAGGTCAGATTGCTGTCTGGGAAGAGTTTGAGCAGTCTTGCCGCTTCATCTGCACCATTCACCCGATCGCCCCTGATAGTATAAGCGGCGGTCAGATATTCATGCACGGGTTCTGCATCCGGGAGGGCGCCGCGCGCGGCTTCCATCAAGGGGATCGCCCGCTCAATGTCGCCTGCCGTATAGAAAACAATGCCGGCCAAGAGCTGAAAACTCGGCGGCGGCGACGGGTCGAGACGAAGGGCTTTCTCCATCTCGACGATTGCCTGCTCGTGTTTACCGGTATGAGCCAGAATAAGTGCGAGGTTTCCAAATGCCTCTGCGTCGCTTGGCTGTGCCTCGACCGCCTTGTTGGCGGAATTCAGCGCCTCGGCATCACGGCCGTCTACCAGTTGCAACAAAGCCAGCACAGCCAGTGCCCGCGCATTGTTCCCCTCCAGTTTCAGCGCTTCCCCCGCCGCGTCATAGGCAATCTTGCGTGCCACGGCCGCCGACCAGAGATAGGTGTAGTCGTTGCGCCAGACATCGACGGCGACGCGCGCAATGCCTGCATGCGCATTGGCAAATTTCGGATCGAGATCGATTGCCTTTTGGTAATAGGACAAGGTCCGGCGATATGTTTCGACATCGCTGTAGGTGATACCTTCCTGCTCGGCCCTGAGATAATAGTCATAGGCCTCAAGATTGTTGGTCGGTATCCGCGCCAACTGGTCCCTCTCACCCTCGCTCAACTTGACTGCCAAGGCGGAAATGATTTTACCGATGACGTCATCCTGAACGACGAAAAGATCTTCATATTGCCGATCGTACCGCTCTGCCCAAAGGGAAAGCCCCGTGACAGCATCGATGAGCTTGACGTTGATCCTGAGCCGTGCGCCCGCACGCTGCAGGGTCCCTTCCAAAACAAAATGGACACCAAGTTCCGCTGCGACATCCTGAATACTTCCTGACTTCTCCGACAGGGCAAAAACTGAATGTCGCGCAATGACGAACAGGCCCGAAACCTTGGACAGTTCGGTGATGAGATCGTCTGTTAATCCTTCAGCTAGGTGATCGTGATCCTTATCCCCGCTCACATTGATGAAAGGCAAAACGGCAACGGAAGGCTTGTCTGGCAATGGATACGCCAACCGGTTCGTCGCCACTGGAGTCTGGAGCAATTCGGGCCTCCACCAGACTGCGGCGCCAGCCATGACCACCACCAGTAAGGCCGCTGCGGTAAGGATCCACAGAGAACGCCGCGCCTTTGCTGCGCCAACCGTCTTGCCGGCCGCCGCCGGATCCAGCAGGACACGATATACCCTGATCGGCTCGCGAATGCTTTTGACCCTCTGTTCGCCAAGCGATATGAAGCCGACAGCAAGCTTCGTTTTCACCTGATCATAGGCAGGCCCGGAAATAGCGATGCCGCCCGGCTCCGCAAGCGTCTGTATCCGGGCGGCAATATTGACGCTATCACCGTGAATATCCTCGCCCTCGACGATGATGTCGCCGAGATTGATACCGATCCGGAAGTCCAGGCGCTGTTCGGGCAGCGCAGAGGCAGCCTGCTCGGACTTTTGCTGCTGCACTTCCACCGCACAGCGCAATGCATCAACAACGCTTTGAAACTCAAGAAGCAAGCCATCGCCCATGGTCTTGACCAAACGGCCGCCATTGTCACTTATTCTCGGCTCGAAGATATCCTTCATGTCGGCTTGGAACCGGAGGCGCGTCCCCTCCTCATCGATCTGGCTCAAGCGACCGTAACCAACGACATCGGCGATCAGGATTGCTGCGAGATGACGCTTCATGTTCCGGACCCACAGGAAAGCTACCCCTAATATACTACCGTAGGTCTCCAGCGGTTACCATTGAGACCGCGCATTTTCGGAGTGAATTGCAAAGTCGAAACAGCCGAGCGCATATAGACCTCATGATCTACTCGGCGCCTGTTTCTGTATGGACAGATTTTCGCGGCACACTCGGTCCGGATTTCAACGTCTTGCGGACTTCCGGCTAACATCCTACTTGGGGAAGCCGAATTTCTCAGTGATCCGCCAAAAACATTGGTTGATGTCGATCAGGGACTTTACGCTTTCCTTGATCCGGTTGATCTCCTGATCATCAAGCTGTTCTATCTTTCCGTACTTAATGTCCTCCTTGCCCTCGAAAATCCGCATTGACTGCGTGAGCCCCCGACCGCTGTCCGGATCAAACGAATAGATGCAGTGGTTATATTTGTTTCGGAGTTTGGCCTCTTCGGACAGGCGCCTTGTCGCTTCCAGAATCTCTTTTCGGCAACCGGCGGGAGTTTTTTGCATCTTTGCCAGACGCTCCACGAGATCAATGCGCGCGCGCGGGGTGTTCAGCGTCAGAAAGATGACGATTGCCGTTTCCTTGTCCGACACGGCGAGCCCGGCTATCATGTGAATGAGAAGGCTTTCAGTGTTTGTCCAAGTATAGTTCAACTGCCCCAAGAGCAGCAGGATGTCCTGAAATCTACGCATCGCCGCCAGGCGCCGCATCGCCGCTTGGACGGAGGGGTCCGTCTGCCGATACGTCGCGGGCATCCTTTTCCTTTTGCTCAAAGTAAAGCGCGACAGCTTCCGTTCGATTGTGGACGCCGAGCTTTGTGATGATGTTGTGGATATGAATTTTCACCGTATGTTCGGACAACCCCAAACCCGCCGCGATGATCTTGTTCGGATTACCCAGTGCTGTCCTGGCCAAGATTTCATTCTCGCGTTTGGTCAATTGATCCATTTTTTTGCCCTGAATTTCTCGCTCAACGTGCAATCTCATCCCATCGAACGGACGTGTACTGTCTCCCTCCCAGGACGCGTTATATTGATCGTTATTGGCAGTTGATGGAAAATAGGTCCCGCCCCTGAGGATGATCCTCAACATGGAAAGCAGGACGTCGAGGCTAACGTTCAACGGCAGGAGACCCCGAACCAGGCGGGTATCTACGGCAGGAAGCCATCCGGTCGTTCCTCGAAGATCGCCATCAGTCACTATGGCAAACGATGCAGAGGGGTGTCGCTTGAGCACGTCCGCAGCGCAGCGGCTCAGTTCATAGGCAAGGCTCATATCTACCAATAGGAGTCGAACAGGCACTTCAAATTCACCTAAGGCGAATTTCAGGTTGGCTGCATGCTTCACACTCAAACACGGGAATTCCCGCTCGATTGCAGCAGTCATTGCTCCAGATATGATATCAGGAGGACCGACAAACAGAAGTGTGCGCAGATAGGGGATAGCCTCCAACGACGCCACTCCATCCGCGCTGCCATTTCGTACGCCAGGCGCTGTGTGCGTCATTTAGAGTGCCTCCCCCCGGATATGGTATCGCAGAGCCGTCTCGCCCTCTTCATTAGAAAAACCTAACCTAAAGAGCTTCGATTTGGAATAGACCGAATGAGCTACGCGAACGCCATTGAGCCTCAAAAATGGGAACAAAAGAGGCAGAAAACGTGAGCAAACAGCGTTGATGCACTAATGTTGGGCACTGAGGAGCATCGAGGCTACATACAATGAGGTAACCGTGATATCGCGACCTCATTTTTACAGCTTTTCTTGACCACCCGGCAATAGGTGAGCGGTTCCCCTTACCGCATCCATGACGCGAATGCAGCCGAACCGAACGCAGGCGCGTCATGTGCCGCGGCAGTGAAGTGTCCTGCGGTTTTACCACAAATTGCAAATCTCATCTGAGCTCTTAGTTTTGCCCGTAATTCCCTTGAGCTAAATCCAGCCGCGATAATCAACTTGCCCCGTGAATTTAGCGTCAAGAGCATTCCCAACGCGTCTAGCTCTAACTAGCAGCTTACCTTCTCAAGGCAATGAGCACAGTCTACGCGGCGCGGCTTGAGTTATCGGGCCGCTTTTGGGGCGCGATCATGCCTTAAGCGACGAGCCCCCTCACCGATGGGGAGGATCAAAAATCACAGATCACGACAATGAAAGCAGCATGGAGCGGTCATGCGGTGCACGTCCGTCTTCGACCAATAGATCACTTTCAACATCTGCGAGGCCAAGACCGTATACAAGATGAATAACGGTCAAACTGTCGCGGATCCAAAGACAAAGGACACGACAATGTCGGACAAGTTCAGAAATAACTACGATCTGAAATACTACGACGACGACCAGGAACAAGAACAGAAGCAGAAACAGGATCAAGATCAAGATCAAGATCAGGATCAGGATCAAAGCAGCGAGCAAGATCAAAGTCAGAGCAGCGAGTCCGCGAACTACAATCTCAACGGAAACGGCAACGGGAATCTCAACCTTAACGGGAACGGAAACCTGAATGGCAACGCCAATTTCAACGACAGCGAGAATGTCAACGAAAACGTCAATACGACGACCGTTGACGTGGGCGTAACTGTCGATGTTGGACTGGAGGGCTACCTGCCGTCTGATGATGACTTTGCCGACATTGATGTAAGCGGCGGAAGCTCCATCGATGGCGTGTTCAATATCCAGTTTGACGACATTCTCAACGACGCCATGGGTGGCGACGGCAACGTCGCAAACGTCATCAACCAGGTTGCCAACCTTCAGGACAACGACAGTCTGGCCAACGCTCAGGTCAGCAACGATGGCTCGTTCACGTTGAACAACAATGCGAATGGCGGAACGGCGTCGGCCGAAGAAGGCATCAATGGCGGCGGTTCTGGCGGCAGTGGCGGTAGTCATGCGGATGCCGATGGCGGCGATGGCGCAAGCGGCGGTGGCTCTATAGGCGGATTCGGGTTCGCCGGCGCGGGTACTGGCGGTCTTGCTGCCAGCCTGGCAGCGGGCGGCATCAGTGAAGGCGGTCAGGCCAGCGGTGGTTCGGGCGCCAGTGGAGCGGCTGCAAGCGGCAGCGCCGATGGCGGTAACGGTGACGGCGGCCGTGGCGGCAATGGAGCAGACGGTCTTGGCGTCGGCCTGGGACTCGGCCTCGGGCTTGGTGCAGGTCTTGCCTTTGCCGGTGACGGCAGCAACGGTGGCGACAACACGGCCGGCGACGGAGCTGACGGCGGCGACAGCGGCAATGCAAACGGTGGCGAAGCATCGGATGCCGGCGACGGCGGTAACGCTACCGGCGGTGCGGCCAACACCGGAATCGGCGCTGTTCTCGGCCTGATCAACCCCGTTATCGTCGATAGCGACGGCGGCGGCGACAACACCGGCGGTGCCGGTGCCGGCAACACGGGAGGCGCCGGCGGCGATCCAGGTGCAGGCGGAGAAGGTGGTGCAGGCGGCGGTGCTACGGACGCCGGTGACGGTGGCCGCGGTGGTGATGCGCTTGGGACAGGAACCGGCACTGGAACCGGCAGCGGCGGCGGCACGGGTACCGGCGGCGACGGCGGCAATGGTGCAGCTGGAACCGGCGGCGACGCAACCAGCGGCAGCGCCACGAGCGGCGACGCTTATGGCGGCTGGGCTGAAGCTGGTGGTGGCGACGGTGGCTCTGCTCTGAGCGGCGCTTGGGCCGACGGCATAGGCGGTGACGGCTATGGTGGCTGGTCATATGGCGGTGCTGGCGGGGCCGGCGGTGATGGCGGCACGGCCACCACGGGCTATGGCGGCGCTGGCGATGGTGGTTCGTGGGGCTCAGACAATGGTGATGACGGTTTCGTCACCGGTACGAGTTCAGCCCATGCCGATGCTGTCATCGACACAAGTGCCTTCAACCAGGAAATCGTGATGGGGGCAAACCTTCAACAAAACGCGGTCGACATGACCGTGGTCGGTGGTGACCTGACGAGTTCCGTTGTCGGAGAAGATACGCACGACGGTTAATAAGGGAGAGCCTGCTCTCGACAGATGTGAACACGCGATCAAGGCTGCGCAGGTCCCCTGCGCAGCCTCTTATTCCGCCAGGCGATCGTTGAAACTGGCAGGGGGGTTGGGCTATGTCGATGTTTGACAAGATCACCGAAGAGATTGCCCATTTCATTGGCGTGTTTCATGTCAGCGTGGAGGAAGCTCGCTTTAGAGAAGCCTATCACGAATTCTCCTTTCATCCTGTTCCGTCCGAACTGGAGCCGCTTCCGGCTATCGTTCCCGATTTCGCCGCACCGTATCAGTTGCTGGGTTACGAGCCGGGATTCGACTACCGTTCCCCCAGGTCTGAGCCTTGGCACGCCTATGCGCGACCGGCAAGATTCCAGGACACGCACCGTCCAAACAACGTAGATGGAAATGACCCTGGCAGCACATGGTACGACTGGCCAAAATATGAAGCCGCCCGCGCACATTGGACGACGAAATTCACGTCCCCGGACCCAGAACCTCCCGGATCAGTCGCCAATTTCATCAACCAGATCGTCATCCTTTCCGACGACGACTATTTCAGTGTTGGGGGCCACAACCTCGACTTTTCGCCAGCCGCCATAGACAATGACCGGCTGCTTGCCAGCGCGGAGTCCGCCCTATCACTATCGCCACTCGGCGACCTGGAGCGCCCTGGGTCCAGCGATGACATTATCACGCTGATCAAGACAAGCGTTCTTGAAATCGAAACTTCAGAATTGGCTTCGGATGAAGCCGTGCAGATTTTCACCAATCAGGAGACGATAGAAGGCGTCTATGTCAACGGCGAATTGGTCGCACAGGCACCCAAGCTTGAAGACTACCATTCATTCGTTGATGACGAAACCGAGGATGATACCGGTTCCAATGCCTGGACGATGGAGAATGGAACAGTCGCGATCAAGGCCTCAGTCGAACTGCAAAGCGGTGGAAACACGCTGGTCAACGAAGCGCTTCTGAAGAATTTCTGGACGGGCGGGACTGTAACCGCCATCGTTGGAGATCATGTAGAGCTAAACGTAATTGTCCAGACCAATGCCTTGTGGGACACCGACGCAATCACATCTTCAATCGGCATCCCAACGAATGCCGAAGCCAACGAACTGTTCAACATCGCGACGTTCGAGCGGTTAGATGTCTCCAAGAACCCCGGCGCCGATCCCGTTGATTTGGACCACTATCCAACATACTGGTCAATCACGGAGATCAAAGGTGACCTGTTGATCGTGAACTGGCTTGAACAGTTCACCTTCATGAGTGACAACGATGTCGGCGTTCTCTCATCGTCCGGAGTAACGACGAGCGTTGTGAGTGGAAACAACATCGGCGTGAACCACGTATCGGTCTTCGAGTTAGGCTTCTCGTACGACCTGATAATCGTTGGTGGCTCGGTTTACGATGCCAACTTCATTCAGCAGACAAACGTGCTGTTCGACAACGATGTGGTTGGCGCAGGCGCTGGTTTCCACACGACCGGAACGGGTGAAGTCTCAACCTCGGCAAACCTGCTCTGGAACCAGGCCCATATTACCAACATTGGAAATCCAGACCGCTTCGAAGACATGCCGCAACATTATCTGGATGCCGTAGCGGGACTTGCGGACGGCGGGAGGGATATTCCAGATGATGTGCGTTCCGATGACGCTTTCGCGGGCCTGAACGGGCTGAGTGTTTTGTACATCCGTGGTGACCTTCTCAACCTTCAATATATTAAGCAGACAAACATTCTTGGCGACAGTGATCAGATTGCCCTCGCAAAGGATGCCGTCGCCCCCAATCTTACTGCGGAATGGTCGATCTCGACGGGCTCCAACGCGCTCGTCAACAGCGCCGCCATCGCAGATCTTGATTCTTTCGGAAAGACATATGTCGGCGGCGACCAATATTCTCTCGAGACACTTTATCATGCCGAACTGATATCGGGGCACGCTGAGTCTGGCAGTCCTCATCCGGATGCGCTGGTTAACGAGGCAGTGCTTTTCCTCGACGATTCCATGCTGGACGCTACCGATACCGCCCACACGCCATACACAGCAGAGCACGATATACACCCGGACGACGGGGTTAACGGCGTGCTCGGACATTAGGGGGATGCATGTTCGATATTCGCAGTCGCCTGACCGTTCCGGTTGGACCGAGGGAGGCGAAGATAGAAAATAAAAGACCGCCCCGGGACGCATACGAAGATATCGAGGCGGCATGTGCGAAACTTGAGCAGGCGGTGGAGGAATGCCTGAAGGCTAGCCTGGGAGACGCCCCAGCCCCCACGGACAGATCTAGCCGCCAAGGCGAAATGAATGGTCAGCAAGTACAACGCCCACACACTATCACCAAAACCTTCACCCCACGTCCGGGCACTATCCGCGCCACGTTGAAAACCGTTGACACCGCGCCGGCTGAGCCGTCGGCACGCGACGTACCGCAAGCCAAGGCGGGCGATGGCATGAAAATCCTGGAGGGTGACCGTGGACCGGTTTTGATCGATCCTCAGTCTTCCGAAAAACCAAATGCGGGTGGAGGCGGGAAGGGAACGGGCAGTGGACGCGGTACGTTCCACAAGCGTCTCGGCCCCATCGATTTCAACGCCAGTCTCAAGGCAGGCGTTAATGCCGTTCGCCACAACCTCATGATTGTCATGTTATTTACGATCGCCAGCAACGTGCTTGTCTTGGCAATCCCGATCTACCTGTTCCAGATTTCAGATCGGGTCCTGACGAGCCGCTCGATTGACACCTTGATCATGCTGACGATCGTCATCGTCAGTGCGATCATACTTCAGTCCATGTTCGACGCCTTGCGGCGTTTCGTACTGATGCGCACTGCCGTAGAGGTTGCCGCTCAACTTGGGGCGCCTATCCTGAGCGCGGCATCGCGCGCTTCGCTACAGGGCAACGGCCGGGAATACCAAGTTCTCGGGGACCTGCAGCAGGTTCGATCGTTCCTCGTTTCCAGAACCCTCCTGTCATTTCTTGATGCTCCCATCGCCCCTGTGTTTCTCCTCGCCGTGTTCCTCATTCATCCGCATCTCGGATTTATCGTCGTGACATCGGCAATCCTGCTTTTGATTCTCACCCAAATAAACCAGCGCCTGACAGCAACTCCCTTCGCGGATGCCAACACAGCCCAAGTGAAAGCCAATCTTCACCTGGACTCGATGACACGCAACTCGCAGATCATCAATGCATTGGCGATGATACCGGAAGCTGTGCAGATATGGGGAAAGGACACTGCCGCCTCCCTGAAAGCGCAGGTTATTGCGCAAGATAGGAATATCGCGATATCGGCGATTTCAAGGGGCACACGACTCTTAACCCAGGTGACGATGCTGGGCTGGGGGGCGTATCTGTCCGTAGAGGGCGAACTGACCGGCGGCATGGTGATCGCCTCATCGATAATCGCCGGCCGTGCACTTGCGCCGATTGAAGGGGCAATAGAGGGATGGAACCAATTCAGCCAGTCGCGTTCGGCCTATGGTCGGATAGCCGCGCTGCTGACGACTTCGCCTTTGAACTTTGAACGCCTCTATCTACCGAAGCCCGAAGGACGCCTTGACGTCGAACGGCTGCTTTACGTGCCGCACGGCACCAAGCGTGTCGTCCTCAACGGCATCTCGTTCGCCCTGCAACCGGGAGATTCCCTCGCCGTCATCGGCAATTCCGGCGCCGGCAAGACAACGCTGGGCAAAATGCTGGTGGGCTCGATATTGCCGACCTCTGGCAATGTGAGGCTGGACCTGATGGATCTGCGCAATTGGGATCAGCGCCAATTCGGTGAGAATATCGGGTACCTGCCGCAGGACGTGCAACTTTTCCCCGGCACGATCAAGGCCAATATCGCCCGGATGAGAACGGACGCCGAGGATGAGCAGGTCTATCGAGCAGCCATGCTGGCTGATGTCCACGAGATGATCGCCAGCCTGCCCCACGGGTATGAAACGGTCGTCGCAGCTGATGGTTCGCCCCTTTCCGGCGGCCAGAAGCAACGTATCGTGCTTGCGCGCGCGTTTTTTGGAGACCCCCATTTCGTGGTGCTGGATGAGCCCAACTCGAATCTGGACAATGCGGGTGACGCGGCACTCGCGCGAGCCCTGGAGCATGCTAAGGAACAGAAGATTACCGTGATCACCATCACGCAACGCCCCTCGCTTCTGAAAAGCGTCGACAAGATATTGTTGTTGGTGAACGGAACGGTGGCGCTGTTTGGAATGCGTATGGACGTTTTGAAAGCCTTGGAGAACCGGGGAATAAATATCGAGACCGGCGTCTTCGGTCATCAATTACAATAGAGGCCGCTCACTATGTCTGACATCGTAAAGGTCCACGATATACAATGGTATTCCGACGTTCCAAGATCGATCTGGAAGCAGACGACGGTCGGGTTGATCCTCTTAGGCGTGTGTTTCGGGGGTTTCGGCGTCTGGGCGTCCACAGCTCCGCTCGCGGCAGCGATCATTGCCCAGGGGAGTTTCGTAGCCACAGGCCAGAACAAGATCCTGCAGCATCTTGAGGGGGGCGTCATCAAGGAGATTCTCGTCAGCGAAGGCGATCAAGTGATCGAAAACCAACCACTTGTCCGGCTTGATGAGACTGCAGCACAGGCAAGAAAGCGGGAGCTGTTTTTGCGGCGCATACGATTGGACGTTACCGCGGCGCGTCTGACGGCACAATTCGAGAACGCCGAAGTTCTAGATATAACCAGCCTGCTGAACGAACATCGCGCCGACCAGGACGTCTGGTCGATCCTCGTCAGCCAGCAACTCAATTTCAAGGCACAGCAGCACAAGCTGTCCAGTGAACTTTCCCTTCTGGAGCAGAACACGAAAGCTCTGCAATTTCGTGAGATAGGATACACAAGGCAGCGTAGCGCGACGATGCGCCAGTTGGACCTGCTCAAGGATGAGCTTGAAAGCAAGAAGGGCCTGATGGCCAAGGGGCTCGTACGTGCAAACGAGGTAAAGGCCATACAAAGGGCAATTGCCGAGGCTGAGGGACAGATCGGCCGCCTTGAGGCGGAGGTAGCGGAAACACAAGCGCAGATGGTTAAGGGCCAACAAGAAGTCCTGCGGGCCGAAGGTGTTTACCAGGAAGAGGCTCTCGAACAACTGCAGTCGATACAAAGTGAACGCGATACTGTACGCGAACAATTGCGTGAGGCTGAAAATGTCCTCAAGCGGGCGACCATTAATGCGCCAGTTTCCGGAACCGTTGTCCGTATCCACTACCACACCACGGGCGGTGTCATCGAAAGTGGCAAGGCAATTCTTGAAATTCTCCCTGCGGGGGTGCCGTTGATCATTGAAGCGCAGATCCCTCGCAATGACATTGACAGCGTGAAGCTGGGTCAGGCCGCCACCTTACGTTTGATCGCACTCAACCAGCGGACAACACCGGTCCTTCAAGGCAAGGTATTCTACATTTCGGCAGACGCCCTGCAGGACAGCAAGGCCGGCATGGCGGTTCACGATGTCTATCTTGCGCGCATCAACATCACGACTAGCGAGATGGCACGGGTCCATGGTTTCTCTCCAACGCCCGGCATGCCCGTGGAAGTGATGATTCAGACGGCTGAGAGAACATTCTTCAGTTACCTCGCAAAGCCGGTAACAGACAGCATGTCCAGGGCCTTCTCCGAACAATGATCGATCTAAGATGCCGGTTGGGCAGATGCGTGGAAACTGTTGGTCACGCGACCGGTTGATCTGAACACGCTAGCGAGCGTATTGGAGCACGCCACGCCCGGCGCGAATGGGAAATTCAAAAAATATAATACGTAACCTCCACTAGATACTCGCATCGTCAGAATTTTTCCGCATACTGACACGGCGCAGAAAGACTTGTGCTGCGCTTTCGGGGAAGATGCCTCCGGCTTTGCACGGGGATGAGAGCGCGGGAACATTGGGATGAATTTCACCGTCATCGATGCTGGATTAATCGCGAAGCTTCTCCTTTTGCTCCTCGTGGGAATGGGGCCAAAGATCGCCCTCGTGCCTTTTCTTGAGATGACCAAGAGTTTCGACGCACCCTCCAAAGCCAAGATTGGCCGCCAGATGGTCCTGACTGCAACCGTTACCGCTCTGATCATCTTCGCGACTGGCGCATTGCTAATGCGGCTGCTCCACATAACGGGCGGAGCGGTCGCAATTGCCGGTGGTATTGTTCTCGGCCTCCTTGCACTGAAAATGGCAGCTGGTCCGGCGGAGAAACATGACGAACTTGGGTTGCCTATCGATCCGGAGAAGATTGCTGTCTTTCCGCTTGCCGTTCCCTACCTTCTCAACCCCGTCGGCATCACGGTGTTGATCATTGCCTCCGGCGAGGTCATTTCCGTCGCCAGCGCAGCAACTGTTCTGGTCTTGATCCTGTTGGTCGCGGCACTGGACTACTTGATCTTCACCAATATCGAGGTGCTCGCAAAACGGATGAAGCCCGCAAGCCTCATCATCTCGGAGGTGGTCTTCGGCCTACTTCTCACGGCCGTTGCGGTCCAGCTCTTCGTGAGCGGGCTTGGTCAGCTCGGGATCATCTCGGCGACCGCTCCGCATTAATCCGTTCGGCAGAGAAACGGCACTTCTCAGTGGCACACGGCCGTTCCCATAGGCCAGCCACTATTACCGTAGGACGGAGGGTCGAACACGGAAACGGATGTGATCGTTCCTGGCGGCGCACCCGCGGCGCTAAATGAAGAAGGCCTAAAAAGGGCAAATTTTCAGTTGTTTTCTGGAATTGCTGTATTGGTGGGTCTACGATGAAACATTCATTTGTAGCGTAGCCCGGTTCTTCCCGAAAAGACCAACGGCGTCTTACCGGTTCTAAACCTTCATTGGCGCATGAGTTTGGTGCGCCTTGGCTCAAAAAGGATTCACAGTGCCAGCCGCAACGGCGTTTCAAAGAAGCCTTGCTGTCTCACATATGTCGCGAGATTGGCTTCCGGCCTCGCGCCGATATGAGTAATAACCTCGGAGGCGGACGAGCAGCCGAGCCTGAGTGCCTTGGCGGGGGTGAGACCATTACTGATTCCGAGGAGAAAGCCGGAGGCGAAGAGGTCGCCGGCTCCCGTAACATCGACGACTTTATCGACCGGGTAGGCAGACATGCTGATTTCCTCGTTGCGGCAGACGGCCATGGCGCCGTCCTCCCCCATGGTAACTGCCGCCAGCGAAACGTCGTTCTTCAAGAGCCGAACAGCCTCCCTCAGGTCGCCTGTTTGATAGAGCGACAATAACTCGTGGATGTTCGCTATAAGAATATCCACGGTACCGGACCGGATCAACTCCAGGAATTCCCTGCGATAACGGGAGACGCAAAAGGGATCTGAGAGGGTGAAGGCGACGGTTTTGCCGTGTTTATGGGCGTGACGCGCCGCGGTAAGAAAGGCTTGTTTCGCCTTCGGCGGATCCCAGAGAAAGCCCTCCATAAAAGTGATAGAAGCTGCCGCGATATCCTGTTCATCAATATCGGCCTCGGTCAGCTGATGGCACGCGCCGAGATAGGTATTCATGGTGCGTTCGCCATCCGGCGTCACCAGGATCATAGAGCGGGCGGTCGCCTCGCCGTTCGCAAGCCGTCTAGTGTTGTAATAGACGCCAGCGGCGGTCAGGTCATCCGCAAAGAAATCGCCGAGTGCGTCATCATTAACCTTGCCAATGAAGCAGGCATTCCCACCTAGCGATGCGATACCGGCTGCAGTGTTGGCGGCACTGCCGCCTGAAATTTGTCTCTTCTGGATCGGCATTTTCCGGTAGAGGCTTTCTGCCCGAGCCTCGTCAATCAAGTGCATCACGCCTTTTTGTATTACTTCCTGATCGAGGAAGCCGGGCAGGACGGGTGCAATAATATCGACGATGGCATTACCGATCGTGAGCACGTCATAACGAGTTACAGTCATTGTGGCTCCTTTGGCATCGATAAGAACGGCTCCTGAATAAGCCTTTATGTCACTCCCGGACATACGCCAGGCAGGACCGGTTCGAGACGACCTTCCTTCCAAGTCTTATGCTCGCAGAGGACTGGCAGAACGACGTCGGGTGCCAGCGCTTTCATGATATCCATGCCGCTAGGATGTGTTTCGGTCCCGTAAACGATGAAGCCAGCATCCGGATGAGGGGAATCGAAGCTGTACCCGCGTGCGGAACGGGCCCCCCATCGCCAGGAGCGCGTCGGCCCATGCAGACCGAAAACCCGGGCATCGACCGCACCTGCGAGATGAAGCACGCTCGTATCGACACTGACGACGGCATAAGCCCTGCGCAGGAGATCCCCCAGTTCGCTCAAGGGGATCTTGCCGCAAAGCGAGATGGTCGATGCGGCATAAAGGCCGAGTTGCGCCGACAGTTCGTCGACGGTCCTTTGATCCGCATCGACACCAGTAAAGGCCGGCGCATATCCGAGATCGATCAGTTTGCGACATAGAGCCGCCCAGTAGTCCAGTGGCCAAGCCTTTTCCGCTGCCCTTGTGCCACCGGCAGAGAGTTGGCAGACCACGAGCCGCTCAAGCGGCAGTTCACGAGCCAGCGCACACTCCGTGCTGCGAAGCTCCATTCGATATTTGCCTATCGCGCCAAAGACGCGTGCCATGGCGGCAAGATTTTCCAGCTCATGCCGTTCGCCCCGGTGGGGCACCGCGACGTCGAAGAGCCCGCCCCGCACAGAGCCTTCCGGCGCGAACCCAACTGTGCAGGTCGCACTCAGCCGAGCGAGAATAGCCGTCAGATTTGGCCAAGGGGTCAGATCGATCACGAGATCGAGGCGGGCCGTTCGCAACATACGCAGGGCGCGGTGCGGCCGCGAGAAATCGCAACGGATAGCGGTCAGCGGCGCCGCAATCATACCCACCGCGGGCGCGTTGTTTTCGCCATGGAAGATAAAAAGGGTTGCTTCCGGATAGCGGTCCGCGATCGCTGTGACCGCACCGGAGGCAATCAGCGTGTCACCAATCGCAGATGGCTGGATGATGCCGATGCGGCTGGGTGACACCGGCAGTGATCGATGCCGGTTTGCCGTTGCCAACACCCTGGCTGCGGCTGCAAGCAGCGACCGATCGAGCCATCGCATCCAACCGTTAGAGCGGGCCATGGTCAGTGTACCGCTTCGTTATGCGGCATGCGTGCGGCCTGAGCCCGCGCGATGACGCCCGTGGTGGATTGATCCGCCTCAAGATCCACAAGCACCACTTTCCCACCATAGGCGCGGACGAATGCGCCACCAACAACGCTGTCGACGGTATAGTCGGCCCCTTTCAAGATGACGTCCGGACGCAAGACCTGGATGAGTTCCATGGGCGTGTCGTCGTCGAAGAGCATGACCATATCGACGGTATCGAGCGCCGCGATCACGACGGCCCGCGATCCTTCAGCCTGTATCGGCCGCTCTGGCCCTTTCAGGCGACGAACCGAAGCGTCCGTATTGAGCCCAACCACAAGCCGGTCGCACTGCGACTTGGCGGCCTTCAGGAGCTTCACATGGCCTGGGTGCAGAATATCGAAGCACCCGTTCGTGAAGCCGACGGTGAGCCCCTCCCGCCGCCACGCCTCGCGGCGAGCATAGGCCAGTGCGAGCGTCCCAAGCTTCTTGTCTCGCCTCGAGGGTTCAGCTTCGATAAGGAGCGCTCCGGCCAGTTCCTCCGCCGTCACCATCGCCGTTCCGCTCTTGGTAACAGCAACCGAGGCCGCGATATTGGCAATAGTCATCGCCTTCGGCATACTTTCACCTGCCGCGAGTGCGAGCGAGAATGCCGCCACGACCGTGTCGCCTGCACCGGATACATCGCGCACGAGTTGCGCGCGCGCCGGCTCATGAACGGGTGACTTGCCCGGCCTGAAAAGCGATATACCCTGCTCGGAACGCGTCAGCAGGATCGGCGCGGCGAACTGTTCCAGCGCGGTGGCGATGCCTGCAGCAATGCCTTCCTCGCTGTCTGCCTCTCTACCGCTTGCAGCGGCAAGCTCCTTACGGTTCGGCGTCAACACCGAGCAGCCTTTGTAATATGAGAAATCGGGCTGCTTCGGATCGGCAATGACGGGAATGCCCCATTGCTCGGCCACTTCGATCACAGTCTTGACGACCTTTGGGGTTATAACGCCTTTCGCATAATCGGAAATAACCATGGCGGAGCACTCTGCAGCAGCCTTTCGTATTTCTGTAATAATGCCCTGTTCCGCCTCATCGCTGATAATCAGGCTCTCACGATCGGCGCGCAACAAGTGCCTGTCCTGCGCGAGGAACCGTGTTTTCTCGATCGTGTTGAAGCCCGGTTGGCAGTAGAGCCGCGCATCGACCCGCGGGTTTCGGTTGAGATTCATCTCCTTCAGCATTGCGCCCGCCGGATCGCAGCCAACCAGGCCCAGTAGGATGGCGGCCCCCCCGAGCGAGGCGATGTTAGCGGCGACGTTGCCGGCGCCGCCAATTGCCCAATGCTCGTCTTGAATTTGCAATACCAAAGCAGGGGCTTCCGGCGAGACACGCTGGACCGATCCACGAACATAGTGGTCGAGCATGATGTCTCCAACGACAAGAATGCGGCAGCTGAGAAAATTGTCTACAATCATTGCAGCGCTCCATGACTTGTTCTGTCCCCAGCCCAGAGTCGCTCAAGGCGAATGAGCTCGGCGGTTGCTAAGAAAATATGGTAAAGGGTGCTTGCAGGAATAGCCGAAACACACGGCCGGCCAGCTCCATCGAGGTGGTCGATCCAGCATCCGCGCGGCGCAATACCGAGATACTTCTCCAAGAGTACGCTCAGCACTGTCGTGACACAGTCTCGGTCGAAGTCACCGTCGAATTCCGCGCGGGCCAGAAGCGCTTTCAGCCTCTCCGTCTGCGGCCACGACCGGTGGCGGCTTGACTGCACTGTACCGTCGCTCAACAGCTCGTCATGAATGAGACCGGTCTTTGTATCGACCCCATGGCATTGAGCAAAGGCAAACAGCCTCTCAGCGGCTTCACGGCCGGGATAACCCGTCCATTGCTCGGCATGGCGAAGAAGCCAATACCATTCAAAATGGTGTCCCGGCTCGACGATATGGCCATAATCGCCACCGATGCGGCGCCATTGGTCGTCGTAATACTCGGCTATCGTTCCAGTCGTGTAATCAAACAGCCGATCTTCAAAAAGGCTGAAGATTTGCTTCAAACGCCGCGTGACGCCGGCGGTTGGATGAACGGTCTGCAGCGCCAAGAGCGCTTCAAGCATGTGCATGTGCGGATTCTGCAAAAGCCTGCCTTCACCTGCTGGCCCGCTGCTCCATCCCTGTCCGTCAACGCGGCCGAAATGGTCGTCAATTGCTTCCAGGGTCAGGTCAATCCAGGGAATAAGATCATTCCTACCCGTTGCCCTCGTCCACCAGGCGAAAGCCAGAAGAACGAAGGCCTGATCGTAGAGATCGAGATCCGCGTTGACGATCCCGCCTCCCTCCCCCATCGACGTGACCCAACCTCCGCCGGGCCGCCAAGCATTCGCGCGCAGGAAATCGAGCCCGTTATTGGCAGTTCGAAGGCCCGGCTCGAAGCCGAGCGTGTAGGCGTGGCTGAAAACATAGATTTGACGGGCGTGAACGCGGGTGCGCTTGAAGCCGACGGATTTGGGCTTGCCGTCCAGATCCAGGGCCTCAACGAAGCCCCGATTGCCATCGACCCCCGTCGTGCTCCAAAAAGGCAAAGCATCCCGGAAGACCCACTCTCTCATACGGTTACAAAGTCCGGCAAGATTGGGGCGTCGTTCCAGTGCCACAACGTTCATGATGCGGCCTCCAATACTTCAAGGAGTTGCGTCACGCCTTCCCACGCTTCCGAGAGCGCCTGCTTGTGTTCAACACGCGAAATGGGCGTTAAATGTGCGCGACAGGCGAGTTCAACGGCTGCGGCGGCTTTTGTCCGGGCGACCTCGCAGAGAAACTCGTCGCGGTTCACGGATGTCATGAACGACCGCAATTTGCGGTCCCAGGCAAGGCCTACGGCCGGAACGCCGAACGAATAGGCCGCGATGACCGCATGCATGCGATAGGCGACAAGCACATCAAGGCTCGAAATAATCGCGCAGAGTTCGCTCGGCGTGTCCTGGACTGGGAACGAAATCGCGTCTCCTGCAATGGCCTGCAACCGAGGTCGGAGTTTGGCGAGATAAACAACGTCTTCGGGGCTTCCATTGGTGAAGGCAACAGCGTGGTAGCCCTTCTCGACCAAGCCGCCTACCAAATCCACGTACCAATTCTCAAGATAAGCGGGGTCCGGCGCATTGTCGGCATGATATCGGATCGCTATGTGGCTCATAACTCCCACACCGGCAACCGGACGTTCGCTGGCGAATAGGCGGGATGGCGAGATGAAGTCGGATGCAAGCAGACCCGGATCGCGCACCACAATGGCCTTGAACCCACTTGCCTCGCCCAGCTTCTCATCCCAAAGGATCTTGGAATCGTGATCGCGAACAAAGACGCCGCGTAGGAATGGGCTCGCAAAGGCCTTTTTCATCATTCCGGTTCCCCTTGCGGTCCAGTCCGGGGTTACTCCGGATGCATAAACGACGAACGGCAATTGCAGCCGCTCCGCTTCCCGGATTGCCAGCGTTAGCTTGGTGGGGAAATTTAGATCGATGTCAGAAATGAGATTGCCGCCGCCGATCGCGATTGCATTGGCGCCCTCGACGCAGGTTGCATAATGGGGATGCCATTTGCGATATGCTTGGATCGCCAAAGGGATGCGGATGACATGGCGTCTTAACCATTTCGGCATTCTGTCAAGCGCAGACATGATCTGAAGGCGCCCTGTCAGGCCATCGCCATAGGCCTGCCTGCCCGCGAGGTCGATTGACCAGGTATCCTCGCTTGCTCCGAGCGCAATCAGAGCCTTTTCCAAGCACTCCGACAGCAGGCCATCGCCGAGATTGGGACTGAATTTGACATTGAAAAGCCGGATGCGAAGCGGTGCGGGTTTCAAAGTGCCGGTTCCGGTCCATTCCACAGGCAATGCCATCGCCGGACGAGCCAATACCATTGGCGCGCTGCCATCCGGCAGTGAGGCGGGGCGCACAGGTATGGCGCTGCTATTGGTCTGGATGCTTTGAAAGCCAGTCGACATAACGTGTCACTCCCTCTTCCAGGGTCTGAAAATTGGGGGCTAGGCCATTGGCCACGAGTCTCGTCGTGTCCGCCTGGGTGAAGTATTGATAGCGACCGCGCAACCGCTCCGGCATGTCCATATATTCGATCCGCGGAGACGCGCCGACGGCATCGAAGACCGCGATCGCGAGGTCGCGAAATGAGCGTGCCTGACCGGTTCCGACATTGAAAATGCCGCCGACGGCTTGCGCCTCGAGGACACGGAGCACCACATGCACACAGTCATCCACGGATACGAAGTCACGCATCTGTCCACCGTCGGGATAGTGTTCATCTTGCGATTTGAAGAGATAGACGGGGGAACCCGCCGCCACCCTCGGCCAGATCTGGTGAACCACTGACCGCATATCGAGCTTATGGCTCTCGCGTGGTCCGTAGACGTTAAAGAACTTCAGACCAGCCCAACGTTGCGGAGCCGCATCACCACGGTAGACATCCGCAGAGATACGCCGGTCGACAAAATGCTTGCTCCAGCCGTAGGGATTGAGAGGCGCCAGCCTCGCCAGCCCGCCCTCCGTATCGTCGTCGCTGAACCCGTGCGACCCATCGCCATATGTCGCGGCCGAGGAGGCATAAACGAAAGCGACGTCGCTGTGCCGGCAATGATCCCACAGATCGAGCGACAGACGAACATTGTTGCTGATAATGCGATCAACGTCGCGCTCAGTGGTCGCGGAAATCGCTCCCATGTGGACGATGGCATCCAGCGGTCGGCAGTTGTTGCGAAGCCAGGTCATCAAATCTTCCGGCCGGATGATGTCATCCAGCCTGAGGTCAGCAACATTGAGCCAGCGGTTGTCACTGCCAAACCAGTCGCACGCAATGACAGAGGCGCCTTTGCGGATGAGCGCATGCGCGATATTGGAGCCGATGAACCCAGCAGCCCCCGTCACCACGATCAACTTGCCGGTCAATCCCCCTGACATTGTTACGCCCCCGCGATCAAATGGGTGTAATGCTCTACGAGTGCGTCGCGCCACTCTTCCGGAGAGGTCGATAGCTTCGCCGCTCGATGAAAGGCCCTCTCGCTCATAGCTTGGATGTCATCCCTGGACATCTCAGCAAGATGCTGCAACGTTTCGGCAAAAACAGATGCGTTGGACGTGTCGCAAGCCAGGGCAATTCCGGTCGAGACCATCTCATCGGCAAGATAGGCTTTGTTGGAGAGCAAAACGGGAATACCGCTTTGCGAGGCTTCGACCGCAACCAGCCCGAAAGGCTCGGGATATCGTGTCGGCATAAGCAAGGCTCTGGCGCTGCGAACGCGTTCGGCAATTTGAGCGTGGCTTTGCCAGCCCATCAGCCGAACACCCTTGGAATGCCGGGAAAGTCTCTCTTTGAGGGGACCGTCCCCGATGATCGTCAACGGCACGCCCGCGGCGGCGGCGGCATCGACGGCTTCCTCAACGCCTTTCTCAGGCTCCAATCGACCAACAAAGAAGAAGTCCGAGTTATCCTCGGCGCGAACACGCTCGCTGCGATAGGGAACGACCGGATTGCGCAGCGTATGCAGCCTGTCAGGCGCATAGCCGGACCGCTCGAAGGCGGACGCCATCTTTTCGTGCAGTAGAAGCACACGCCTTGCGGATGTCCCTTTGCGAAGTAGGAGCGAACGCAGCCTGGCCGAACGGGCAGAGCGCCAGATTTTCTGCGCGTAACTCCGCTTGTCGCAGTTACAGGCCGCGCAAGTGAAACTGAGTGGTGTGCGCGCACAGGCCGTTTGACGCTGATAGTCATAAAATGCGCCATTTGGGCACGCCAGAAAGAAATCATGGGCGTGGAGAATGCTCCGGTGCGAAACGGGCGCGAGCGCAGCGAAAATCGCTGGCGACAGGATTTTTGACCAGCCATGAACGTGATAGACCGTACCTGCCGTATCATTGGCGGCGATCCACCCTTTGAGCATCCTCTTGGCGCTGCAGTTGTGGATGCCCCTCGCCATCGTGCGGCCTGGGGAGCCAGTCAAAATATGCTCGCCGCAGAGCGGTACGATCTCGACGCCGAGCGCAGCAAGTTCCGGATTTACTCCGTCGTCTCCGCAAATATAAGTTACCGGGATACTTAGCTGGCGGAACAGCTTCACCGACAATAGTGCAAGCCCCGTCCCGCCACCTCTCGCGACCGCGAGATCGTTTATAACCACCAAACGATCGATGGCGTGGAAACCTTCGTGCTTGCGGAAAATGTCTCCTTCGATGCTTCGCCCGCTCACCCCGCCGGATTTTTGAAGCGCCGGGATGGTGGAAGTAGCTCCTGCACTGCGGGCTTGGCGTAAAAACGGAGCATCAGTCACCCCGTGCGCAGGGTTTGTATCTGAAGATGCAAGACTGGTGGCAGGAATATCCCGCAAGCGCGTGATCATGGCAGCCTCGCAAATGATTGAGCGCGATGCTCGCTAGCAAAGCCTGCAATTGCTGCCAGACCCATATTATCCAGTAATTTGAGAGCGAGCAGCGCCCCAAAAATTCCTATTACCGTTCCCGACAGGAGGTGGAGTGCTGCTCCCTCCACGCCCAAGTGGCTGAGCGCCATCCGTGTACCGCTGACGAAAGGTACATGCATGCAGAAAATCGCAAGAGTCTCCTTCGATATAGAGAGGACCGAAGCCGGCGCGGAGAATTCCCAGATGCTCAAAGCGAGGTAACAGGTAGCGAGAATCACCCCGCTAGCGCTCAAGGCAGCAATCGTCCCAATCGGAGAATGATAGGAAAGCTGAAATCTGATCAGAGCTGTGGCAGCAGCGAAGAAACATGCAGCCATGAAAACGATGGCAGTGGCAATGTACTTTCCGGAAATTGCTTTTTTGGCAACCTTTCGGCTTCCGTCTTCCGGTACGGCTCGGGCAAGGTAAATCCCGAGTGCAAAGTAAAATTGATGTTCCGCAAACCGGATAAAATGCAGCCCCATCCCGGCCTGTCGGTCGCTCAGGAACAGCAGATAGGCCAAATGAAGCGCTATCGACCAAAATAGCAGCTGACGAACCGTGCAGAGGCGGTTTTCAATGGCAAGGCCTGAGACCGCCATGCATAAAAGCAACGTATACAAAAACCAGAAGATACTGACTGGTTGCAACGGCAGTAACAAAAGGCTGGAGAAAGCGTCGGCTGGGCTGACCGGAGCGTTGGCGAGATTGGCCGCGAGAACGATAAGGACAAGCAACACAACGGACCAGATCAGACATGGACGCAGAAGCCGCATTGTGCGGGCTTTCCAAGTCTGGACAAACGGCCGCCGCCTAGTCGACTGCGCAAAGAGCAATCCCGAGATCAAGAAAAATAGCGGAATGTGGAAACTGTAAACCACCAGATCGAAATCTTGCGCTGCGTCACTTGTCATGATGCCCGCAGCGACCAGGCCACGCTCGGTGTGGCCGGTCACAACCAGCACCAGGGCAACGGCGCGTGCGACGTCGATCCAGGCCTGCCGCGGTGCGCGTGCGAATGCGGCGCTTGCGCCGTCGATTTCCGTCCGGTCAGCAGATCGCGTATTCATAGAGAGCTCGCGGGTTTGTGATGGTGATCGCACCTGGCGAAAGATCGACTATCCGGCTGCGCTCCCACTCCCTCAGGCACCTGTTGACCTTTTCGCGTGATGCCGGGAGCATTGACGCCAATTCGTGCTGCGAGATATTGATTGTCGCAGCCATATGGCCGCATGGGCTTTCGGCTGAATAGAGCCTGAGCAAGGCGTTTGCCAGACGAGATGGGATGCTGACCGACGCCAAGCAGACCAGGCGATCTTCGAGGTCCTTGACCCGCTCCACCACGTAGTAGAGGACGTTCGCGCTGACTTGCGGATCCGATGCGATCGCCTCTCTGAGAATCTTTGCGTCAAGCGCCCAAATTTCGCAGGCCGTAAGCGCGTGAGCTTCAAAGGAAGGCTTGGTGCGTCGCAACACGTCGATCTCACCAAACACGCTGCCCGGGGCTGGGGTATCAACCACGAATTCCCGGCCATCCATGAGGTATGTTAGAATTTTAACGACACCACTATGTATTACTAATATATAATTTGCTGACTTCTCGCCTTGCGAGATGATGTCGCCTTTATCATAAAATTTAACGGTCTTTGTTTTCAGAAGCCTTCCGGCAAGATCTTTACCGAGAATGGAAAGATATTCGCCCCTTTTACTTCTATAGTATCCATCGATACTTCGGTCTGCATTTAACATAGCAAACTCCTAAAATATATTCAGCTGAATCAGGGTGCTGCCGCCCGGTATCTCCTCCTTTTTTTATTTTTTGCATTGCAGTAATTTTTTCCACTATGCCGAAAAAATGCGGACCTGCCTATGACCATGGTCACAGACAGTTTCGCCAAAATATCGTTTCCTAGATTTAAACGTGATCAGTTATTTTTTAAAATAGGGGGTTTCGAGTGAATAAATATCTCCGGAAAATTCCCACGCTTGAACCAAGAACAAGTGTTTTTAATGTTAGAAAATCAAGGATATCTGCGGCTGATAGTTTATCATCGTCCTTTGCTCCGAATGGAGTATACAAGCGGACTCTCGATGTCATGGCGTCGCTCATCGCGATTGTTCTGTTGTCGCCAGTACTCGCGTCGGTTGCCATAATGGTAAAAATTTGTGATGGCGGTCCGATACTCTTTCGGCACCGGCGCATCGGATACGGCGGAAAAACGTTCGAGTGTCTGAAATTCAGGACGATGAAAACCGATGCCGAGCTGCGTCTACAGGAGTGGCTTCTCAATAATCCCGTTGCGGCAGAAGAATGGAGCGCAACGCAAAAATTGAAGTATGACCCAAGGCTCACACCGATCGGTAAATCTCTGCGTCGGTCCAGCCTCGATGAACTACCTCAGCTTTTCAATATTTTTCGCGGCGATATGAGTCTAGTCGGCCCCCGGCCTGTCGTGGCCGAAGAGGTGCCCCGCTACGGCCGGGATATTGCCCACTATTACTCCGTGAGGCCTGGGTTAACCGGCGCTTGGCAAGTCAATGGCAGAAACGATGTGTCCTATGCGGAGCGTGTGCGGCTGGATACCGAGTACTGCACGACGTGGTCGTTTACAAAAGACCTGACAATCATGCTGAAAACAGTTCCGGTCTTGTTTTCCGGACGGGGTTCTTACTGAGCGTTCATTTTCATTGAGCGCCGGAGCCCCATGGGCATCCGGCCAAACGACAGGCCAAACAATGATCGTAGAGCCCATTGGTATACTTCTCGCTATCGCCGGCATCTACACGATGGCGGCTGGCCTGACGGCTGGAATGTACTTTCTCTGCATCTGCACGCTCCTTGGGGCAGCAGCGGCCTTGATCCTTCCTGCTCTGGGCGGCGCCAACATCCAGCCCTCGCACTTTGCCCTGCTCTTTCTGACCGCCGCTGTCGCCTTGCGTGCAAAGACGCTTTCGGCAGCACTGTCTTCTTTAAGCTATCCAGGCCCCGGGTTCTGGTTCACGCTTTTCGTACTCTACAGCGTTTTGACGGCGCTGTTTCTGCCCCGGATTTTTGCAGGTGCAACGATTGTCTATTCTCTTGCCCGCACCAACGAGATGCACCGGATTCTGAGCACACCGCTCTCGCCAACCACGACTAATCTGACGCAGTCCATCTATATGATCGGAAGCTTCTGCTGCTTTGCGATCGTGGCTGGATTCGGCCGCCTCGGTGGAATGGCGATCGTCGCGCAAGCCTTGATCGTCACCAGTGCCATCTGCGTTTTCTTCGCCATCGCCGACCTTGTGACATATGCCACAAATACGGCAGACCTGCTCACTATCATTCGCAATGCCAACTACCGAATGCTCAACGACGGCGATATCGAGGGCTTCAAACGTATCGTCGGCTCATTTCCCGAGGCAGGGGCCTTTGGTTATGCGGCACTGGCCCTGTTTGCTTTCGTACTGATGCTTGCCATAGAGGGTTTCCCCGCCCGGTTTCTGGGAACGATAACGGCCGCGCTTGGGACTGCGCTGCTCCTGTGCACCTCAACCACCGCCTACGCCGCAAGCGCAGTTACAGGTATCCTCGTCCTTTTTTTCTGCATAGCCCGCATTCTAAGAAACAACGCAACACCCCGCCATCTGACTTATGTCGTTGCGTGCCTGTTCGCACTGCCGCTTCTTGTCATGGCAATCATGCTGATCCCCTCCGTATCGGAAAGCATCAGCAATCTCATACACGCGACAGTTACAACGAAACTGGAGTCATCATCCGGCGAGGAACGGATGCGCTGGAACGCACAAGCCCTGAGCTCTTTTCTCGATACGAGCGGGATGGGAGCCGGCGTTGGCAGTATAAGGGCATCCAGCCTCGTCGTTGCGCTCCTTGCCAATGTCGGCATTCCCGGCACGCTGATCTTCTTCATCTTCCTGGCAAGCCTCATTCGATCTGTGCTTCGGCGCGATACGGACGGCGGCGTCGAACAGAAAGTCGGGCTCGCGGCGATGTTTTCTTGTATCGCGCAGGTTACGGCCGCGTCCATTTCCGCTGGCGCAATCGATCTCGGTCCCCTGTTCGCAATTACAGCAGGGCTGTGCGTCGCCTATGCGCTTGGGCCGCTGCGGGCGCCCGCGGTTGCGGCGATTGCACCGGTGCTCGTATCGCCACCGCGCCTCAATGCGCTTGTCAAAGGGTTTGCTTCTACTGACACACAGCGGGCCTCGGGCCGGGGAGCTTTCATGCCAGGCGACAGGGGTTATCGCCATGTATAACCCGCCGGTCTCGCTTGCCTATCCTGCCTCATCAGGCCCTCCGGTTCGCGAAAAGCCGCTGGATATCCGCCAGCTTTTTCGCTTCCTTATATCGAACTCTCTGCTGATCTTTTCCATCACCGCGCTTTTCGTTGCGCTTGCCGTCGTCTACGTCACCGTCACCTCGCCAACCTATGTCTCCAGTGCCCAACTTATGTTGGAAACACAGAAGGCAACAGGGGCGGATGCGCAACGGACACTTGCCGAAGAATCCCTGGTTGAAGGGCAGATGGAAATCATGAAGTCCGGAGGCGTTCTGACGGCTGTAGTCGAAAACATGAATCTTTCCTCGGATGCCGAGTTCCAGCTAGACCACTTGCCGATTGCCGACACTGTTCGCTCCATGCTTTCCGATCCAGCAAAGAGGAGTGAAACCCCAGGAACAACGGAAACCTCACCGGAAGACGCGCAGGCAAATTACACGATAGCAACCCTCCGGAGCCGCTTGTGGATCCGTCGGGTGGGCCAGTCCACAGTGATAGAGATTTCTGCAGCGTCCAGCGATCCGCGCAAGGCAGCCCTCATCGCGAATGCCGTGTCAGAACAGTATATTGCGCAGAATGTGAAAATGAAATCTCAGGCAGCTTTTCAGTCGAGCGAATGGCTTGCCCAGCGGGTAGCCGACTTGCAGGAAGCAGTCTTTTCTGCCGACCGCGCGGTCATGAAGTTTCAATCCTCGGGCGATCCGGGAAGCCAATTCAAACTCACCGAGCTCAAGAGCGTGGCAGAGACCCAGCACCGCCTCTATGAGACTTATCTGCAAAGCTGGTCAGAGGCCAAGCAACGCATTTCCTACCCCGTTTCCGATGCGACCTTTGTGTCGCGAGCAACCATACCCGTTGCGAAAAGCCAGCCGAAAAGCATGCTTCTGGTCGCATTCGCCCTGATACTCGGTCTGGGTGCCGGCGTTGTGGTCGCAATCGCGCGCCATTTCGGCAACCGTCTCATTACTTCGGCCCACCGCATAACAACCGAAATCGGAGTTCCCTGTATCGGTGAGGTGGCGCAGGCCAATCGGGGCAGGGCAAAGCGGATGGCGTCTCCGGCCGAGTTGCTACAAACCGGGGAAGCGGGAAAACCCGGCACACGCGAATGGTTCGATCGTGACATGCGCGACCTTAGGGCAACTTTGGGCGGACTGCGACGCAGCCGGAAAGCCAATCTGATCGGCTTGGTTGGGACAGAAGCCAAGGCCGGCGCAACCACGGTCGCCTACAATCTCGCGCGCCTTGCGGCTGCCTCTGGCTCAAAGACATTGTTGATCGATGCAAGCGCAACCAACCCAACTCTCAGCCAGACTTTCGGCGAAGGACGGGCTGTGGGTCTGATGGACGTGTTGAATGATTCACGCACGTACACTGATTTCGTCAGCCGGATCGACAGGCGTTTCACCATCCTGCCGATCGGTACCTTTCGAGAGGTGACGCCGGGCGAGCGCATCGGATCGGAACGCATCGCGTTCAGCTTTGCGGATCTAAAAGAGCGCTTCGATCTCATTCTGATCGACCTCCCCTCCATGCCCGGATCCTCCGATGCAAAGTCCATCGCACCCTATCTCGATGGATCGCTTATCGTCGCCCTATACGGCCGGTCTTCCTTCGACACCCTCGCCCAGATCGTCGATGCATTGCGTGATGTCGGCGCCGACATCCTGGGGGTTGTTCTCAACGGAAGCCCACAACGGAAAAACTGAAGGAGAAGCAGTCATCATGAACCTTGTCCAATTGCGCAACCATCCGGAACTGAAAGACCGTCTGAGAAAAACGCTGCAGTCCGTCGGATATGAGACGGATGACTGGGTCCGCGTCATGATGTACCGCGATGCGTTCGCCTTCATCCATGACCTCGGCCCGGAGGAACTTGATACGCTGGAGATCTCCGGCGGTGTTCAATGGCGGCGTGAGTTCAAATTCAGGTCTTACCGCACGACGGAATATCCAGGTTTTGACATCTGCAGTGAAGCGTTGCCCCAGCAGTTCGATCTGATCATTGCCGACCAGATTTTCGAACATCTGAAATGGCCAATGCGCGCAGCGCGCAACGTCTACAATATGCTGCGGCCGGGTGGCTACTTCGTCATCGCCACCCCATTCCTATTGCGCGTGCACGCTTCCCCGATCGATTGCAACCGGTGGACGGAAACGGGGCTTTCCTGCCTGTTGCAGGAGGCGGGGTTTTCCGAGAAGGACATCACTACAAACTCCTGGGGTAATCGCAGCTGCGTGCAGGCGAACTTCAAACGCTGGCAAAAGGCCGGCTTCATGGGATCGTTGAAGAACGAACCGAATTTCCCGGTGATGGTCTGGGCATTCGCCCGCAAACCACTTCAGAGCGCGGAGCAGTAGCATGGCGCTGGCGCAAAGATCAGGAGAGCGGGGACCAACCGAGGGTGGCCTGCGGATCGGCATCGCGATTGCGACTGCCAACCGTCCGCAGGTCGCGCACGAAACCGTCGGCCTTCTTGCACGACAGACCCGTAAGGCCGACGGTGTTCTCGTTTGTTCGCCGGAGGAAGGGGACGTTGCGCCGTTGATAGAGACTTACGCGGATGTGACCCACATTATCGGTCCCCGCGGGCTGCCACATCAGCGCAACCGGCTTATCGAAGCCGCCAAGGATTTCGATATTCTTTTGTTTCTCGACGATGATTTCATCATCGCAGACGACTACCTTGCAGAGATTGCAGCCGTGTTTTTTGACTATCCCGATATCGTGATGACCACGGGCCGCGTCGTCGCAGACGGCATAATCGGACCCGGCTTGTCCTTTGAGGAGGCTTTACGGCGGCTGTCGCTTCCATCAGAGCCGCAAGACGTCCGTCTTCGTGAAATCTATAACGGCTACGGCTGCAATATGGCGGTTCGACTCGAAACCGTCCGAGCGAATACTTTGAGATTTGACGAGGAGTTGCCGCTGTATGCCTGGTTGGAGGACGTCGACTTCAGCCGCAGCCTTGCGCCCTTTGGCCGCATCGTACGCGCGGAACGCGCCTGTGGTGTTCACCTTGGGGTGAAATCGGGCCGGCAAACCGGCGTGCGGCTGGGCTATTCGCAAATCGCCAATCCCTGCTACCTCATCGCCAAGGGAACCTGTTCCTGGAAAAAGGGACTCAACCACATTGGCCGAAACCTCGCCGCCAATCTTTACGGGACATGCCGCGGCGAACGGTCAATCGATAGGCCTGGCAGGCTTCTCGGCAATCTCAAGGCCATTATGGACCTGTTCACACAACGCCTCGCGCCATCCCGCGCCCTCAGGTTTTAGGAGTACGGTGATGAAACCGGCCGGAGCGTGCGAGCGGATCGTTTCCATTTCCAAGGCAATAGAACTCTTTGGCAATGAACGCGCCTGCGCTCCACGCTTGGGACGACAAGGGGGCCTTGATGCGTAAGCTTGATTCTCTTCAGGTTCTACGGGGTATCGCCGCAAGCCTGGTGGTGGTCGATCACAGCATCCTGCGTAACGCAGAATGGGCCAACTATCCGGCCATCGTCAGGGTCGCCGCTCCCTATAGCGGCACCCTCGGTGTTGCAATTTTCTTCGTGATCAGTGGCTTTATCATGATGCACACTGCGGGCGATCAATTCGGAAAAATGGGCGCTCCACTGACTTTCCTGCGCAAGCGCATCGTACGGATCGTACCATTGTACTGGGCTGCCACCGCCCTGGAGGCGGCGTTACGGCTGCATAAGGGCGGCGAAATTGAGCTAAGGACACTTCTTACATCTTTATTCTTCATTCCAGTACCCGTTGCGCCGGGCGAATACATGCGCCCGCTTCTAGGCGTCGGCTGGACGCTCAACTACGAAATGTTCTTCTACTGCATTTTTGCAGTCTGCCTGCTGTTCAAGCGGCAAGTCGGTCTGCTTCTGCTTTTTTCAACTCTTGCCGGGCTGGTGGCGATCGGCGCGATATACAAACCGCTTAGCGACACGTCTGCTCCGCACGGCGTCATTACCTTTTGGACCGACCCTATCATCCTGCTGTTTGCTGCCGGCGCTGCAGTCAGTCTCGCCGCAGAGGCGCTGCGAGGAGCCGTAAGCAGTATCCATTTCTTCCCGATTGCCGCCGTGATTTTGTCAATTTGGGCTGCGGTGTTTCTCTGGATAGTGGGTTCCTACCCCATACCCATGGCATGGCAGCTAGGCGGCTGGGCCGTGTGTATCCTTTCGGTGGGGCTATGTGTGCTTGAAGAGCCCGTCCCGAGAAATCTCGCTCGGGGCCTCGGAACACAGCTCGGAGATATCTCCTACGCGCTGTATTTGTTTCATTTCTTTGCAATCGTCGCGGCGGAAAAAATCTGGTGGCTGCTTTTTGGAAAGGGTCCGTCGATCCTGTTTGTCGCCGCCGCCTATTTTGCCTCTGTGGCTGCAGCATATGCCATTCATCACCTGTTCGAGGTGAATGTGACCCGCCTTTTTTCCTCGCGTTCCGGCCGCTCGGAAACAGCACTGCTGATACCGGACATAGAAGCCGAGGCAACTCCACCGCAACCTGCGCAGACGCTTCAAAAGCCAGCGCATCTCTACGGGAGAAAGTAACATGCGCCACGCAACCTGGAACGCAATCCAAGGGAACGCCGCCGCCATGCGGCTTTATCGATCCTATCGTAATCTACCAGAGCCTTTGCGTGCACCCGCTCGCTGGGCAGTTGCGCCGGTCTGGCAAACCGCCTGCGCGCTTGTGAGGTACAAGACCGGCGATGTGGTGCTGACAGGCCCGTTCGAGGGCATGAAACTTCACTTGAGCCCCATCTCGAGCCGACACCTTCTCGGCTATCTACTCGGCACACAGGAATTGGAGCTGCATCCCATCATCGAAACCGTCATCCGCAACGCTTATCGCACCGTAATCAATGTCGGCGTTGCTGATGGATACTATGCAATCGGCTTTGCGCGCCGCATGCCGGCGACACACATCATAGGTTTTGAGGGTCTGCCTGAGCATCACGAGCCGTTTTGGCATACCGCGCGCACCAATGGCGTCTCCGACCGGATCACAATGCACGGGTTCTGCGACATTGCGGATCTTCAGAAAGTTCTTGCCGAAACCAACTCGCGTTCACTTGTACTTTGCGACATCGAGGGCGGCGAAAAGGTCCTGCTCGACAACGACAAAATTCCCGAGCTCAACCGCGCAGACATCCTGGTCGAAACACATGACGGTCTTGTCGCCGGATGTAGCAAAGCTCTGCTTCAACGCTTCAGCGAAACCCATGACATCACGTCGATTTACGCCCGTCCCCGCACGGCCCGCGATTTCCCGGCGAGAAAATTGCCGTTGATTGCCAAATGGCTGCCTCGTACTGCGGTTGAATTGATGAATGAACGGCGGACCGGGGTCCAAGAGTGGCTTTTCATGACGTCGCGCCAGCGGGCAGACAAGGAGCCCTCGTCATGAGCTTGCTGCTCGCCAGCGGAACACCGCATCTGCCGCAATTGTTTGGCGGATTGGAAATCAACACGCACCAGATTGCGTTGGAATTGAATCGACGCGGACACACGACGGCCGTTCTTTCCAAGCTATCCCTCCGGGACCTCTTCGGTGCGGCGCTTTTTCTGGCAAGTCGGGCGCGTTTAAGCAAAATTTCGATGGATCGAACACTTGGATATGAGGTCTATCGCTCGTTAAAGCCTTGGAAAGATCTGCGCGGCCTCGCCCTTCCCAAGGTCGTGGTCGTTCAAAACGGCAATATGGTGCAGATGGGGCGAACATTCGCCAACCGGGGCATATCGAGCGTAGCCTATCTTCACGGCCTTGAATTCGATACCGGCCCCCGTTCGTGGCTTGAAAACGAAGAGGAACTCCCATTTTCCGCCTATATCGCCAATTCGGGCTATACCGCCACACGCTTCAAGTCGAAATACGGCATAGAGCCAGCTGTTATCCCGCCGATATTTCATCCCGAGCAATATCGGACGCCTGGAAAAGGCAAATACGTAACGTTCATCAATCCCGTGCCGGTCAAGGGCTTGGAGCTGGCGCTTGCGATCGCAGCATTAAGCCCGGACATCCCGTTCCTGTTCGTTCGTGGCTGGCCGCTCTCCTCGAAGGCCGACGAACTATTGAAACGTTGTCTTGTGCGACTCCCCAATGTCCGTCTCGTATCGCGCAGCGATGACATGAAACGTATCTATGCCGAAACTCGGGTTCTTCTTGTCCCAAGCCAATGGGACGAAACCTGGGGCAGGGTCGTCAGCGAAGCACATTTCAGCGGAATACCAGTTCTTTCGAGCGACAGCGGGGGCCTTCCGGAATCGGTCGGCCCTGGCGGTATCCTTCTGCGCCGTAACGACCCGGTGGAATTGTGGGCGGACCAGTTGCGCAGCCTGTGGAGCGATCCGGCTCTTTACCGCTTGAAACGTGAGGCGACGCTTTCGCATGCAGGCCGTGCTGCGCTTAATATCGGCTACCAGATGGACCAGCTGGTCGAAATTACACAGAGGGCAGCAGCATGACGCGCCCCTCCCCCATCCAGGACTTCTTGACCTTGCCTCCAACCGTCCACTCAATCCGGTGGCAAAGACCAAACGCGAACATAATCGACATCCATCACCGACGGATTCGGCGTCTTGTCGATCGGCCAGCCAGCGCCGAGTCCGAGGTCGATCAGGATCGTGAAAGGATGCTCCAGTTCGCGCGGCGTCTCGATGGACCACACTTCCTTCCTGTCCAGGAAATATTTTATCCGATCTTCCTGCACGGCAACGCCGTAAGTATGAAAATCCGCCGAGAGAGCTCCAGCGACTACCGGCACGCTCTGGTGGAAACTCTTGCTGAGAGCCGGTGTCTTGCGGTCCCAGATATGAAGAGAGGCGGTGTATTGGCTGGGAGCATGGCCGTAATGCTCGACCACATCGACCTCGATAGCTTTCTCCACCCCGCGGCTGGCGAGCCAGAACGCAGGCCAAACGCCTTCGCCGGCCGGAAAACGGGCCCGCATTTCGAAATAGCCATAGCGCTGCTTGAACCCATCGCCATTTGCATCCGTCGAAGCGAGCAGGCCGGATTTCCATTTTCCGTCGGCAGACTTACGAGCCTCGATCCTCAGCACTCCGTTTTTGACGGTAAAAGGAAAGTCGGGAACTGGGTCGGTGAACTGGGCATCGCCAAAGTCCCCGTTCCACGGCGTGTGCGCCGTCCAGCGGGTACCCGGGCCACGCGCGGAAACATCGAGCCAGTCAAAATTTTCGTCGAGTTTCAAAGCGAAAGAGTCGGGATCTATCACTTCGGCCTGGCAGGGCGAAGTGGAATGAAAGACAGCCGACGCGGAAAACACGGCCGCACAGAAATACATCGTCCTAGATACTTTGAAGAAGAAATCCACAGCGACAATCCTTGTAATCGAACAGGAAAGGTAAATTACCATTATGATTTAATCAACTATAATTGCGATAAAATTACATCATTTAAAGACGAAGTCAAAATATAATGGGCCAATTTGCAAGACAATCTCTGTATTCTGCCGCATCTGGTCTTGCAACTGTATTTGCGAGCTTCACTAGTGGTGTAATTATTGCCAATCTTCTCGGCGTTCACGGGGCCGGTATGGTTGCTTTTGCTGTATGGATCGCGGCGATGCTCGCTCCGATTATTGACGGCGGAACAGCCTTGAGCGTTGGACGGTTTCCTGCCGAGTTGCGGGGACAGGACAATAATGCCGCTGCACATGCGTTGCCCGCCGTGTTGGCAAGGCGACTTTTGCTCTACCACCTCTTCGGCGTCACGGCGCTGGCAGCATTCTGTTCGATTGGGACGGATGTCACTCTCGTTTCTGAAGCCGTCTCAGGGGATGATATCGGCTCACGTATCCCCCTGACCGTTGTCCTCGCCGTCGCCGCTTTGACATCGCTTCAATCCTTCGCCCTGTTCGGCACTTCACACCTTCGCAGCGCCCAGAGTTTCCGCACGCTTGCGACGCTCGCCTGTGTTTCGATGTTCCTACAGATCGGCGCCGTTTACATCGGCGCTCATTTCAACGGTGTGGTGGGCGCGCTTGCCGGTTACGCGGTCGGACAAGTCTGCTTCGCAGCAGCAGCCCTGTCCCTCATCTTCCGCTCCGGAAAAGTATCCCCTGCCCTCACCAGCGAGGTTTGGCGATACGGACGCTTTTCCTGGGCCGCCAATGTCTGCAATACCTTCGTTTGGTCCCGCATCGAAATTCTGTTCCTTCAGGTCTTCTGGAGCTATCGGGAAGTCGGCTGGTTTAGTGTTGCACTGGCTCTTTCCGGCCTTGCTTCGCAAGGACCACTTCTTCTGACCGGCGCGTTCCTGCCCATGCTGGCGCGAAAACATGGCCAGGATGACAATGCCGGATTGCAATCTGCGTTTACAAAGGGAACACGCCTGCTAGCAACGATTGCCCTTCCAACTTGCCTGGGAATGGCCGCAGTCGTGCCAGGTCTTGTAACGCTCCTCTATGGCCCAGAATTCGAACCGGCCGTCCCAGCGGCGATGATTATTGTGACTGCGGCTGCCTTTACGATTACCACGGTCATCGGTTCGCATCTCGTCAACGCACTCGGGCGCAGCGACTTCATTTTCTTTTCGTCGCTCTCCGGCGCCTTGCTGTCAACGCTCTTCGGCTTCCTGCTGATCCCGGATTTTGGACTGGTCGGGGCAGCAATCTCGCGCGCCATCGTTCAACTTGCCATGGTGGCGATCGGCCTTTGGTTCATTACCGCGCAGCTCGGTTTCAGCTTCCCCTTTGGTGCGTTTCTACGCATTCTACTCGCGTCGCTTGCAGCTGCGGGTGCCGCGTTTGTGACCATCGGAGCCATAGGTCATCCGGCAGGACTGTTTGCAGCCATTGCCGTTGCTGCTTTCACCTACGTCCTGTGCCTCCGGCTGTTTGGCGCTACAAATGCAGACGATATCGCGCTGGTCCGCCGCTTGAGCGCACCCTTGCCCCAACCATTTGCGCGGATGGTCGGCATTATTCTGTCCTTCATCCACCCGGGATCCCTAAGCCCGACAATCATCACGACCACGAGGTGAAACCATGCGAAGCGGAAATCTCAGAGCCGGCTGGTTCATCCATTTTCTGACTTTCACAGCGGCGAACCTTGCTGTGTTGCTACCGGCGGCAGCTGACCCCTACCGGCTTGCCACGCAAGACAGGATAGCCCTGAGAGTGGTCGAATGGCGTCCGGGCGAGGCGGAGGTCAAGGACTGGATCGCTTTGAATGGCACCTTCGTGATCAATGACGATGGCGCCATCTCGGTCCCACTCGTTGGCGAGGTTACGGCAATGGGCTTGACGACAAAGGAATTATCGGCCCGCATTGCACTCCTTTTGCAGCAAAGTGCCGGCCTCGCCAAGACGCCATCAGCGGCCGTGGAGATTGTCCAATACGGACCGATCTTCATTACCGGCGCCGTCGATAAGCCCGGACAGTATGCTTTCAGCCCGGATTTGACTGTGATGAAAGCGATAAGCCTCGCGGGCGGTTTCGAGCGAGAATCTGATGCCGCAGGCTCGCGGCTTGAGCGCGACAGGATTCAGGCGGCGGGCGTGCTCGGGGGCGCGGAACTTGATTACAACGGCCTGTTGATGCGCCGCACACGCCTGAGGGCTGAAAAAGATGGAAAACCGGATTTCGAGACACCCGAGGAATTACGCGGCGTGGACGGCGTCGAAGCCATCCACGCAGAGGAGCTCGATCTCATGAAGTTGCGCCGCGTCGAACTTGAAAGCAAGATTGCAGCCGCCAAGGGTATCGGCGATCTCTATGCGCACGAGATCGAGACGCTGCAAAACAAGATCAGTGCCCAACAACGGCAGGTCGAATTGGTGAAGAAGGAGCTTTCCAGCATCAATACCCTGGTCGACAAAGGCCTTATCCAAAGCTCGCGGCGCCTTTCACTCGACAGGGACGAAGCCGATGCGGAAACCAAGCTTTTGGATCTCGATTTTCAGTTGATCCGCGCCCGGCAACTTCTTGAAGAAAACAGGCGAGACGGCGAGGAGCTCATTAATTCAATGAATTCGCAAATCCAGACGGAAATGAACGAAGTTGTCAGGGACATCGCCAAGGCCGATCTCCAAACAAAGGTCGCTCGCCTGTTGATCGAGGAAACAGCCTACGAGAAGCAGCGTCAGATGATTGACGAAAAAAACGCCGACGACGCCATCCGATTTGAAATTGCGCGCCGCGGCGAAAACGGGGAAACTGTGCGGATCAACGTCTCGGCCGATTCGAAAATCGAGCCACGCGACCTGGTGGAAGTCATTGCTGGCCCCTCGAACGGCCTGAAGCTAAGGGCCGCAGTGCCAAGTCTAACGCGGTCCGATTTTGCTCTTTCCAAGGATCCGGAACACTAGGGAGACTTCCTCAATCAGTCGCCTGTTTTTCGCAAGCAATCAATACGATGACGCAGCTTTGGACAAGGGAGGAGCACACCGACCACATAAGCGACCTGCATCACCACGAATAGTCCAAGCACGGGCGCGAGTGATGCGAATGGGGAACCGGATTTATAGGTCAGCGCGAGATAGATCAGGCTGACAAGCACTGCAAATAGGAAAAAAGCGCCGATGCGCAAGAAAAACGCAGCAGCAAAGGACACAAGCCCCGCCGAAACAAATGCAACAGTCATCCTTTCACAACCTCGTTGGGCATGCCGGATGTCAGCAGAAGCCGTTCCAAAGCAGACATACCATAAAACTGTAATTTACAGAGAGAGCCCAAAGGACCGCGTTATGCCTGAATTTTTGTGATCGTCCCATTTCGCACTGTTTATGCTGAAGTTCCACGTCTTCGAGCACTTGTTTTTTTGGCCAAAGGGAGGCGCATTGATGCAACATGCCGGAAATGAACCGCGGGTGTATGATTACATCATCCTGGGCTGTGGGATTTCTGCCTTGACCGCAGCAAAACACCTGCTCGATAACAACGCGGTGCTGATCCTTGAAAGCTACAGGGTGCCGGGAGGCAATCACCAGTCCTATGTGATCGATGGGATGGAGTTCGACATCGGTGCCATCTGCTTCAATACAACCGACGAACAGTTCAAGCATTTTCCCGAACTGCTTGGCTCTTGCATACCCAAGGCCGTCGAGGTCAAGAAGATCTGCACAAACGGCTCGGTTGGCCGATACCCCTTCGACTGGCACGCGGAGGCCTCGTCGATGAGCTTGACCGAACGCATATCTTGCCTTGTCAGCTTGGTGACATGCCGTCTTCGCAAGGGCGGGCAGGATGATGCACGCAGCTACGCCCAGTCACGGATCGGCGATTTACTGTATCAGCGGGTGGGCCTCGACCTCTATATAAAGCGTCTATTCGGGATCGATGCTGCACATATCGACTACGATTTCGCTTTAAAGCGGATGCAATGGCTTTCCCGCGAGACGTCACTCAGATTTCGCGTTCGCCGGCTCATCCGGAGAAAGATGAAACACATCCCGGTGTGGGGCGAAACGGTGGTGAGACCGCCCGGGGGATTTGGGTGCTACTACGAAAAAGCTCTCAGCAGGTTGAGAGATGAAGGCGTCGAATTCGTTCTCGACGAAAAAGCGCTCAAGATCGAAACTGCAGCCGGCATCACTGCGGTGACCACTTCGAACCGGACGTATCTTGCCAAAAAACTGATCTCGACGATCCCTTTGGATGATGCGTCGAAACTATGTGGGCTGCCGGAGACAACGTTGCCGACCGTCACACTTCTCAGCCTGTTCGTCGCGCTGCGCGGGTCTTGGTTGCCGGGCTGTTCCATCCTTTATAATTTTCATAAATTCGGAAACTGGAAACGCATCACCGTACATTCCGACTTTTACCCCGGCCCAGGTTCCTACGACAAACACTGCACTGTGGAAATCACCGTCCCGCCCGGGATGATGTCGCCGGCGCCGGCAGACGCTTTCGCGGATGTGGAAGCGCACCTGCGTGACATGAATATCATCGAGGGTGAGCTCGTCCTGATCGGCAGTTCCGAACTTAGGAACGCGTACCCAATTCCCCAAAAGGGGTTCAAGGCGCGCCGCGATGCGGCGATCGTCCGGCTTGCGTCCAAGGAAGTGATCTGCCTGGGACGACAAGGCAAGTTTGAGTACATCCCACATTCGAACGTCGCCGCCAAGGAAACGATCAACACATTGGAAAAGGCGCTCGAACCCGTGGAGCTGCCACAGCAACGAGAGCCTTCACTTGTTAAATTGCGCACCGAGTTGCCTGCGCTACCTGTTACAACGTGAAATCGTGACGCTGCAAGGTGCCGTCAAGTCAGTCGTGCGTTCCGGTGTTTGTAAAGCGCGTTGCCGCAATGCATAAAATTTTTGGTTTGGCGGTGCGATCCCCGGAACCTGAAGCGTCTTTGAGCGCGCTCAATCGTCTTTCATGATCTGTTTTATTGCGAGGGAACCATGCCCGTACCAGACCGCTATTCCATAGTCTTCGCTGACGAATTCGATCGTTTAAGCCTTGCCAACACGGCTACCGCAACGGCCAACTGGTACACCGCACAGGCGTGGGGTGGCGGCTTTGGCAGCGCCCAGTTCCTGCCGGCGGGCGCAAGCAATTCGCCGTTTTCGATCGTGCAGCAGGGAGGACAAACTGCGCTCCAGATCGAACTGACGCGGAACGCCTCGGGACAGCTCCAGAGTGGGCTGATCTCAAATACCTTCCCAGACGGAACGAGCGCCACGCCCCAGGACGGTGATCCATATGGATATTATGAAATGCGCGCCTGGCTGCCTGCGGGAAAAGGCGTTTGGCCCAGTTTCTGGGCCAGCGAGAAGGAACGGCTCTCAGCAGCGAGAGATCATGTTTTTGAAGTTGATGTGCTGGAACAGCACGGTAGTGCGGTACCGGATCGATATGCCAGCATTCTGCACGACTGGAATTGGAATGGGACGGTGCTGGAAGGCCACACCAGCCAGTATCATCACAACGTCGTCGGCACCGGCGTCATGACGGCCGGGTGGCATACTTACGGCGTCGAAATCAGGCCCGATATGACGATATTCTACTTTGACGGCCGTGCCCACTTTTCCATTGCGACGCCGAAAGGCCTCGATACCGATCTGATGTTCATGATCGATCTGGCCGCGGGTGGCGGCTGGCCGATCGACCCAGCACTCGATCATCAAAAGATGTACATCGATTATTTCCGTGCCTATGAATTGAACGAGGCAGTCCCCCCACCATCCGGCGTGCTTGTGGGCACGAGCGGCAACGACACTTTCCTCGTTTCGGCGTCTACAACCCAAATTAAGGAACAAAGCGGAGGCGGCTTCGACACTGTATACGCGACTGTGTCCTACACTCTGCCCGATAATGTCGAAAAATTGCGTTTCTCGGGTCCGGGTGCCCTCAGCGCGACCGGAAACGGCGGAAACAACCAGCTGTATGGCAATGGCGATGCCAATGGCTTGGCGGGTTTGGCAGGCGACGATTACCTCTATGGGGACGCTGGCAATGACACGCTCTTGGGCGGTGCAGGAAACGACAAGCTCTTTGGTGGAAACCAGAACGACGTGCTAACCGGCGGTCTTGGGATCGATCGACTGGACGGCGAAGGAGGATCAGACACTTTCCATTTTGATAGCGTAGCGGAAAGCCCATATTCCGCGCGGGACACGATCATCGGCTTTTCAGGCGCGAAAGGAGATCGCGTTGATCTGAGTGCACTTGATGCCAACACACTTGTCGGTGGCAATCAAGCTTTCAATTTCATCGGGTCGAGCGCCTTCACCGAGGCAGGTCAGGTTCGTTTCAGCGACGGGGTGCTTTCGGCCGACGTTAACGGCGACAGGATAGCCGATTTCGCCGTCAACATCGGCACGTCTTCGCTATTGTCCGGCTTTGTAATTCTTTGAAGGTCTTGGCCGAGCGCCTGCAGAGGGAGCGCGGCATCTCAAACTGAGCTAGGTCCCTTGTGTTCACAACCCGGCATGATCTGTCGAAGGGGTGATCACAGTCGCCGGAGAAGTCCTTCGTTGGAACGATCACGTCCGCAAAAAATCTCCGGCCGTTGGATGTAATGCTTGGGCAAGCAGTCTGCATGTCTGCGGCGATTCCGGATTGGAAACTACGGAACGAATGCACTCGGTCTGAGTTGAGTATTACTATCAACCCAACGAGGACACCACCATGGCTGAGAAAACACTGGACGATTTGTTTCTTGATACGCTCAAGGATATCTACTTCGCAGAAAAACAGATCCTGAAAGCGCTGCCGAAAATGGCTCGTGCCGCGCAGTCACCGGACGGCAAAGCCGCGTTCCTAAAGCACAAGGACGAGACGGAAGGCCAGATCGAACGCCTGCAGCAGGTGTTCGAGATTATTGGCAAACCCGCGCGCGGAAAAACGTGCGAGGCCATTCAGGGCATTATTGCCGAAGGCGAGGAAATCATTGAGGAGTTCAAGGGTTCCGTAGCACTCGACGCTGGCCTCATCTCTTCGGCTCAGGCAGTCGAGCACTATGAAATTGCCCGCTACGGCACATTGAAGTCGTGGGCGGCGCAGCTTGGTTACACCGATGCCGTCGCACTGTTCGACGCCAATCTGCAGGAAGAGTTGGCCACTGATCAGAAGCTGACCCAGCTCGGCGAAGCTTCGGCGAACGCGAAGGGCGCTAAAGTGAAAGCCGCCTGATTTCGTCGCAGTCACCAAACCCAGGGCCGTCTCTACGAGGCGGCCCTTATTCTTTCCGTTCACCTACCTTATTATCCACCAGGTTGGGAATGGTGTGCATCGACAGGCGTCGATCCCCGAGGACCGGGGACGAAGGACTGATTGTTCCCAAGAGGAGAAACCGAACCATGCCCTTTACAGCCAGCGCGAAATCAGACGCGCATATCCTCTTCAATGACCAGCGGCCATCACCGCAAGACCTGACAGAGGAAAGCGTTGTCGGGTTTGTCAGCGCGCTATGTTTTCGCCCCATGGGTGATGGCGAAATGGTCATGCGGCTGGCGGGAGAAGACGGCGGACATATTGATCTCCGCACGAATCCAGTATGTGCCGGGAGGCTCGCAATCGCGCTGCTTGATCTCATCAACCAGAATGGCTGGTTTGACGTCGATCTGCGCGTGACCGAAGGTGAATCGGAGATCGCGCGGATCAAACCCCTGGCAAGCAAGACATTTGTCTGCGAAAGTTGAAATTACTGATCCGGTACACCATCGATGGTTTCCAACCAAAAGCGTTGAAAAGGGCCGGTTGACGAACTGATAGAAAGTGTTCGGTCACCACGCTCTTTCCGCACCGCCATGAAAGATCGGATGTTCAGTCTGTCCCCGCTGAAAATGCGCAAATGCCTGTTCGGTCGCAGCTTCGAGTTCTGCCTCGCCAATCTGCGCCGAGGTGATGATCTGATGCGCAAATTCCTCATCGGTTGTCGCCGACCTCGCATTCCCGTGTGCCAGCAATTCAGCCATCGACATTTTGTCGGTGTGAATAATCAGCTTCCTAGCAGCCACGGCGTCCTGCACGATACCTGATCCTTGCAAACCATACACCGACACATCATAGGGCAGCAGCACCGCATCGACCGACTGGAAGAGAGCCAAAAATTCGTCCGGGGGCATTCTGGCTGAATGCATTTCGACCTGAACCTTGCCGTCACCGGGATCAAAACCAGTCAAACCCTTGTACGCGCCTCTTTCGAAATCGTTTTCTGAACCTTGGACGACGAATTCGATTTCGGCGAAGTTGCCTCGATTTGCTTTTGCTGTGGCTTCAACGATCCCAGCAAGCCTGTGGCTTCCCTTATCCGACCGCGGCGCCCCGAACACTCCAACCCGGAATGCGCCCCTCCCGCCTATTCCCCGGGATCGAATTGCAGTGAGTTCGACGCTGCAAGGGAGATAGAAATAGGGCTGTATCGCGAGACCAAACCGTTCCCGTACATATCCGGCAAGTTCCTCTGTCTCCGAGTACAGAGCCAGTCTATCTGTCCTCACCCTAGACGCGACATCCAGCCGCCGCTTGCGGATACCGTCGTCGGGTTCGCCAAAGTCAGGGCTTAAAAAGCGCAAGCAGAATTTTGGAGCGGTGTCTTTCTTGTTGTCGATAAGCGCCAGCGCCGCCTCAAGCATGTTCAGGTCGGCGGTCGGAATAATCACCAGATCATCCCGGTTAAGGCCCAACCGTTCGCACGTCTCCTCAAGCGTATCAGCCAAGGGTGATGCTCGATGTTTGAAGAAAGTGCCATTCGCAGCCATCGTCAGGCACGCGGCAAGCTTTTGGAGGGTATTTCCATACTTGGCGCGCGTGGCAAGTTTTGTCAGCCTGACAGCGTTATCGCTGAATTTACCCGCCGCAGGCCCGAGAAAATCGTCGTAGGTTTCGCCCGCAAGCAGATGCAGCGAATAGTTCGGCAAAAGGCGTTGCAACGCCCATATCTGTGTCTGGAAATGTCCGTGGTTGCGAACAAGCTTCCTTTCCACAACGAGCATTCTGCGAGATTGAAGTAAAGCCGGCGCTTCAGGTTGTTCGAGCAATTGAGATTCTTTCGTTATCAAGGGCTTCAGGTGAAACCTGTGAGATTGACCCGTGTGGATCTCATGATGGGATCTCATGTGCAAGCTTCTTGCATTTGGCGTAGACTTCAAGTAGCCGCTAATTGAAAGATTTAATTGAGCGCCAATCAAAGCAGGTTAATGACATGGGCATTAGAACTTGGCTGGGACTAAAGAAGAAACGCGCTTCACTGGAGCACCCGCCCTTTTGGAATGAGCATAGCTTTTCCCAGTTGCAACAGGACCGATGGGTTTTGTCGGAACTTGGCGGAAAGCGGGGTGGCTTCTTTGTCGAGATCGGCGCCTTCGATGGCAAAGAGCTCAGCAACACTTATCTTCTTGAAACCGAATTCGATTGGAAGGGCATTTTGGCAGAGCCAAATCCCTTGCTTGCCGATGGCATTCGCAAAATCAGGAAAGCCTCGCTTTACACCCAGCCCGTTGATGCGGTTACGGGCAAATCGGTGACGATGCGCTTTGTCGCCGATCAGCCTGAGTTTTCATCCATGGCCGATCACGCGTTCAAGGATCGCCATGCCGATACGAGGAGGAAGGAGAGCGTTGAGATCGTGCAGACCACGATCAGCCTCAACGAACTGCTCCAAGCCCACGGCGCACCCTCCGATATTGATTTCATCAGCATCGATACCGAGGGCAATGAGCCGGATATCCTGTCCACGTTCGATTTCGACAGGTTTAAGGTCCGCCTTTTCTGCATCGAACACAACAACACGGACGCAAACGAAAACCTGGACAAGATCCTTCTGACAAAAGGGTACGAGCGCGTTTACCGTGAATGGTCCAGATGGGACGCATGGTACCGGAAACTCTAAATTGCGCCGAGACGCTGACAGGAGCGTGCTCAACAGCTGCCGTCAGTCTTCGCTAAGGGCTGTTGACGAACGGCCTAGCAAGGACGCGACGTCTTCGGCCTGATTGGCAGAGAATCCAATATTTCCAGGACTCTTAAAGTCCTTTGCCGGGTGCCCGGTCTGACTATTAAAAGGCGTAGAGAATGCGGATACTGAAAAAACTGCTGAAAAAGAGCCTGGCGTCCTATTCTCCGAGAGTTTACTGCAGTCCGGCGACACTTGATAAGGCAAGTATCGTCATAGAAAGATACAGGGAGATCATTTCCGACCCTCTCAACCTGTTGATCAGCAAGGTTCCACAAGCCGGGTACGTGGACGGCGACAGATGTGTGATCCTCCACAACGGTCACCGCGTCGCTGTCGAGGGCGATCTCGCGTACTATAAGGATTTTAGCGATATTCTCATTTTGAACAGGGGCGTTCATGAGCCGCTGGAGGAATATTGTTTTCAAGAAACATTGAAGAAGATCAAATCCGGCTCGCCGAAAATGATAGAGCTCGGCGCCTACTGGGCTCACTATTCAATGTGGTTTCTGCAACATTTTCCAAATGCACACTGTGTCATGGTCGAACCGGATGAAATCAACCTGCGGTGTGGTCAAAACAATTTCAAGATAAACAACTATTCTGGTGAATTCGTTCAGTCCTTCGTGGGGTCGAACGCTTTTGAGCTTGATGCATTCACCACGGAACGCAAAGTGGACCGGCTCGATATCCTGCATTCCGATATCCAAGGATATGAGGTGGAGATGCTGCGGGGAGCCTCGAATTTTCTAAGAGAAAAACGGATAGACTACGTTTTCATTTCGACTCACAGCCAGAAACTGCATACGCAGGTGGCCGATATTCTTGCCGATCATGGATATCGAATTGAAATCTCTGCAGACTTCGACAATCAGTCAACTAGCCTTGACGGGTTTATTCTCGCATCTTCCCCCACCGTGCCCCCCGTCTTTGCTGGGTTTGTTCCATTAGGTCGCCTTGACATCGCAATGGCCGGCCCAGAACAGCTTGTCGCCTATCTCGCCTCGGTCAGAGGACACTAGGCAGGGGCCATTCCGATATCACTCGCTAACCCAGATTGAGGTTGCGTCCTGGACAACTTTCTTGATCCTACAATTGTCCCGCCATTCCCGGCCGATGTCGCGGATCACCGGTTTCTGCTGGGGCGAGAAAATAAAGTTCTTGTTCGGCTTTGCGAGCCGTTCCAGCGGAGCGTTGACGCCGGAATAAAATTGCTTCTCCGGATCACGGGTTTCGTCCATGAGGCCCGCCGCTTGGCGCGCAAAATCACCGCGCAGCACTGAGGGCGATGTGGTGAATTTGGGAAACTTCCGAAACAGAGGGATATTCACGCCAAACACCCGCGCATATTCATTTCTTTGGTGGAGGTGCCCTTTCCTGGCGATGTCCCAATGTTGGTCCGCCGTGTGAAACGATACCTGCATGACATGCGGGTCGTGGAAGGGCTCCATGAGCTGCTTGTCAAGACGGTCTAGAGCAACCCAGTCATCCTCAAGGTGGAACACGTAATCCGAGAGCGTATGGCTCCAGAGCCTTTTTACGGCCGCGCAAAACCCTGGTTTCTCCGGACGGAAGAAATGGGCCGACGGAAAGCAGAGTTTGACAAGATGCATGCAATCACGCTCGTCCTGTTCTGTTCCAAAAATCGGATCAATATTGACGAATACGTTTTGAAATACGAAGTTGGGGAAGACGTCTCTTTCGAAACTCTCCAGCGTTCTTTGCAGAAGATCTGGCCTTCTGCCCAAGACAATGCATAAATCAATCGTCAGGCTGTGGGATTTCTCATGCATTTCGCAGCTCTATCTCGTCTATCGGGACGATACCTCGATCGCCCAGGATCGGAATGCAATTATCAATGTTCGACCGCTGTGTACAGGATTGCGTAATTCGACCGGGCTTATGCTTTGAAGGTGGCCGCTCAACCCCAGGGCTGATGACGAAATGAGGAAAAACGCTGATCCAGCCGGAAAGAGCCCCAAGCTTGGCTAAGTCTAAAGCTTGCCTGAAACCCAAGACAAGTTATAGAACGCCACGACAACGGGCCAGACATCTATTCCTGTTGGAGAGTGAGGATGAGTTGACAAAGACAGCATTGATTACGGGCGTAACCGGTCAGGACGGAGCCTATCTGGCACGGCTTCTGCTTGATAAGGGGTACACGGTTCATGGCGTCAAACGGCGGTCCTCCTCGTTCAATACTGGCCGCATAGAGGGAATATATCAGGATCCGCACGAAACGGATCCACGCTTTATCCTCCACTACGGGGACATGACGGATGCGACCAATCTGATCAGGATCGTGCAGGAGACCCAGCCCGACGAGATCTACAATCTTGCTGCGCAGAGCCATGTCCAGGTTTCGTTCGAGACACCGGAATATACCGCCAATGCTGATGGCACCGGAACGCTTCGACTTCTCGAAGCGATCCGCATTCTGGGACTGGAAAAGAAAACCCGCTTCTATCAAGCCTCCACATCCGAACTGTATGGGCTCGTCCAGGAAGTGCCCCAAAGTGAAAAAACGCCATTTTATCCACGTTCACCCTATGCGGTTGCAAAACTTTATGCCTATTGGATCGCCGTGAACTATCGCGAAGCCTACGGAATACATGCGTCCAACGGCATCCTGTTCAATCATGAAAGCCCCCTGCGAGGCGAAACGTTCGTGACGCGCAAGATTACACGCGCCGTCGCAGCCATCTCGCTGGGCAAGCAGCAAAAGCTCTATCTTGGAAATCTCAATGCCCAGCGCGATTGGGGTCACGCGAAGGAATATGTCCGCGGCATGTGGTTGATGCTGCAGCAGGACGAGCCCGATGACTATGTGCTCGCCACCGGCAAGACCACCATGGTGCGGCAGTTTGTCGAATGGGCATTTAATGACGTCGGTATCGATATCAAATGGGAGGGAACTGGGGTCGACGAAATTGGCTGTAATGCAGCCACCGGCGACATTCTGGTCGAGGTAGATCCGCGCTATTTTCGTCCGACGGAGGTCGAACTACTCCTTGGCGACCCAGGCAAGGCTAAGGAAAAGCTCGGGTGGGTTCACGAGACCAGCGTGCGTGAATTGGTGACGGAAATGGTCCGGGAAGATTACAAGCTCATGCAGGCTTCTGCAGTTTTAAAGGGCGCCTGATGTTTGAACTTGCCGGGAAGCGCGTGTGGGTTGCAGGTCATGGCGGAATGGTTGGCGCAGCGGTTGTCCGGCGTCTTGCCACTGAAAACTGTGAGGTGGTGACCGCCGGGCGCAGCGCGGTTGATCTCAAACGCCAGACCCAAGTGGAAGCGTATTTGAAGGATGTCAGACCCGATGCGATCGTCTTGGCGGCAGCACGAGTTGGCGGTATACTTGCCAACAGCACCTACCCTGCCGACTTCCTTTATGACAACCTGATGATAGAAGCGAACATCATGCAGGCGGCGCATGAAAACGATGTCGGACGCCTCCTGTTTCTCGGCTCAAGTTGCATCTACCCAAAGCTAAGCACCCAGCCGATTACCGAAGACTCCCTGCTGACCGGCCCCCTTGAACCCACGAATGAGGCCTATGCAATCGCCAAGATTGCAGGAATAAAGCTGGCGCAAGCCTACCGCCGGCAGCACGGCCGTGACTACATTTCAGCAATGCCGACAAATCTCTACGGGCCGGGCGATAATTTCGATCTGACGACCAGCCACGTGATACCCGCTCTTATCCGGAAAGCGCATGAAGCCAAGCGAACCGGTGACAAGCAGGTTACCGTCTGGGGCACCGGCGCGCCGCGCCGGGAGTTCCTTCACGCAGACGATTGTGCTGATGCGCTCGTGTTTCTTTTGAAGACATACTCGGGCGACCAGCACGTCAACGTTGGATACGGGGATGATGTGACGATTCTGGAGCTCACCAAGCTGGTATGCGACATTGTCGGTTTTACTGGTGCGATCGTTCAGGATCTCTCCAAACCTGATGGTACACCCCGCAAGCTCATGAATGCGGACAAGCTGAAAGACATGGGCTGGTCTCCGTCCATCCCGTTGCGGAAGGGACTTGAAGACACGTATCAGTGGTTCCTGGGGTCTTCTTCGAAAAGAACCTAATGTACCTCACCATAATTATCCACGTGCTTTGACGGAGCGCGGCGCGGCTCAAGGTACCCATACACGAGGTTGCTGCTCCGCCGGCGACGCACGCCACCGCTTCGAGACGCTCGGCCGGACGCGGTTCATCACCGATCCAGCCGACCTAGCTGCAACGCTAACGCGCCATGCGCTTCCCAAGGACTGGGCGCCTGCGCCATACTGCAGTCCGAGTTCCAAAAGTTCGCCAACGCCTGCCACCTTGGACCGCGACCACGATGCCGACGCGAGGCGCCAACCGCGACGCGGCGGGCTCGAACTCTAGACCCAGGGTCCCTTGGCGGGTCGGCTCGATAACCTTGGGGCCGTTAGTTTCAGTCCAATGCAGCGAGAACATTGGCGGGGAATGTTCTGAGATCGTCCAGACAACATTGACGCTGCCATCTTTTTCACGAAGCGCACCGTACTTGATGGCATTCGTGATCAGTTCATGGATACAAAGAGCAATCGTCGTCGCGGCGCGTCACAAAGGGCCGGAGAGCTGCTGGAACCGGATGCACTGCGGAAGGTTTACTGTAACCAACTTTAAGGATAGCGCCATGAACAAACTTGCACTTGCTATTGTAATCGCAGCCTCCGCCGCCTCACCTTCACTCGCCATCTCGCGCCTTAATCCCCTGTCTATGAGCTGCGAGCGCGCGCGGGCGGCTGTCCACAATCAGGGCGCGGTGATCTTCCGGTGGGCGTCGCCGCGTGGTCTTCCCCTATATGACCGATTCGTTCGCGACAGCGGCTACTGCGACGGCAACCAGTATGCGGAGTGGAAGAACATTCCGACTCGCGATGACAAGACGTGTCCGGTCTTAAACTGCCAGAGCATCGACAACCTTGATGGGACCTTCATTATCCCTAATCATAGGCTCTGACCTCATCAAGCTGAGACGAAAATGCCGGTCGCACCGCTTGCATCACCTGTCTCGGCCTGATCTGAAGCGCATCGCCGCGCTGCTTTCCCTGCCGCTCCGTCAGGTCGAAAGCTGCCACGAAAGATCGTCATCTGGGCGATGAACTATTGGGCGCCGACCGACGGCACGATATTGGAATTCGAAAGCGCACCTTCAATCGCCGAGATTGTCCAGAACCAACTGGCCGGCACGCGTCTTTTCCGCACCTTCAATGACCCCGCTATTATGAGACTCAGCAGGGCGCACGCCCGCATGGCGATCCGAACGGCAGGCCCTTGCGCTGGCGGGCAACGATGCCTGAGCCCGCGCGGTTGTCGCCGGGTTCATCGACCGGATGGGCTATGATCCGGTCGACGCCATACCGCTCCCGGCAGCCGCCGCTTCGGGATCGGACGCCCATGTTCGGAAGCGAATTCCGCCGCCGTGTGGCACTGGGCTAATCCGCAAAAGGGACAAGGGCGGCATCCGCAATGAAAACTTGACTGCTCATCTTAGTTAGGTGTTTCACGATCCACCCGCTTTTCGGGCTAAATGCCGATGGGAGGCCACCCGATGGGGATATCCACTAGCAATCTGATACCGCCGGGCGGAATGACGGCCGATGATCTCGTGCGCCTCGGCGCCGAGTTCGCGCTCGGGGCCGAGCCGGTCGATATGGCACCGGAGGAAAAGAGAACGCCCATCTACACCGGGCGTCTGGTGGCCTCGGAGGTGCAGCCCGGCCTGCTGATGAGCGCGGCCGACGTAACCTATGTCTGCGATCAGATCTTTACGGTCGAGATGGAGCCGGCGCTCGTTTGCGGCATCATGCTGTCGGGGGCGCCGGTGGAGACGCAGGTCGAAGGTTACGGCTCCTTCACGCGCTACCCTCATCAGGTTTCATTGATGGGGATCAACAACCCGATCCGCTACAGCACGCCCCTGACGCGCGGCCAGCGCGTGCGCTCCGTCGGGTTTGTGCTGCAGCCCTCGTTTTTCGACCGGTTCAGCCAGGACGTGGAGGATGACGGCCTTTTTGCCCTGCGCGATCTGATGTCGGGTGGCTTCCGCACCGCCGCCATCACTCATTCGCCGCGCATCACGGAGATAGCCAAGCGCTGCATCGATCATCCCTATGGCGGGCACCTCGGCAAGCTCTTCCTGGAAAGCAGCGCGCTTGCCTATGTCATTGAGGCCGCGCAGGCCCTTAAGTACGGGCGTCGGCTGGTGGCCCTTCTGGGACGGCGGGAATACGACCGCGTCATCCATGCCCGCGAAATACTCGACAGCGATCTGGTCGATACGCCGACGACGCTTGAGCTTGCACGTCGCGTCGGCATCAACGTGACGACGCTGCAGACCAATTTCAAGACCGCCTTCGGCAGGACCATTTTCGCGCATGTGCGCGAACAGCGGCTGATGATGGCAAGGGTTCTCCTGCAGGAGTACCGGCTCTCCGTCGCCGAGGCGGACCGTAAGGTCGGATTTTCCCGCGCTTCCGCCTTCAGCGCCGCCTACAGCAAGCATTTTGGCCATCCGCCCCGTGCGGAATTCGTCTAGATACCGATTGTCGAGATGTCGAGCCCCAACATAATCGCAAGCAGTGCTTTCACCGGCTGGTCTGTCAGGAGCCCGGTCAGACATGCGAACGCGAAAATTATCAGCGCGACATATTCGACGGGCCAAACGCCAAGGCCCAACTCGCCAGAACCGGCGCTGCCAGCACTATTCCGGTGGTCGCGATCGCAGACCCGACGAAGGACGTCCAGGCAGAGAGAGAAAGAGCAATGCCCGCCTAGCCCTGACGGGCGAGCGGATATCCCTCTAGCGCGGTCATGACCGGGACCAGCATCGCGACCGCGTTGATCGGCCCCAGTCGTCCTGGCAGGACCCCGACCATCGCGCCCTTCCCAAGTAACCGAACATCAAGAAACATCTTCCTGCGCGAAAGAACCATCGAGCATGGCCTGAAGCTCGCTTTTCCCTACACCCGAGAGGTATGGTTTAAACAGGCTTGCAACCTGCTTTAGTCCCCAGTCGAGATGCTCTGGTGTCAGCTCTTCAATACCTTCTTGCAAGCTGAGGTATACGGCCCAGTAGGTCGATACGATCCAGACATTGGCCAGCAGCTGTGGCGCATCGTCGACTGGGACATCTATCAAGGCCGCGGCTGCCATTTGATGGAGCATCCCTTCCACGACAACGCGCATATCCATGCTCAGCGCACGCGTTGGCTCACGCAGCGACGGAGCAATAGCGATCACGCCGGGCGGATTCCGGAAAATGTAACGGTGGGCCCAGACGATCGAAAACCAGCGCTGCATGAATTTCGAGTAAGTACCGGGCTCGGTGGTGGAATTCGACGCGGCTTGGTTCATGAACCGGGAGGCGTCCCCCTCCAGTTTTTTAAACAGAGCCTCTAGAAGAGCTTCTTTTGTTTTAAAGTAGTAATAGAGGTTGCCCTCATTGATCCCGACGGTGCGCGCTATTTCCGCGGTCGTGACCCGGTCCGGTCCCCTGTCGTTGAAAAGAACCAGGGTGGCTTCCAGGACCCGATCACGCGTACTGACACGTCTCATTTTCCCTCCATCGTCGCCCCCGGCCATGTCTCACCCCTTGCAAACCTAAGGTACACACCTTACTTCAGTTAAGGCGGCTACCTAAACGGGTACTTCATCGTCGAAACGCGATCAAGGATTAGAGGCATGGCCACGGCGATTGAGAATGACAGCGAGTTGAAGACGAACTTTCCCCTGACGCCACAGTCGACGCTTGGCGCGCTGGTGGCAATCGTCCGCAACCCTCTTGACGCTCTGCCCCCTTCGATCTTCAAAGAGCCGCTTGTTTTCTCGAAAACTGCTGGCGAAGTGAAGGTCTATCTCGCAGACCCCGTTTTGATTCACGAAGCGCTGGTGAAAAACGCAGACTCGTTGGGCAAGGGCGACCAGGTTCGCCGCGCTCTCGGACCAGCCCTCGGTGAGGGTCTACTGACTGCGGACGGCGCGCATTGGAAGTGGCAACGTCAGTCGGTTGCAGGCGCCTTTCGGCACGACAATCTCCTTGAGCTGCAACCAACGATGATTGACGCCGCAGAGCGTACGCGCAACCGATGGCTTGAGAAGGGTCACGGAACCATCGATGTCGGCCACGAGATGATGCGCACCACGTTCGACATTATCGTCGAGACGATGATGTCCGGCGGCGATGGTATCGATGTGGAAAAGGTCGAGACAGGTATTTCCGACTTCCTCACGCCGACCGGCTGGGCTTTCGCGCTCGGCCTTATGCACGCTCCCGAGTGGATACCCTATCCTGGTCGCGGCAAGGCGAAGGCAGCCGTCGCGTTCCTGCGGTCCAGCCTTTCGAGCGTGATCGAGGAGAGGCGGAGAAGCCCGGATGACCGCCATGACCTGGTGAACATGCTTCTCGCGGCCTCGGACCCTGAAACAGGAAGAACAATGAGTGACGCGGAGATCGTCGACAACCTCATGACATTCGTCACGGCAGGCCACGAGACGACGGCACTTGGCCTTGCCTGGACGTTCGATCTCCTCTCCCGTCATCCCGACGTCGAGGGCAAGGTACTGGCCGAAATCGACGCTTTGACTGAGGGGCGGCCTGTAGCTGCGGATGACGTTTCGAAGCTGATCTATACCCGGCAGGTGTTTTCCGAGGCGATGCGCCTCTATCCACCCGCCCCGATGATCACGAGAACAGCGCTCAAGAACTTCCAGCTGGGCAAGTACCTGATTCCGGCGGGCACAGTGCTTATTGTGCCGATTTACGCTATTCATCACCACGCGTCACTCTGGACGGATCCAGAGGTGTTCGATCCCGGGCGGTTCAGCCCGGAGGCTGCAAGGGCACGACACCGTTATGCTTACATGCCGTTTGGCGCCGGGCCTCGCGTCTGCATTGGCAGTGCTTTCGCGGTGATGGAGGCCGTCGCCATTCTTGCGGTGCTGCTTCAAAAGGTTCGGCTTACTGCAATCGAGCCCCAAGCACCAAAGCCTATTATGAAGGTGACTTTGCGCCCGATCCGGCGGCTCAACATGCACCTCGTCGTGCGCTAGGGTCGAATGCGCTGAGCGGGCAGGAGCTCGCTTGACCGATGCGTATATCTGCGATTAAAGCCTGACATACACACTGCGGCCAGCCTTTTATCTTTCCGGGCAAAAGAAGGGGTCTCCTCAATGTCAGTCATCCACCGCAACAACGTAAAAATCACCGGCAACGGTACGAAGACGATGCTGTTCGCCCATGGGTTCGGGTGCGATCAGAACATGTGGCGATATGTGGCGCCGCAATTCCAAAACGACTTCCGCGTCGTGACCTTCGACCATGTCGGCGCCGGCGGCTCTGATCTTTCCGCCTACGATTTTCAAAAATACGCCACGCTAGAGGGCTACGCCTCCGACATCCTCGAGATCGGGCAGGAGCTTGGGATCGAGGACGGCATTTTCATCGGCCACTCCGTGAGTTCCATGATGGGCGTGCTCGCCTCGTTGAAGGCGCCGGGCATGTTTTCCAAGCTGGTGCTTGTTGGCCCATCGCCCCGATATGTCAACGACGGCGACTATCACGGCGGCTTTACCCAGGAGCAGGTCGATGAACTGCTGGAATTTTTGGACAGCAATCATATGGGCTGGTCGCAGGCCATGGCGCCCGTGATCATGGGCAATCCCGAACAGCCCGAGCTCTCCGAGGAGCTGACCAACAGTTTCTGCAAGACCGATCCCGAAATTGCGAAGCATTTTGCCCGCGCGACGTTCACGGCAGATAACCGCGCCGATCTCGACAACGTCACGATTCCTTGCCTGATCCTGCAATGTGCGGAGGATGTGATCGCCCCTGTATCCGTCGGCCACTATCTGCATGCCAAACTGCCGGACAGCAAGCTGGTCTTGATGAAAGCCACCGGCCACTGCCCGAACCTCAGCCATCCCAAAGAGACGACTGGGGCAATCCGGTCGTTTGTAGGCGTCGAATGAACCCGATCACTGGCAGTGATGTCGATGATCTCGTCGACCTCTTCGAGAATGCGCCCTGCGGCTACATCTCGGCGGCTCCCGAGGGGCACATCATGCTTGCCAATAAAACACTCGCCTCATGGCTTGGCATGTCCAGCGAAAAGATCGTCGGCCGCAAGTTAATCGATTTCCTGACCATGCCCGGGAAGATCTACTTCGAGACGCATTTTGCGCCGCTGGTGGCGATGCAGGGCGCCTTCAACGAAGTCGCGCTCGACATGGTGAAGGCGGACGGCACCCGCCTGCCTGTGCTGGTCAACGCTGTTGCACGGATCGCGGAAGGCGGAGGCGTCAGGTTCATCCGGATCACCATTTTCAACGCTACCGATCGGCGTCGATACGAGAAGGAACTGCTTGAAGCACGCGCAGTGGCGGAACGCTCTGCGACCGCTCTGAGAGACCTGAACGCGAGCCTCGAAGAGCGTGTCGCTGCGGCCGTGCAGGAGAAGCTTGCCGCGGAAGGCGCGTTACATCAGGCTCAAAAGATCGAGGCTCTGGGTCACCTCACCGGTGGTGTTGCCCACGACTTCAACAACATGCTCGCCGTCGTGATCGGCGGCCTAAACATGGCGCAGCGCCGAATCGAGCGAGGCGCTCTGGACGACATCCCGAAACTACTCGCGGCTGCCCTCGATGGCGCCAACCGCGCCGCCACGCTGACCCAACGGCTTTTAGCCTTCTCCCGGCAGCAGCCGTTGTCTCCCGAAGCGCTGGACGCCAATAAGCTGGTGGCGAACATGGCGGAAATCCTTGCCTCGACTCTCGGCGAGATCATTCAAAAGGAAACGGTCCTGGCGGCGGGACTTTGGCGCACGAAGGCAGACGCGAACCAGCTGGAAAACGCCGTCCTCAATCTAGCCGTCAACGCCCGTGACGCCATGCCTGATGGCGGCAAGCTCACGATCGAGACAGCAAATGCCCATATCGATGAAACTTACGCTGCGGAGCATGACTTAACGCCCGGCCAGTATGTAATGATCGCCGTGACCGATACGGGCTGTGGAATGCCGCCGGGGGTCATCAAGAAGGCGATCGACCCATTTTTTACGACCAAGCCGGTGGGCAAGGGAACCGGCCTCGGCCTCAGCCAGGTCTTCGGTTTTGCCAAACAATCCGGCGGGCATATGAAGATTTACTCCGAGGTCGGAATCGGCACGACGATGAAGATCTACCTGCCGCGAGAGTATGGAGCAGAAGACACCGCGCAGCATGTGAGGAACGACAGCGTGCCCCGCGGGTCTGCAAGCGACGTCGTTCTTTTGGTTGAGGACGACGCCAGCGTCCGGGAGGTCCACAGCCGAATGCTGGAAGAGCTCGGTTATACGGTTATCGCCGTCGACAGGCCCTCCGCGGCTCTCGCCGTCATCGACGAGCGTCCCGATGTCAAGCTACTGTTTACCGACATTGTAATGCCGCAGATGAATGGCCGGGAGCTTGCGGATAGGGCGAGGGTCAAGCGACCCGGATTATCGGTGGTATTTACAACGGGATATAGTCGCAACGCGGTTGTCCATAACGGAATCCTAGATCCAGGCGTCATCTTTCTCCAAAAGCCTGCCACGCTTGGTGACCTCGCCCGAAAATTACGCACTGCTCTTGATGCATGACAGGCCTCGGAGTCCCTGTGCTGCTGCGAATCGAGCTCTTCGCAACGTGGCGACAGCATTTGACACGCGGGGGTTATAGCTGACGACCCCACACAGGTGTGGGTCGACATCATGATTACAAGATAAATCGGTAACAGCACGGATCGAGACGGCACAGCTCGGATATCAATCTCGGCATGGAACCGTGTGACGCCCTTCACACTACAGAAAATCGTCTCGCCTTGGCGTGAACGTGTCGATTAACAATCCCTCCTCGAGTGCCACAACGCCGTGGACGAGATTTGGAGCGACGATGAAGCTGCTTCCGGTGGGCAGCGTGCTGGTAGCGCCGTCGACGGTTACCTCGAAAGAACCCTTAGCAACGTAGCTGACCTGCGTATGGGGATGGGAATGAAGCGCGCCGATCGCGCCCTTGTCGAAGCTGAAGGCAACAAGCATCATTTCCGGGCGGTGCGAAAGAACGGCGCGGCGGTTGCCGGGCGATGTTTCCGTCCAGGTAAGGTCGTGAGGCAATGTGGTGTGATCGGACATCCGTACTCCCATTATCGTGCCAGCCATCCGCCATCAACAGGAAGGACAGTGCCATGCACATAGTCCGACGCGCGGGATGCGAGGAAGATGGCCGCTCCCGCCATATCATCCGCCCGCGCCCAGCGTCCGGCCGGAATGCGTTTGAGGATATCGGCATTACGTTCGGCATCCGCTCGCAACGCCGTCGTGTTGTTGGTCTCGACATAACCAGGGGCTATGGCATTGACGTTGATGCCTTGCGCCGCCCATTCATTGGCCATCAACCGCGTAAGCCCCGCAAGACCGCTCTTTGAAGCGGTGTAGGATGCAACCCGAATGCCGCCCTGGAACGACAGGAGGGACGCAATGTTGATGATCTTCGCAGAGACCTTTTCGGCCATCGCCATTCTTGCAAAGGCCTGGCAGAGAAAGAATGCCGATTTAAGATTGGTATCCATGACGGCGTCCCAATCTTCCTCGGTAAAGTCGATCGTATCGGCCCGGCGGATAATCCCGGCATTGTTGACTAGAATATCGGGACGTTGCCGGATGGAGCAGGCACCCGCGATGACGGCGCGCACTTCATCCATTGCGGAGAGATCGGCCAAAAGCGGGTAAAACACGCGGCCCGTGGCGGTCACAAGGCGCGCGGTGTCCTCCATCGGCGAGCGCCCGACGCCGATGATGTCGGCGCCCGCTCCAGCAAGACCGGCGGCGATCGCCTGGCCGATACCGGTATTGGCGCCGGTGACGATGGCGCACCGGCCGGAAAGATCGAACGGGTTCATCGCAGACTTTCCATGGGGATCTTGTCCATATCGGTGAAGCTCATGTTATCGCCGGCCATCGCCCAGATGAAGGAATACCGGCCGGTGCCGGCGCCGGAGTGGATGGACCACCCCGGCGACAGCACCGCATCATGGCTCTTCAGCACGAGATGCCGCGTTTCGTGCGGCTCCCCCATGAAATGGAAGACGCGGGTCGCCTCTTCCATGCCGAAATAGAGATAGACCTCCATACGCCGGTCATGCACATGCGCGGGCATGGTGTTCCAGACCGATCCCGGCTCGAATATGGTGAGACCGACCAGGAGCTGGCAGCTGTTGCAGACATCCGGATGCACATACTGGTTGATCGTTCGGGCGTTGGCCTCTTCGGCCGAGCCCGTGCGCACCTTTTTTGCCATGTCGAGCGTGATCAGCACCGTCGGGCAGACACGATGCGCGGGCGCGCTGAGCAGATAGAACTCGGCGGGCTTGGAGGGATCGTCGCTGCGAAATTTGAGTGTGCCCTGTCCCATGCCGACATAGAGCGCATCCTGAAAGCCGAGCGCATAGTCGACACCGCTGACAATCACCGTGCCCTTGCCGCCGATGTTGAGAATGGCGGCTTCGCGGCGCTCGAGAAACTGGCTGGTGCCAGTTTCCTTGACCTGATCAATCATTAGATCCTGTCCCACCGGCACGATCCCGCCGACAACCATCCGGTCGAGATGGCTGTAGGTGAGGTTGATCTCACCCTTGGAAAAAAGTCCCTCGATTAGAAACCCGTCGCGCAGGCCTCGCGTATTTCGCCGGGCGGTGTCTTCTGGACCTACGACCTGGCGCACATTCACGGAAAGTGTCACGGCATTTGCCTCTTGGCGTTTGATGGAAGGATCAGGTGAGGACGACATATTCGGTGAGCTGGCTGATGCTGGTATCGGCCTTGTTCACATCGAACACCTTGGTCCCGTGGCTCATGATCACGAACCGGTCGCAGACCTGGTAGGCGTGGTAGAGATTGTGCGTCACCAGCACGCTAGACACGCCTTCCGTTTTGAGCTTCAGCACCTGCGCCAGAAGAGCTTCGGTTTCGCGCACGGATAGAGCTGAGGTCGGCTCGTCGAGCAGCAGCACTCGCCGCTTGAAGAAGACAGCGCGCGCGATGGCAACGGCCTGCTTCTGGCCGCCGGAGAGGTCCCCTACCAGCTTGTCGGGTGAATCGATGCCAGAAATGTGGACGGCTTTCTCCAAGACTTCCATGGCGATGTCGCGCATTTCACCTTGCTTCAGAAATCCGAACGCATCGGTGCGTTCTCGCCCCATAAAGATGTTGCGGGTGATCGACAGCGAATCCACGAGCGCGGTATTCTGGTAGATGGTTTCGATGCCCGCATCGGCGGAATCCGACCGGCAGGTGAACACTGTTTTCTGACCGTCGACGCTCAAATGGCCGGAAGTCGGCTTGTGGATGCCCGAAATCAGGTTGACCGTGGTCGATTTGCCGGCGCCGTTGTCGCCGAGAAGGCCGACGACTTCGCTGGGACCGACGTGAAAGCTCAGGTCTCGCAGCGCCGTCAGCGCACCAAAGCTCTTGGAGATATTGTGCAGTTCGAGAAGATTGGGTGCGGACATCATGCAGCCCCCCGGCGTTCAATGAGATGATTGAAGGCGGCAGCGACGACGATCAGCGTGGCGATGAACATATCGAGGTAGAACCCCGGGGCTCGAAGCAGCAGCAGCACGTCAGTGATGGTGTGGATCAGCATGACTCCGAGGAAGATGCCAATGATCGCGCCGCGACCGCCACGTAGGGAAAGCCCGCCGATTACGCAGGCGGCAATCGCCTGCAGTTCGAGACCGGCACCCTGCCCCGGCTGAACGCTGCCCACACGGGCCGTGGCGATGATGCCGGCAACCGCCGCCATGCCGCCGGCGATGGCGAAGGCGACCATCTTGACGCGGTCGGTGTTGATGCCGATCGCCGTTGCCGCGGCAGGGTTGCCGCCGGTGGCGAACACATGGTTGCCGAACTTGTGACGGTGCAGCAGAAGATAAAAGCCGACGACGAACAGGACGATCCAGATGAAGGCGGCGTTGATGCCGAACAGCGTTCCGGCAAACAGGCTGGAAAAGGCTGGTTCCGGATCGAACCGCACCTGGACGGCGCCGTTATAGAGCAGAACCGCACCGCGCCAGAACAACAGGCCGCCGAGCGTGACGATGAAAGACGGCAGGCCGAAGCGCAGCGTAATCGTGCCGTTGAGCAGGCCGATCATCACACCCAGCAGGATACCGAGCGGTGCGGCGATGAAGGCGCTCATGCCGCCATCGACGAGGCTCGCCATCAGGACGGCCGTCAACGTATAGACCGAGCCGATCGACAGGTCGAACTCGCCGGCGATCATCAGGATACCCGCACCAAGCGCTAGGCATCCGAGCACCGGAATGGCCTTCATCAGGATCGTCAGGTTCTGCGGCGACAAATATCGGAAGTCGTCGGGATAGGCGAGCGCGCCGGCGATGCAGACGATCTGCAGGGTCGCGAAAACCAGGAGAATAGCTCCGGCCGGCATGGTCATAATGTACTTCAGCAGCGATTGTTTTTTCGTGCGCGATTTTGGCACGGTACTGTCCGTCATGGCATAGGTCACTGTCATCACTCTGTTCCAGGGATCGCGATTGACCTTCCGGCTGATGGCCGGAAGGTCTTCAGGCGTGCCGCTTATCGGTAGCTGCCGATCAGCGGCTTGACCGAGCTGATGCGCGACTTGTCGAGGAAGGCGCCCTGGCCGGTGTCGATGTCCGTCGGCGTCAGGCCGTATTTTTTCGCCAGTGCGATCTGGGCGATCGGATAGTAGCCCTGCAGGTAAGGCTGCTGGTCCATCGTAGCGAACATTGTGCCGGATTCCACCGCATTGACGATCTCGACCGCGAGATCGAAGCCACCGAACGGAATGTTGATGCCAGCATCCTTGATAGCGCCCGCGCCGACCGTCGAGGTGACCGAGCCCGTGCCGAACAAAGCCTTGGTGGTGGGGTTGGCGATGAGGAACTGAGCGAGAATGTTCTGCGCTTCGGCCGGATCGAGGCCGGACTTGACGGTCTCCACCTTGATGCCATGTTCTTTCATCGACTTTTCGATGCCGCCGCCACGCGCCACGGCGAAGCTGGCCTCGGGAATTTCGCGCGGGTTGAAGACCATGTCGCCTTCCTTCAGGCCGAACTGCTCGATCATGCGATTGCCGAGTTCATATCCCGAAGCGAATTCGTCCATGCCGACATAGGCCTGGCGGCAATTGCCCTTGGCGCCGTCGAGATCGTCATTGTTGAAGCCGATGACGATAATGCCCGCCTTGACGGCAGCGCAGATACTGGCATCGAACGCATCCGACGAGGAGATTGCAACGGCGATGCCATCGACACCGCTGACCGTGGCGCTCTCGATCAGGTCGTTCTGGCGCACCGGATCGTTATTGGCATATTGTACGTCGAGATCGACGCCGAACTGCGCCGCAGCGTCTTGTGCGCCTTTGACGACGGGGTTAAAGAACTGGACACTCGGATCAAGGTAGATGATCATCGTCGCCTTGACATTTGCCGCCACTGCGGTCGATGTGAAAGCCATAGCTGCGCACGCCGCAAGCATTGCGGTTTTCAGTCTGGTCAATTTCATTTGCGTATCCTCCCTTTGGATGTGCAATCGGGGTCGAAAGACCCATGTCTCGGCTGGCGAGCTCCGACCAAAGATCGCGCCGGCCGAGATTTTCCTCCTCTGCCTCAGTGTCCGGTGAGCAACGTCACCCGAACCAAGGATCCGGCCGGCCCAAGGTCACGTGAATGCCCTTGAACTGCGAATACTCGTCAAAACCGTAGCGGCCGAGTTCCCTCCCGAGGCCACTCTTCTTGTAGCCGCCGATCGGCAGCTCCGGCGCACCGTCGATGACGCTGTTGATCCAGCACCGTCCGGCCCGGATACGCCGGATGCTCTGCAACGCGTTTTCCAGATTGGTGGACCAGACGCTGGCCGACAGGCCGAATTCCGACGCGTTGGCCAAGGCGACCGCCTCATCGGCCGTCTTGAACGTCAGCGTCGATAGAACCGGCCCGAAAATCTCCTCCCGGGCGATCGACATGTCGGCGGTGACCCCGGAAAAAACAGTCGGCGCGTAATAGAGGCCGGAACCCTGCCCGACCCGCACGCCGCCGAGCAACAGTTCGGCTCCTTCGGCCTGTCCTGCCTCGACATAGGAATGCACCTTGGCGGCATGCGCTTCCGAAATCATGGCGCCGATCTTCGTCCGCTCGTTCAGCGGATCACCGAATGTGACCTTGCGGGAAATATCGAGTAGACGCTCCAGTAGTTCGTCCCTGATGCCCTCCTGCACAAGCAGACGGCTTCCCGAAATGCAGCACTGTCCGGCATTGTGGTAGACACCGTAAGCGATACCATCGGCGGCGGCTTCGATGTCCGCATCGGCAAAGACGATCTGCGGCCCCTTGCCGCCCAACTCCAGGCCAACACGCTTGACGCTGCGGGCGGCGATCTCGCCAAGCTTTGTGCCGACCCGAACCGAGCCGGTAAACGCGATCATGTCGGTGCCGGGATCTTCCGCCAAGACTTGGCCTGCGGGGTCGCCGTATCCGGTGACGACATTGAAGACCCCGTCGGGAACGCCGGCCTCACGCGCCAACTCCGCCATGCGGATTGAGGTACCGGACGTGAATTCGGAGGGTTTTAGCACGACGGTGCAGCCGCCGCCGATCGCCCACGGGACACGCTCTGAGGCGATGATGAAGGGGAAGTTCCAAGGGGTGATGATGCCAACGACGCCGACAGGTTCCCTTAGTACGAGGCCGAGGCGATTGTCGCCGATATTGTTGTGGGTCTGACCCTCCAGCGCTCGTGCCTGACCTGCCGCATAGGACCAGAGATCTGCACAGAAGGCGATTTCGCCGCGTGCCTGTGCGATTGGCTTGCCAACCTCAAGGCTCTCGATCAGAGCGATCTCTTCCACATTAGCCAGGATGAGCTCTGCTGTCTTGAACATCAGGCGTGACCGTTCAGCCCCCGACATGCGTGGCCACGGCCCCGTATCGAAGGCCCGACGGGCCGCTGCAATGGCTGCGCGAACATCATCGGCTGACGCATCGGGCCACGTGCCGACCACGATGTCAGCATGACCTGGGCTGAGGCGATCGATGGTTTTGCCAGACGTCGCATCCACCGACTTGCCATCGACAAGCATCTTGTAGCGGGATTTACTCTGCAAGCGCGGATCAGTAGAATCCGGAGTTATGAAATTGCTCTGTATTGTCATTGACCAACCGGGATTTCTGCCCCGGCTCCTTCATGCCCGCCCGGTGTATCGAGCGCCGCGCTTGTGTTACCGCTAATGTGTATGGTACTGTATGGTGGTTATAAGCGGATGTCAACGAGACGGCGGCGGCGAAAAGCATGAACCTTGAAACATTGAAAATTGAAACTGGGGAAACGACGGCAGCGCAGGTCGAACGCGACCTGCGCGAGGCGATCATCCGTCTCGACCTTGCGCCCGGATCTCGGTTGTCTGAGCAGGAGATCGCCTCCCGTCTTGGCGTTTCGAGGCAACCGGTTCGCGAGGCACTGATTGCCCTTGCCAAGTCCAAACTTGTTGAAATCCGCCCCAATCGCGGAACTGTGGTGGTTCGTATCTCAGCCCGTCAAATGATGGAGGCCCGGTTTGTTCGTGAGGCGATCGAAGTTGCCGTCGCCCGGCGTGCCAGCGAAAGCTTCGACACCTGGACGCGCAAAAAGATCGACAGCATCTTGCAGCGGCAAAGAGTGGCGATGGGCGAGCACGACCACAATGCCTTCCGACGAGAGGATGAGCAGTTTCACATCGCGATTGCCGAAGGCGCCGGCTGTGGTCTCGCATGGAACGCCATTTCAGATATCAAGGCCCATATGGACAGGGTCTGCAATTTGCAGCTCCGTAATCCCACTTCCATGAACAACCTCATCGTGCAGCATGAAAAAATCGTGACCGCAATCGACACCAGGGACGCTGACGCGGCTGCGGACGCTATGAGGGCACATCTGAACGGTATTCTGAATGACCTGCCGCAGATTGAATCTGATAACCGCGACCTATTCGAGTAGTGATACAACTGCTTAAATTTCATCTCATGCCAAACCGCATTTTCACCGAAAGGTTGCACTAAAACGCTGCGGTAAAGCGGGAAGTCATGCGAGGTGTCGAGCATCTATCTCATAAGGGGCTCAGCAACCGGGCGGAAAATTCTCACATCCATTGCGAAAATGAGAACGGATGATGCAGAGATTCGGTCAGTCGGCGGCTTGCAATTGCCCGACGCGAGGACTTTTTACGCCCGGGCCGCCGCCGGCGCGATGCCCCTTGTGTCTGTAGGCCGCGGCGGGCGGACCACCCCCACGGCATCGCTGGTGTATAGACCACCTCATCCTGGGTCATACTCTCCTTCACGTACGCAGAAGACCGCCTCACTGATCCCCTTTGTTCGGCAACCCTCCACGAAAGCCTGCATCCGCCAGTTTACAGATTAAGGGAGGCCTCTGATGGGGTGATTTTCGTGTAAGGGGGGCTAGGTGGGTCGCAGCCTTTTCGCCCAATCACCCTAGCTTGATCCGGTGACAAAATACACCCGCTTGCCCCGTTTGCCTCGACCACCGCCATACCAGGGCCGTTACCCATCCGCGCGCATGGAATGAGAGAAAGTCATCGTCTGTCATTACTCAAAGTAGCATCCAACAGAGATACTGGCCCATTAAAATCGATTTCAATTTCTTCTAAAGGCTAGTCTCGGTTAAAGCCCAGACTTCAATTGAGGAAAGTGCGATCTGGTTATTCGCGCGTACGTGATCAATGGTCGTTATGTAGGTGGTGCTCATGAAGCATTTGGTCATCGCGATTATTCATTACTTTTACAGTTCAGTAGAGTTGACAGGCGCCATTTTCACACCAATTATGTTGTCAGACATCTTACAAAATGTCGCTACAAATCCCTGGGAGGGTATCATGAAAATTTTCGCAAAGCTGATTACCAGTGTCGCAATGCTTGTTGCCGCCAACTCTGCGTTTGCAGGCGAGACGCTTGATCGTGTCATGGCAAACAAGGCGCTAGTGATCGCGACCAATAGCGGCTGGCCACCTCAGAGCTATCTTGACGACAGCAATGAAATGGTGGGCTTCGACATCGACGTATCCCGCGAGGTCGCCAAGCGCCTCGGCGTCGAGGTGAGCTTCCAGACCCCGGACTGGGCAACGTTGACCGGGGGCCGATGGCAGGGTCGCTACGATCTTGGTGTCGGCTCCGTTACGCCGACCAAGGCGCGGGCTCATGTAATCGACTTCGTTGGCATCTACTACTACAGCCCCTATGTCTATGTCGTTCATAAGGACAGCGATGCAAAGTCTGCCACCGACCTCAAAGGAAAGGTCATAGGCGTGGAAACAGCGACGACCTCGGAAGACTTTGTCAACCGAAAGCTTGAAATCGACGCACCGGGCCTGCCACCGGTCGAATACAAGCTGGAGCAGGGCGAAGTTCGCACCTTCGCCGATTCCATGTTGCCTTTTGACGACCTGCGCCTGGGTCCTGGGGTGCGCCTAGATGCTGTCATCGCACCCGAGCAGACCGCGATGAACGCCATCAAGAACGGTTATCCACTGCGAATTCTTGAAGGCGGGTACGCCTTCCGCGAGCCGCTCGTCGTCATCGCTGAAAAAGTCGATCCGGAATGGACTGCTAAGGTCGGCGGCCTCATCGAGGAGATGAAAAAGGATGGCACACTCGCCACCCTCACCACCAAGTGGTACGGCAAGGACTACAGCGCCGACTAAAACGTCGAGCAATGCCGGGCCCGGCGCCCGGCATTACCTTTCCATGCCGAAATGAGCCAAACATGACCTATCCAGATACCTACTACCGCCGCACCATGGCCAATGGCTCCGAGCACTCGACCCTCTCCGGCACCTTCGATTGCGACACTGTTATCATCGGCGGCGGTCTTGCCGGCCTGACGACGGCCCTGCAACTTGCCCGCGCCGGCGTCTCCGTCGTCGTGCTCGAGGCCGAAAACGTCGGTTTTGGCGCTTCAGGCCGCAATGGCGGTTTTGTCAGCCCCGGTTTTGCGACGGGCAGCGATGCGATCGCCCGTGCCACCGGCAAGGAAGCTGCGCAAAAAATTCATCGGCTCTCGATCGAAGGTGTCGATTTCGTCCGCGACGCGATCCGCGATCTCGGCATTGTGGATGCAAAGCCGCGGCCTGGCATTATGAGCGTGCTGCGCTACGATGGTGGCAACAGCCTGAAGCAATACGCCGACCAGCTGCGCCGTGACTATGGTTACGAACTCGAATATTTCGGCACCGATGCCGTTCGCAGCCGATTGAAATCGGTACGTTACTTCCAAGCGCTGCGGGATCCCAACGCGTTCCACATTCACCCTCTCAACTATCTGCGGGCGCTTGCCGCAGAAATTGAGCGGTTGGGCGGACGCATCCACGAAAATTCCGCTGTCATACGCTGCAAACTCGGCGGCGCTGAAAAGAGCGCCACGACGGCTGGTGGTGAGATAAAGGCGCGGCGTATCGTCTTCACGACCGGCGGCTACACCGGGCCGCTGGTTAGCAAACTTAGCCGCTCCTATCTGCCCATCGCCACCTACGTCATGCTGACTGAGGAAGCGCCGGGCCTTATCCGTGAGGCGATCGCAACCCGGGACGCTATCGGCGACAACCGTCGCGCTGGTGATTATTACCGCGTGGTAGAAGACGGCAAACGCATTCTCTGGGGCGGTCGCATTACCACGCGCGCCGCGTCGCCTGCGGTACTTGCCGGCGAACTGCGCCGAGAGATGACCGGGACCTATCCCCAGCTCAAGGAATTGAAGACCGAACTCGCCTGGTCCGGTCTCATGTCCTATGCCCGCCATCTCATGCCCCAGATCGGCGAGATGCAGCCCGGCGTCTGGCATTGCACCGCTTTCGGCGGCCACGGGCTGAATACCACGGCCATCGGCGGCAAGCTGGTTGCAGAGGGCATCCTCGGCCAGTCGGATCGCTACAAGCTGTTCAAACCCTTCGGCCTCGTCTGGGCCGGCGGCGTCGCCGGGCTTGCCACAGCACAACTTACCTATTGGAAATTGCAGGCGCAGGACTGGTGGCGCGAACGCGTCGCCTGATCCCGCGGGGGGAACATCCATGCTCGGAAGACTGATACTCACCTATCCCACGACGGCGCGTCGAATCGGCATCGGGCTGGTCTTCGCCCTCGTCGCGGCCGCACTTTATGCGCTTGGCATCAGCTCGGCCTGGATTGGCAAGCTCTTTCCCTCCGCCATCGACTGGCTGAAGGCGAACAACCAACTCAGCCGGGTCGTGTCATCCATCACTATCGCCCTCATCATCGCACTCAATTGGAGATTGCTTCAGCTTCTGCCGCGGAGGCAACAAATTGTGGCAGTCTGGATCGAGCTTTTCGCACTGCTGATGCTATTCTTTTATTCGTTCGACCTGTCGCTCACATTTATCGCCCGAAAGATCGGCTTCATGATCTCGCAGGGCGTGGTAACGACGCTCTATATTTCCGCGATCTCGATTGCCGTCGCGACCGTCATCGCGCTGGCTGGCGCCATTGCCAAACTTTCGAAGAATGGCGTGATCTATGGCCTCGCCACCTTCTACACCTCGCTGTTTCGCGGCCTGCCACTGCTCATGCAGATCTACATTATCTATCTCGGCCTGCCCCAGGTCGGTTATGTCATCGGCGCAATACCGGCCGGCATCCTTGCACTTTCGCTCTGCTACGGTGCCTATATGACGGAAATCTTCCGGGCCGGTATCGAAAGCATCCACCGCGGGCAGACCGAGGGCGCAACGGCCCTTGGCCTTAGCTCCAACCAGACGATGTTCCTTGTTATTCTGCCGCAGGCGATGCGGGTCATTGTACCGCCGACCGGCAACCAGTTTATCGCCATGCTGAAAGACTCGTCACTCGTCTCGGTGGTTGGCGTGTGGGAGATCATGTATCTTGCCCGTACCCAGGGGCAGACGGAGTTCCGTCATATCGAAATGCTGATTACCGCTTCGATGATTTACTGGGTGCTGTCGATCGGGCTCGAATTCCTTCAGTCGCGAATCGAAGCCCATTTCGGGCGGTTCAATGTCCGCTGAAGCGATCACTTTGCAGATCGAGGCTTCCTCGCCCCGCTCCAACCTGCGCGCCGCCATGATCGTACTTTACGCATTCGCCGCGTTCTCAGGCACAGATGCGTTGGTCAAGCTACTGGCTCAGAATTTTCCAGTGCCGCAGGTGACCTTCATGGTCGCGATGGCCTCCCTGGTGTTCGTTGTGGGGTCTGCTGTTATCTCCGGGAGTGGTCGTTCGCTTTGGCCGCGTCATCCCGGCCTTGCCTTCTTCCGTGCCGCCTTGCTCGCCGGCGACACACTACTGATCTACTATGCTTTTGCGGCCCTGCCGCTTGCCGAGGCCTATGTACTGGCATTCCTCTCTCCTGTGCTTGTTGCCGTGCTTGCCTTTGCCTTTCTCGGTGAGCGGATGTCGCGGTTAAGCTGGATCGGCGTGCTTCTCGGCTTTGCAGGCGTCATCGTTGCGCTGCAGCCTGGCGTTACCCCAATGAACTCCGGGCATGCGGCGGCGATAGGTTCTGCCCTGCTGTTCGCCTTCTCGCTTGTTCTCCTGCGCCGGGCAAAAGCGACGGAATCCGATGGGGCGCTAGTAGCGAGCCTGCTCTTGGTCCTGAGCGTGCTTTCCCTTACCATCGCGGTGGCCGGTGAGGGCTTCACGCCCGTTGTCTCGAAAGACATCACGATCGTTGCCGCAGCCGGGCTGCTGCTTTTCGGCGGTCACGCGCTTCTCGTGCGCGCCTTCCGTCTCGGCGATGCTTCGGTCGTCGCCCCCTTCCAGTATAGCCAGATCGTCTGGGGTTGCCTTTATGGCGCCCTGCTATTTGGCGCTCCCATAGAAACTCACACCCTTGTCGGCGCTTTGATCATCATCGTCTCCGGCTGGCTGGTCCTGAAGTAACCGGAGGAGAATTCATGCCGCACGATACCGAAATCAAGCTTGCCGGCGTGCACAAGTGGTACGGGCAATATCATGCCCTCGACGACATCAACCTGGACGTCGCCAAGAGGGAACGCATCGTCATCTGCGGCCCGTCTGGTTCAGGCAAATCCACGCTGATCCGCTGCATCAACCGGCTAGAAACACACCAGCAAGGTAAGATCGTTGTAGGTGGCATTGAGCTGACCGAAAACGAGAGGAACATCGATGAGGTGCGGCGTGAAGTCGGAATGGTGTTCCAGCACTTCAATCTCTTCCCGCATCTTACGATCCTTGATAACTGCATCCTGGCGCCGGTTTGGGTGCGCAAACTAAGCAAGGCCAAGGCGACAGAGATTGCCATGCATTTCCTGGAGCGTGTCAAAATCCCCGAACAGGCCAACAAGTATCCAGGTCAGCTTTCCGGCGGCCAGCAACAACGCGTGGCGATCGCCCGTGCACTTTGCATGAACCCCAAGGTCATGCTTTTCGACGAACCGACTTCGGCGCTCGATCCCGAAATGGTTAAGGAGGTGCTGGATACGATGGTCTCGCTAGCGCAGGAAGGCATGACCATGATTTGCGTGACCCACGAGATGGGCTTTGCCCGTCAGGTGGCCGATCGGGTGATCTTCATGGATCAGGGGCGCGTGGTAGAAGAGGCCGCACCGGCGGATTTCTTTGACAATCCGCAAAATGAACGCAGCAGGCTGTTTTTGAGTCAGATTTTGCGTTGAAGAATCTGTTCTCCTTCAAGGACAGCCCAGTAGCCTACGAGACCCTCCCCGACCAGCCCCGCAAAGCGGAGGGGTTGGATAGTCACACCTCACTTGCCAGCAAGGCCTCCTTAATGCGCGACAACAACGTTTTGGGGTGGCGAGCTTGTGCCCCTCTTGTGGGGAGGGGGGAGGCTTATTATCCCGCTTTACTAAGGTGAAAGTGGGGTAAAAAGGCCATCACGATATACTGCACGCGCTGCTAGACCGTCAAAGCGGCTGCGGCTCTTGTGGAAAGCCGCCAACATGGCAACACGTGCGCGTAGCGCAGTCCCTCCCTGAGACCAGACTTGTTTCAAGACTTTCACCAGAAAGATAGGCGTGCAGGAACCCGGCGATAAAGCTGTCCCCCGCTCCCGTCGTATCGATCACCTCGATAGACGTGATGCTGGTTTCGGCACGTTCATTGCCGTCCGTTGCTGCCGATCCGTCGCCACCGCGTGTCACGACGGCGAGCTGGGCGCCGCCGCTAAGAAACTCCTGCATCATCGTTTCGGCTTTCTGTGGATCTTCACCTGCCGAACCGAAAGCAATGCGCAGTGTGTCGACCCCAAGGTGGGCGGGGTCGTTATTAACCGAGACGTCCTGCGAGACGCTGACACCTGCTTCCGCCAACCGGCGGCGCACAATGCCCCCGTCCGTAATCCAGCCTATGTGGACATGATCCATGCGGCAAAGTGCTGCAAAATCCTCTTCGGCCGGAATGTAATCCTGGCAAACACCAAAATTCTCATGGGTAAAGATGCGGTCGCCCGTCTCTGTAATGTCTATATTCGTATAGGCGGTGTCGCCTGGTAGCATCTGCAAGTAAACGACTTGCACACCGTTCTCCACAAGAAGGTCGCGGGTGCGAGCGCCATCGGCATCATCCCCGACAGCTCCAAAATAGCACACCTCGTGACCCAGTAACGCGAGGTGGACGGCGACGTTGATGGCATTGCCGCCAATCAGCGACTGACCGACGGGAGGCTGGAAGCGATCGACGCAATTGTCGCCGACAACGGCAAAGCGGTAACGGGACATGGGAACCTCAAGTGAATTGTATTTAACAGCAAGGCCGCGACCATCATTGCGACGATCACGGCCCGTATCTGATGGCCCCCACAACCTGGAGGCTAGCGATGGCTCATCATGCCGATGTCGGCCTAGTAAGCAACCTTCTTGTAGTAGCGGCGCGTCGTCAGTGGGTGATTGCGCATGACTTCGAGATGAGCGCTGATCCGCTCCAGAACGGTTGCCAGCAGGATCGGCGAAATCAGCCCGCGCACTTCCGCCGAGATGCCCGGCAGTTCGAAGCCGGCGGTGTCGAGCACGGCGAGCTTGTCGGTATAGTTCGGTGCAAAATTCTCGACCCGGTCGGCAACCGGACGGCACTCGTCCTCGCCCTTGAACAGGATGACGCTGACATTCTTGTCAACCAGTTCTAGCGTGCCGTGGAAGAAGTCCGACGCATGGACTGGACGGGTACGGATCCACTGCATCTCTTCCAGGATGCACATGCCGTAATAGAAAGCTTCCGGCCAAACGTTTCCGGCGCCCGTGATGATGTGGTAGTCGGAACCCGCGAGGATCTTGGCAAAATCCTCTGCCTTGCTCTCGTAATTGCGCTTGACCTCAAGCAGGAGCTTGGGAAGGCTCTGGATTTCGGCAATCAGTTGGTCGTAGTTGGCAATTTCACCCCGGTGCTTCATGATCGAAAGTGCTACGAACAGCGACTGCAGATAGAAGGATTCACAGGATGTGTCGTCTTCCGCAAAGTTGACGAAGACATGATCGCCGCCCTTCCCAAGTGGCGTTTCCTCATGGCCGACGAGGGTCAGAACGGTTGCCCCGATCTCCTTAATTTTCGTAAGCAGAGCAACGCTCTCCTTGGTCGTGCCCGAAAGCGACGGCATCACGACGATCGAATTTTTAGTTAGGTTTGTTGAGCCGGTGATGATGAGTTCGGCCGTCAAATCGATGAAGGCAGGGAAGCGGGACTTGCGCTGCAGCAACTGGTAGGCCGGCTGCATAAGGATCGCGGCGCCTCCGGTTCCCAAGAAAAACACGTTCTCTGCGCCCGCGGCATTGCAGTCCGCGATCACGTCGTCGAAGCGCTTAGCCAGGGCGGCAGCTCCGGATTGGATGCGCAGGAATCTCTGTTCGTCAAAGTTCAGCATGGAAAACTCTCTTCTGTCATGATCCTGGCTGCCCAGGAGCCTCTCGACCTTGTCGCTCTCGACATGTTGTAAGACAACTGACATCTTCGCCTCAGACTGTCAAGATGAAGTTAAAAGGACTATCCCGAGACCGCGCCTAAGTACCGTTTTCTTACAGCCAGTGCCTGTCGAAGCGCCGTCGCTTGACCTTTGCAGATTTGTCGCACAAGAAAATGAGGTTTGAAACCATATGAGGATTGCCTTGGACGAGCCCCTTCGCGACAACCGCACCCTGGTGATCCAGCTTCGTGATCGCATTGCCGATCTAATCCGGGACGAAGGTCTCCTGCCCGGTGGCAAGCTGCCGACAGAGGCTCAGCTGACGGCGCGGTTCAAGATTTCGCGCCCGGCCCTTCGCGAGGCGCTGAAACTGCTTGAGCAAGACGACATCATCTATGTCGAGCACGGTCGGGGCCGGTTCATTTCGGCGATGTCTGCGGTGCATGTGGATCGGCCGATTACCGTTTTCGAAAGCGTGACCGACATGGCGCGCCAGTATGGTTACAAGCCGCATAACAAGGTATTGTCGATCTCCGAAGAAATGGCGGACGGCACGATTTCGAGGCAGTTGCGCCTAGAGCCCGGCGGGCGAGTGATCCGTATCGAGCGACTCCGACTCGAAGGCGATACACCGATCATGTATTGTCTCGACTATGTTCCACGCAGCATCATTTCGGCTCGGCTTTACGATATCGACTGGGGTGGATCGCTGCTTTCATTGCTTGAGCAGCACAAGCAGCGACCGCGCATGTCGGCCGCGTCCGTAACGGCGGTAATGCTACCTGATGACGTCGTCGCGGGTAACGATCTTCGCGATTTCGGCCCTGCCCTCCTAATCACTGAAACCTGCTTCAACACAATGGGCGTTCCAGTAGTCTACGCGATTGATTATCATCGCGGCAGCCATTTCACCTTCAGCCTTGTACGCAAATAGACAGCTTCTATTATGTTCGGGCCCAAAACTTATCGCCTCTCCTGGACTGATCCCCGAACGTTGGACATCAACCTTCGGGGGTTTTTTTGATGTGTAAATATAGTTTGGATTTCAAGCGGAGCGTTGTCGCCACTTATGCGAGCGGAAGGCGCGCACACGGTTGCGGCTCGGTTCGGCATTGATCATTCGACGGTGCGTGTATGGGCGGCGGCCCATTCGGCGCACGGGCTGGCTGGGTTAGCCCGCAGGTTCAGCCATTACGATGCGGCCTTCAAGCGGTTTTGCAGCGGATGTGGGACGATGGACTGTCCTATCGCCAGGTGGCTGCGGTCTTTGACATCCGCAACAACGGCTGCTTTGCCGACTGGGAGAGACGTTACGAGCGCGGCGGGCTGGAGGCGTTGGCCGCGCGCCGCAGAGGAGGACCACGATCGATGTCCAAACCACCCGCCGCCGTTGAATCGGACTGCTTTCGGACCTTGCTTATCTGCGCATGGAGAACGCCTACCTAAAAAAATTGGAGGCCATAGCGCAGGAACGGCAGCCGCTGAAAAAGCGCAGGCCGTTCAGGCGTTAAGGCCGCTCCATTCGTTTGCCGGTCTGCTTGCAATTGGCAGACCTTTCGCGCAGCACGTTCTACTATCGGCAAAAGGTTGCCGGCTCGGATTCTTGATGAGAAAGGTACAGCGGCTTTTGCGCTCCACGAGAGTGGTGACATTGGTGTGCCGAGTGGGCGTTCAAAGATTTCGGTGTTCCGGGTAGCGAAGAAGGATGCCAAGGCTGGCCAGGGCATGACCCAGTTCGGGCGTGCACTGTGTGAGCTAAACATCGAGATTCTTTGCGCGAATTCGAGCCAGGCCAAAGGCCGTGTCGAGCGGATGAACCGGGCGCTGCAGGATCGGTTGGTCAAGGAATTGCGGCTGGCCAGGATAGCCGACATGGCGGCAGGCAATACGTTTTTGCCTGGCTTCATGGAAGACTACAACGCACGCTTTGCGATTGCCCCTGCCCGGCCGGAAGACCTGCATCGGCCGATGAACCTGGCGCCGGATCGACTACACGAGATCCTGTGCAAGCGCGAGCACGGGGCGCAGTGGACGTTCTCGTTCGAGCGCCAGCGGATCATGCTGGAAGAGAGTGATGTGACGCGCGGTCTGGTCGGTCGCTATGTCGAGACTTATGCCTATGCCGACGGTCGCTTGGATGTGCGTTGGAAGGGGCATTCCCTGCCCTACACGGTGTTCGACAAGGACCAGCGGGTGACGCATGCGGCGATCACCGAGAACAAGCGGCTTGGCCCGGCCCCACCGAACAGAGTTTTTACTTCAGCCCACAAACTGGAACCACCTTTCCATTTTTCCGCGTGTTCAGCATCAAGCCTCAGAAGAACCAGTTTTGGGTCGTCCTTTCCGCCTTCGTACCAAGCTGCAACGTAATTGTTCCAAAGACGATCGATGAGTGCGCGGTCGTTATCGATACCGAGGTTACCATGGATAGCCGCAAAAATATCGTGGCCCTCGGAGACGAAGGTTGCCACCGCTCGGCCCTCGCCAGTGGCCTGTTGAACGAGTTACGAGTCGGCCGATGAAAAGAACCAAATGGGACCGCGGTCCACGTCAAGTTGGGCTGTCATTGGCCGGGTATGGCTTTCTTCAACGCCGGACAGACCAAGCATCACGGTCATGTCTGATTTCAACCCCTTCCAGAATTTGTCCCGTAATTCCTGTTCGTCGGCAATGCTCGTCTCCCGTGAAAACTGCCTGCTATTCCCCAGGCCGAAAGGGGAAGTGCCTTTACTGCCGATGAATTCAAGGGGCAGTGGTGGCCGGTAGCGGTTATCAATTAAGGAAGCTCGTCAGGCGGCGTCGCTTGGGGAAAATCTGCCTTCATCATGCTTGCAGCGAGAGCATACCCGCCACCCGCTCCATCTACGAAATGGATATGATCTCGTGCGTCTAGTGACGGCACGAAGCAGGTCATAAGGGCTTCGAGTTGGCGATGGATACCGAAGCGACAAACACCTGACGCCGCAGCTTTCACGAGTAAGTCCTCAATCTGATTTGACTGCACCGCGCTGAGATCAACGGTCATTTTTAGGCCGTCGTCGAATTTGCGGAAATCACTGTTTTCGGCGACCTCCACCTTATAACCTTTCGGATCAAACGAACCGATTGGGAGGCCTAGAAAATCGATGCCTACCGCCAGCATAGTTTCCGCGAATATACCTAGTTTACGAGCCAGTAAGCGCCCCTCAGAGGCAGTTGCACGTGCCTCGGTATCAATACCCTTGGTTGTGAGCGTAAGCGGTGGGCCGTTGGGAGGCAAGGGATGCCCATCCCTCGCCTGCTGAGAAACAATTTGAAGGATATCCGTAAGAAGAGATTTAAATCGGGGCCCGAGTCCATCGCCGCCTGGGGCGATTATTAACGAAAGGATTTCGCCATGGCTGGCCGGGATTGGATCCCAGCGACAGGATAGGCCAGTTAAGTCAGGCCTGGAACCTGACTTAGCCGCTGGCACCGAGTACCGACCGCGTTTCATTTGATCTTCGGCCCAGCTGGAACCTCCTCCGACGAACATGGAGTAGACGGCGTTCACGCTTGCACGATACCGTAATACCTGGACATCGTAGCCAGCGTTTCTGACATCTGCCATCGGAACGATAGCAGCGCGCATCTCCAAATTAAGCGCTTCCCCGACCCACACGACAAGTGCGGAAAGGTTGGCGACCGCTTCCTCCTGCCGACTGCCAGGCAATGCCATCATTGCCCCGTCACCGCCGAAAACAAACGGGTGCTTATAGCTCCCAAGACCGTTCAAAAGAGCGGTTATGACACTTGCACCTGCAGTATTTACGGCCTTATACCGTCCTTCGGTAATGGCTTTCGTCGAATCCACCACGTCAGCGACAGCGAGCACCCAATCCAGTGGAAGCGGTCTATAGCTGTTAAAGTCTGTCACGCCAGCGAACTCGTCCAAAACGGTCAGTTCGTCGAAAAATTTCGAGTCACCATTACCCGACATTGCACCACCTTCGACCTGTTCGAACGTTGGATTGTAGCGCGAACTGTGTTCAATGGCACGCACGGTATCGATTAAACGTCCGCCTGCGGCGACCGCACGCACTACTGCTCCCAGTCAGATTTGTTAGCACCAGGGAACCTGCTGTTACCCAAGGTTTCGAAAAGATCAAACAGTAACTTGGAAATGGGGCGCGTATACTACGGAGGGCAAAATTCAAGAAAGTTTTACCGAAGACGTAGAGCGCACCATCAAAGGCGAAACAGTAAAGCGCAGGGCCTCCGCCGAGAAATTAGCCTACCTGATCGAGCAGGAAGACGGAGGTCTGGTACGAAAGAGCCAATCAGAACCTTTGAGTCGATCGTGAACTAAATGGTTCGAATCCGAAGGGCTGCTTGAGCCACTTCTCGACAGGGAAAACGCGCTATTATTACCCTCGGTTCGACACTGTGCGTGGTTCGGATGAAGCGAGAGCAGAAATCGTCTGGCGGATTTTTTACGCTCGATAGTCAAAATCATGCATTCCGCTGGCTCAAAACTATTGCTGAGCAGCCGTGGGTGGAGGCGGAGACCTGCATTGCCGCTCGGAGGAATAAGCATGGCATACGAATGGGACGATGCTCGCGCACGAAAAATGCGCTTGATTGAACTGATTCCGTGTGGGCATTGACTGCGTCAGCGCTCAGCATGCCTGTTGCCTTGCTTCTCACCGCATCCCTTCATAGCACACCTCGCAATCAAAATAGTTGCAACGACCACTGCCTGCGGCCTTTCGCACCGGTTCGCAACTGTCGGCTGGAAAGCTATGCGCTTTGTCGAAACCCTGGGCAGCCGGAAGTGGCGCGCTCGACGGTCTTGTCAAACTACGCTTCCTGTTTAACATTAGTCGCGTGACGCAATGCGCCCTCAAGTGGTCAAATATCGCCACTGGTTCAACGTTCGAACCGCTCCAACATTTTTTTCAATTGGTCGTTCTGCAGCCTTAGCCTGCTTGTCAGTTGAATTCGAAGCATCCTGATTTCATGATCCAGTATGATCTCGTCCGAAATTTTGGGAACGACTTCAGCTGGTTGCGAGACACCCTCATCCGTAGCGATCTTCTCAGCACGCCCTCTTCTCTTCCCCATAGCTTTAGCACCTGATCTCTCCCTTGAAGGGGCAGATGCGATGGTGGCGCCTATACCTTGTGTCGCGGGGTTAGAGGTTCCTGCACCCCCGTCACTATCGCTTTGCGGCGTGTCCTGGCCGTCGCGGCCGGTCTGTATCGGCGGTTTGGGCTCTGCCGAAAATGGTTCTATTTGAATGAAGGGCGCTGGAGTCTCGCGTGTTGGCTGGTCGACGTTCTCCCCGACTGGGGTGTCCGTCTGCTCCGAGATCGCCGCGACATCCGGCTCGATACCAATTGCAGTATCATCCTGCTTTCGCTGTCGTCGCGGTGAGATAAGCCGGTTAAAAAACTTCCAGGGTGACGCCATCACTTCGACCTCGCGTTACTATCCGCATACAGGTTGAGCGGTTGCCATCTGGCGGCAGTCATGGCCGCCGCCGAACACCGTCTCCCTTAACACAGAAATGCGGTCGGCGATTGGCCGACTACATCTTTCAGTCGAGGTTCAGCCGCTTACGCAGATCAGCGTTTTCGGTCCGAAGTTTTTCTGCCAGCCGCTTGCGGAGCCTTTGGTTTTCTTCTTCCAGCTGCAAGATGTCCGTCATCTCATCGCCCGCAGCCTCGGCAGGCGTCAGCACGGCAGGCATTGTTTGCACGGCCTTTGGAGAGCGTTTCACAGGTGCACGTTTTACAGCGCCGGCGTTGTCAACGGGCTTCCCTTTTCGTCCACGCTTTTGCTTGCCAGAGACAATGGAGGGTTCCGCTGCAACTTCAACCGAGACTGCTTCCAGGGTCGCCTTTGTCGCTCGAGGTTTGCGCTGCTTTTTTGGTACGACAGGCGTTTCCGCAACGGCCGGCGCTTCAGTGGTGATTGTATCGATTTCGTCAGCCATTGTTGTCTCCTCTATCACTGCAACAGTTTTGTTCTGCCCAATCGGCGGTGTCAACGAGAACACTGCTGGCTTAGCGTTTGAAGGAGAAATTTCGCCGTCGGATGTTCTGGCAAGTTGGGCATCCGGCAAGAGCATCGTCTCTTCCTCCATCGCGAGCGCCACAGATTTGAGATCCATGTTCCCCCAGATAGAGTTCGACCTGGCATCTGGTTTTCGCCGACCGTTTTTATATTCAACAGCAAAACTGCGTTGGATTTTTTTCAATTTGAAGACCTTGGGTGGCGATGGGATCATTCATCGACAGTTCACCGTTGAAAGAAAGCTCGGGGATATGCGATGCCCGTGTTTTAGTCCAGCCCTTGTGAGACAAGGCACATTGCGATTTTTGCGTTGTCTGACGCAATTCTAGACGTTAAGCGCAAACCGGCCGGTCGGGGAGACGGAACTTACCTGGACGCTCTTAACCCCAGCCGATTATAAACGTCTGCGCGGTTACGCCGGTAAAGAGGTTCGCGCGGATACAACGCCTTGAGGGCAATCGAACCGCAGTGTTTTTCACACGCGACACTCTGTTTGGCATGATGATCAAGTTTTGTGTAGCCGATTGCTAAAATGCAGTCAGATTTATTCACCCGATATTTCCACCGAATCCCCTAAAGATAGCATCCCCTGCAAAAGCTCCATTAACCGATGACCCTGCAATTTCGTTCTCGCCAAGCCGCAATAGTCCCGCATATCAAGATGGCAACGCTCGGCACCCTTGGCTGTGCCGTTGGGGCGATCGCACTCGTTTATGTATTAAGCCTGCTTGTTCCCGACCGTCAGTTTTGGGTAGAGTTGACCATCGTGGCGTCACTAACGGTAGCTGTTACATTTCCGCTTCAATTGGCTCTTCGCCTACGAAACGAAGCGCTTCGTGATATGCAAAAAGAGCTTCAGCACGCCCTGCAGCATGATCCTGTCACGGGTACATTGCGCGCCAACGCATTTGCGGCCTCGGTCGAGCACGCGATTGATCGCAGGCGCTTGAGCACTGCGGAAAACCCGGATGGCGTCATGCTCGTTCTCCGTATCAGCAATTTCGATGAGATCGGTCGTCGTTATGGTCCTCAATGGGCAGATACACTGCTTCAATCGATTGTTCAGATCGTCCATTCTTGTGTACGCTACGGTGATCTTGTTGCCCGCCTCTCTTCCGACGAACTCGGGATCTATCTGCCTGGCACAGCAACAGAAAACGCAAGAGACTTCTGCGAGCGCATCCGCGCGCGCATAGACGAGACCACTTTCACAGCCGGACAGGAGCACCATCTCTCGGTGACGGTCCGGCTTGGCGGTACTAGGGTCGGAGACCAGTCCGACTTTCAGGCCCTCCGCGAGGCTGCTAACCACGACGCCCTTGCAGAGGAAGAGGCTGGCCCCCTGCTATTCCGGGAGCTGTTTTCGTGACAGGGAGGCGCTGGAGCCTGCTCGCGATGGATGATTGATACTTCGCGACGGGTCGCCGTCTCTGCGACGGCCACATAGGCGGCGGTTGAAACGACACGTTGGGTGCGCAAGGACGCCGAAACTGGCCAGATAATCTAAGACCGGGAAATACAGGAAGGGAACAGATCACATTGGTCATTTCACCGATCCTCACCGATCCTCGCCGGCATCCGTTTCGATGGCCGCAACGCCGGCCGGGCTCAAGGTACCGCAACGCCAGACGCTGTAGACCGGCTGGGTATCCCAATCATAGTAGAAGACCGCTTCCAGTGTTCGCTCCGCCATCAGTTGCCGAAAGACGCGGCGCATGGCGCGAATCGCCCCTTCTCGCTTCCGGTCGTCGATCGGACAAGAAAGCGTGGTGTTGGCAATGCCCCATTCGGTAACCCAGCACGGCTTGCCCTCCCCTTCAGGTTGGCAAAAGTCCAGAAGCGCGGTCACATACTGTGCAAGCGCCGCGCCACCTCTGCGCCCCGGATAGACATGAATGCCATAGCCGTCGATCAACGCGTCGATCCCCCGTTCCCGCAGGAGCGAGACGAACGCACCAGGATCGAGCCGCTCCCTCCCGCGATAGTCGGCCTCGTCTGCGCTGACATCGGAAAGTCCTGCGGAAATCAGCAGCGCACCGCGGCTATGGACCGTTGCCTGCAATTCCTCCCGGGTGATCCGAACGGCGCCGACATATGCGTCGAGCCCGCGCTCGAAGGCCGGGCGATCGGCGAGTTCCGAAACGTTGCGCGGTGTCTGCCGCCCCGGTTTTTCGTAGACGACGAGGTCGCCATTGTAGGCACTGTAGTTTATTTCGTTTCCGGGCTCGACGGCATCGATGCGGATGCCCATGTCATCAATGCGGCGAAGCGCCGAGCGCAGCTGCGCTCGGTAAAGATCGAGGTCAAGATCCGAAAGCCGCAGAACATCCCAGATGCGCCCGAAACCGGTGCGAGGGCGCACCCCCACCGCATAGTAATCCTTGTTGCCGAGCTGGATCTCGATAAGGATTTTCAGCCCCAGCCGTTCCGCGATTTCGACCGCTTCGATGCTCTTGTCCATCGGTCTCGACAGCGAAAGCCGGACGTGGGTGATGCCGCTTGCCGCAATTTCCTGCAGCACGCGGTTCTGATCGGCGCGGGAAAGCCAAGCGAGGTTTACCCGGTTCATGCCGATGCGATCGGGGAACACATCGTCTGCGTCCACCGGCGGCGCGGGTGCAAAGGCCCAGAACACTGCCAGCGCGCAAGCGAGGCGCGCGCCCATGCGCGCTGCCGCTTTCATCCTCTCAAAGTCCAATCTGCCCCAAAGCATTTCGGAAATTCGCCTCGCAAGCGGAATAGCGGTCGATCACGGCTTGCGTGTCGATCTTGGCGAGGAAATTCGACAGGTATGCGCGCTTGTCCGCCTCCCGGTTCCAGGTGGACGCCTCGATATAGGGGAAGCCGATGAATTCCAGCATTTCCCGCATGCGGTCGTCGACGGCGATCATCAGGGCGGGTGTGCCGGCCTGCATACCGATGATGCAACCGTGGAAACGGCGGCCGAAGCAGAGATCGCGCGAGGACATCGCGCCCCGCCACTGGTTCGTGTCGAAATAAACCAGCAGCTCGGATTTCCGCTGCCATTTTTCCGAATGCTTGTATTCGGTCGCGCCAGTGATGCGCCCGCTCGCCCGATCATAGACATTGTCAGTGTCGTCGCCGGTAAGCGAGAGGTTATAGGCAACCAGCTCGTCCTGGACGACATAGCTTGCGACGCTCTCAGGATTAAGCAAGGCATGCGCATCGACGATCGTATCGGCAACACTGCCGAGATAGCCGCCGAAGACTATCTTCTGGGCTTCTGCCAGTCCAGGATTGGCAAGCGCCGAAAGCGATCGTTTCATGTCGTCCGGTGAGAAGTAGAGCGACGGGCAACCCGTAGGCTTGACGAATTTCATCCCCTGTTCCCTGAGGAATTCGGCGGTGAAGTAGCCGCGTGTGAGGAAGAAACTTTCCTTGTTGCGCAGCACTTCCAAGAACTTGAGTGTGCCGGCCGGCAGCTGTTCTTTGAGGCCTTCTTTCCGCTGGATGCCGATGCCCATTACCACAATCGGCATGTTCAGTTTCGCGAAGATTTCCGCTTCCAGGTCGGCGGAGTAGCCCGGACGTAGCAGATTTGCGGCAGCAAAGACGCACAAATCAAATTCGCGATTCACTTGCTCGTAGAGCTCGTTCGAGTCCCGATTGTTGGCGAGATGCCAGAACGGCAGATAGGTGACGTCGTGACCGCGCAAGCTCGCAGCCGCCCCTTCTCCGATGAGATAGTTACCAGTATTGGCAATCTTCCTGACCTGCGAAAGCAGATCCTTTTTGGTCCTGGTTTCGTCGAAATAGGGTCGGTGAATAACGGTCGTGCCGGAGACGTCCGCAATCGTCCGCTGCAAGTAGGATGGAATTCCTGTGAGCAAGATACGCATAACTGTCCTTTGATCCGAAGGTGATGGCCGTTCGGCCGCTAGAGACCGATGCCGATTTCACGAAGTGTGGTGCGGAAGGCGCGCTCACGGTCGGAATACCGGTCGACGAGTTCGGTGGTGTTGAGCTTTGCCAAATGATCGGCCACGAACTCGGCGCGGTTCTCCGCTTTATCGACATCCGTGATATCGACAGCCGGCAGGCCGGTGAAACCCAGCATTTCGCGCATGCGGTCGTCCACCGCCACCATCAGACTTGGCACGGCCGCCTGCATGGCAATGATCGAGCCATGGAAACGACGGCCAAAATTGAAGTCCATCGACGAGGCCCAGGCGCGCCACTGGTTGTTGTCAAAGAAGGTGCGCACCTCGAACCGCTGCTTCTCCCGCTCCGTGCCGGGATAGGCGACATTGCCGATCATCAGGCCTGATGAGGAATCATAGGCACGTCCCTCGTCGTTAGGCTCCACCTTCATGTCGAAGTGGAGGAACTCGTCCTGCACAACGTATTGCGGCACGGTGCCCCGCGGGGCCAGCGCATTCGCATCGAGGATCGCATCCTGATTGCCGCCTAGATAGCCCGAAAAAATGGTCCGCGCCTTGCCGATTTCCACACCCGGCAGTTTCTTCATGGACCGGCGCATGTTGTCCGGCATGAAATAGACGGAAGGGCAACCGGTCGGGCGCACGAAGGAGAAGCCCTGATCCTTCAGGAAGCCTGCCGACTCGTAGCCGCGTGTCAGGAAGTAGTGTTCACGCTCCTTCAGGACGGCCAGAAGCCGCTTCGTTCCCTCTGGAAGATTGTTCTCAAGGTCCTTGCGGTTCTGTAGGCCGATGCCCAGCATGACGATCGGCATGTTGAGCCGGCTGAGGACATCCGCCTCGGCATCCGCGGAGAGCCCCTTGCGCAAGAGGTTCGCGCAGGTGAAGACGCAGATATCGAAGTTTGCGTTGAACTCGTCGAACCCGCTGCCGCTCTTGCTTAAATTGTAGAGGTGCCAGAAGGGAATGTGCTTGGCATGCGGCGCGAGAGCGCGCAGGGCACCCTCACCGATGAGATAATTCCCGGTATTGCTGATGTTGCGCATCTCCAGCAGAAACTCGTCTTTCGTTTCCGGCTGCGGCTGCCGCTCGGCATAGGAGACGGACAAGCCTTGAGCGCCATTGACAAGACGTGTGTAGTGACCAGGGATACCCGTCACGAGAATTCGCGGACGCATTCGACTAGACCTTTCTGTTTCAGAGGAGCGGCCCGGCAATCAGCCAATTGCCGCGACCACGGGATTTGCCACCGCTTGCTCGCGAAAGACCGCGGCGCGGGACAGGGAAGAATTTTTCACGGACCGATCGCTCCACGAGAGGAAATCCGAGAAGGATGAAGCCCATGACCGGTGGGCAGCAGTCCTGATGCAGCCCTCCATGAGCGGAGCAAGCATCTCGCGATTGCGCGCGACCTCTTCGATGATCCGCGCCATCTCCCGCACCACCTGAGGATCGGAAGCCGCATTGATGAGTATGCCGTCCTCGCCGTCGGAAATAAGCTCATCCACGGCTCCGACGGCTGTCGCGATGGGCACGCAGCCGAGCTGCTGCGCCTCGGCGATCATCAGCGGTGCGCCTTCCCACCGCGAGGGCATGACGAGAACGTCGGCCCAGCCCAGCGCCTTGATCAGTTCCTTGCTTGCAAAGACGGGCGGCCGCACGTCGACACCCAAGTCCTTGAGCCGTTCGCTCCAGGAACCTTTTGAATCGGCAAGGATTTCTCCTCCGATGGCGCGGGCGTCAAAATCAACATTGGAAGCCCGCAATATGGCGAGCGCTGCCGCCAGCCGGTCGATACCCTTCTGCTGATCGAGCCGGCCCATGTAAAGAAGCCGCAACCGGTCATCCTTGCGATCGATGCGCCGGACGGCGAGAACCTCTGCCAGGGCCTTGGGCGGCACCGAGAAGCTCGCACCGTTGGGAACGGCGAAGACTTTTTCGTGCGGGACGCCATAGCTGTGCAGATAGATCTTCAGTTGTTCGGAGCAGGTCAGGAAGGCATCGTAGCAGTGCTCGTGGGCGATCGCTGCGAAGGGCTGGCCAGCAGGCCGCTTGAAGATCGTATTGTCCACGACGTGAAGATAGCAAGCAGTACGCGTGCCTTCGGAGCGCAGCCGCGCGATGAGCGGATGCACGGCCATCACGTGGTTGTTGATGACGAGATCGAAACCGGAAAGCTGTCCCTTTAACGCCTCCCAGTCGACCGAATGCCCCTCGGCGATAAAATCCTGCCCGAGGAAAGAACCCGATCCTCCCCAGGCTGGAATTCCCGCCTCCCAGAAGTGAATGTAGTCGAAGCAGGAATCGAATTCATCGATCACGTCCATCCGGGACGTGCCGAGCACGAAGAGATGGGTCTCGTAACCCGCTGCCTTCAATTCCCGGGCGGCGGCATACACGACCTTTTCGGCTCCGCCGAACGAGGCGTTCGGTACAAGCAGCGCCACCGTCCGCTTGCCTTCGCTATGCCCGAGCGGCAGGACCGGCGATCCTCCGACTTCCTTGCGCAGCGCCTTGTGCAACTCCGTGTAGGGTACGAGCCGTGCGGGACGCCAGGTCCACCGCCTGCCCGCCGTCTCGCGAAGGGGGCTTGTGGCAATCGCGTTGAGACAATTGATCATCACCTGCTGGGGCGTGCTCAACGCGCGGCGCGGCAGGCTTCTTGGAAAAGGAAAGCGCACTTTCAAAACGGCCGATGTCGGCCATACCTGCTGGCTTGCGATCGAGGCGAACCAGTCCACGGCATTGTTCTGGACCACCTCCTGGACGAGCCGGGTCGACAGGAAAACGAGATCGGCGGGACCGATTTTTTGTGCACCCGGCCCATGAACGATCGGCTCGATCTTCCGCTGGGCGGCATCGTTGGCAAGCTGGACGAAGACGACATTGCTGGTCTCGCTCAGGCGCTCAAGATGGGCAAGCACGTTCGGCAGCATGCGTGAACGCCGCAGAAGGTCGAGCGCAGCGCCGCTTCCAGCAACCATGAAAGGCGGGAAATGTTCATTATCGGGTTCGCCAATATTACCCCAGAACGCTGGAATAATATCGTCGAGGCGAAGCATCGCAGGTGGCTTGGTGGGATCGGTAAAGAAGGAGATCGCCGTATCTTCCGTTCGCGCAAACAGGTAACGCGGGCAATCCTCGTGTTCGAAATCCACCAGCATCGGGCGTTGGAACAACGGCATGTGGCGCTTGCGCAGGAAACTAACCGACGTGGCGCGATCACGGTTGGCTTCCTTGAAGCGGCTCTCCGCCCGCAACCTGTATTCGAAGACAGTATCGTGGCAAGGCGTGCCGACGAAACCGTGCTCGATGCAGGACAGCCAGAATTCCCAATCCTCGAAACCGTTCTGCCTGTCGTCGTTGAAGCGAACGCCGCTCTGAAAAACGTCAATCGAGATCATCGATCCCGTATCGCAGATATTGTCGGTGATGCAGTGGACCAGTCGCGAATATTGGTTGCCGTAATGGGCGCGCCAGCTGACCGAAAACGTGTCGATATTCGTATAGACCCACCCGCAACCGCTAGAGACGAGTTGCCGGTAAAGCGTCTCGATGGTGCCGGGAAGAATGCGATTGTCGGCGTCGAGAAAATAAACGGCCTTCGCCTCGGCGAAGTGTTCGAGGACGAAGTCGATGGCGCGATTGCGCGCGCCGCCCGGACCTGCGTTTTGACCGAACAGCACGTGGATGAACGGGTGGGTCGCAGCGTAGAGCAACAGTTGATCGAACGTCTCATGCCGTGGATCGCCGTCGACCGAAACGACGATGGCAAGCCTGCCGGTGCTCAGGTTTGATGCAAGCACCGACTCAATCGCCTCCAGAGCGAGTGCCGCGTGACCGTAGAGCGGCATCGCCACGGCGATCAGGTCCAATGATTCCCTGCTACCCGACATCGATGGCCTCCGTCGATTGCTTGACCAGCCTGAAGCCGGACACCTTGAGCCAGGAAAAATCGACCGAATCCGTGACTGCACGACTGAGGATGATCAGATCCATTGGGCCGAGCGCCGGCTCGTTCAGCTGAATGCTGATGTTAACGACGTGACTGGAGGTGACCTCACGCCATCCGCTGAAGAATGCCGACGGTTTGGCCGTACCCTTTCGCGCAAGCTCGGCCACTTCGGAGCGCGCATTCGAATTCGACGGCGCAAGCAGGAAGCTGACCGCCGCAGGCCGGCCCTCAGGATGATCGATAGCGGCATTCGCCGAAAAAGAGATCGTTCCTGGCGCGACGGCACGACTGACTGCACCCGCCGTTATACCGCTCTGCAGCGGGTGACAGGCGATAGCATGCTCATGTTCAAGAAAACGTACTGTCTGGAATTCCGGAACCATAGGCGTAACCGAAACGTCGACGATCTGGCTCAACAGGTCCACTGCTAGTCGGTAGTCGACGATGTACTGACCTTCGAGCAGGCCGGTCGGCGCAATCATGTTGTGCGTTATGGCGGGCTTCACTCCCGGCAGTCCCGTGAACACCTTGAACGCCAACGGACGCAGGTCGAGATCCGGATGCGGAAGCTCCGAACGCGCCGAATAGCGCTCACCGGCGATCGGGTATCCGAGCGAAAGGCCGACAGTTTCTGGCCCAGCCGATGAAATCCGCAGCCGAAGCGTGCGCGCCCCTCCTCCGCAAGCCCGGGGCAGCGAGAAGAAATTCCAAGTCGCCACGAGTTGCGCGTAGGGCACGATCCACTCGGCGACCCCTTCGCCGCTCTCGAGATAGCTCAACGCGACGACAAGCTCGCCGCTGATCCTCGGCACCGAGTGCAGGTGAAGCGCAAATCCTGCCACACCAAGACTGGATACCGGCAGCAATTGCTCGACAAAGGCAGTAGCAAGCAGCTGTCCGATCCCCTCGTCCTTAGGATCGGCATAGGGATCGTGGGAGAAAATCTCGGAAACCGGCTCCCAGTTTCGCGCCTGGAACGCATCTTCGAGTGCCCGGTAGTTTTCCAGCAGCGTCTCGCGTTCACGTCGCAAAAGGGCAAGCTCCGAGGTGATTGAAGCGCTGTATCGGGCGATCCGGCCGACGCCGCCCTCGGTCAATGACCGCAGAAGCGGGAAACTGTCGGTCGTGTTGGCTGGATCAAGCCGCTGAACGGCCATCGGAGGAACCGTCCCCAGCGACCCAAGAGCCGTCAGACGTTCTTTCAGATCCGCCTCTCCCTCGTCGGAAAAAGCGACGGCGATCAAGGGAAAAGCATTCTGCAATGTCGCCGGAGAATGACCATTCACCTCGGGGTACAGGACCAGATGCTCGATATCGCTCCCCTCGAAGCATGATCGATCCCGGTCCGATGCCGCTATCAGCTTTCTCGTTACCAGTCGTTTCCCAATGGCGGAAGACATCAACCCTTGCACGCAAGACCCCTGAAGAATTATGTCAAAACAAAAACAAATACGCCGGTTAGACAATTGCTTAAGCGAAGCATCCGGCGCGACCCACAATAACGCTAACAACTAACATTGCGGTGCACAATGGAGAAATTCAACAAAATCGAATAATTATATTTCATATATACTTTAAAAATCGAATTAATGTTCACATTTCCACAGCATAACTGCGGGAAAATGACTTTCCAGCCAGTTTTTCAAGAAGGCCCTGCTGATAATCAAGACAATCCGTCAAGCGGAAGCGCCTCTCGACCGTCCGGCGCGCCGCGGCACGCATCCCCAAGTGGCCCTCCGGATTTTTCAGGGCACCCAGGACGGCCTCAGCGAGTGCATCCGTGTCGAAGAACGGCACCAACAGGCCGTTCCGGCCGGAGCGTATGACCTCCCGGACAGGCGCAGTATCCGATCCGATGATCAGGGCTCCGCATGCCATCGCCTCTAACATCGACCATGACAAAACAAACGGATAGGTGAAGTATAGGTGCGCGGCCGAGATTTGGAAAATCTGCCGCAAAACAGAATGCGGCACCACGCCGGGAAAGAGGATATTTTCCGGCGGTATATCCAGCGATTTGAGAAGATGATCCTTCCAAGCCCCGCCACCGGGCGGCGGCACACCATAGCTGACGCCATTTCCGCCAACGAAAACGAACAACGCATCAGGGCGCTGGCGCACAACCTTGGCGGCGGCATGCAAAACCTGCGGAAACCCGCGGTACGGCTCCAGGTCGCGCGCGACAAAGGTAACGATGGGAGGGCCACCGGAATTGAGCACACGTCCGTCCGGAAGCGTGGCGGAAGTCGTCGAGTTCGGCCGAAACCGCGCCGTATCGACACCATCATGACACACCGAAATGCGCCCCTGGGTGTCGGCAGGGTAAAGACTTCTCTGCCAGTGGGTGGGGCTGATGCCAGCCTCAATCGCCTCAAGGGACAAGACCTGCGCGATGTTACGCAGCCGTAGTCTCTTTCGTGTCTCCAAATCAGGTTGTTCGTCGGGGGCGAACCCAATGTCCGCCCCTTCAGATCGGTAAAAGAACTCGCAATATCCCAGTGCGGGCACCTGCGGCAGCACATCCTTCAAGAACATCATGCTGCCCCAACCGATATGGCCAACGACCATGTCGGGCACCAGCCCCTGCCGCCCCATGGCGTCGAACGTATCGGCGACGCGATGGCCGATCCGCGCGTGATGATCGGGAGTACCCATGTGCCGGGCCATGTCTGGATTTGCGCGCGGACCTGATTCTGCGCGATGCCGAATGACGCGAACGGATGGAATCTTTTGATCTATGGTTTCGGTGATGAGGCTTACCTCATTGCCCGCCTGCACGAGATGGGTGGCCAAGGCAGCGAACTGGCCGAAACCCCGCCGATGAACAAACGCCACGTGCATCGCGCCTAGTCCACCATTGCCAGGTCCACGGAATCACTCACCACTTAGACGCCAAACCGTGAACTGGTACCCCAGGCCAGTTCTAGCTGGTGCAGCGTCTGGAAGGCCGTCTCAAGCATCCGCTGGTCCTGGTCGCCACGATTCACCGCGCGCTCATAGGTCATTGCCGCGTCGCGGAGATTTGCCCTCAATAGCCGCCCCTTCTCCGTCAGCTTGATGCGTGCGGACCGCTTGTCGCGCTGGGAAGCAACGCGATCAATATAGTCGCCGTCGGCAAGCTGCTTCAGATAGTAGGAAACGTTGGAACCAACATAGTGCCCACGATCCAGAAGCTCGGCGACCGACAGCTCCGAGTCGCCGATCGCCAGAAGAATCATCGCCTGTGCCGGCCCGATGTCATCGACGCGAAGCTTGGTCAGCTCCGCTCGAATAAGGCCTGCAAACCGTCGACTTGCCCGCTCCATCAGGCGAGCCAGCTCGAAATATGTAACCTGCCGGAGGTCACCAAACTCCGCATCCCGAGACTGCCCGATGTCCGATTGTGCTGCCTGACCGTTATTTCGAATTCCTAGATCATTATCAATTACGGACAGATTGAGCACACTATTTTCCTTCATTTCACGCTCCTATTTAGAAAATTACTTCAAAATTAGAAGTAGTTTCCTAATATGCTCATTACCCCTGAATAACCCAAGCTTGCACAAGCCCTCCCTTCTGTGCCAGATTGGCAGGGGCATTACTACACTTCGGCACAGTTATAACCAATTCTGCCCTTCAGAAGATGGCTACAACGTTAACTCAAGGCAAATCGCCATGCGTGATACTGTTCAAAATGAGACAATAAGCAAGAGTCAAATTTGGGGAGGCAAAGACAAAAACAACCCGGGATTGCTAATGTCGCAAGCAAAGCGTGTCTTCTTGTCCGGGTTGCTCTATGCGGCAGCGCTTAGCGTATGTCTCAATTTGCTACAACTGACGATGCCGCTATTCATGCTGCAAGTTCATGACAGGGTGCTCAACAGCCAGAGCATGGACACACTCGTCATGCTCACCATTTTGGCGATCGGCGCCCTCGTGGTGCTTGGGGTTCTGGAATTCATCCGCGCCCTGTCTTTCCAAGCCATCGGGGGCGCACTCGTGCGCCGTTTAAACACGCCGGTCCTTACCGCCGCCGTTCAGGCCTCGGTCGACCAGGGCCTGTCGCGCGCGACCCAGTCGCTTCGCGATATCTCAGAATTGCGAAGTTTCCTGACCTCGTCAGCGGTCACCGCGCCCCTCGACGCGGCCTGGTCACCGATCTTCCTCGGCGCCCTTTTTATTCTGCATCCGCTTTTCGGGCTGATCGGGGCTGTCTCCGCGGCGCTCCTCCTTTGTGGCGGTGTGGTCACGGACATGTTGACACGCCAGCTCACCAAGGAAGCGAACCAGACAAATATCGAGGCCGTATCCAAGATTGGCGCATCGCTGCGGCATGCCGAGGCTATCGAGGCGATGGGCATGCTGCCGGCGTTGGCGAATCGTTGGCGCGCCCTGCAAATGCAGGCCCTCAGCGCCTTTGAAGCGAGCGGGACCAGGAGCAAGGCGATGTCGTCCATCACCCGCAGCCTGCGCTATTCCATCCAGATCGTAACCCTGGCAGCCGGAGCGTTTCTGGTGCTGGAGCAGGCAATCACGCCCGGCGCGATGATGGCATCGAGCATTCTTGTCGGCCGCCTCCTCATCCCCTTTGATTCGATCATCGACAATTGGCGCCAGTGGGTTCTGGCGATCGCGGGCTGGCGCCGCCTTGAGGCCGCCCTCACGGCGGACCTTGCGATCCGCCAAACGATGCCCACGCCGCATTCGTCAGGCGACATCGTGGTCGATAAATTGGTCTACGCAGCCCCTGGACTGGATGTGCCGATCATCAAGGGCATTTCTTTTTCCCTTTCTCCGGGCGAGGTTCTGGGCGTGGTCGGTCCCTCAGCGGCAGGCAAATCGACCCTCGCGCGCCTGCTGGTCGGAATCTTGCGGCCCACGTCCGGCGGTGTCTTTCTCGACGGCAACAACACCTATCTCTGGGAGCGCAGTTCGTTCGGCCAAGTGGTTGGATATTTGCCGCAATCCGTATCGCTTTTGGAAGGCACGATTCGAGAAAACATTGGGCGGATGGCCGAAAGCGACCCGTACAAAGTGCTGGAAGCGGCGCGACTGGCTGACATCCATGACATGATCGGACGCCTGCAACTTGGCTATGACACGCCCGTCGGCGACGGACATCTGACCCTTTCCGGAGGGCAGCGGCAGCGCATAGCGTTGGCGCGCTGCCTCTACAACAGACCTCGCCTCATCGTGCTCGACGAGCCGAACGCGAACCTGGACGCGATTGGAGAGCAGGCCCTTATCCGGGCAATCCAGCACGCGCGCGGTGACGGCGCCATCGTCGTTTTAATCGCTCACAGGCCAGCCATCATGCAAGTCGCCGACAAGCTGCTCGTGCTCGAAAACGGCCGCATCACACAGTTCGGGCCTCGAACGGATGTGATCCCGGCCACAATGCCGGGCGAAGCACGCCGCGAGGTGGCCGCGATATGACGGAGAAGATGCCTCTTGCGGTGCGCCCGGCCCCTTCCGAGCGTCACTTACCATTGTATCAGCCGGTGTCGCGGAATGTCAGCTCCTTGGACTTGGAATTCGAACAGCTTGATAACGGCTCGCCACTCCGCCGCCTTGTCATCGCGGGGATCGCCACGATCCTCGTGTCCTTCGGTGGATTTTTTGCCTGGGCGTTTTCCACCGAACTCAGCAGCGCGACGGTCGCCAACGGCACGGTCATCGTTGATTCGAAGAGAAAGACCATCAGCCACTTTGAAGGCGGGGTGATGAGCCGTCTGCTTGTTCAGGAGGGCGACAAGGTTTCCGCCGGGCAGCCATTGATCGAGCTCGAGGATACGCGAGCCCGCTCCAGCCTGCACTCGCTCCAAATCCGGCGCATTGGCCTGATCGCTAAACTGGCTCGGCTGAAGGCCGAGCAGGCCGACCTGCTGCACATCCGCTTTCCGAGCGATTTCGGCAACGCACAGACCGTTGCAGTCGATGAGGCCGTCACGGCCGAGACGGTCTTTTTCGAAAAGCGGCGCGAGACCAAAAACGGGCGCATCGAGGTCCAGAAAAAAACCATCGAAGAGTACCTCGAACAGACAACATCACTCCGCATTCAGACCCAGGCGGTCGACCAGCAGATCGGCCTCATCAACGACCAGCGGACGGCGATAGCAACCCTGGTGCAAAAAGGCGCAGCATCGCGCGCGCGGCTCATCGAGATAGACTCCAAGCTAAGCGAGCTTGCAAGGGAAAGGGGTGAACTCGCCGGCGGCAGGGCCCAGGCCGAAAAAGCAAGGGCGGGCGCGCAGCTTGGGCTGACCGGAATCGAAAGTGAGTTTCAGTCGACCATCGCCGGGGAAATCACAACGGCACGCGTCGACCTCGCGGATGTCGAAGAGCAGATCACCGCTTCGCGGGACGTGCTACGCCGCCTTGAGATCCGCTCTCCGCAGGCGGGTATCATCAGTAATATTCTGGTGCGCACCCCCGGCAGCGCGGTCACGCCCGGCCAGCCACTGCTCGAGATCGTTCCGGAAAATGAGCCGCTTCTGGTCGAGATGCGCGTCAATCCTCGCGACATTGACAGCATCGCCGTGGGCTCGCACACGCAAGTCCGGTTGACGGCCTATAATCAGCGCTCCCGCCTGCCAATGGAAGGTACCATCACATATGTCGCTGCGGACCAGTCCGTCGATGAAAAATCAAACAGCGCGTTTTTCGTCGCACGTGCCAAGCTCGACGCGGCGTCGCTCAAGGCAAACCCTGACGTCCGCCTATCTCCCGGCATGCCAGCCGAGGTGCTGATCATCCATGAGTCACGCCGTGCGATCGACTACCTCACCTCACCGGTCCTCGAGAGCTTCAATCGAGCCTTCAGGGAGGATTAAAATGCTGCAGTGCGGCCATCAAAGGTAAAATACTTTTACTTTTGAAGTTATTTCAAAGTAAATATTGGGGAATTTACTTCATAATCTCCTAGATTTTCGAATTGGAACACTCGTAAGACTCATTTTGAGAAAAATATTTCTCAAAATCTGACATATCTTTCCAAGATATGCTTGCGTTGCTTTTTTTTGCAGTGCACATTTCAAACGCGAGATCGTCGCACCCTGCGCCGACAACGCGTGCATATCAATCTGAAGAGGAGAGGCAGATGGCCACATTGGAAGGCGGAGCGTACGACGACGCATTGTTCGGCTCCCGTTTCAACGACTTCATTCGCGCCCATGGGGGCGATGATTTCGTGAACGGCGGGAACGGGCACGATATTGTGTTCGGCGGTGACGGTGACGACCTGCTGTTCGGCGGAAAGGGAAACGATACCCTGTTCGGCGGCGAAGGCAGCGACTTGCTGAACGGTGAGAACGGTGACGACACCCTCGTCGGCGGCTGGGGCGATGACCTCTTGTACGGCGACAAGGGCAACGACATTCTGTTCGGCGGACACGGAAGCGATCTTTTGTCCGGCGGCAAGGGCAACGACATACTTTATGGCGGCGATGGCAACGACATCCTCGACGGCGGTGCCGGCAATGACATCCTTGCAGGCGGTGCTGGCCATGACGTCTTTGTCTTCGACGGCGGCGGCGGGAATGACGTCATTCTCGACTTTACGGCGGGCGAGGATCTGTTGCAGATTTCCAGGGGCATCAATGGTCTTGATGTGACGTCGCCCGAAGACCTAGCCTCGCGTGTCACGCAGGTCGGCGGCAACGTCATCGTGGATCTCGGCCATGGCGACACACTCACATTAGTCAATGTCGACGCCAACGACATCCATGCCAATCCCGAGAACTACTTCACCGTTCATTGAACCTGAATCTCGCGCGCCCTGCTTCCTCCCGTAGGGCGCGCTATTCCGATCCAGAGGGGCCGCCTGTGACGTTCGACGAATCGATAGACGCCACTGGCGTTTTCAGCAACGCAAAGATCTTTCGGCTCGGTATCGACCTTGCCGTCCTCATATGGGACCTTCCCCCAGTCCTTCCCGCCAATACGAGGTGCCTGTTGTCCATGGAGCAGTCGCCAGTGCCGCTCGTCAGCATGACGCTGCCGCTTTGCAACGGAAAGCAACGCATGTTCTGGGCGATGAGACCAGAACAGCGACCGGTGACTGTGGACATTTGCACGGAGCACGGCACGACGGTCGATACTATCGTTATGCAACCTGCACGCGCGCTCGCGCCTCTCGATGTGGAGGCCCTGTTCGCCGATCTCGCGCCGGATGGCCGCATCAAGTTCGTCAACAACCTGCTGACTGTCTGGCGAAGCGCTTTCCGCATCGCCGGCGACCCTTTTTTCAACATGGTGGTCGAAGACGCCATTCACACGCTTGCGCCCGAACGGCAGACCGCCAGTGTCGTCTGCCAGATTGCGCAGGGGCGCCATCTGATCGAGACCGCGATCAATCCGGATCTGGGCGAGATCACAGCGATCTATGCGATCGGTGCCACGTCGATCAAGCGCATGGCCGACAGGCTCGTGCTCGGGCGCGATGGGAAAAACGGCCTGCAATCGTGCCATTTCATGGCACACGTGCCCTCCCCTCCGTTTCTTTTCGTTCTCCTGAGCAAGAATGGCCTCGCCATTCGCCAGCTGCCTGACGCCAAGCCGCGCCATGCCAGCCTTCCGGGTTGGTGGAGCAAAAACCGCGAGGCGGTGGAATTGCGCGAAATGATCATCCGTCAACTCGCCCTGTTGCCGGAGGGCGGCGCCGCCACTGCCATCGACCTTCAAACGCGCACCCCGCTGGCGGAGAGCCGGATTGCCAAGTCGTCGATGCACCCGTCCGGTGAAGTCGATCTCGCTCTGGCGCTCGACGGCGGCCTTCTGGCCGGCGGTTGGTTTCATGCACCATCATCGGCCTTCTCCGGCATCGACTATGTCAAGGAAGACGGCACCCCTGTGCCGCTCGACGGAAACAACTACAAATTCCCTGCATGGGCGCAAGGCAAGGATGAAAAGGGCAAGACGGATGTAACGGGTTTCGTTGCCTGGATTCCACTGACGGAGTCCCCAGGACCGCTGCTGCAACCGCGATTTCAGATGCGTCTCGCTTCCGGAGCGGTCAGACCGCTCATACCCAAGCCACAGCCTTTCGAGCCCGCGATCCAGCGAAACCATGTCCTGCGCGCCGTTCCGCCGCAACATGCAGTCGACGATGCTTTCCGCACAATTCTGGCCCCCGCCCTTCAGGACATTGAACGACGATTGGGCAGGACCATCGAGGTCGACGACACAAAGGACTACAGCCTTCAGAAAGACGCGCCGCTCGTTTCCATTGTCGTGCCCCTCTACAAGGTTCTTGATTTCCTGCGTTTTCAATTATCGGGGTTGGCCACGGACCCTTGGCTCGCCGCTAACGCGGAGGTCATCTACGTACTCGATTCACCGGAAATCCAGGATGAGACGGAGCATCTGCTGGGCGGACTGCACCTTCTGCACGGGTTGCCGATGAAACTGGTGGTTATGAACCGCAACAGCGGTTACGCGCGCGCCTGCAATGCCGGCGCACGTTTCGCACGCGGCTCCATCCTGGTGATGCTCAATTCTGATGTCGTGCCTTGCAAGCCCGGCTGGCTTCAGATCCTTTCGCGGGCGCTGCTGGAAGACAAGACACTGGGTGCCATCGGTCCGAAACTGATCTTCGAAGATGGATCGCTGCAGCATGCGGGGCTTTATTTCGGCCGCGACCAGCGCGGGATCTGGCTAAACCACCATTTCCACAAGGGCATGCCTGGTGACTACCGGCCGGCGCAGCAGACCCGTGATGTCCCTGGCGTCACCGGCGCCTGCCTCGTGGCCCGCAGGGAGACTTACGAGCGCGTTGGCGGTTACACCGACGACTACGTGATCGGCGATTACGAAGACAGCGACCTCTGCCTCAAGATCCGCCGTCTCGGGTTGCAGATAGTCTATGAGCCGGCGGCATGCCTCTATCATTTCGAACGCCGCTCGATCCGCCGCAGCCAGGACTACATGCGAGGCGTTGCCAGCCAGTACAATTCATGGCTGCACACGCAGCGCTGGGAGGAGGACATCAGCGCGCTGATGGCGAACCAACGCGATAGGGACCCACATCACCCCGCCGCTACGGGTGAGAAAATACAGGAAAGGAGCGCAGCATGACGAAAGCGGCACTCCTGCAACCGCCCGCGCCGGCCAGACTGATCGATGAAGACCGTATTCGCTGGCTCAACGAATCCGTACGGGCAAATCGTTTCCTGCCGCAACCGGATACCACCAACGTCTTCGTGGGAGATGGAGATTTTCGCGCGATCGGAGCCGAATTTCTCGGTTATTTCATTCGCATCGGCGGCCTGCGCGAAGACAGCCGTGTGCTCGACATTGGCTGTGGTATCGGCCGGATGGCGGTGCCGCTCACCCAGTATCTCGATCCGCAAACAAGTCGCTACGATGGCATTGATCCCGTCGAAGACGGTATTGGCTGGTGCCAGCGTACGGTCACGCCCGCCTACCCCAATTTCTCCTTCCAGCGGCTGGACATAGCACACGAGCTTTATAATCCAGACGGCAAGATCAGCGGAAAGGCCTTGGCGCTGCCTTTTCCGGACCGTCATTTCGACTTCGTGATCATGACCTCCGTGGTCACGCATCTGCCGCCCGCAGAAGTCCTCGTCTACCTTTCAGAAGTCCGCAGGGTTCTGTCACCCGGAGGACGCCTGTTTATGACAGCGTTCGTGATCGACCAGATCGCTGCGGCAAACGAACACGGGCGGCGCGATCCGCGTCTTGCTTTCCAACGCTATCGCGAAAGCCCATGCTGGTTCGTCCCAAACCAGCCGCGCCTTGCCGCAATCGGCTTCGAGGACGGTTTTCTGGACAAGGCGCTCGAACGCGCCGGCCTCTCCGTCGCCCTAAAATCGCTGGGCCATTGGCGCGGCACCAAAGCGAGCCACCATCAGGACTTCATCGTGTCGAAGCGGCGGGGAAGCGGCCGATGAGCAAGCGCATCCTGGTGGCCGCTCACAACCATCCGTCTCTTCATCCAGGCGGGACGGAGATATTCGCGCACGACCTGTTTCGCGCCTACCAGCGCGAGGGTCACGAAGCGCTGTTTCTCGGCGCCACGAACCAGATTCATCGCGAAGCAAGGCCCGGCACGAGTTTTCAGAGCATCGGTCAAGCGGGAGACGAAATCCTGTTGTGGTCCGGACATTTCGACCGCTTCTTCATGAGCCAGATCGACCTCTATGGCATCGTGCCAGACCTAACCGAGCTGCTGCGCGATTTCCGGCCGGACGTGGTTCACCTCCACCACCTGCTGCTGCTTGGCGCCGAGTTTCCGCACATTGTCCGCCGCACCCTGCCCCAATGCCAGATCGTGATGACACTGCATGACTATTACCCCATTTGCCATCATGACGGCCTGATGGTGCGCACCGGCAGCAAAGAGCTGTGTCACCAGTCCAGCCCCGACCGCTGCCACAGCTGTTTCAAGGACATTCCGCTCGACCGCTTTACCTTGCGCGAAAGCCACTTGAAGGCCCTGCTGAGCACGGTCAACCACTTCGTCTCGCCCAGCGCCTTTTTAAGGGAGCGCTTCGTGCAATGGGGATTGGATGCGGATAAGATCAGCGTCATTCCCAATGGTATCCCCAGCCGAGATGCCGGCGTTGGAAGAAAGCTGCTTGAGGGTGGAAAGCCGGTCTTCGGATATTTCGGAAATCTCAACCCCTGGAAGGGGATAACGGTGTTGCTCGACGCCGCGCACCAGCTTCTGGTCGATGGCCTCGATTTCGAGCTTCGAGTCCATGGCGGCGCGCCCTTCCAGAGCCAGGCCTTTGTCGACGAGGTCGATCGGCGCTTTGCCGAAACATCGGCTTCGGTACAGCGCCGAGGCCCCTATCGCCGTGAAGATATCGGCGATCTGGTGGCCGCCGTCGATTGTACCATCGTTCCCTCGGTCTGGTGGGAGAATGCACCGTTGGTCATTCAGGAAGCCCAGGCTCAGGGGCGCCCGGTCATCGCCAGCAATATTGGCGGAATGGCTGAAATGGTCGAGCACGGCGTCAACGGCATGACCGTTCCGCCCAACGATGCCCGCGCGCTCGCCGCAGCGATGCGCAGCATATTGGAAGAACCGAATCTGCTGCGCCGGTTCGCCGCAAACGCACGCAAGCCCGACGACATCGATACAACCGCCCGCCGCTACCTGAAGCGAATCGATACGACACAAGTTCAGTCATAGGAGAACTCATGGCCATTCCCGCTGAACGACTGGATGCCGCGTCCGAACAGGACAATGCCAAGCCGATGAGCGGCCGGGTGGACGCCATCGACATGGGCAGGATCTTCGGCTGGGCATTCGACCCGATGGCGCCGGATCAACGTCTGATCATCCGTGTCCTGCTCGATGGCAAGGTGATTGCAGAGGCCGTTGCCGATCGCAATCGCCCGGACTTGCGGCGCAACGGCATTGGCGATGGCAATCATGCATTTGAAATCGCGCTGCCCGATCCCGTTCAGTCGCGCGCGAGCGATATCGTCGTCATGGCGAGAAATGAAAGTGGTTCCGAGCAGGCCTTGCGCGTTCCACAACCAAACGAGCAGGCGGCCGAGGCTCTTATCGCCGCGCCGCTCGCGAAGGTGCTCGACAAGCTCGACGTGCTGATGGCGTCCCAACGGCAGCTGCAGGTCTCCCAGCGCTCGTTGCAGCGCGCACCGGACCTTGACGCCGACAAGGCAGAATCCACCGGCCTCAGCGAGGTCGGCCACGCCGTCGAGAGCCTCAGGGTGGATATCGGCCAAAGGCTGAATGATCTCGACGTCCATCTCATGCGGCTGGATGGGGTCGTGGGTGGAATGGAAAAGAACTTGAACACTCTGCGCAAGCGTGGGAACGGCGAATTGAAGCCGCTGCTGCTGTTGCTGTTTGTTCTCGTGGGATTTGCCGCGGGCGCGAGCCTTGCGCTGATTGTCAGGATATGATGCGCAGCGAGGACGGCGTGCTGGCTACAGAACAATCCCGGGCTGTTACGAGCCCCGCAACAGGCAGGCATGCGGCGAACAGGGCAATGCGCCCTGGGCGGGTTATCGGCTACCGCATCGACGAGACAACCTTGCTGATCATCGGCCTTGGCCGTGTCGCCGCCGGCAGCGCGATGGTCGTCATTGGCGACGACCTCGCAGACACGCGAAGCGCGTTTGTTTCGGAATGGCGATTGTCCGCGCCCTCACCTCGGGCCAGGCATGGGTTTGCAGCACTCCTGCCAATAGGGGACGCACACCCGGACATAAGCACGATACGGTTCGGAGAGGAGGAGACGGGCGCGCAGTTCATCTTCGCACCCCGGCTCGCCGCCGCAGAGGAAGCAGCCACGCTTATTCTCGAGTCCGCGGGATCCCAGTCAGCCGCGGTCATCGATGGGCTCGTGGACGAGCTGATGGCCGGCGATGTTACCCGCCACAGGCTTCTGACAATCACCGCGCTCTTGCAAGCGGCTCACGCAAGTGATGGTTTCGTCGAGCTGATCGGTGAAAGCCATGATGGTGTGACGTTCCTGCAAGGCTGGAGCCGCGGCATGGCGCCCGGATCTTGCCGGATGTTCGTGGTAGGCAATGCGACACCGGTGATCGCTGAGTTCGGCATCGCGGTCTTTCCCCGGCCCGACGCCCCCGATGGCGCCTCCGGTTTTGTCGGCCTTCTCGATGCCAACAAAGCGACCGGCGCTCTGGACATCGAAGGTCTGGTCTTTCGGGCGCGCGCCGGTTGGCGGCACATTGCACTCCACCCCAAAAAACGCATCACCGGCCCAATGGAAACGCCCGAACATATCCGGTCGATCCTGCTGCGGACCCATGGCTCTCCCGACGTGCTGCTTTCCCTTCGAGCCGCTGCCAACAGCTTTGCGGGCAAGGAAACCGTCTCCAGCCTGCCCTATCCCGTCCGGATGGGCATAGACAACGTATTCGAGGCAGATGGAGGCAATCTCCTCGTCTCCGGCTGGCTTTATGACCCCGACGGCCACATCACAACGGTGGGGTTGTGCCGAAACAATGCCGCGGCTCGCCTCGACGAATGTTGGACGCGCTTCGATCGCCCTGACGTCTCGGACAGTTTCAACGAGCAGCAGCACTTCGCTCCGAGCCTTCGGGGCGAACAGCATACCCATGGCTTCATCGCCCAGGCACAATTACCGAGTGACGATCCTGACGCATCTCTCTACTTCGAATTAACGCTACGCGATTTACGCCGCGCTTTTTTACCGGCGAAACCGGTGCGGGTTTCGGCGCGTTCCGCGACATTGCGCCAGATCGGCGCCATCGATCCCGCGAACTGCGCGCTGCCGGCGATCATCGATACGCAAATTGTCCCTTTCCTCAGACAGTCTGGAAGGTCGGTCCCTGTCATCGACACCATCTTGAATACTGGCCGCTTCGATGAGGAAAGCAGCCCGCCGATCGTCATCGGTGCCGGCGAAAGCGAGGAGGACATTGCCCCACTATTGGCCTTGCTCGCGCTCGATCCGGAAACCCGAGCCGCGCCGATCGTCATCGCCATGCCTGAAGTGCGCTTTCGCAGGCAAACCGCCCGTATCAGGGAACTCGCGCGGTTCTACGGCCTTTCGGTTCGGCTGGTATCGGTGAACGGAAGCGGCGATGACTGCGACATGCTTGAAGCGGGCATACAAGCACTCACCTGCGAAACGGTCGTCTCGCTCTCCGCCTCGCTGATCCCGCGCGCGGCAGGCTGGTACGGCAAATTGGTGGCAACCAGCGCGACCCTGAAAGGAAGCGTCGTCTCGCCCGTTCTGGCATATGAGGACCATTCCATTCGCTGGGCGGGGAGCTGGATCGAGGAAGACAACGACGACCAGCCTGTCGTAGGTCGCTATACCGGCTATCCGCTCAAGGCGGTCACCGACATGACACTGACCCGTATCGCAGCTGCATCGCTCGCGTGCTGCATCATGCCTCGCAACGCTGTGGCGCGTGCGGGTGGCTTTTCCGCCGGCTATCTTGGGGCGCATGAAAAGGGTCTGGATCTCGGCCTTCGCCTCAACCTGTCGGGCATCGAATCCTATGTGCTTCCATCGGTGCAGATGTGGGGCTGCGACGACGTACGCGGCGGAGGTAGCCCGGCTTTGACCGCGCTGGTGGAAGAGATCGACCGCAAGATCTTCAAGAGCCAATGGTCGCCGGTTCTCGGCATAAAAAAGCACCTGGAAAAGAGGCCTACATGAACGAAAAGCTTCGCATCCTTGTCGTCTCGCACGCGCACCCAACACTCTCGCTCGGCGGAGCGGAAATCGCATCTCACAACCTGCATCGCGGCCTGAACGCACTGCCAAACGTAGAATCGGTTTACCTGGCCCGGGTCGGCAATCCTGTCCCACGCCACGCCGCGTCCGCGCTGATGAGCCTTCGCCTTGCCGAGGACGAGTTGGTGTTCCACGCTGACGACTATGACCATTTCTTTCTGTCCAACGGTGATACCAAGACGATCAGCCGGGACCTTTTGCGTTTCGCACGTGATCTGAGGCCCCATGTCATACATTTCCACCACGTTCTCGGCATCGGCCTTGAAGCGCTCTATGCACTCAGAGAAGCATTCCCGCACGCCGCCATCCTCGTTACGTTCCACGAATACCTGTCGATCTGCCACAACCACGGGCAAATGGTGAAGCGACACTCAGGACAGCTGTGCGAAACAGCCTCTCCCGTCGCCTGCCACGGTTGCTTTCCCGATATCCCCGTCTCACGCTTCCTCAAGCGTGAGCAGTTTACTCGCGGGATGCTTGGCCTTGCCGATGCTTTCGTCTCGCCCAGCCGTTTTCTGGCGGATCGCTACACCGCGTGGGGCATTGAAAAGGACAAGCTCTTCGTGATCGAAAACGGGATCGCTGTGGAAGCGGCTGCGCCCGCCCGTGTGTTGCAGGGAGCCAACCCTCGCCGCAACCGCTTTGCCTATTTCGGACAGATGACGCCGTTCAAGGGGGTCGATGTCCTAATTGACGCTGTTTCGCGCATTCCGAAGGAACTGTGGGGCGAAGACTCCTGCCTGATGATCTTCGGCGGCAATCTTGAACGCCAGCCAATCGAATTCCAGGAGCGGATGAGGAAGCTCATTGCGGACGCCGGACCCCGCGTCCGCTTCTATGGCGCGTACCAGAACGCGGAGGTACCGCGCCTTATGCGTTCGGTCGACTGGGTGGTTTTGCCGTCCGTCTGGTGGGAAAACTCGCCCGTCGTGATCCAGGAGGCCCTGCTCCATTGCCGACCGATGATCAGCTCCGATATCGGCGGGATGGCCGAGAAAGTGCGTGACGGCAAGGACGGCCTTCACTTCCGCGCAGGCAGCAGTCAGGATCTCGCGGACCGTATCGCGGAGACATTGGGCAATAACCAGATCTGGGAACAGCTGCGTAGCTCGATGCGACAACCGGCTGATCACCTGGGTTGCGCACGCGAACATCTCAAACTGTATCGGGCGTTGCTGCGCAGGAAACTCGATGCGGTAACGACCGAGGCCCCGGCGCTTCTCCCGCACGCACTTTAACATGACCGCCACGGTGGCAACATCGTCGCGGTGGAACGATGCGCCCCCGAAGAGGCCCACAAATTCGGCATCGTGTCCCTGAAGGCAAGCGGCGATGGTCCCCTTGTCACCGATCTCGTGGAAAAGCCAGTGCCCGACACGTTGCCGAGCAACCTGTTCATTTCCGGGCGCTACATCATTCGACCCGAGATATTCGACCTGCTGGAAAACCCGTCCCCCGGCGCCGGCGGCGAGATCCAGTTGACGGATGCCATGATCGCCCTGATGACCAGGCAGACGATCAGGCCGTTCCAATCCGCGGCCACACCTTCGATTGCGGCTCACCCGCAGCTTCGTGAGTTCCAACCTGCACATGGCACTTTCCCGCGCCGACCTGGCTGCCTTCGTCACCATGGAAATCAAAGCCCCGACCACGGCACGAAGCGCGGTCGCTTGCAGGTAATTGAAGTAGATTGCGGGTGAAAACCCGCGATCTACTTCGGCCTTCGTAACCGCCTGTTCTTCCCCGAAAACCAGTGCATTTCAGGTGAACTTATGGCCGCGCGCACGGCCTGTGGGTGTGCCGTCATGTTCGGAAAGGCCGTCCTCCAGGCCAGGCGCGGCAACTTTCAGATCATGAACGCGAGGTGCCATCCTTACCGCAGCTACGCGCGATACGGCCGTCCAGTTCCGCCAGGCGGCCGGCGAAGCCAGGATTTTCCGACTGATACGTCATAGCGTCCACAAGCAAGGTCCGCGCCGCAGCAAGCTCTCCATCGCGAATGTGGCGATTGGCCCGATGGTAGAGAAAATTTGCCCGCTCGACAGGAGAGAAAGTCACTCCGAAGTGCGCATGAAACCGATCTGCCCAGGCCCGATGGCGAGCGATCGCCGCCACGGCGATCTGATAGGGTCTCATTGGCGCCGTCAGTCGGGCTGCGCGAACCAGAGGGCGTAGAGCCGGAAGATCGTCTGCGCGGCAGGCCTCTATCAGCGATAGCGCGCGCGCCGTCCCGGTAAATGCCCGAACGGTGCCATGGCCGGTCATGTGAACCGGAATGAGATGCGTCTTCTCCTGCCGCATACCTATCCGAACGGCGTGCTGGCGATCGACGGCGTGGAACGGATCGAAGAAGAGATAGGCCCGCCCGGCTGCGTGATCGGGCGCTATCGCCATATTGGTGTGGAGTTCGGGCGAGAAATGGCGTGCAAACCTGCCGTCAAAAGGAACCGCCTTCGGATCGATCGAGACTTGAGGGCAAAAGGCGATGGCAACGTCAGCGTTGAAGCGCCTGCGGTAGCGTAACGCCGCGTAGCCGCCCTGTGAGTGTCCGTAAAGGACCCGCTCCCGTGCTGTATTAAGAATGGGCGCAGCGGCCTCGACAGCCTTAACGACGCTCGCTGCCGGAAACCAGTTCGGCCGTCGACTGATGAAGCCAAGCGCAGAAATGCCGGCTTTCTCACAGAACCGCTGCCCCCAGAAGCGACTGCCGTTCGCCGTCATTTCCATCTCGTTAAAGGTGATGAGAAGATAGGGAGATGACCCCGCGCGATATATCACTTCCAGGTTCTCATCCGAAAATATGCGCATGCGGCTCACCCACAAAATAACAAATCAGATAAATATACTTCAAAATTTTATGTAAATTCCCCCAGTGTGGATAGACATAACATGTAGTTCGAAATCAACCCGTGGTCTACACTCTCTCTTTCCGGATATGTTGCTTAATCACACCACCATGGAAGCCAGGGCGATCCCCGACGCGCGTTTCAAACTCCTGAGGCCTCACGACTATTGGTTTGAGTTAGCCACCAGATTGACTTACTGGCTGACATTTGTGTCCGCAGATATGCGTCCGCGCGGCATTCTTCTGAAAAAGGACGCTGCTGTTTGATCGCGGCTGTTCCCTTTATGCACGCCTTGATGTTGGAGTGGACGGCCCCTGAACGGCATCGAGGTGCCAGAATGAGCCGTTAGGATCTCAATCGAAGGGGCCGCCCATGGAAAGTGCTGCACTCGTTAGTGCTGTGCGCTAGCGAGGCTTCGATCCTGCGACAATCGTCGTTGGCCTAAGGTCAGATGAGAACCACCATGTTCGGGGCCGCGATCAGCTTGTTTCAATATGGTGCGTGCCAGCGCCTGACTAACCTTAATCGGGAGTAGTTTCACACGCTTCGTCTTCACCTCTGCCACCAGCCTTCCATGCAGGCAGCACATCAAAACAGTGGCGGGAGCAATGTCGGGCCCGGACCATCGCCTTTTTTTGGAAATCGACCTTAGACACGAAGCGCTTCAACAACGACCTTAAACGCTGGAGAGTTTTGTCGTCTGCTGGGATAGTAGAGGTAGTACCCCGAAAACAGGGGCGTCCAGTCATCCAGGACCTGCACCAATTCTCCAGACACAATCTGACGTTCCACTAGGTTTTCTGGCACGTAGGCGATGCCATAGCCCTTCACGGCCGCATCGATCATCGCGTAAGACGTGTTGAAGGTCAGTTGACCCTCGACACGGACACGTAACTCCCTGCCGTCCTTTTCGAATTCCCAACTGTACAGCCCACCCAGATGCGACTGCCGGTGGTTGATACAATCATGACCGACAAGATCCTGCGGTGTTTCAGGAACTGCCCGGTTAGCGAAATACTCCGGAGACCCGACGGCGATTAGACGCCAGTCGGGACCGATGCGGACGGCGATCATGTCCTTGTCCACGCTCTCGCCAAGTCGCACGCCGGCGTCGAACTTTTCTTCCACAATGTTCCGAAAGCCATTGTCGCTGTTCAGCTCGACCTTGATGTCAGGGTAGTCCCGTAGCACTAACCGTAATTTCGGCCAGACGACGCTTTCCAACGCGTGGTCGGAAAGCGTGATCCGCACTGAGCCGGACGGCTTGTCCCGGATTGCCATCAATTCGTCGATTTCGGTTTCGAGCTCTTCGATGCGAGGTGCAAGAGAGCGGATCAGCCTCTCGCCTGCCTCGGTCGGTGAAACACTACGGGTGGTGCGGGTCAGAAGGCGCAATCCCATCCGGGCTTCGAGCTTCTTGATCGTATGACTGATCGTCGATTGCGACGTGCCAAGTTTCGCAGCCGCCTTGGTGAAGCTCCGCTCCTCCGCCACGGCCAGGAACCAGAGCATGTCGTTTAGATCTTCCCGCTTCATGGTTCCCTCCAAGCGTTATCGATTGATGTCATCAATCGATAAGTCCAAGCGAATTGCAATGGCTAATCTTCAAGCTGACCCCGGCATATATTGCCGCCATGACACAGCACGCTCTCACACGATCCGACTTCGACAACGACGACATCGACCCTGCGTTCGGGATACCCGCCGATTCGGCTTTACCAATTGCAGCCTGGGGCGCGGTCATCTCAATGGCGCTATGTGTCGCGGTTCTGATCGCCTCGGAGTTCATGCCCGTCAGCCTTCTATCGCCAATTGCTACGGAGTTGGGCGTCACGGAGGGTCGCGCTGGCCAGGCGATCTCGATCTCCGGCATCTTTGCGGTCCTCACCAGCATCTTGGTGGCCGGGCTAACGCGGCGATTGGACAGGCGGCTGGTCCTTGCGTCATTTTCACTGATCCTGGTAACCTCCGGAACGATCGTCACTTTCGCCCCCAACTATCTCATGCTGATGATTGGGCGCGCCTTGTTGGGTATCGCCATTGGCGGCTTCTGGTCGATGTCGACTTCGATCGTCATGCGGCTGGTGCCTGAGGATTCCGTGCCGAAGGGCCTTGCGATGCTGAATGCAGGCAATGCCATCGCGGCAACGATCGCGGCCCCTTTAGGAAGTCTGCTTGGCAGCTACATAGGCTGGAGAGGCGCATTCTTTGCCGTCGTTCCAGTGGCCCTGCTGGCTCTCGTCTGGCAGTGGATCAGCCTGCCATCACTGCCTCCTCGCAACGAGGGCTCGTCGAATGTTTTTCGATTGCTTATCCGCCCCCCGGTGGCCATCGGCATGGTCTCGATCATGCTGCTCTTCATGGGCCAGTTCGCTTTGTTCACATACCTCCGCCCCTTCCTGGAAACGGTGACGTCTGTCTCGATCTCGACCCTGTCTCTCCTGCTCCTGCTAATGGGGCTGGCGGGTGTCGCAGGGAGCACGATCGTCACTCATCTCCTTCCGAAGCGATTGTTCGTCATTCTCGCTGCAATCCCGCTGATCATGGCCTTCATCGCATTGGGGCTGATTGCATTCGGATCGTCCTCGACGATCACCGCGATGCTTCTGATCGGCTGGGGTGTGTTCAGCACGGCAGCTCCCGTCGGCTGGGGGACATGGCTCAGCCGCAACATGGCCGACGACGCGGAGGCAGGCGGCGGGCTGCAAGTCGCAACGATCCAGCTCGCAATCACCCTTGGCGCCTCTATCGGCGGAGTCCTGTTCGACGGCTACGGCTGGTGGACCACCTTCCTGTTCGCTGCGGTGCTGCTGGTCGGCTCATTTCTGTTCGCCATCGCCGCCTGGCGTTCCACACGCCGATGAAACACGGCGGTCACTCCCTCCAGCTCAATTTCCATCTCATCACCACTCAAGGAGACATGCAGATGACCAACCACAATCAAGACGACCCACAGACCTCGACGACCGGTATCGATCGGCGCCGCCTACTAAAGATGACGGGTGTCAGCGTCGCAGCCCTCGGTGCGATGTCCATTTTCAACATGACAGATGCAAAGGCTCAAGACATGTCCAACGGCGCGTCCAATTTCTACACCAGCGACCGCGTGACCCTGCAGAAGGTCACGTTCAAAACCCAGTACCAGACGAATGTCGCCGGTAATCTCTTCCTACCCAAAGACCTTGACCGTGCGTCGAAAAACCCGGCCATCATCGTCGGTCACCCGATGGGTGCCGTGAAAGAGCAGAGCGCCAATCTCTATGCCACCAAGATGGCCGAACAGGGTTTTGTCGCTATGTCCATCGACCTGCCCTTCTGGGGCGAGAGCGAAGGTCAGTCGCGTAACATGGTTTCCCCGGAAGTCTATTCGGAAGCGTTCAGCGCGGGTGTCGATTTCCTCGGCTCCCATTCCTTCGTTGACCGCGGCAACATCGGCGCTATTGGGGTCTGTGGCAGTGGCAGCTTTGTCATCAGTGCGGCCAAGATCGATCCGCGCATCAAGGCGGTCGCCACCGTCAGCATGTACGATATGGGCTCGGCCTTCCGTGACGCGCTCAACCACTCCCAGAGCGTCGAGCAGCGCAAGGCGTTCATCGCGGAAGCTGCCGAGCAGCGCTGGGCCGAAGCAGATGGCGCCCCTATCCAATACGTCGGGGGCACCACTCTGGAACTGACAGCCGACACCGATCCTGTCCAGCGCGAGTTCTTCGACTTCTACCGGACGCCGCGCGGCGAGTTCACGCCGGCAGGTGCAACGAAGCAGACGACCACCAAGCCAACGATGAGCAGCATGGTCAAGTTCGCGAACTTCTACCCGTTCAACGACATCGAGACGATTTCGCCGCGGCCGATGCTGTTCATCTCAGGCGACCAGGCCCATTCGAAGGAGTTCAGCGAGGACGCCTACAAGCGTGCCTCTGAGCCGAAGGAACTGGTTTGGGTCAAGGGCGCGGGTCACGTCGATCTCTACGACCGTGTCGATCTGATCCCGTTCGACAAGTTGAAAGGCTTCTTCGATCAACACCTCGCTTGACCGGTAAACCGGAATGGGGCCGCGGGAGTTGCTCGTGACCTCAGTCCTTCCATCGGTCTCCGCCAACTCGAGAATATGCGTACGCATGGCGAGGCAGAGAGTGCGGCAGCGGTTGATCGCTCGGCATAAGGGATGAACACTATGAACATTTTTCACTGGTCCGGCTTGATGGCCCTACCCTTCGTGATCGTTCTGGCAGGCTATTTTCCGGTCGAAACCGAGCTATCGCCGACGACAGCACTTGCGGCGTCGAACTCGGTGACATTCCCGCCTCTCAATCAGCTCGAACATTACACGACGGTTCGGCGGGGGATCACCAGTGAGCACATGCTGACAAGCCCTGAAGCACTCGCGGCGATCAAGGCCGGGCAGCCTGTTCCCACCGGAACGCATATGGTTCTTGTCGACTATCAGAGCGATGTTCTCACGCGCTATCTCGTCGGACAGAAAATCGGTAATGGCGCCGATCAGTGGGAATACCAGTGGTTCTGGCCGGACAGAACCATCAAGGCGAACGAGAATGTCGCTCGCTGTTATTCCTGCCACCGGTCACAGCAATCCGAACAATTCATGTTTACGTTCGATGGAGCGATCTCCGATGACGATGCGCTTTGATGTCAGCGGGGTGCTGGCATGCTCCGGCTAGCGACCGACCGCCTTCTTCTTCCGGCCAGTATGGCCGCGCTCTTGTTGCTGTCGCTCGCCTACTGGTGGCTCGACAACGGCCCGCATGAGATTTTTGGAACGGCCATGTTCGGACTTTTGGCATGGCACCTCTACACCAACAGGCGCTGGTTCTTGAAACTTCTCATCGGCCGTTATGATGCCCGTCGCTGGGCGATCATGGTGATTCATACCTGGCTCGCGATCAATATGGCGGTGCTGTTGGCGACGAGCGTGCTGATCTCCCGCTCGGTGCTGAGCTTCATCCAATTCACGGACAATGTGAGCATCGTCGAACTCCACTGGTTCTCCGCCTATTGGGTTGCGATGATCATCGCCGTTCATGTCGGCAGCCATTGGACACGTGTGATGGCGACGACCGGCACAGTATTCGATTTCTCTCCGTCGAGAATCAGGACCGGCGTGTTCAGAATTGTTGCGGTGATCTTCGTAGCTCTTGGTGCCTGGAGTTTCGCTGTCCTCGGCGTCTCGACCAAGCTGATGTTTGGCTACAGCATTGAGTTCTGGGATTTTACGGCCTCGGTAACGCCGTTTTTTGCACATTGGACAGCGGTCGTCGCAGGTGTCGCGATACTTTCGCACTACTCGTTGGCTGGTTTGCGGTCATCGGGAAAGCTTCATTTTCAGTCACAGAATGGTGGAATATGAAACGTCTCCCAGAAACATCGATGATAGCCGCTTTGCTCACACTAACGCTTGGAGGAGCCTCCTTGGCGCAGGACCGCATTTCAATTTCATCCGACTGGGGCAATGTCACGGCCGAACTGGCTGACAACGCGGCTGCACGCGCCCTTGCCGTAATGCTGCCGTTGACGATCAAGATGGACGATCATCTGCGCCAGGAGAAGACGGGCAACCTGCCGGCTGCACTGCCGTCAGCCCCTCGCCAGCGGGAATTTTCCGCGGGGACGCTTGGCCTTTGGAGTTCGGGGGATTTCGTCATCTACTACCGTGAGGGACGCGTACCGTCGCCCGGCATCGTCACTCTGGGTCAGGTCCAGGGCGATGTCTCGATCTTTGACCGATCCGGAAGCGTCACTGTCAGCATAGATAAGGTTCCCTGAACCCGTTGCAGGGTGGCGATACTCTCAAGCGCACTTGCTGCGCCCGATTGATGGGATGGGCGCATAAGTACTATCGGAAAGCGACGTCTAATCCCGCTGGACTCGCCTTGCTATATCCATGTGACGGTCGCGGTTGCGTCCGTTCATGTCACCAAACGGAAGGACTTGACCCATGAAGCAGCACCTTGCAGCTACGGCGCTTTCTGTCTCACTGGCCACGGCGCCAGCCTTTGCCGACGATAGAAAATACCCGCTTGCCAATCCTCCAGTTACCGCGCAGGACATGATGTCGGTCTCGCCGGCGTTGGCGAAATACACAAACACCGCTCTTATCGGCGACTTGTGGGAACGGCCGGGTCTCACGCCACGTGATCGCAGTGTCATCACCGTCGCCACCCTGATCGCCAGGAACCAGACCGTGGAGTTCGCCCACCACTTCAACCTGGCACTCGATAACGGCGTAAAACCGTCGGAGCTCTCGGAGATCATCACCCATCTCGCTTTCTACTCCGGTTGGGCAAATGCAACCGCTGCAGTCGCCGTCGCCAAGGATGTTTTTGCAGCACGCGGCGTCGGTCCGGACAAGCTGCCTGAAGCGTCGCCATCGCTCCTGCCGCTGGATGGTGAGAAAAATGCTTCGCGGCAGTCCACCGTAGAACAGACCGTCACGCCCACGTCTCCCGGCGTAGCGCACTTCACAAACGACCTCTTGTTCAAAGACGTGTGGCTTCGCCCAGGGTTGGCTCCACGGGACAGGAGCCTGATTACGGTGACGTCGTTGATCGCCAACGGACAGGTCGCGCAGGTGACCTATCACCTCAACCGGGCAATGGATAACGGCATCAAACCGGAAGAAGCATCAGAAATGCTGACGCAGCTCGCATTCTATGCGGGTTGGCCAAATGTCTTTTCCGCTTTGCCGGTGGTGAAAGACGTTATCGATAAGCGTCCCTCTTGAGGGCTGAACGCGATCCCAGAAGGTCCGCCTCAGGGATCCGCCGACGAGCTTAATTGCTGATGAGAGGCTGTCGACAGCTGTCATCGCAAAGGATTTGAGATTCCCCTCGCCAACGGACAACGATGACGCTGCGATGGTCGCCGCTCACACATCCGGACAAAACTCGCTACGACGCCACAGAAGGACGAAATGATGAAACTGCTCGCCACGACTGCCATACTCTTTGGCATCTTCGCAACAACACAAGCATTCGCCGAATCTACCGAGATCTTTCCAGCGGGCTCAAGGCCGACTGCCAAGGGACCGGAAGCCAACTTCACAGGCTCGGTCATGATCGACATGCTCTACATGAACAACGAGCATACCACCAATTCCGGAGGCCTTGTGACCTTCGAACCGGGCGCGCGTTCGGCCTGGCATACCCATCCTGCGGGACAGGTCCTGATCGTCACCTCGGGATCCGGCTGGGTTCAGGAGGAAGGCGGTCAGAAGCGCCAAATCCGATCCGGCGACGTGGTGTGGACACCGCCTGGCGTCAAGCACTGGCACGGCGCGACCGATAAAAATGGCGTGAGCCATATCGCCGTGTCCAACGTCAAGGACGATAAGGCCGTCGACTGGATGGAAAAAGTCACCGACGAACAGTACCTCGACTGACAGAGCATGCCGGGCGGTGACACCTAATCGCCGGGCATTCCCTAATTGGGATCGTCGCCAGCTCGGGTGCGTGGCGTAGGGAGTTTGAGGATCGCATCCTGTTGCCCGTTCCAAAAACCGCTCGCGGGAAAATCTATCAACCGACGGACGGCAGCAACGATCCGTTCGTCGACCAGAATGGCCGCTAACGGATTTTCTGCTTCTATGTATGTGAAGATGGCGTCGCGATCCGATAACGCGAACGCAGACCAGGTAAGCTTCACGATTTGCGCGCACCCGCGTTTAGTCGAGCTGCCGCTCGACGTTCAGCAAAATGTGCCTCGACTTCGTCATCCGAGACGTCCGGTCGAGTATCGTTCAGCGCTTCAAGTACCTTGGTGCAAAACCAAGCGTCATGGGCTTCATTACCTGAAAGAAGCTCCAGCGGCAGCGCACCTTCGTTGGCCGTCCGGGTTAGTAAGATACGAACCGCGTCCGATACCGTAAGCCCCATATTTCCAAGCACTGCGGAGGCACGATCCCGAACCTCGGCATCAATACGAGTTTGTACCAGTGCATTTGCAGCCATATCGATCTCCACCGGCTGCTGCCGTGCCTACGTCCCACAATCAAATTTTCTCACTTCGCCGGACAATTAAAAACCGGACATTGCAGATATGCTAGCAGCACAAGGGAGTGGAGCGTTTCTTGCCAACAACAGTGCGCTTAACTGTTGAGCCTGCACAAAATCCGTTGCCAAAGGCCTCAGACAATTCGGCGGTCTCTTAAGGGTCCAAAGTCCATCGTGAAAGTTGGTGGAAATACGTCGTTACTGACGTTTGAATTCGGACGCCGTTCCAAGTTCGGGCACATCCATGCATAAATAGTAACTAATTAACCCCCATCAATTGTAGTCAATGCTAATATTCGCTTTTAGCTGCGACCTGTAGTAGTAGGCATTCATTGGCTGAAAAAACGGAGGGTGTTGCTAATGGCAATCGTTTTTCAATCGCATGGTGGTTCCGAAAAAGAAAAGTTAGTTTCGGGTTCCAAACTCCGAGCGGGGCAGCCAGCGACAGGTGATGTTGCTGTCGATGAGGAAGCGGATTTCGGATATTTCGTTCCGCCGCTAGACGCACCGGAAAACTACTTGCCGGAAGCGCCGGTAACCGTAGATGAGCTCGACCAACTCGGCGATCTTATGATCGATGTTGTGGCTGACGAGAACACCCAGGAAGATGCCAGCAAAGACTCTACCTTGCCCCCGGTTTTGACCTACTGGGGTCAATTCCTGGATCACGAGCTTACCGCGCGAACCGACCGCGAGGGTGCAATCACCAGTATCGCGAATGCTCACCCACCTGTGGCATCGTCGGACGTCGAGCGAGACTTTCGAAATGCACGATCGCCTCGTTTCGATCTGGACAGCGTCTACGGAGGTTCACCGGTCGGGGCTGATATCGGTCCCGAAGTCGTCACCGTGATTTCGGGCTTGAGGCATCCGACCCTGAAAAACAAGATGCGGGTCGGCACAGCCATCGGAGATGGTCCTCTGCCAGACGACAGCTTGGACGAACATCGCGACCTACCTCGTTACGGCCAGGTCCAGCAGGCCGTTCGCAACGCGGCTCTTGCGATTGCGCAATCCGCGATGCCCCCAGACGCGTTTCAGAAATTTTCCGATACGCTCTCCCAGCGCGCGATCATCGGGGATAACCGTAATGACGAAAACTTGGTCGTGGCCCAGTTTCACTTGAGCTTTCTGCGATTTCACAACAAGGTCGTGGACTATCTAGCGACCCATAACACAGGATGGCTCCCCGATTTCAACGCCGCCCAGTCTCTAACGAGACTCCACTATCAATGGCTTATTGTGGAAGGCTATTTAAAAGGAGTCTGCGACCCCGCGGTAGTACAGCGAGTACTCGATGACAGGGCTTCCCACTTCTTTAAATTCCGCGCAGAATACGACTCGAGAAAGCAGAATTCCAGATTGGGTAACGCCCTGCCGCTGGAGTTTTCGGTCGCCGCGTATCGCTTCGGCCACACGATGGTGCGGGCGTTGTACGATTACAACAGGAACTTCGGCCGACCGGGTCCACCTATTCTTCCCCATGCCACCCTTAATCTACTTTTTGGCTTCACCGGCGGCGGCGGCAACATCGACCAGGGTAAAAAGCTACCCAAAAATTGGGTGATAGACTGGACGCGTTTCACAGGCGTGTCACCGCACGATGCCGCAGATGGAGAAGCGGCAAGGTTCGCAAGAAAACTCGACACCGAGCTCGCGCCGCCTTTGCGAGTTATGGTGAAAGAGGGCGTCAACGAGCCCGACGTCGAGCTCCAGAAGCTGTTCAAGAGCCTCGCGCGGCGCAACCTGCGGCGTGGATATAACCTCCGCCTCCCGACAGGACAGGCGCTTCACAAACATCTCAAACAGATTGGTGCGGTTCAATCAGGTCCGATCGTAGATGTTTCCACCCTTTTTGCCGCGAAACCACAGCTTCGCGATTTTCTTTCGGGATCACAGTCTGGTTTTCACACTCGGACGCCGCTGTGGTTTTATGTTCTCGCCGAGGCAGAGGCGGCCGGAGGCAACCATTTGGGCGAATTGGGAAGCTGTCTTGTGGCGCTGACCTTTGTTGGCGTTCTGCTCTCTGACCCGGATTCCGCATTGTCACGGGGATTTCATCCAGATCAAAGTCCGCTGAAGATGCCGGACAATTCGCCGATCGACTCCATTGTGAAATGGATGCGATTCGCAGCTGTCATGGAATGAGATCAATACTTGATGCCCTACATTTTTCAGGGGCCCCCTGCGGCACAAGTGAACTGACGTCCGAGGCGCTCTGCGGCGCCTCGGTGATCGTTTCTTTAATGTGCCGGCCCAGAAATACATGCGAGACTGTCTGATAGCTCCTGTTACCATTCTTGCATGAACGGGTGTATCCGGTGGAGAACGGGTCGATAGCTTATGATAGACGCACCCTAGGCGTAGATGAGCGTCTCACGAAGGAGATGATTACTCCGTGGACGCCTTCAATGCCGCGACAACTTTTCGAGGGATGCTCGCATGGTAGGAATATTTGGCGAAAAGGTTTCACTGGGGCAAGCCAATGGCCCCGACGTCGAACTGATTGTTCGCGGCACCGAATTCTATGCCACTTATGAAACACCCGATGGCTTTCCCGCCATATATGACGACGAGCTCGGCTTGTTTTGCTACGCCCGGATCGTGGAAGGCAGTTTTACCACGACAGGCGTTCCCGTGACGTCTCCGCCAACTGACGAGGTGAAACGTCATTCTACTGAAACTGACGAAGTAAGAATGAGAAAAATCGAGGAGCGTACGCAGAAAATGGGCCGGCGGTCGCGTCTGCCGCCAACAGAGGAGTAGTCCATTGACCGCGATATTCGGTGAAGTCCTGACATTCGGCCAATCAAACGGAACCGATATTAGCTTGAGGGTATTTGGTGACGAGCACTACGCCCGCTATGAAGACAAAAACGGGTATTCGACCGTCTATGACGACGGGCTTGGCCTATTCTGCTACGCACGACTTTCCGCAGGGAGCTTTCGGTCGACCGGTATACCGCTGTCCGACCCCGCCCCTGCCGGACTGGTCCGTTACTTGCAGGAATCACAGGGCACGATCGTCGCGCGGGCCGCAGCCCGAAAACATCGTCGATCGGCGATGTCCGGTGGGCACCGTGAAGAAAGGGTTATTCGCACTTTAGGACCGAACCAAGGCCTCCTAGAAGGTCGAGTTCTCTCGATAGGCACAATAAAAGGTCTGACGATCCTGGTAAATTTCGACGACCTCGCAAGTACGGTCACGCGTGCGGATGTCGATGATATGCTGAATGGCGCGAACTATACCCGTAATGGCAACGTATGTTCTGCCAATGAGTATTTCAACCGCGTGTCGTCCGGAAAACTTGACTACACCAATATCGTAGTTGGTCCTTACACACTCAGTAGGAACCGAGAGTTCTACGTTAACAATCTATTGGTCGAGGAGGCACTTCAGCTCGCCGTCGCGGACGGCGTCGATCTTAAACAATTCGATTCCCGCAACGAAAATGTCGTTGATGCCCTCAACATCATGTACGCCGGGCAAACGCAATATCGAGGGGAACTCTGGCCGCATAACTGGAATATCGATTTGCGATTTGGCACGATGCGGACGGATCTTTACCTCCTAACCAGCCTCGGTCGTACGCCAACTGATCTGACGATCGGCACATTTTGCCATGAAAACGGGCACCTGCTGTGCCGCTTCCCGGACATGTATGACTACGGGGAACGCGACAACGACAGTGTCAAAAGCGCCGGGATCGGCAGCTATTGTCTCATGGGAGCTGGAAATCACAATGACAATGGCCGCAGCCCATCACCTGTCTGCGCCTATCTGCGCGACTTAGCTGGGTGGTGCGACGAAGAAATCGACTTGAACAGAGCCGCTGCTTACGAAGCCCGTCACGGCGACTACAAGACCGTAATGAAATATCAGACTTCCAAAACCAACGAATACTTTCTAATCGAAAATAGGTCCAGGATCGGGCTCGACAGAGGTCTGCCGGCGAGCGGGCTTGCGGTCTATCATTGCGATATTCTGGGTTCTAATGAGTTGCAGCAGGGCACGGCTACAAAACACTACCAGTGTGCGTTGCTTCAGGCAGACGGACGCCGAGATCTCGAGCTCGATGCGAACCGCGGTGATGGCGAGGACCTTTACGGCGCCATCGAGGGCATCGTTCTCTCTGCCGCGTCTTCGCCAAATTCGAGGGAATGGGACGGGCGCGATTCTGGGCTGGTGATATCGGATATTTCCGCTCCGGCCGAAATCACCACGTTCAAGGTCGGCACACCGACGGCAAATTTGGTCGCTTCTGGGCGGGCAGAACCAATGGCGTCTATTCCCGACAGCGAAACCGCGGGTATTTCGAGCACTATCTCCATAACAGAGTCAGGTATCGTGGCCGAAATCAAGGTGACGGTCGACATAGAACATTCATACATCGGCGATCTCAGAGTGGTTTTGATGTCGCCTGCGGGCCGGAGTACCGTCCTTCATCCTCAACTTGGCGGATCCACCGACAATCTGGTCGCAATTTATGATTCGACTTTGCCTGGCGAGCTGGGTGCCATAGTGGGCCAACCCATGATGGGAAACTGGACGTTGAACGTCTCGGACAGATCCAAACGCGATACGGGTAAATTGCGGATCTGGAGCGTGGAGCTCAGAACGAATGGCGCTCTCTCTGAACTAGTCGCGAGCGTTCCGCCTCCGCAGTGACAAGCGTGCCATTGATGGACTTCCTGCACCAGCGACGCGCGAGGGAGAGACCGATGCCATTCCAGGCGTTCCACACACGGACCCAAAGCGCGACAATGCTCAATAAATATCGAGACGTCTGGCTGCGTCAGTAAAATTAGAAGATGTGAACGATGTTTCCTTCAACGGCCGATCTTACCGCGGCCGTCGTCAGAGCAATACTCGCGAGGTTGTCACGCGCGTTGTGTAGCGGTGCCCGGTCATCCTCGATCGCACACATCAGCTCCCCCATCGCTCCACGGAAACCGTCATTGAACCAAGTGCCCACGAGTTCAGGCCGCGCCACGCCGCGCTCTGTCCAGAGTTCAACCGACTGTGTGCCCAAGCTTGGACCGGTGCTGACGAGACTGCCTTTCGTTCCGCAGATGTAGGTGCAGTCCAGCGGCCCATACTTGGTAGCCCCGTTGAACACGAACGACGCCTGGCCCCCCTCAAATTGGACCAGCGCTTGGGCCAGAAGCGGCGGGGCGACGTCCTGATCGACAGCGCGTGCGTTGGTCGCCACCACCGAGGATGCTCGATCGCCGATGAGGCTGACCAGGAAGTCGAACCAATGGATCGCGAAATCCTGAAACACCAGGTGATGGTTAGTTTCAAACGTCGTGCCCTTAATCCACCCATGGTTCCAGTGGATGCCAACATGGCACGATACAATTTGACCAATGAGGCCGCTTTTAACCGCTTCACGCATGTAGCTAAGATGCGGTGCCCAGCGGCCGTTCTGGTTCACAGCAAGCTTGAGGCTGCGTTTTTCGGCAAGCTCGACGAGCCTTAGTCCTGAGTCAAGCTTAAGGACGAAAGGCTTTTGCGATAAGACGTGCTTTCCTGACTGGAGTGCACGTTCGATCATCGCATAGCGCGCTTCGGGATGCGTTGTGATGTCCACGATTTCGATATCGTCACGATTGAGGACAGCCTCGAAGTCAGAAGAAGTTTCTGCTTGGGGAAAAAATGCGTTTCTGCGTTCCTCGGCTTTTGCAAGGGTGCGATTGCAGATTACCCTCACATCGTAACCGGCGTCCCGGTATGCATCTAGGTGTGCAGACGAAATTCCGCCCGCTCCGATCACGGCAATGCCAGGAGAATAGGATCTGCTGCGCGGCGGAAGATAATTGAGGACCGGCGCATCAACCAAACGCGCGTTCGCAGACTTTAGGGCGTAGTCGCTGTCGGTCGGCCCGCTCATGACAGTAGTCCTACTGTTCGCTTTTCTCTCGCCGATAATACGGCGCTGTCAATGATCTGCTGTCCGATGCGTGAGATTGCCGGATCAAGCGGTCCCACTATCGGGTTTCCGGTTTCCATACACCTGATGACATACTCAACAGCAGATCGGTGTCCATCCTGAAGGACGTCAGCCTCGACGCGCGTTGGCGTAAGTCGTTGTCGGGTCTGGACAGTCACATGCTGTTCGTAGTCAAAACTGGAGATGGTGCCTTCGGAACCGACGATGACGAAACCGCATTTCGGTTGAGGCTGCTGGGTCCAAGGATCTGTAAACGTTCCCCACCGGGTCTCGAACTTCGAAAGACCACTTTGGTAACGGCAGATCGTGATGGAATGCTCATCGACTTCTAAGCCCGCCGGCTGGTCCACGACACATGTCACCTCCACAGGCTTCTCGCCGTTCATGAACCATGTGCCAAGAGTGGTGCCATAACCCAGATAGTCACGAAGACTGCCGCCGCCCGATTCGTGCTTATACCACCATGAGCTCGGCTTTGCAGCTTCGACCTCCTTTTGACTAACTTCCGCCTTATCAGCCAAGTGATATAAAGGACCACGGTTCCCGTCGTAAAAATGGACCTCAATGACCTCGCCGATCGCACCGTCGTCGATCAACCGCTTTGCAGTGACATGGCATGGATACCAGGCGAGAGGCCAGTTTACCGCGAGAAGTTTCCCGCTGTCTTCCACGGCCCTAGTCATCCGGTCTGAGTCAGCGATTGAGGCGGCGAATGGCTTCTCGACGAGCACATGCACCCGGTACTTCGCCAGTTGCTCGACATAGTCGGCGTGATCCGCCGTCGCCGCGCAGAGGATGACCAGGTCAGGTTTTGTCTGTTCCACACACCTATCGACATCATGAAAGACTTTGTTCGTGCCGAGATTAAAGGACGCGATGGCCGACTGCATGCGTTCTGGCGATTTATCGCAAACCCCGACGATTTCGGCTTCGGGATGTTGGTAAACCTCGCGCAGCAAATCCCCCATATGCATGTGATCGAAATTGATACCTGCAACGCGCCAGTTTCTCATCCTGCGACACCCTCAAGCTCGGTCAGAAAAAGCCTAAGTTCTTCCGGTTCTATTACAACGAGGTGGTTGTCAGCGGGGAAAGCACCACTTGCGACATCCGCTGCATATTCGCAAAATGCGGATACACGTTCGGCTTGTAGGCGGCGGTACTCCGTTGAAAAGTTCCGATACACTTTTGAGTGCCGTGGATAGTGACCGTCGTGGCAGCCAAGAACGTCCGTGGCAAACAGGTACTGGGCATCGCAGCCCGCCCCGGCACCCATTGAAATCATGAGCAACGTTGTCTTCTCTGAAATAGCGGCGGCGACCTGAGGAGGAACGACTTCGATCTCGGCGGCGAATGCCCCCGCGTCTTCCAACGCCTTGGTCATTCGCCAGATATCCAACGCCGAATACGCAGTCTTGCCAACTGCCTTGAACCCGCCGGTCCAGGTCCGGCGGGACGGAATGAGGCCGACGTGGCCGACAACAGGTATGCCCTCGTCGCGCAGACGCCGGACGATACCAAGGCTGGCTCCGCAGTAGACGGCGTTCGCACCCGCCTTGAGCAGCCGGAACGCCACTCGGAGGTAATCCTCCTCAGTAATGTAAGCGCCGGGTTCCAGGCCCCCGACGACGAACGGTCGCGGACAGGCATCCCGAAACCCCGGATGCTGCAAAAGTTCAGGCGGCACGGAAAGCATGTCGATGTCGGCAACGCCGGCGGCCGCGGCCTCCTCAAGCGTCTCAACGCGAAGCTTCGTGAGTTGCCGTTTGCCCTTCAGAGAGAGCAAGTCGGCGACAGTGGGCTGGGTCGATTTCATCCTATAATCCTAAGCAGCGAGTAGAGTTTTCAGGCGGTAGCCTGGTTCGGCCAACAACCGCGGGTCAGGCCGAGCGCTCTGAACGATAAGCATTTCCGCGACGCGAATATCTTTCGCGATTAAATTTAGCTGTCCAACCGCGCTTGCCGCCACCAGTCTACCTTCTCCATCGAGATGAAAATTGAGCAAAGAGTCCGGGCTGAGCCAGCGCTCGATAGTGGTGGCTGCTGTTTGCGGGAGGCCCACCACCTGTAGGCAAAGTTCGAACTGATCCGACCAGAACCATGGCAACGTCTCCTGCCTTACGTCTTCGCCTAGTATGTTGCGTGCAGCCCTTTCGCCTTGATCAAGAGCGCTGCGCCAGGATTCGAGGCGCAAACGAACCCCGTCAAGCAGGGGATGAATCGTCGACGCGCAGTCTCCGGCGGCATAGATGTCAGGATCTGACGTCTGTAAAAACTCATTTGTCGAAATGCCGTTGTCAACTACGAGTCCGGCAGCCTTCGCTAGCGCAACGTTTGGGAGCGCGCCAATTCCTGCGATGACGACGTCGGCATCCAGTGTCAAATCGGCGGTGGTTGAGACTAAAAGCCCGTCAGTTCGATCTTCAATCGACTTTACTCCGGTCCCGAAGATAAACCTCACCCCCTCAGCTCGGTGTCTTGCCTCGACGATGCCTGCGATTGATATAGGTGCACACCGGGACAGAACCTTGTCATTGCGCTCGATGAGGGTGACAGAACATCCCAATATCGTCGCGCTTGCGGCAAGCTCAAGTCCAATCAGCCCCCTGCCGATGATGACAACCTTTTTCCCAGGATGCAGCCGGGTTCTGATATTCTCGGCGTCCGCGCTTGTGCGGAGGCACAACGCCAATTCACCACCAGGTACAGACGGACGCCGCGCCGAGGCGCCCGTCGCGAGCAGCAGGCGATCGTAGAAAATATGTCGGCCATCTGCCAAAGACAGACTGTGGGCCGCCCTGTCGAGCGACTCGACCTTTACGCTGACGAGATGCTCTATCTTCAGCGGCCCGAATTTCGTTGAGTCCGCATTGCCAAAAGTCGAGGTCTCGTCCTTCTTTGTTAGGAATCCTTTGGAAAGCTGGGGCCGCTCGTAAGGGGGCAACGTTTCCTCTCCGACGACGGTAATCTTTCCTTTCCATCCGCGTTCACGAAGCGCCACGGCGGCTCGTCCGCCACACTCGCCCGCACCAACAATGATGATTTGTCCCGTTGCAGTTTCGTTTGTCATGCGTCGATCTGCACATAAACGCGGTCATCTTCGACCTTCACCGGAAACGTGCGCAGATCGACACACACGGGCGCGCCCTTGGCCTTGCCGGACGTAAAGTCGAAACGCCCATTGTGTTTCGGGCATTCGATGATTGTACCCATCACGAGGCCACCCGATAGGTGCACGGCTTCATGGGTGCAGAGCCCGGCAGTGGCGAAGTATCGGTCGTCCTCGGTCCGATAGATCGCAAACGTTAGGCCTTCATGATCGAACCGAATAACATCTTCGTTTTCAATATCGCCTGCAGCACAGGCATCGATCCAGTTTCCGATCATGACGCCCTCCCCGTGTTCCGTTCTGCGATCTTGATAATTGAGCCGTGGTTGTAAGGCGCGGCTGTTGTGCCGCCAGGGAGCCTGCGCACCACGAAATAGGACGGGTCTCGCATCTGCTTCAACACAGTCGGAATGATCTCGCGATAGGCCGCCAGTGTGCTCGGATAGGGCGGCGGGCAGTCGTCCTTTATGAGAGCATGAAGACGGGGCAACGCATGGTATGGCACCATCGGGAACATGTGGTGCTCGATATGATAATTCATGTTCCAGTAGAGAAAGCGAAAGATCGGGTTCATGTAGACGGTACGGGTGTTCAAGCGGTGATCGAGCACATCTTCTGCAAGCCCCGTATGCTGGGTTAGTCCGAAGAAGATCGCCATGAATCCTCCGTAGAGGGTCGGCAGCCCAATCAGCATCGCCGGCAGGATGGTCTGCAGCTGAAAACACGCTACCGCGACGATCGCAAAGATGAGCAGGTAAATCCGCGCAACGAGGTACACCTTACGACCCTCCATCTCCGGAATAAAAGTCTCCTCTTCCTTTGTCAGCCGCCCACTTGCGTGTCGAACAAGGCCCTTCAGAGTGTGACAAGTGCTCTTCAACGCGAAGATGTTAAGGATGAGCCCTATTCCATCGGGCGGACGGGGCACCGCAATCTCCGGATCCCGCCCCACAATAATTGTGTCTGTGTGGTGCCGCGTATGGCTCCAGCGCCATACCGTCGGTTCCCGCAGAATCATGAAACTGGCGACGTGATAAAGGATATCGTTCATCCACCGCGTCTTGAACGCGGTACCATGGCCTGTCTCGTGCCATCGGCTGTCGCTTGATGAGCCGTAGAGAACGCCGTAGACGACGAAAAACGGCACGGCCCACCACGTAGCCCAAAAAAACACGCCGCCTGCCGCTGACAAAACAAGACATGAGACCCAGAGGGCGGTATCTCGCAACGCCGGGCCGTCGCTTCTTTTCATCAGTTCCTTCAGTTCCTTTCGAGGGATGGAACATGAATACCATTCTGCAGCCGCGAAACCGTTTACTTCGGCCAATTGCGCGTCTCGTCCGATCAGGCTGTAGTCTCTTGCAGTTGCTGGCATATCGAATCCTATAGTGATCTCTTACCCGATCGTCGCTTGGAAATTGAGAAAAATACATCATTTTGATGCTTCAATTTGAGGGTAATAGGATTATTACGACAATGTCAACCGAATTTCGGGCAGGTGACTTACCGGTGCACCTCATCAGGCTCAAAAACTCATCGATAGAACTCAAATTGAGGTTTCATCGTTGACCCAGAGGTTAGTGGCGCCTAAGTTGCCTGGTGAAAAAAGCGCAGACGAGGGATGAAAGTGATGAAGGCAAGACCGAAGGTGGACGAAATTGCGCGGCTCGCCCGCGTCTCGAAGGCGACGGTGGACCGCGTCCTCAACAACAGGCCTGGCGTCCAGGAGCACACGCGTGCGCATGTCGCATCCATCGTCGCTTCGCTGGCAGACGACCAGGTCGAAGCGTCAGACTCCGGCAAAATCCCCCTGGATTTCATTCTTCCGGGTGGCACAAACCCTTTCATCGCAGATCTTGTGCGACACCTTGAACGCCAGGCTGCCATGCGTTCGGACGTCGACGTTGCGATCCATAGATTGAACGGGATCGAGCCGGAGGAGGTCGCGGAAAAACTGGGAAGTTTGAGGCGGTCCTGTCAGGGTGTTGGTCTCATCGGCCTGGACAGTCCGGCCGTACGCGAAGCCGTGCGCCAGTGTATTGGCGCAGGGATATCAGTTCTAACTCTGGTCTCCGATATCAGCCATGTTGGTCGCGTCAGCTATGTCGGAATCGACAACCGGGCCGCCGGACGTCTTGCAGGTTACCTCATCGGCCGCTTCATGCCGGGGTCAAAGGGAAAAATTGCGCTGATCGCGGGAGCGCTGGCCTATCGCGGCCACGAGGAACGGGAGATGGGGTTCAGGCACGTACTGGATGAGCGGTTCCCCTTGCTCGAGATTATTGCGGTCCGCGAAGTTCGGGAGAATGCGGATAAAGCCTACACAGAAGTCCAGATGCTCTTGAAGGAACAGCCTGAGCTCGTTGGTGTGTACTGTATCGGTGCTGGCCACGAAGGTATCGTGCGCGCCCTCAAGGAAGCGGGTCGGGAAAAGTCTGTCGTGTTCATTGGGCACGATCTTACCGACGATACCCGCCAGTATCTCCTTAGTGGCGTCATGGACGCTGTTATCGATCAAAACGCTGGGGTCGAAGCCCGTGAGGCGATCGACCGCCTCGTGCGTTCCACGCGAGGGGAAACGCCGGTCTCCGCGGCGACGATCCGCATCCAGTCCGTTTTCAGCGAGAACATTCCAGCCGACGCGTGAAATCCTAGAGAGGCAGAGTATGGATATAATAGAAACCGACGTCGTCCGTGTCGTTTTCGATCGGGAAGGCGGCGTCATCGACGAAGTCATTTTCAAACATGGCGGCAGACAGATCAGCCCCCTTCACAAGGCACCTTGGGTCCGAGATAACGAACAGTTGGATACTGGCATCCCGCTCATCGAGCGCAAGCTCGCTGGCGACTTCTTCTGCGCGCCCTTTGCATTGCCCTCGTCGGAAGTTCCGCTTCACGGCTGGACCGCAAACGGGGACTGGGTTGCGTCGCCTGGTGCTCAGCAAGCTGGCGTGGGTCTCTACAGTTTGCGCCAGAACGTTCAAGGAGGGCTAGCCACGAAAGAGATAAGGCTGCACCCCGGTCACCCCGTCGTGTACCAGACACACACGATCACGGGAGGAACGGGGAACATCCCGATTGCCCATCACGCGATGCTCCATGTTCCTGGCGGTGCAAACCTTAGCTTCTCGGACAAGACGTTCGGCAGTACGGGCCCTTCGTCCCCTGAACCGGATCCCTTCCGAGGCCGTTCAGTTTTGGCGTATCCGCAAACGTTCGACTCTTTGTCGTCGATAGCAAAGTCAGATGGAAGTGTGGCAAACGCATCCCATTATCCCTTCGAAACAGGGCATGAAGACGTCGTCGTGCTGACGGAAAAGCAAGGCGCATCATTCGGATGGTCGGCGGCACTTGCCGCCAAGGACGGTTTCATTTTCTTCTCGGTCAAGGACGCCCTTGTCCTTCCGCATACCGTATTATGGATGAGCAATGGTGGCCGTGCCTATCCACCGTGGTCCGGACGGCATAAGGCTGTGCTTGGAATCGAAGAAGCAGCGATCAGTTTCCATCTTCCAGACGCGCGCACGAGTGACGTAAACGTGGCGCTGGGCCTTGATCTCGCCCCCGGCCGCACCACGAAGATCCGCTACGCTTTTGGAGCAATCGAAGTACCGAGTGGATGGACACGCGTGTCAGAAATCTCACTTGCCGATGGCGTATTGATCATAAGCGACGAGGCCGGGGGAAGATGCACGATACCGTTTGATTGTCGATTCCTCGGCTAAGATCGAAACAGAACCTTATTTTGAGGAGTAGCTCCTCAGGTGCCCCTTCCGCGGTTGAGGAATACGGCACCGTTACGGAAATCCACTTGACACCGGCGCAAACCTGTCGTTAGCTGCAAAACATCAAAATGATGTTTAAAAGAAATCATTTTGATGTTGGCTCAGGAGGCCAACTCAAGAGGGTGCCCGTTGTACTAGCGGGCCATGGGAGGAGAATTTCACATGTTCAAGAAAGCAATTGCGTTGCTGTCAGCTGCGGTCCTCGCGGCTAGTGCAGGTTTCGTCTCGACCGCCCACGCTGAAGGCAAAACCTATTATTGGGTATCTCACGGCTCACCGGCGGATCCAGTCTGGACCTACTTCCTTGCAGGCGCAAAACAATGGGCTGCGGATACGGGCAATACCGTCAACACATCTTTTCAGAACGGCGACGTGCCCGCCCATCAGGAAGCGATCCGGGCAGCCATTTCGGCAGGTGCGGCTGGCATTGCGACGACCAGCCCTGATCCAGGATCCCTGGTCGAAGTGGTCAAGGAAGCCAATGCCAAGGGTATTCCGATCATCAACTTCAACACACCTGACCCGCAGGCAAATTTCGATGCCTACGTTGGCGGCGACAACAAGACGTTCGGGAAAAACTGGGCGCAGTATCTGGTTGACAAAAAGCTGGTAAAATCAGGCGACTTCGTCTGGATGCCGGTGGAAGTTCCCGGTGCAACGTATGGCGTGCAAGAAGAAGAAGGCATCGCGAGCGTCTTCAAGCCCCTGAACATTACGTGGGAAGTGACCGACGCTACTTTGGACCAGGCTGAAATCATCACACGCATGTCCGACTACCTCACGGCCAACCGTTCCAAGATCAAGGCGATCATTGGCTTGGGTGACCTCGTGAACGGCAGCATCAAGCGCGTGTTCGACCAGGTCGGCGTAAAAGCGGGCGAAATCCCCGTGATTGGTTGGGGCAATTCCACCGACACGACTCAGGAAGTTCTGAACGGCTACGTCAATGCCGCGCAGTGGCAGGATCCGCAGGCGACCAGCTACATGGCTCTTTCCATGGCCGCTATGGCCGCCAGCAAGATCCCCCCAGGCTTCAACATCATCACCGGGGCTCTCTACGAAAAGGACACAGCCGAATTCTACGACAAGATTCTCTCGGCCAAGTAACCTCTTCCAACTCAGACTGGCTGCGTCACCCGGTTTATTCCGGGTGACCCACCCCAACCGGTGAACATCATGCAACAACGTACTTTTTTGCAAAGCTTCGTCTCGAAGCCGGAATTCGGTCCGCTCGTCCTGTTGGCTCTAGAGCTTGTGATCTTCTGGTCCTTCAACTCAGATTTTCTTTCGCTTCCGAATATCAGCAATACCCTCTCCTTCACGGTTGAGCTCGGCTTGATTGCGCTAGCAATGACCTTGCTGATGACTGCCGGGGAATTCGACCTGTCAGTTGGATCCGTATTCGGATTTTCAGCCGTCTTGATGTGGACCCTTTTCAACAGCGAAGTGATGCCGCTCGGCGTCGCCTTTCTGGTCGCGATCGCATTCAGCCTGTTCATTGGCTTCATCAACGGTTGGTTCGTCACCAAGCTCAATATCCCATCCTTTCTTGTCACACTCGGCATGCTCCTGGTCGTCCGGGGTACCGCCCTCTATGTCACCGATGGCTTTCCACAACGGACATGGACGGCCGAAGGCAACTGGTTTGCCGATGTGTTGGCAGGAAGCTTTTTCATTGGCAGCTTCCGGATGTATATGTCGGTTATCTGGTTTGCGCTGGCCGCATTTGTCGCGCACTACATTCTGACCAAATCGAAAGCTGGCAATTGGATACAGGCATCAGGCGGCAATCCGAGCGCAGCCCGCGCACGCGGCGTGAATGTGAGTCGGACAAAGATCTATCTGTTCATGGCGTCTTCGGCGATGGCGTCGCTGGCAGGAATTATAAGTTCCATTCGCACCTCGGCGGCGAATCCCAATAGCGGAACGGGTTACGAACTCGAGGTTATTGCGATGGTCGTGATCGGCGGAACAGTGCTGACAGGCGGCCGCGGCACAATCATCGGAACAGTTCTCGGTATATTCATCCTGCGTGTGATGCGAAACGGCATCGTCATGGTCGGTGTACCGGGCCTGGCCTACAATATCTTCATCGGGGCGATCATTCTGGGAATGATGGCGCTGCACTCGTGGCTCGAACGCCGACACAACGCAGGAGTATAGAGGATGGCCGAAGATCTCATCCGCATGGAGAAAATCAACAAGTTTTACGGTCGGATTCATGCCCTGCGCGACGTCAGTCTGACGGTTAAGACGCACGAAGTTGTTGGTCTGCTGGGCGACAACGGTGCAGGCAAATCCACCCTGATCAAAGTTCTTTCCGGAGCCGTACCGCTGACAAGCGGCGACATCCTGATCAAGGGCCGCAAGGTGGAGCTCAAAAGCACGGCAGATGCCATCGCGAACGGTATCGAGACGATTTTCCAGGACTCTGCTCTGGTGCCGCAGCTTTCCATCGCCCGTAATCTTTTCCTAGGACGTGAACCCGTCACGGGCAACGGGTTTCTAGACAGGCTCGATCAGGAAGCGATGAACGCCTCGGCACGCGAGCTATTAAAGCGGGTTGGCATCACGAAAGACATCCCGCCTGAGACGGCGATCTCGTCCCTGTCTGGCGGCGAGCGGCAGGCGGTCGCAATCGCACGCGCCATGCAATTTGACAGCGATCTCATCATCCTTGATGAGCCGACAAACAACCTTGGGGTCGCAGAAACACAAGGTGTACTGCGATTTGTGCGGGAAGCCCGGGATACAGGCCACTCTTGCATCTTCATCGCTCACAACATCCACCACGTGTTCCAGGTCGTCGACCGCATAATCGTTATGCGGGGGGGCAAGGTCGTGGCAGACGATATTGATCCGAAAAAGACCACGATTGATGAAGTGGAGCGGATCATCACGGGCGAAGAAATGCTCAATGCCATCACGGCATAACCGCCTGATTTTAAGCTAGCTGCGATCGTCCTTCAAGGATCACTATGATACCGCGCAGTCCCTGCAGCGAATTGGCTGCTGGGACTGCGGTCCATTAAACCGTGTCAGACCCTGATACCTCCGAACCGAACAGCTCCTCTTCATCATGCGAATGTGAAATCACATGACCAACTTCGTACTCACCGTATCGTGCAAATCCACCCGTGGCATCGTCGCGGTAATCACCGGGTATCTGGCCGACGAGGGTTGTTACATCACCGACAGCTCGCAGTTCGACGATATGGAGACCGGCCTGTTCTTCATGCGCCTTACCTTCATCAGCCAGGAAGGTGCCACGCTCGACAAGGTGAAGGCCGGCTTCGAGGCGGTAAAGACCCGCTTTGGCATGGAGGCCGATATTCTCGACAGCGACCATCGAATGAAGGTGCTTTTGATGGTGTCGCGCTTCGGTCATTGCCTGAACGACCTGCTCTACCGCTGGAAGATCGGCGCCCTGCCGATCGAGATTGTCGGCGTCGTCTCCAACCATTTCGAATACCAGAAGGTGGTCGTCAACCACGACATCCCGTTCCACCATATCCCGGTGACCAAGGCCAACAAGCCGCAGGCCGAAGCCCGGATCATGGACGTGGTCGAGCAGACCGGCACCGAGCTGATCGTGCTCGCCCGCTACATGCAGATCCTGTCGGACCAGATGTGCCAGAAGATGTCGGGCAAGATCATCAACATCCACCACTCGTTCCTGCCGTCGTTCAAGGGTGCCAACCCGTACAAGCAGGCCTATGAGCGCGGTGTAAAGCTGATCGGCGCGACGGCGCATTATGTCACTGCCGATCTCGACGAAGGTCCGATCATCGAGCAAGATATCGCCCGCATTACCCATGCCCAGTCGGCCGAGGATTATGTCTCGATCGGCCGCGACGTGGAAAGTCAGGTGCTGGCGCGCGCCGTGCACGCCCATATCCACCACCGCACCTTTATCAACGGTAACCGCACCGTGGTCTTCCCGGCAAGCCCAGGAAGCTATGCGTCGGAACGCATGGGCTAAGTACAAGTTCACGTAACGAGTAGCAATGGTGACGCGAGTCCGGGATAACCGTCTGCAGAACTGATGATTCACTCGGTTCACGCTGTTGAAATTCGGCAAAGACCAACTTCCACGGCCACGCTTCCGATCATGGGTGCGGACGAGGTAAAGAACAGGAGTGCGTTTGTTGGAGCGTTCGCGGACTACCAACCTACGGTGAGTTTGAAGCCCTTGCGCAAGCTGACATCGTGTCTTGCGTAACCATGGCGACGGAACCCATCGTAGGGAGCCTTGCTCAAGTCCGGCGGCCATGTCGATCTGATCGGCGCTTACATGCCCAAGATGCGCGAAGCGGACGACGATGTCGCCAGGCGCGCGGGCCGTATTTTCGTTGATACTCGAAATGGCTGCGAAGGATCAGGCGACGTTGCAGAACCGCTTTCCCGCGGGCAGATAACCCGCGTACAGATCGTCGCCGGCCTGTTCGATCTTTGGCAAGGGAAACACTCTAGTCGCGCCAGTGACGGAGAAATCACGATGTTCAAGAACGTCGGTGGAGGTCATCTTGATCTCTTCACCGCGCGCCATTTGTTACCGGTCGGGCGCCATTATTCGGTAACAATCTCGCACAAAAGAACGGTTCCCGGCGGTCAAATTGGTGGCAAATGTAGACCGGCTTGATAGGATCTGAACCGAAGGCTCCTTACTTCAACTTTCCAAGACTCTGATAAGTCTGATTTTAAGGCAGAACGAGGCTTTATGGAACTTGCCTACCGGTCCGGGCTTAACTACCGTCTTAAAACGCCTTTTCGCATCGCCATAGAATATGCGCGCCTCGTCCTTGTATCGCAGCGGATATTAGATGCCAGAATGGCCGGTGCCCCTGGCCGCGCTGTAGACGATAACCTTCATCGCTTTCCAAACGTCGAGCACCGGCATGCAGGATATCGACGAGTTCGGATCGTCCTGCGCCGCTGGATGAACGATGTCGTTGGCCGAAGCTTTCAGTATTCAATAGGAGCCCAACCCAAAATTCGCCGGGACTTCGCATTGGAGAAAAACGCAGCCCTTTCTTCAGGACCGTTCCTCCATGCCACGTCCGGATAATAGGCAGCGGCCGCTTCGGCAGTCGGGGAATCCAGGGTCGTATCGTCGGCAACGATGTAGAAGACTTCGTGCCCCGTGAACGATGTGGTCAGGGCCAGCAGGCAGGCACGCGCCGCGTCGGGGGCAAGAACATAGCCCCAAAGTTCGATCCGGCCCTTTTCGCTGGTCAGCGTCTGGGCGGCCATAGCCTCTGCCCGGTCCGCAACCACCCAGTGAAAGCGCAGACTGGCAATCTGGAGATCGGGGAAGCGGCGCGTCAGGCTTTCGGCCTGCTGCTCGCAGATCCATTTCGACAGGCTATAACCCTCGTCGAAATACGGCGGATGCAGTTCGTCAACCGGGAAATAATCGAAACGGCGCTCCTTTGCATAGGCAAGCCCGATCGCGTTGACGCTCGAACCCTGGCAGATCCGCGAAATCCCCGCATCCACGGCGGCGCGCATAGCATTGTAGCTGCCGACGACATTGTTGGCATGAACCTGGTGATCGAGAAGCCCCCTTGGACTCGGAATCGCCGCCATGTGGATCAGGGCGTCGCAGCCTGAAAAGGCGCTTACCAGCCCTTCATAGTCAGACATCTCGACGTTGTGACCGGCGACACCCTCGGGCAGCTCAGGCAAACGGCGGTCAATGGCGACCACTTGGTGAAATTCGGCCAAAGCCATCGGCAGGATCGCCTGCCCCAGCTTCCCCCCTGCCCCGGTCAGTGCAATTTTCATTGTCTCGTTCCTTTGCTCGAACGCTCATGTCGCGGATGCCGTCGCCCGTTGTGGATGCACGAGATCGACCCGCGCCCGTCGCCGGTAGCGCATCGGGCTGGTGCCGTAAGTCTCTCGAAACAGACGGTAGAAATGGCTGAGGTCCTCGACGCCGCAGTCCAGCGCAACCTCCATGATCGGCGTGTCCGATCCGGCCAGCTGACGCGCGGCAAAGTTCATCCGCAGCGCGTTGACGTAAGCCGAGGGGGTCTGGCCAAACAGCTTGCGAAACGTCCGCGAGACATGCTCGTGGCTGCGCCCCGTCAGCTCCACCAGGGCGGAAACGCCGACCCGCAGCGCTGCCGGATCGGCAAAGGCCTCGAAGGCGCGCACCAGCCAGTCGGGCGCCTCGGTCCGCGCGTCCGACGCGCCAGCGAGGAAATCGGCCATTAGGGTCAACAGGAAGCTCTCGATACGAGCGAGCGAGCGCGTGCCGCGGTCGAGCCCCTGTTCCAGGACGGAGAGATCACGCATCTGCGCCGAATCCAGCACGAAGGTGGCGGGCCGCCGGTCAGTGGTCCAGAAGAAGCGCCCCTCGAGGTCGCTGGCATAGCGGGCGCGCAGATGCGCTGCGGTATCCGCACTGAAGGCGACGTTGATCATCTGGCAGGGCGGTCCATCGGCGTTCTGGAACGCGTGCCAGTCCGGTGGTCTGATGAACATCAGCGTACCGGTTTCCACGCGCTCGGTCACCCCATTGATGTAGTGAGTACACCAGCCTGAAACGATCCAGAAGCACTCGAAAAACTCGTGGTCGTGAAACGTCTTGGGTGGCGCCGCTTCAATGAATGGACGGGTGACGTGGAACGAATCGTTCGGCCCGATCTGAGCGCTGAGGCTAACCGTAAAACAATCGGTCGTATCAAATATTCCCATAAAATTATCAATCGCGACCAAGAAACATAGGCATATCTGACTTACGGTATCAATGGTTGTCAAGTCTAGCCAAGCGATCACCAGGGAGAGGTGGCTGCCCGGCATATGAGGACGCGGGACGATTAATAGGGAGGAGAGAGAATGTTTAAGCAAGGACTTTGGGCGTGCTGCGTTCTGACAGCGGTACTGGTCGGCCAGCAGGCCTGGGCCGACACCGTAAGGATCGCCGAACACAGGCAGGCCAGAATTGACGCGCTTCATGCAGTGATCCCGAAGATCAAGGAAGCTACGGGCGTCGACGTCGAAATCGTCGAATATCCCGGACCGGACCGGGAATATGTCTCCAAGCTCCTGACCGAGCTTGCCGCCGGCACCGGACCGGATATCTTTTCCCTGCCCGAAATCAGCCAGGTCGTCGATTTCTCGACCGCCGGCTACCTGCAGGACGTCACGGCCGAGGTACAGGGCTCCGAAGGTTATGGCCATTTCTATGACATAGCCAAGCAGCTCGCCACATCGGATGACGGCAAGATGTACGTCATGCCGACCATGTTGTCGGTGCAGCAACTTTATTTCCGGCGTGATGTGCTGGAGAAGGCAGGTATTTCCACCGAGCAGCCCAAGACCTGGGACGAGCTCATGCAGCGCGCGATCGACGCCAAGGCCAAGACCGGACAATATTCGCTGATGCTGCCGATGGGCGTGACCTGGGGCGGCGGACCATTCATCGAAGGTTTCCGCCACCTACTGGCCGGAAGCTCCAACCCGCAGATCGCCACCGATGACGGCAAGCTGAACCTGACCAGCAAAGGCATCGGCGAAGTCTTCGGCTTCTACGAGCAGATGGTGAAGAACAAGCTGCTGCCCGTCGATCCGTTGCTCGGACCAGAGCCGTGGGTAATCCCGAAGTACCAGATGTTCCCGGCCGGCGAACTTTTGATCACCAGTTGCGGTTCGTGGTGCCTGATCTTTGACTGGGGTCCGAAGAGCAAGAACCCGATTCCTGACGTCACCAAGGTCGTCGGTACCTGGGCGGTTCCCGGCAAGGACGGCGGTGAGCACGTGATGGTCAGCCTTAGCCACCCGTGGGCCGTCGGCGCTTCGGCAGCCAATCCCGATGCAGCCAAGAAGGTGCTGCAAGCAATGGGCTCGCTTGATCTGATGGTCAGCTACGCCGCCAATGAAGGCAACCTGCCGGCCCGAAAGGATGCGGTGGATAATGCCGAGTTCCAGAAGCTCGCTGCACTGGTGCCGATCATGAGCTATCTCGACAAGGGCGCCTACCTGAAGACGGCTCCCGGCTTCTCGACTGTCGTCGAGGGCGTGGCCCGCGCCACGGAAGCCCTGTTGCTCGGCAATACCGACGCAGCCGGCGCGCAAAAAATCCTCGTTGACTACGCCAAGTCCACTCTCGGCGAAGACCAAGTCAAGTAAGCGCGACACTACTGCCGCCGGAGCGCACGATGCGCTCCGGCCCGCTTTTCCGATCGCTGAAGTACGCTTTTCCGAGCGCCTTCCGACAGAGACCCGGGTGATTATTGCCCGAAAATTCAAAGGAAGCGACAGAAATGTCAGCCAGCTTCACACGTCGCGAGGCATGGCGGAACAGGTTCCTGATCCTGCCCTCCGTGCTCTTGCTGGCAGCCTTCGTGGTCTATCCCGCCGGCTTTGCTGTATATACCAGCCTCACCAACGAGGCGCTGAGCGGGCCTGCCGCAATGAATCCACGGTTCGTCGGTTTCGCCAATTACGCCAAGCTGCTGACCGACCAGAATTTCTGGCGTTCGCTGGCGATCACCTTCTGGTTTGTGCTGTTCTCGGCAATCATCGGCCAGCTCATCCTCGGCCTTATGTCGGCCATGCTTCTGAACCGCCGCTTTGCGCTGCGCCCGCTCGTCAACGCGATCATCCTGATGCCGAACGCGGTGCCGGAGGTAGTGGCGGCACTGATGTGGGCCTCGATGCTGGCGGCCGGCGAATACGGCACACTCAACAATATCGTCGCCTGGTTCGGTGTCGATCCGCAGCGCTGGCTGACCAGCTTTCCGCTGACCATGATCATTATCGTCAATATCTGGCGCGGCATTGGCTTTGCGATGATCCTGATGACGTCCGGTCTTTCCTCGATCTCCGACGAACTCTACGAGGCAGCCCGGATGGACGGCGCGAACACCAGCCAGATCTTCCGCCGCATCACCCTGCCGCTGCTGATACCGACCATCTTCCTTTACCTGCTCGTCTCCACCGTATCAACGATCGCGATCTTCGGCCTCGTCTTTGCGCTCACCCGCGGCGGACCGGCCGGATCGACCGAGCTGATCGGCATCTACATCTATAACCAGTCGTTCAACTCCTATCAGCTTGGCTACGGTTCGGCGGTCGCGGTGGTGGTGCTGGTGTTCTCGCTCATCGTCGGAATGCTTTATGTCCGCGCACTCAAGGTGGATGTCTGATGGCCCGGAGCATGGAAACCAGGAAAGCCACAGCCGGCCGCTTTGGCCTGCTCATCGTCATCAGCCTCTATTGCATCATGCCGTTCGTCTGGCTCATCGCCGCCGCTTTCGATCCCGGCGCCGGGCTGTTCCTGAAAGTCCCCGACCAGGTCGATTTCAGCAATTTCTTCCGCGTCTTCTATGAAGAGGACGGCTTTCTGTGGCTTATGAACTCGCTGATCGTCTGTGGTGGCGCGACCCTTCTGGTGCTGGTCCTGTCCGGGTTCGGCGGTTATGCCCTGTCCCGAACCCAGGCGTGGTGGAAACGTCCGTTTCTCTACTCGATCATCCTCGTCCGGGTCATCCCGCCGACCGCGCTGATCGTTCCGCTCTACAAGGTCATGCTGACCTGCAATCTGTTCATCGCCAGCATCGTCCGCTCCGTCGTACCGCCGGATCATTTCCGGCAGGTCATGCGGTTCGTCGGCTTCATTGACGGTTATCTCGGCCTGATCCTGCTGCTCGCCACCATGCACCTGCCCCTTGCGCTGTGGATCATGAAGACGTTCTTCGATTCTGTGCCGCGCGAATATGAAGAGGCCGCCATCATGGACGGCGCCACCTTCGGCCAGCGATTGCGCCGCGTGCTTCTGCCGCTCGCCATGCCGGGGCTCGCAGCCTCGGGGCTCTTCGCCTTCATCGCGGCCTGGGGGGATTTCCTCTTCCCGCTGACATTCATCTCGTCGCCCGAGCTCAAGATGCTGCCGCTGGGCATCTACAGCGCCTTCCTGCGTGACAGCCAGATTGACTATGGCCTCTTGGCCGCCATCGCCGTCGTCTACACCGCCCCCGCTATCATCGCCTTTGCACTGGCGAGGCGGTTTCTGGTGCAGACCTTCGGCGGCGGATTGAAGGGATAAACAGACATGTCCTCCATTACCCTGACCAATATCCGCAAACGCTTCGGTGCGCTCGAAGTCATCAAGGGCGTCGATATATCCATCGCCGATGGCGAGTTCGCCGTCTTCGTCGGCCCGTCGGGCTGCGGCAAATCCACGCTGCTCCGCATGATCGCCGGGCTGGAATCGATCAGCGATGGCGAGTTCCGGCTGGATGGCGAACTGATGAACAATGTCTCGCCGGACAAGCGCGGCCTCGCCATGGTGTTCCAGTCCTACGCACTCTATCCGCACATGACCGTGGCCGAGAACATCGGCTTTTCACTCGACCTCAAGGGTACGGACCAGGCCGAGATCAAGCGGCGCGTTAGCGAAGTGTCCGACAAGCTGCAGCTTGAAAAGCTACTGGACCGAAAGCCGCTGGCCCTGTCCGGCGGTCAGAGGCAGCGCGTCGCCATCGGCCGCGCCATCATCAAGGAACCGAAGGTCATCCTGTTCGACGAGCCGCTGTCAAACCTCGACGCCGCCTTGCGCGTCCAGATGCGCGCCGAACTGCAGGAACTGCACCGCACCACCAAATCGACCATCGTCTACGTGACGCACGACCAAGTGGAGGCGATGACGCTGGCCGACCGGATCGTCGTGCTCAGCGAAGGCCAGGTCCAGCAGGCCGATCACCCGATCGCGCTCTACAAGGAGCCCGACAATCTCTTCGTCGGCCAGTTCATCGGCTCGCCGAAGATGAATGTGTTCCAGGCGCGCGTCGAGGCCGTCGACGGCACCTCGGCCCGGATCGTCACCGACGACGGCTGGAGCATTGTTCTGGATCGCGCACGGGACGTGACGGTGGGCACAAAGATCCAGCTCGGTATCCGGCCCGAGGATCTGTCGCTCGCCTATCCATCCGCGGCTGATATCACCGTGCGCGCCGTGCTGTCGGAACGGCTAGGCATGGAGACTTATGTCTCTTTCCAGACTACAGGCGAACCCGCCATCGCCCGCATCGCCGGCGACCACCGCATCGGCACCGGCGAAGAAGTGCCACTCAAGATCAACCGTAACGCCTGCCATCTTTTCGACGCTGCCGGGCAGGCAATCCGGCGCGCCTAGACATGACTGACAATGGAGACACCATGACACTGAAGATCGGCGTCATCGGCTGCGGCCTGAAAGCCGCCAGCTATGCGCGCGCATGGGTGAAAAGCCCGCTTAACCCTCAATTCCTCGCCTTAACCGATACCAGCCCGACGTCGCTCGAGCGATATGCCGAGATCGTCCGCAACGCTGGCGGCACGCCGCGCATCTACCCGACGGCCGAGGCCTTGCTTGAAGCCGAAGCCAAGGGTCTCGACGCCGTCTACATATCGACGCCCCACGCATTCCATGCCGGCTATGCCAAGGCAGCGCTGGAACACGGGCTGAACCTGTTGCTGGAAAAGCCGATGTCGCTCAATGCCGCCGAGGCACGCGAGATCATCGAAGCCCGCGACCGGGTGGGAAAACACGTCGTCATTGCCTATCAGGCCTCGCTCTCGCCACTCCTTGAGCGGATGCACAAACGCGCTGCGGCCGGCGAATTCGGCGAGCTTCTCGCCGTGCACGGAGAAGTCTGGGAAGACTGGCAGGACCGCTACGACACCAGCTGGAAGCAGGTGCCGGCCCTGTCGGGCGGCGGCTTCATTTTCGACACCGGGTCGCATCTGATGAACGCGGTCATGCAGGTCTCGGGCCTTGGATACGAGCGGGTCTCGGCATCGCTGCAGAACCGTGGCCGGGAATACGAACTGACCGGCGGCGTCTTCGCCCTTCTTCAGGGCGGAGTGCCCGTCAACCTGACCTTCTGCGGCGACACCATTCCCGGCTGCGAATCCTCACTGACCCTATTTTACGAGAACGCCATCCTGCGCGTCGATATCTGGGGCAAATGGGCCGAACACTGGCATGGGCCGACCGTGACGCGCGAAACCGCCGGCGAAGACCTGAACGCCGTGCTGCAGGTCTTTGCGGACACCTGCGCCGGCCGCTGCGCCAATCCGTCTACGGCCGAGCGCAGCCTGCATCTGGCCGAGCTGTGGGACCTGATCAAACAATCCTCGCAGGAAGGAGGCATGCCTCTCACCCTGCAAACCAAGCTTTGGGAGCTAGCATGACACATCCGATCCGCATCACCATCTGGAACGAATACTGGCACGAGACCAACCAGCCGAACATTCGTGCCGTCTATCCCGATGGCATCCACACAGCCATCGCCGACGGGATCGCCTCGGATGATTTCGAGATCCGCTCGGCGACATTCTACGACCCGGATTTCGGCCTGACAGACGAGGTTCTCGCCAGCACCGACGTGCTGTTCTGGTGGGGTCATGTCGTCCACAAGGAAATCCCCGACGAACTGGTGACCCGCATCCAGAAGCGCATCCTAGACGGCATGGGGCTGGTCGTCCTGCATTCTGGCCACCATTCCAAGCTGTTCGGGCGGATGATGGGCACGTCGTGCAATCTCAGCTGGCGCGAGCACGAAGGCGGTGAGCGCGAACGGGTCTGGATCGTCGATCCCGCTCATCCGATCGCCAAGGGCCTGCCGGAATCCATCGTCGTGCCGCAGTCGGAAATGTACGGCGAGCCCTTCGATATCCCGCAGCCCGACCATTTGGTCTTCGTCAGCTGGGTAGAAGGCGGCGAGGTCTTTCGCTCGGGTTGCTGCTACCGTCGCGGCCGCGGTCGGATCTTCTATTTCAGCCCGGGGCACGAAAGCTTCCCGATCTATTTCCAGCCGGAAATCCGCCAGGTCCTGGCCAATGCCGCCCGCTGGTGTGCCACCCCGCATGAGGACGGCACACGCATGGTCAACCGCCACCGCCCCGAACCGCTGGAGCCGATCGGCAAGCTGGAGTCAGCACAATGAGCATCCGGCTGGCCATCGGACAATTCAAGGAACTCACCGAAGAAAAGCTTCGCTTTGCTGCCCAGACCGGCGTCACCGGCGTGCAGATGAACAATCCCCATCTTCCGGGCGAGGTTCGCTGGGAGATGGAGGACATCCGGCCGCTGGTCGAGAAGGCCAAGGCCTATGGTCTCGTCTTCGAGGCGATCGAGAACGTGCCGGCGCAGTTCTACAACAAGGCCATGCTCGGACAGCCGGGTCGCGACGAGCAGATCGAAAACTACCAGTACACGATCCGCTCCGTCGCCCGCGCCGGCATCCCGATTCTGGGCTATCACTTCACGCCGAACGGCGTCTGGACCACCGACCGCAAGACCAAAACGCGGGGCGGCGCGATGGCACGGACCTTCGACATGACGCTGGTCGAGGCCGGCCGGGATGATGCGGACACGCTGCGCAGCTTCCTGCCCACGGGTCTCGGTAGGACGCAGGCACTGCCGCTCCATACCGGCGACACGGACGTGATCACCGCTAAGCAGATGTGGGAAAACTATGCCTATTTCATCAAGGCGGTCTTGCCGGTGGCGGAAGCGGAAGGCATTCGCCTGGCCTTGCACCCGGACGATCCGCCGGTCGAAAGCCTGGGCGGCGTGGCGCGCATCTTCAACCGGACGGACAATTTCAAGAAGGCGCATGCGATCGCAGGCAGCAGTGCAGCCTGGGCACTCGACCTTTGCCTCGGCTGCTGCTCGGAAATGCCGGGCGGCACCCGCAATGTCGCCGACATGATCGAGCATTTCGGACCGCTGGGGGTGATCGCCTATGTCCATTTCCGCGATGTGCAGGGAACGGTCCCGACCTTTACCGAATGTTTCATCGGCGACGGCAATTTCAATCCAGCCGAGGCAATGGCACTTCTCGCCCGCAATGGGTTCGATGGTTTCATCATCGATGACCACGTGCCTGCCATGGACGACGACACAGACTGGAACCATCGCGGACGCGCGCATGCGATCGGCTACATGCAGGGGCTGATCCGCATGGGCCAATATGCGGGCGCCTTCGCCTGAGATGACATCCCCGGCACTAGACTTGGAGTTCTACGTCGGAACCTACACCACGTCTTCCGGGGGCGGCATCCACCACGTCCGGCTTCCTGGCGCGTCGCCTGAGCGCGCCGAAACCCGTCTGGTCGCGGAAGTCCGGAGCCCGTCCTGGATCACGGGACTGCCCGCATCCCGGATGCTGCTGGCGGCCGAGGAAGTCGCGACATCCGACTGGCCGCGACTGCTAACATTCAGGATAGGCGAGGCTCATCTCGCGCCGCTCAATGCCTCCGACCTGCCCGGCAGCCATCCATGCCATATCGGTGTTCACCCGACACTCCCGATCGTGGCAACAGCGCATTACAGCGACGGATCGGCAGCACTCTGGCAGGTCACACCCGACACCGGAAAAGCATCGCTGCTCCAGCGCCTGCAATTGACGGGGCACGGACCGAACGCCCGGCGGCAGAACGGACCCCACGCCCATTTCGCCGCCTTCATCGAGGATGGCACCGCCCTCGCCCTTACAGACCTCGGCGGCGATGCCATCCACTTTTTCGACCTGGATATGACGGGCAACCCAAACCTCATCCCGCGCCAGCGCCTCGCCCTGCCGCCCGGCAGCGGTGCTCGCCATCTGGTTGAAGGCAGCGGCAGGCTCTATACCTGCTGCGAACTCAACGAAACGATCTACACAACCGAACGGGAGAATGGCCTTTACCGCATCGGCGAGCGGCTCGCGCCCTTCGGCGCGGACGAGGCCCGCGACGGCGCGCTCTCCGCCATCAAACTCTCCCCGGATGGACGATTCCTCTATGTGGCCGGTCGCAACCAGTCTGGGGTGGCCTGGATGGCTGTGACAGAGGACGGCAGTCTCCTGCTTCGAGGCCAGTTCGATTGCGGCGGTGTTCACCCACGTGACATTTCAATTGATCCGTCCGGGCAATGGCTGATCGTGGCGAACCAGAAATCCGACGGCCTCTGCCTGTTCCAGCTGGATCCAGTTAGCGGCACCCCGGAACGCATCCCTGGCACAATCGCCATCGCTGCCCCTACCTGCATAATGTTCACGACGGAAGCCCACATCAGCAGCCAAAGCACCGGATGATGAAGAATTTCGCGCTGTCCGCCGAAGGCATTGATGTATCGCTGGACTCGAGTTGGGCCATGTCTCGTCCTTCACCGTCAATCGACGCGGACGATCGTTTGCCCCGTTCCACAAGGCGCTTTGGCGACGTCCGGAACTCTTTAGTTCCCAACGTGGCGCAAACGCGATCGACCCTCGGAACTTGCTTCATCTCACTGCGTTGATAGCCGTCGCATTTGGAGAAGTCCCGTGAACACAAAAGGCTTGCACTACTACCTGACCCGTATTGAGAACGATCACGTCGCCATGAGATCACGCCGGCAGACACTAGACGATGTGAAAGCGCTACTCGATGACAACGATGTTGCCATCGACCGTGGCCTCGGGGTGCTTCATGCCAACGGCAGCCTAAAGCTGATTGAAACAACGGATCACGGGTTTGTTGAGACGATCGTACAAGCCAGATGGTTAAATTAGGAAATCGAGGTGTAATATGTCAGATAACCCTAAAAAATCGCCTGCCGTGGAGTCGCTTCAGAAGGAACGGGCAGCACAACTCGGCCGAGATGCAACGACCGACCTCGACAGTGCCTTGGAAAACTCGTTTCCGGCTTCTGATCCGATCTCAATGAGTTCGACATCGATACCGTCAGGCAGAACCGACGCTGACAGCGCCGATAGAGTGAGAGTCGAACCCGACCCAACAGTCCCCGCGGCGGAAGTGCTTTCCGAGAATCGGTCATTATTCGGCGACGTTGGCGATTGGATAGCAGAAAAGCCGATAGCGGCCGCCGCCATGGTCGCAGCACTTTCATATTTGTTTGGCTCCACCCGTTAACCCCATACTTCAAGCTGCCCAGAGGAGCTAACAATGCCTCCAATGCAATCGATCCCCCGCCCCGATGGCGACGCGACCGTTGAGAACGCGGTTGAAGCCATGCGCCCGTCATTCGATGAACCCGCTCCGATGCTGCTCCTGACTTTCCTTCATGGAAGCCAGGACATCGCCGAAGACGGCAAGTCGGATGTGCACTATCGAAGGATGCTTACTCGAGATGTGTCCGCGTACCTAGTGTGAAGAACGCATGCCCTTCGACGCCGGTCCACGGACGCAGACTTTGAATTTTCCTTGAGCGAGGTGATGCTGGGTATTCCGACCACAAAGCCTTCATGTTCCTGTCAAACGCGAAATGCTGCGCGAAATACTCCTCGAAGGGAGGACGTAGGCGCGTTAAAAGATGAGGAACCTCTGGAGACCTCCAAGGAAGACATCTCTTGGTTTGAATGCGGCACTACGAAACAAGGCACCTCCGCGAGCTCCTTCAATGCATTTGACACGCTTTTTTCCATGATTGGGGAAGCGCTGCCCGTTAAGATCGCCATCCATCTTTTCAATCCAAAACGCTAACAAACCCTATGGCTGTCCCATTGCCGCTCGGCCCGCTCAACCGACTGTCCAAGTTGGCCGACTTGCCGAACGGCGTAGAGGGAGACCGAGAGGCTGATGCCGCACGGGTCGTGTGCCCCGGAACTAAAGGTTTTTTACTGGGCACGCCGAGACCCGGTTCTCTGGTCACCTCGGACGAGCCATGCATGTCATGATCCGTTCTCGATCGTCTTCAATGGGTGAAGAGCTGATTTCTAAACAGTCGCCCAATCTCGAACGGACAAGACTCATCTCCTAGCCAGATGGACTGTTGAGAAGCGACTCGTACCGCTGTCGATCGCAACAACGACCGCCGCTAGCTAGATCGGCAGGTTTGCTCTATGACTTCACGCGTTGCCGAACAAAATCAGTGCGGTTGCTGTAGCAATGATTCCTCCAAATGCGAGCTGACAGGTGTCTGAACCCCAAGGAATACAGGAAAAGCCTCCTGTTCCCGCCAACGAGGAGATCCCTTCCGAGGAACTGGCTTATCGTTTGCGTCAGCAGCGGCTCGCCGCAGACTTCGGCTACTACGCCCTAAAGTCTGTCGACCTACGGGAACTCCTGCAGGAGGCGACAAGGGCGACTGCCGACGGCTTGAACGTCAAATTTGCAAAGGTGCTTGAACACAGGGTTGACACTAAGGGGTTCCTCGCTGTGGCTGGGGTTGGCTGGCGCGAAGGACTGATCGGCGTCGCTACCGTCGGCGACGACTTGGAAAGCCCTGCCGGCTACGCTTATCACACCGGACAGTCGGTTATTTCAAACCATCTCGAAAACGAACGGCGTTTCCGGACGCCTCAAATGCTGATCGAGCATGGTATAAAGCGGGCAATGAACGTCATAATTCGCACCGAAGATACCCGCTTCGGCATCC
>NZ_JAFCTR010000004.1:0-353855 GCF_049896125.1 Pararhizobium sp. DWP1-1-3
CTGACGAAGGAAGAGGGCGGCCGTCATACGCCGTTCTTCACCAACTACCGTCCGCAGTTCTACTTCCGTACGACGGACGTGACCGGCATCGTGTCGCTTCCTGAAGGCACGGAAATGGTTATGCCTGGCGACAACGTCACGGTTTCCGTCGAGCTGATCGTTCCGATCGCGATGGAAGAGAAGCTGCGCTTCGCCATCCGCGAAGGCGGCCGCACCGTCGGCGCCGGCATCGTCGCCTCGATCGTCGAGTAATTCACTCGGTTGGGAAGCGGCGCTTTCAGCGCCGCTTCCCTGAATATTTGTTGGTCGAAGCCTGCGCCTCAAGGTGTATGCCTCTCGAATTGACGGAAGCGCGAAAAAACGTGCTTTCGTGGGCGTTCGGTCATTGTGTCGGGCGCCGATTCCGTATATGTGCGGGTCGAATTGCAGAAACGGACAGAGAGTGATTTGCTCTTTGTGCTCTTTGAAGCATCAGCACCCGGAAACGAATAACGAAATGCCTCACCCTGGGGCTTTCGCTTACAACAACAAGGATAACTCGAATGAACGGCCAGAATATCCGTATCCGCCTCAAGGCGTTTGATCACCGGATTCTTGATGCCTCCACGCGGGAAATCGTTTCGACGGCCAAGCGCACAGGCGCTTCGGTTCGTGGTCCGGTGCCGCTTCCTACGCGGATTGAAAAGTTTACTGTCAACCGCTCGCCCCACGTGGACAAGAAGAGCCGTGAACAGTTCGAGATGCGCACCCACAAGCGCCTCCTCGATATCGTCGATCCTACGCCCCAGACTGTTGACGCGCTGATGAAGCTCGACCTCGCTGCCGGCGTAGACGTGGAAATCAAGCTTTAAAAACAAGGAAGGTACGTGGATTTCGGTCCAACGGCTTCCAAAAACGGGCGACCCTTCGATCGGATGATCCCAACTGGATCGGACGAAAAGAGGGAGACCTTAAACCAGAGATGCAACGGGGTTTTCTCCGTCGCTAACTCTTAAGAGGAATGAACCAATGCGTTCAGGTGTGATTGCACAGAAGATTGGGATGACCCGCGTCTATAACGACGCTGGTGAGCACATCCCAGTTACAGTATTGCGGATGGAAAACTGCCAGGTTGTGGCCCATCGCACAGAAGACAAGAATGGCTACACCGCAGTTCAGCTCGGTGCCGGCCAGGCTAAAGTCAAGAACACGAGCAAGCCGTTGCGTGGTCAGTTCGCTGCCGCCAACGTAGAGCCGAAGGCCAAGGTCATCGAGTTCCGCGTTTCGTCGGACAACCTGATCGATGTCGGCGCTGAGCTCACTGCAAACCATTTCGTCGCCGGCCAGCTGGTCGACGTCACCGGTACATCGTCCGGTAAGGGTTTTGCCGGTGCCATGAAGCGCCACAACTTCGGCGGTCTGCGTGCAACGCACGGCGTGTCCGTATCGCACCGTTCGCATGGTTCGACTGGTTCCAACCAGGATCCGGGCCGCGTCTGGAAGGGTAAGCGCATGGCTGGCCACATGGGTCAGACACGCATCACCACCCAGAACCTGGAAGTGGTCTCCACCGATGAAGACCGCGGTCTGATCCTCGTCAAGGGCGCCGTACCCGGCTCCAAGGGCGCATGGATCGTCGTTCGCGACGCCATCAAGTCCGGCACTCCGGCTGACGCTCCGCGTCCTGCCGCTGTGCGCGCAGCCAAGTAAGGGGGCCAGATCATGGATCTCAACGTCACCACACTCGAGGGCAAAGAGGCCGGTAAGGTTTCCCTGTCCGACGCGATTTTCGGCCTAGAGCCGCGCGAAGATATCATTGCCCGCGTCGTTCGCTGGCAGCTTGCCAAGAAGCAGCAGGGTACGCACAAGGCAAAGGGCCGTGCAGAAATCGCACGCACCGGCGCCAAGATGTTCAAGCAGAAGGGTACGGGCCGCGCTCGTCACCATTCGGCTCGTGCTCCGCAGTTCCGCGGCGGTGGTAAGGCTCACGGCCCGGTTGTTCGCAGCCATGCCCATGACCTGCCCAAGAAGGTTCGTGCTCTCGGCCTGCGCCACGCGCTGTCCGCCAAGCTGCGTGCCGAAGAGCTGATCATCGTTGACAGCCTGGTTGCTGCTGAAGCCAAGACGAAGGCGCTGACCGGCGCATTCGCGACGCTCGGCCTGACCAACGTGTTGTTCATCGGCGGCGCCGAACTGGACAGCAATTTCAAGCTCGCAGCTCAGAACATCCCGAATGTGGACGTTCTGCCGGTGCAGGGCATCAATGTTTACGACATTCTGCGCCGCGGCAAGCTCGTGCTTTCCAAAGCTGCAGTTGAAGCTCTCGAGGAGCGGTTCAAATGACTGACCTTCGCCACTACGATGTGATCCTCGCTCCGTCGATCACCGAAAAGTCGACGCTGGTTTCTGAACAGAACCAGATCATCTTCAACGTCGCCAAGGATGCCTCGAAGCCTGAAATCAAGGCTGCAATCGAAGCACTGTTCGGCGTCAAGGTTACGGCTGTCAACACGCTGGTCCGCAAGGGCAAGCTGAAGCGCTTCCGTGGCTTCGCTGGCCGGCAAAAGGACGTCAAGAAGGCAATCGTCACGCTCGCTGACGGTCAGACCATCGACGTCTCAACCGGACTCTGAGGAATAGAACAATGGCATTGAAAAGTTTCAATCCGACCACCCCGAGCCAGCGCCAGCTGGTCATCGTCGACCGGTCCGGCCTGCACAAGGGCAAGCCGGTCAAGTCGCTGACCGAAGGCCTGTCCTCCAAGGGCGGCCGCAACAACACTGGCCGCATCACCGTGCGTTACCAGGGTGGCGGTCACAAGCGGACCTACCGCCTGATCGACTTCAAGCGTCGCAAGTTCGACGTCGAAGGCACGGTCGAGCGTCTGGAATACGACCCGAACCGCACGGCGTTCATCGCGCTGATCAACTATGCGGACGGCCAGCAGGCTTACATCATCGCTCCGCAGCGTCTTGCTGCCGGCGACAAGGTGATCGCCTCGGAAAAGCAGGTTGACGTGAAGCCGGGCAACACCATGCCGCTTCAGTACATGCCGGTTGGTTCGATCGTTCACAACGTCGAGATGAAGCCAGGCAAGGGCGGTCAGATCGCTCGCTCGGCTGGCGCCTACGTTCAGCTGGTCGGTCGCGACCAGGGCATGGCGATCCTTCGCCTGTCGTCTGGCGAACAGCGCCTGGTGCACGGCTCCTGCCTTGCAACGGTCGGTGCAGTCTCCAACCCTGACCACGGCAACATCAACGACGGCAAGGCCGGCCGTTCGGTGTGGCGTGGCAAGCGTCCGCACGTTCGCGGCGTCGTCATGAACCCTGTTGACCATCCGCACGGCGGTGGTGAAGGCCGCACCTCGGGTGGCCGTCATCCGGTTTCGCCTTGGGGTAAGCCCACCAAGGGCAAGCGTACGCGCTCGAACAAGTCGACAGACAAGTTCATCATGCGCTCGCGTCATCAGCGTAAGAAGTAAGAGAGGAAGTCTCCAATGACTCGTTCAGTATGGAAAGGTCCGTTTGTTGACGGCTATCTTCTCAAGAAGGCTGAGAAGGTTCGTGAAGGCGGCCGCAACGAAGTGATCAAGATGTGGAGCCGTCGCTCCACCATCCTGCCGCAGTTCGTCGGTCTCACGTTCGGCGTCTACAATGGCAGCAAGCATGTTCCGGTCAGTGTCAACGAAGACATGATCGGTCACAAGTTCGGTGAATTCTCTCCGACCCGGACCTATTACGGTCACGGTGCGGACAAGAAGGCAAAGAGGAAGTAATTATGGGCAAGGCAAAAGCCGAACGCCGGCTGAAGGATAACGAGGCGCAGGCAATCGCGCGCACGATCCGCGTCAGCCCCCAGAAGCTCAACCTGGTAGCTGCGATGATCCGCGGCAAGAAGGTCGACCGGGCTCTGGCCGAACTCGAGTTCTCGCGCAAGCGGATCTCGGACACTGTCAAGAAGACGCTGGAATCTGCGATCGCAAACGCAGAGAACAACCACGATCTCGACGTCGACAGCCTGATCGTTGCCGAGGCTTACGTTGGCAAGTCCATCGTCATGAAGCGTTTCCACGCTCGTGGCCGTGGCCGTGCATCGCGTATCGAAAAGCCTTTCGCGCATCTGACGATCGTTGTTCGCGAAGTCGAAGCTAAAGGGGAGGCCGCATAATGGGTCAGAAGATCAATCCAGTCGGCTTCCGCCTCGGCATCAACCGTACCTGGGATAGCCGCTGGTTCGCGGACAACGCAGAATACGGTCAGCTTCTTCACGAAGACCTGAAGATCCGTGCCTACGTCATGGAAGAGCTGAAGCAGGCCGGTATCGCCAAGGTGGTCATCGAGCGTCCGCACAAGAAGTGCCGCGTCACGATCCACTCGGCTCGCCCGGGCCTGATCATCGGCAAGAAGGGCGCAGACATCGAAAAGCTGCGCAAGAAGATCGGCGAGATGACCAAGTCGGAAACGCACCTCAACATCGTTGAAGTGCGCAAGCCGGAAGTCGACTCGACGCTCGTCGCCCAGTCGATCGCTCAGCAGCTCGAACGCCGCGTGGCTTTCCGCCGTGCGATGAAGCGTGCCGTTCAGTCCGCAATGCGTCTTGGCGCCGAAGGCATCAAGATCACCTGCGGTGGCCGTCTCGGCGGTGCTGAAATCGCGCGTACCGAATGGTATCGTGAAGGCCGCGTGCCGTTGCACACGCTTCGCGCCGACATCGACTACGGTGTGGCTGAAGCCAAGACCGCTTTCGGTATCTGCGGCATCAAGGTCTGGATCTTTAAGGGCGAAATCCTCGAACACGATCCGATGGCTTCCGAGCGTCGTTCGTCCGAGGCAGATGCCCAGGGCCCCAGCAGCAACAACCGTCGTCGCGAAAACGCGTAACAGTCGTTCCTGGCAGCTAATATCGGAGAATTAAAAAAATGTTGCAGCCAAAGCGCACTAAGTACCGCAAGCAGTTCAAGGGACGCATCAAGGGCGTTGCCAAGGGCGGTTCCGACCTTGCTTTCGGTGAATTCGGCCTGAAGTCTCAGGAGCCGAACCGCGTAAACGCACGCGAGATCGAAGCGGCCCGCCGCGCGATCACCCGTCACATGAAACGTGCCGGCCGCGTATGGATCCGCGTATTCCCAGACGTACCGGTCACGGCGAAGCCGACCGAAGTCCGCATGGGTAAAGGTAAGGGTTCGGTTGAATATTGGGCTTGCAAGGTCAAGCCCGGCCGAATGATGTTCGAAATCGACGGCGTCAGCGAAGAACTCGCCCGCGAGGCGCTTCGCCTTGGTGCTGCGAAACTCTCTGTCAAGACGCGCTTCGTTCAGCGCATTGCAGAGTAAGGAGTAAAGCCCAATGAAAGCCGATACCATCCGCGCGCTCAGCGCCGATCAGCTCAACGAAGAGCTCGCCAAGCTGAAGAAAGAGCAGTTCAACCTGCGCTTCCAGAAGGCCACAGGCCAGCTCGAAAAGTCGTCGCGCATCAATGAAGTCCGCAAGGGCATTGCGCGCGTCAAAACCATTGCCCGCCAGAAGGCGGCAGAAGCCAAGGCTTAAGGATCTAAGAATATGCCAAAACGCATTCTGCAGGGCACAGTCGTCAGCGACAAGAACGATAAGACCGTCGTGGTCCGTGTCGAGCGTCGTTTCGCGCACCCGATCTTCCAGAAGACCGTTCGCCGGTCCAAGAAGTACAAGGCGCATGACGAGAACAACCAGTACAAGGTCGGCGATCAGGTTTCCATCGAGGAATGCGCGCCGATTTCCAAGGACAAGACCTGGACAGTGGTTTCCGTTCAGGCCTAATTCTTAAGAGTTTCGCATCCGGCTCTTGCGTCGGCTGCGAAAATCTATATGAAGCAGCGCAAGGACGCTCGACTCGAGCGTTCTTTTGCTTTGAGCGCACGGAAGGTCCTGTTTAGGAAACCACCCTGGCAACGATCGATCCCGCGCGAGAACAGAAATTTAGAAGCTGGAACAGGGGGCCCTCAATCTGATGAGGTTGGCCCAACCGGTCCGGTCACAACAAGAAGGCGACCTGACATGATTCAGATGCAAACAAACCTCGACGTGGCGGATAATTCCGGCGCACGTCGTGTCATGTGCATCAAGGTGCTGGGCGGCTCCAAGCGCAAGTACGCTTCGGTCGGCGACATTATTGTCGTTTCGATCAAGGAAGCTATTCCGCGCGGCCGCGTCAAGAAGGGTGATGTGATGAAGGCGGTTGTCGTTCGCACAGCCAAGGACATCCGTCGTCCGGACGGCAGCGTCATCCGGTTCGATAACAACGCAGCTGTTCTTATCGACAACAAGAAAGAGCCGATCGGCACCCGTATCTTCGGACCGGTTCCGCGCGAACTTCGCGCCAAGAACCACATGAAGATCATCTCGCTGGCTCCAGAAGTACTGTAAGGAGCGATTGAGATGCAAAAGATTCGCAAGGGCGACAAGGTCGTCGTATTGACCGGTAAGGACAAGGGTCGTTCTGGGGAAGTTCTCCAGGTTCTGCCTAAGGAAGACCGGGCCGTTGTGCGTGGCGTAAACATGGTGAAGCGTCACCAGCGCCAGACCCAGGCCCAGGAAGCCGGTATCATCAACAAGGAAGCGTCGATTCATCTGTCGAATCTCGCGATCGCCGATCCGCAGGACGGCAAGCCGACCCGCGTCGGTTTCAAGATCGACGGCGACAAGAAGGTTCGCGTTGCAAAGCGTTCGGGAGTGTCGATCGATGGCTGACGCTAAGAAGTACGAGCCCCGGCTCAAGACCGAATATGTCGAGCGTATCTCCAAGGCGATGCAGGAGAAGTTCTCCTACGCAAACGTCATGCAGATCCCGCGTCTCGACAAGATCGTGATCAACATGGGTGTTGGTGAATCGACGGCTGATAGCAAGAAGCCGACGGTTGCTGCCGCAGACCTCGCAGCGATTGCCGGCCAGAAGCCGGTCATCACCAAGGCCCGCACCTCGATCGCCGGCTTCAAGCTGCGCGAAGACATGCCGATCGGCGCAAAGGTTACCCTGCGCGGCATTCGCATGTACGAATTCCTGGACCGCCTGATCAACATCGCGCTTCCGCGCGTTCGAGATTTCCGCGGCCTGAATCCGAAGAGCTTTGACGGCCGTGGCAACTTCGCCATGGGTGTCAAGGAACACATTGTGTTCCCGGAGATCAACTACGACAAGGTTGATCAGATGTGGGGCATGGACATCATCGTTTGCACGACGGCAACGACCGACGACGAAGCACGCGCTCTGCTCACAGAGTTCAACTTCCCGTTTCGCCAGTAAGCCGTAACGACAAGCAGAAGGATTAAGTTGAATGGCGAAGACGAGCGCAATTGAAAAAAACAATCGCCGCCGTAAGTCGGTTGCCCAGGATGCGTCCAAGCGCGCAGCCCTGAAGGCAACCATCATGAACCAGTCTCTTCCGATCGAAGAGCGCTTCAAGGCAACTTTGAAGTTGGCGAGCCTGCCGCGTGACGGTTCCAAGACCCGCGTTCGCAACCGTTGCGAAGTGACTGGTCGCCCGCGTGCATATTATCGCAAACTCAAGATGTCGCGTATTGCGCTTCGTGAACTTGGCAATTTCGGCAAGGTGCCGGGCATTGTTAAGTCGAGCTGGTAAGGAGACGGGCACATGGCAATGACTGATCCGCTGGGCGATATGCTCACCCGTATCCGCAACGGTGCTGCACGCCGCAAGTCGAGTGTTTCCACTCCGGCTTCCAAGCTGCGCGCACGCGTTCTCGATGTCCTTCAGGCTGAAGGCTACATCCGCGGTTACTCGGAAACAGAATTTGGTAACGGCAAGGCCGAGATCAATATCGAACTGAAATACTACGAAGGTGCGTCGGTGATCCGTGAGATCGGCCGCGTATCGAAGCCGGGCCGCCGAGTGTATGTCTCGGTCAAGTCCATTCCGCAGGTCGCGAACGGTCTCGGTATCACTATCCTTTCGACTCCGAAGGGTGTGATGGCCGATCATCAGGCACGCGAACAGAACGTTGGTGGCGAGGTTCTCTGCTCCGTATTCTAATACGGTAGCAGTGACCTCCATAACGGACAGACAGGTTTGAAATATGTCTCGTATCGGTAAAAAGCCCGTTCCGGTTCCTGCAGGTGTCACGGCCACGGTTAGTGGCCAGACAGTGACTGCAAAGGGCCCGAAAGGCGAACTCTTCTTCGTTGCTAACGACGAAGTCGTCGTGAAGCTGGAAGACAACAACGCGGTGTCGGTGACCCCGGTTGATCAGTCCAAGGATGCTCGTTCCAAGTGGGGCATGTCCCGCACGATGATCGAAAACATCTTCAAGGGCGTCAAGGATGGTTACGAGCGCAAGCTCGAAATTAACGGCGTTGGTTATCGCGCGTCGCTTCAGGGCAAGAACCTGCAGCTGGCACTCGGTTTCAGCCACGACGTGGTCTATCAGACTCCTGAAGGCATCTCGATTGCTGTGCCGAAGCCGACGGAAATCGTCGTCACCGGCATCAACAAGCAGCAGGTCGGCCAGGTCGCGGCAGAAATCCGCGAATACCGTGGCCCCGAGCCCTACAAGGGCAAGGGCGTCAAGTATGCTGGCGAGCGGATTGTCCGCAAAGAAGGCAAGAAGAAGTAAGGATCACGCGAAATGGCTACAAGGAAAGATACACTTGTGCGCCGCGCCAGCCGCGTGCGCCGTCAAGTCAAGGCAGTGGCCAATGGCCGTCTGCGCCTGTCTGTTCATCGCTCGTCGAAGAACATCTACGCACAGGTTATCGATGATGTTGCTGGCAAGACCGTTGCGTCTGCCTCGACACTCGACACGGATCTGCGTTCGTCGCTTAAGACGGGCGCTGACACGGCAGCTGCTGCTGCCGTTGGCAAGCTCCTCGCGGAGCGCGCCTCGAAGGCTGGTGTCAAGGACGTTGTCTTTGACCGTGGCGCCTTCATCTATCACGGCCGCGTCAAGGCGCTCGCCGAGGCAGCCCGCGAGGGTGGCCTGAACTTCTAGTGCGCCACGCGTTCGAAGAACGCGTAAAGGTCGCACTAGTCTTATGAAGCTGGAGCATTTTATCCACTTCAAATGTACGCATTTGAAGTGGAATGCTCCAGGAGATGATATCCGTCCGGGCTTGCCTGGGCGGATCATCGAACCGCTTTTTATAAAGCGCGTCGCTTCCGCTCCCTCGAAGGGGCGGGGCGACTTTTTGTCAATCTGCCGATTGCACCCGGAAAAGAAAAAGGAAAAGGACAATGGCACAAGAAAAAAGAGGTTCTCGCGATGATCGCCAGAACCGCGAGGAGCGCGACAGCGAATTCGTTGACAAGCTCGTAGCAATCAACCGCGTCGCAAAAGTCGTCAAGGGCGGCCGTCGTTTCGGCTTTGCTGCTCTCGTCGTCGTCGGCGACCAGAAGGGCCGCGTCGGCTTCGGTCATGGCAAGGCACGTGAAGTGCCGGAAGCCATCCGCAAGGCCACCGAAGCTGCCAAGCGCGAACTGATCTTCGTTCCGCTGCGCTCGGGCCGTACGCTTCATCACGACGTTCATGGCCGTCACGGCGCAGGCAAGGTTCTGCTGCGTGCTGCCAAGGCCGGTACCGGTATCATCGCCGGCGGCCCGATGCGCGCCGTTTTCGAAACGCTCGGCATGCACGACGTTGTTGCGAAATCGACTGGTTCTTCGAACCCGTACAACATGATTCGCGCCACGTTCGACGCCCTGAAGAGCCAGATGCACCCGAAGGATATCGCAGCTCAGCGCGGCATGAAGTATGCCACTCTGCAGAGCCGCCGCGTATCCGCCGGCGTTGCTTCCGAAGAATAAGGGAGCCTGAACAATGGCTAACAAAGAAGTTGCAAAGAAGACGGTTGCGGTCGAACAGATCGGCAGCCCCATTCGCCGCCCAGCCGTACAGCGTGCAACGCTGATCGGTCTCGGTCTCAACAAGATGCACCGGGTTAGCGTTCTGGAAGATACACCTTCCGTTCGCGGCATGATCCGGGCCGTCCAGCACCTCGTTCGCGTCGTCGAAGAGAAGTGAGGGGGATACCATCATGAAACTGAATGAAATCAAAGACAACGAAGGTTCGACCAAGAACCGCAAGCGTCTCGGCCGTGGTATCGGTTCCGGATCCGGCAAGACTGCCGGCCGCGGTGTCAAGGGTCAGAAGGCTCGCTCCGGCGTTGCCATCAATGGCTTTGAAGGCGGCCAGATGCCAATCTACCGCCGTCTGCCGAAGCGTGGCTTCAACAACATCTTCCGTTCGGATTTTGTTGTCGTGTCGCTCGGCCGCATCCAGATCGCCATCGACGCCAAGAAGCTTGATGCTTCCAAGGCGATCGATGCTGCCGCTCTGACGGCTGCCGGCGTAATCCGCCGCGCCAGGGATGGCGTTCGGGTTCTCGCCGATGGCGAACTGACGGCAAAGGTAACGATCGAAGTTGCCGGCGCTTCCAAGCCTGCGATCGAAAAGATCGAAAAGGCTGGCGGTTCGATCAAGCTGCTTTCGGGCGCTGCTGAATAATTAGTTGCTGATGAACCGCCCGGGGTGCTTCACACCGGGCGGTTTTGCTCCCATATGAGAGCCTCACAGATGCGCTGCCGGATTCGTCCGGCGCAGAATATTGATCGGGAACCACGGTGAGGCGCGAGATTGCAGTTGCAGTCGTTTCCAAGCCGGTTTTCATAAAAAGAAGATAGCTTTTTCCGGATCTGACCGGGTTTCCCCGCGGGTTCCGAACTGGCTACGCGGAGAATTGCATGGCTTCTGCAGCGGAACAGCTCGCCTCCAACCTGAATTTTGCGACGTTCGCAAAAGCCGAAGATCTGAAACGCCGCCTCTGGTTCACCCTTGGTGCGCTTCTGGTATATCGCCTCGGCACCTATATTCCGCTGCCAGGCCTCAACCCGGAAGCTTTCGCCCAGGCTTTTGCCGGGCAGAGCGGTGGCATCCTTGGCCTTTTCAACATGTTTTCGGGCGGCGCCGTCGAGCGCATGGCGATCTTTGCCCTCGGCATCATGCCTTACATTTCCGCCTCCATCATCGTTCAGCTGATGACCTCCGTGGTTCCGTCGCTTGAACAGCTGAAGAAGGAAGGCGAGCAGGGCCGCAAGGTTATCAACCAGTACACCCGCTACGGCACGGTGCTTCTCGGCACGCTGCAGGCCTATGGCATCGCGGTTGGCCTCGAGAGCGGCAACGGCCTTGTCGTCGATGCCGGCTGGTTCTTCCGGATCTCCACCGTCATTTCGCTGCTTGGCGGCACGATGTTCCTGATGTGGCTCGGCGAGCAGATCACCTCGCGCGGCATCGGCAACGGTATCTCGCTGATCATCTTCGCCGGTATCGTCGCGCATCTGCCGACGGCTCTGGCCGGTACGCTCGAACTGGGCCGCACCGGCGCTCTGTCGACGCCGCTGATCCTCGCCATCATCGTCATGGTCGTTGCCGTCATCGCGCTGATCGTCTTCGTCGAGCGCGCCCAGCGCCGGCTTCTGATCCAGTATCCGAAGCGACAAGTCGGCAACAAGATGTTCCAGGGCGATACCTCGCATCTGCCGCTGAAGCTCAACACCGCCGGCGTCATCCCCGCCATCTTCGCGTCGTCGCTTCTGCTTCTGCCGGCAACGCTTGCAGGCTTTGCCAACAGCGCAGCGCTGCCAGGCTGGGCCACGACCATCGTTGCTGCTCTCGGCCACGGCAAGCCGCTCTACATGGTGCTCTACGGCGGCATGATCGCGTTCTTTGCCTTCTTCTACACCGCGATCGTCTTCAATCCGAAGGACACGGCCGACAATCTGAAGAAGCACGGCGGCTTCATCCTCGGCATTCGCCCAGGCGAGCGCACAGCGGAATACATCGACTACGTCCTGACGCGCATCACCGTGCTCGGCGCGATCTACTTGATGTTCGTCTGCATTCTGCCCGAAGTCATGATCGCGCAGACCGGCGTGCCGTTCTACCTTGGTGGTACGTCGCTTTTGATTGTTGTCAGCGTTACCCTTGATACTGTAGCACAGGTGCAGGGTCACCTGATTGCCCAGCAGTATGAGGGGCTGATCAAAAAATCGAAGCTGCGTGGAGGAAAGAGGGGCCGATGAGACTAATATTTTTAGGACCGCCGGGAGCTGGCAAGGGAACACAGGCCAAGCTTCTGACGGAAAAATACGGTATTCCGCAGCTTTCCACAGGTGATATGCTGCGGGCGGCCGTCCAGGCTGAGACGGATGTCGGCAAACGTGCCAAGGCCGTCATGGATGCCGGCCAGCTCGTTTCCGACGAGATTGTCAACGAGATCGTCTCCGACCGGATCGATGCGGCCGACTGTGCGAACGGCTTCATTCTCGATGGCTATCCGCGCACCGTTCCGCAGGCTGTTGCCCTTGGCAAGATGCTGGCGGGCAAGGGGCTGCGGCTTGATTCGGTTATCGAATTGAAAGTGGACGAAGATGCGCTTGTACGGCGCATCGAGAATCGCGTAGCAGAAACCATTGCCGCTGGCGGTAAGGTTCGTTCCGACGATAATCCGGAAGCATTCAAGAAGCGTCTTGTCGAGTATCGCGAGAAGACGGCGCCGCTGTCGCAGCACTACGCTGTGACCGGCGAGTTGAAGACAGTTGATGGAATGGCGCCGGTCGAGACCGTCACCTCGCAGATCAACGCAATTCTGGCATCGGCTTCGGCCGACGCCTAAAAGGCAGTTCTTGAAAAAGGACTGCCGGGGAGTTGACTTTTGCGGTCGATTCCTTCAAAGACCGCGCTAACTCGCAGCATGCTAGGGATCGGCGCGGATTTCAAAGACGAAGTCCGGGCGCGATTCTTTTGACGTGTTCCGAACAGAACTTTCACAGTCGGCCTCTTAAAGGGCTGCATAACGAAGCACCTATTGCCGGATGGCAACTGGAAGCAAGGAGAACAGGCGTGGCACGTATCGCTGGCGTCAACATCCCGACGAGCAAGCGCGTAGTAATCGCGCTTCGTTACATTCACGGGATCGGAGCGAAGTTCGCACAGGAAATCGTCGAGAAGGTCGGTATCCCGGCTGAACGTCGTGTGCACCAACTGACGGATGCTGAAGTTCTTCAGATCCGCGAAGCAATCGACCGTGATTATCAGGTTGAAGGCGACCTGCGTCGCGAAACCTCGATGAACATCAAGCGTCTGATGGACTTGGGCTGCTACCGCGGTCTGCGTCACCGTCGTTCGCTGCCTGTTCGCGGTCAGCGCACGCATACCAATGCCCGTACCCGCAAGGGCCCGGCAAAGGCGATTGCAGGCAAGAAGAAATAATTTCCCAGAAATGGGGAATGCAGAGGCTGGCGCTCGGCGCCGGCCTCTTTTGTGGTTTCGGAAGGGCGCGCCTGCGTCCCTCCGGTGGAGCTGCTGGAACTACGGCAGTGACGATATCGCCGCGCAGACCGGATTTTTCCGTTCGCGCATGACTTGAAAATTCAGGGCAGGGGTTAGCCTCCGCCCGGTGGAGCCGCTGGTACTACGGCGGTGCAGAGATCAACGAAAGGTATACCATGGCCAAGGAAGCCACACGCGTTCGCCGTCGCGAGCGGAAAAACATTTCTACGGGCGTTGCGCACGTCAACTCGTCGTTCAACAACACGATGATCACCATCACCGACGCACAGGGCAACGCGATTGCCTGGTCTTCGGCTGGTTCGAAGGGCTTCAAGGGCTCGCGTAAGTCGACCCCGTTCGCAGCCCAGATGGCTGCTGAAGATGCGGCCAAGAAGGCCCAGGAACACGGCATGAAGACGCTCGAAGTCGAAGTCTGCGGCCCGGGTTCCGGCCGTGAATCGGCTCTGCGTGCGCTTCAGGCTGCTGGCTTCATGATCACCTCGATCCGTGACGTCACGCCGATCCCGCACAACGGTTGCCGCCCGCGCAAGAAGCGCCGCGTTTAATTTACGCATTCATCAAGCCGGTGAGGGGGTTACCTCTCCCGGCGCTTCAAGGCTCGGTTGCCACGATTGAATGGTGGCAACGAACAGAAGGCAAAACATATGATTCAGAAAAACTGGCAGGAACTGATCAAGCCGAACAAGGTTGAGTTCTCGTCCTCCGGCCGCACCAAGGTTAGCCTTGTTGCCGAGCCGCTGGAGCGTGGCTTTGGCCTCACTCTCGGCAACGCGCTTCGCCGCGTTCTTCTGTCGTCGCTTCGTGGCGCTGCTGTTACTGCAGTGCAGATCGACGGCGTCCTGCACGAGTTCTCCTCGATCCCGGGTGTCCGGGAAGACGTGACGGACATCGTGCTGAACATCAAGGAAATCGCCATCAAGATGGATGGCGACGACGCAAAGCGCATGGTTGTGCGCAAGCAGGGTCCGGGCGTTGTGACCGCCGGTGACATCCAGACGGTTGGCGATATCGAAATCCTCAACCCGAACCATGTGATCTGCACCCTCGATGAGGGCGCCGAGATCCGCATGGAGTTCACCGTCAACAACGGCAAGGGCTACGTGCCTGCGGACCGCAACCGTTCGGAAGATGCGCCGATCGGCCTCATCCCGGTCGACAGCCTGTATTCGCCGGTCAAGAAAGTGTCCTACAAGGTGGAAAACACCCGTGAAGGCCAGGTTCTCGACTACGACAAGCTGTCGATGCAGATCGAGACCGATGGTTCCGTCACCGGTGAAGATGCAGTCGCTTTTGCGGCCCGCATCCTTCAGGACCAGCTCGGCGTTTTCGTCAACTTCGACGAACCGCAGAAGGAAGCCGAAGAAGAAGCCGTTACCGAACTGGCGTTCAACCCGGCACTGCTCAAGAAGGTCGACGAACTGGAACTTTCGGTCCGTTCGGCCAACTGCCTGAAGAACGACAACATCGTCTATATCGGCGACCTCATTCAGAAGACCGAAGCCGAAATGCTTCGCACTCCGAACTTTGGCCGCAAGTCGCTGAACGAAATCAAGGAAGTTCTCGCTTCCATGGGCCTGCATCTCGGCATGGAAGTGCCTGCATGGCCGCCCGAGAACATCGAAGATCTCGCCAAGCGCTACGAAGACCAGTATTAACAATAAAAAAGGCAGGTTTTGACTGCCTTTCCCCGTCAAACAGCAGGCAAAAGTCTGCATGTGCCAGGAAACGGCAGGCCCATACTCAAGAGGGAACCTGCAATTAAAGGAGAATAGCAATGCGCCATGGTGTAGCCGGCCGCAAGCTGAATAGAACTGCAAGCCACCGTAAGGCAATGTTTGCCAATATGGCTGCTTCGCTCATCGAACATGAGCAGATCGTCACGACCTTGCCGAAGGCAAAGGAAATCCGTCCGATCGTCGAGAAGCTCGTCACGCTCGGCAAGAAGGGTGACCTTCATGCTCGTCGTCAGGCCATCTCGCAGATCCGCGACGTTGCTGTCGTCGGCAAGCTGTTCGATGCCATCGCAACACGTTACGCAACCCGCAACGGCGGCTACCTGCGCATCATGAAGGCTGGCTACCGTCACGGCGACAATGCGGCTCTGGCCGTTATTGAATTCGTCGATCGCGACACCTCGGCCAAGGGCGCCAAGGATATCGCACGCGTTGCTGCCGAAGCAGAAGCTGCAGACGCCGCTTAATCGGTCTGCGGACTGAGACTTTAAGAAGGCCGGGTGCGAGATCGCCCGGCCTTTTTGCTGTGCGCCTTATGGCGACGAAGGCGTGCCACGTTCCTCTCGCAGCATCTCAAGGACACGGGCGAGAAAGGGTCGAACGGCTTCCCCGATCAGGAAAAAGTCCGCGTTCGATGCGGCCCAGAGATCTTCTAGTTGCTGGTCCGTCGCATTAGCGTTCAGCCAGTAATCCAGAAAATTGTCGAGATCATCCGCCGTTTCCGGGAACTGGTGCAGAACGTGACCGATCCCGAAGTCGATGACTTCGTCATGAGAGCCGAATATGAGGGGATCATGAAGCATGGCTCTGGTGAACGCCCGGAAGCCGGGGGATTTGGCAACGAATTCTCTCATCACTTTCTGCTCCCAGTCCTCGTTTCGCGGATAAGCTGTAACAACCAAAAAACCTTGTGGCAATCTGGGGTCTCGTCTGAGTAGTACACCAACGCTATAGGTGGTGCGCCATCGCGGCTTCGAGTACCCGGTGTCCCTGTACCATTCCGCCCCTGTCGCATGCCCGTAATATTTGGTGATTAACTCGCCTCTCTCAACTCCTAGCAATCCGGCTTTTACGGCCTCGACGGTGTCGAGGTTCGCCAGTATCGTTTCGTTCACATAACGCAGCGCGTCGGGATAGCTTCCGATTTGCCTTGACGTCTGACCGCTCCGGAAAATGGAAGCCAACGGGACGCTTCTGGACCCATTCCCACAAGCAACTCGGCTTTTGATCGATATACATGGTTGCTTATCGTGTGAGCGCCACGGTAGCCTTCAATTGCCTGTAGATCGACGTAGTATTGGCCGAATTCGTCATTAACTCGATGGACCGTTGCTTCATCTTCTGAGCCAGTCGCATCATCTGCCCACTGGCCGCCATCAGGATTTCCCGCCGGCACGCGCGGCTGGTCGGGTCTGAAGTTCGCCTTTCGCAATAACGCCTGCAAGGTTGTGGCGGTGATCATCCAGCGCAGTTGTGTGAGTTTCCAGATCGGTACAGTGTGCATATTGTCCATGAGGTTCGTTTCTCCGCCGCAGATCCCTCATGATAAATGCGTTGATGGGGCCGGGGACGAAGTGCTGCGGCTTTTTTTCTGTGATCGGCCGCCTTTGCTTTTTGGGAGCCGGCGTCCTATCTGTGTGTCCGCTGGATTGATTTGATGGGACTGATTGACATGCCGCGCTTTATCTATTCGTTCGTTGCCTTAGGTGCCGTCGGTGTTCTGGCTGCTGGTCTGGTGTTTGCGGGAAAACCGAGTAAGCCCGGGGGCGACGTGGTTTCTTTTATATCTGCTGCACAGGCGCAGGCGGAGACGCCGAAAGTGTTGCCGCAAAGCAAGATCGAAATGCAGCTGTCCTTTGCGCCGCTGGTCAAGCAGACGGCCAATGCCGTCGTCAACGTCTATGCGGAAAAGACGGTTCAGAGCCGCTCGCCTTTCGCCGATGATCCGTTTTTCGAGCAGTTCTTCGGCCAGCGCATGCCCAACCGGTCGGAAAAGCAGTCTTCGCTCGGATCCGGCGTCATCGTCGGCAAGAATGGCATCGTCGTCACCAATTATCATGTCATCACCGATGCCGATAACATCAAGATCGCGCTTGCCGATGGCCGCGAGTTCGAAACCACGGTCATGCTCAAGGATGAGCGGCTGGACCTTGCCGTACTGAAGATCAAATCGGACGGTCCGTTCGATACCGTGCCGCTCGGCGATTCGGATGCGGTCGAAGTCGGCGATCTGGTGCTGGCGATCGGCAATCCCTTCGGCGTCGGCCAGACGGTCACAAGCGGCATCGTTTCGGCGCTGGCCCGCAATCAGGTTATCACTGGTGACTTCGGCTTTTTCATCCAGACCGATGCGGCGATTAATCCCGGCAATTCCGGTGGCGGCCTGATCGACATGAACGGTCAGTTGATCGGCATCAATACCGCGATCTTTTCGCGCGGCGGCGGCTCCAACGGCGTTGGCTTTGCCATTCCCGCCAATCTCGTCAAGGTCTTCGTCGCGTCTGCCGAAGGCGGCAATGGCAGCTTTACCCGGCCGTTCATCGGCGCAAGCTTTGAGCCGGTGACCTCGGAAGTCGCCGATGCGCTCGGGCTCGACCGCGCACGCGGCGCGTTGGTCAGCTCCGTCATCGAAGGCGGGCCGGCAGAGAAGGCCGGCATCAAGCCGGGGCAGGTGATCGTCGCCGTCAATGGCATTCCGGTCGAGCATCCTGATGCATTGGGCTATCGCCTCACCACCGTCGGCATCGGTCATGTCGCCAAGGTCACGATCAGTGAAAACGGCAAGACCCGCGATATCGAGCTTGCGCTGGCCGAAGCGCCGGAAACGTCGCCCCGCGATGAGCGGCTGATCGAGGGCCGCAATCCCTTCTCAGGCGCTGTGGTCGGCAATCTGTCGCCGCGTCTCGCCGACGAACTGCGGATGCCGGCGTCTTCGCAAGGGGTGGTGATCACGCAGATCAATCGCGGATCGCCTGCGGCCCGCGTTGGTTTCCAGCCAAAAGATATCATCATCGCCGTCAATGGCATGCCGATCGACAAGTCCACGACGCTTGAAACGATTGCCAAGGACGACCCATCGCTGTGGCGCGTCGAGATCGAGCGCGGCGGTCAACGTATCCGTCAGTTCTTCCGGTGATCGGGTTCCCGGCCTCCAAGGGACAAAAGCATGTTGCTCCGGCTGGTCATGGGACCGGCCGTTCCGGATGGAGGGTTGCCTGTGACGCTGTTCGATGAGGATACCCACCGGCCGCTTGCCGATGCTCTTCGTCCTGAAACGCTGGAAGAGGTCATCGGCCAGGATCACCTTCTGGGTGAGAATGGACCGATTGCCCGCATGCTGTCGGCGGGCACTGTTGGGTCCTTCATCCTCTGGGGCCCGCCGGGTGTGGGCAAGACGACGATTGCGCGCCTCGTCGCCACCTCGGCAAAGATGGAGTTCGTCCAGCTGTCCGCCGTGATGTCCGGCATCGCCGATCTGCGCAAAGTGTTCGATACGGCAAAGAATAACCGAACCATCGGCCGCCAGACCATCCTCTTCGTCGATGAGCTGCACCGCTTCAACCGCAGCACGCAGGATGCTCTCCTGCCGCATGTCGAAAACGGCACGGTCATCCTGATCGGCGCGACGACGGAAAATCCGAGCTTCAGCCTAGTGGCTGCCTTGCTGTCGCGATTGAAGGTTTTTACGCTCAATCCGTTCGATGCTGCCTCGTCCGAACTGCTCTTGGCGCGGGTGGAGAATTTTGTCGGAAAACGCTTGCCGCTGACGGAGGACGCGCGGACCGCGTTGATCAACATGGCCGATGGGGACGGGCGCTATCTGGTGGGCTTGGCCGACGATGTCCTGTCACTTGGCGAAGAGGGTGATCTCGATATCGGGCGCCTGTCCAAAGCCCTGCAGAAGCGCATGCCGATCTACGACAAGGCGCAGGACGGTCACTACAATCTGCTGAGCTGCTTTCACAAAAGCCTGCGGGGCAGCGATGTCGATGCGGCGCTCTATTGGGGCGCGCGCATGGTGGATGCGGGGGAGGATCCGACGACGCTGTTCCGTCGGCTCGCCTGCGCTGCCAGTGAAGACGTTGGCATGGCCGATCCCAACGCGATGCCGCAGGTGATTGCCGCCTGGACTGCCTTCGAGCGGATCGGCTGGCCGGAAGGCCGGCTCTTCATCGCGCAGGCGATCGTCTATGTCGCGACCGCGCCGAAATCCAATGCCAGTTACCGGTCCTTCGATGCAGCCCTCGAGATGGCCCGCCAGACCGGCTCCATTCCACCGCCGAAAAGCATCCTCAACGCCCCGACCAAGCTGATGAAGGATCTCGGCTATCACGAGGGTTACAAATACGATCATGATTATCCGGATGCCTTTTCCGGACAGGAGTTCTTTCCGGAAGAATTGCGCAGCAAGGACACGCGTTTCTACAAGCCGCAAGAACGCGGCTTCGAGCGCGAGACGCTGAAACGCCTGGAATTCTGGCATCGCCTGAAGCGGGATCGCACTGCAAAAGAATAGGCCGCTTGTAACCGGCGCTATTCCGGAATTTTGAAAAACGCCTCGAGGCGATAACCGTCGGGATCGATGATAAACCCCGCATAATAGAACTGGCTGTATTCCGGCCGCAGTCCCGGCAGACCATTGTCTTCGCCACCGTTGGAAATGCCGGCTGCGTGGAAGGCATCGACCGCGGCGGCATCAGGTGCGATGAAGCAGAAATGCAGGCCGGAACTGCGGTCGGCGGGCACGGGGCTTTCGACCTTGGCGATCCACAGGCTGATCCGGTCCGAACCATAGCCGAGCACCGTATCCGTTTTCGACAGCCGCTCGTAGCCGAGCGGCGTCAGGATGGCATCATAGAAACGAAGCGAACGATCGAGGTCTTTAACGCCAATCGACACATGGTCAAACATTGCGGAATACTCCCTGTTTCGCGCCTATCTTCCCCGTTCGAAATCATCCGCACAAGGGGTAAACCGCCTGTGGTACCGGATTGTCTTTGCCGCCGGACGGCCACGTTGCGAAGGATTGGCACGGATAGCAAGCTCTTGTCACCGTCGGATCGGGATGGCATAGAGTGCCCATGCAGACGGCTGCACGGGGTCGGCATCCAGCCCGCACCCGAACATCTGCGAGGACGGCCTCGCTCCCTTGAGACGGAGAGATTGATGGCCTGGGTAATCCTTTTCCTTGCAGGAATTCTTGAGATCGGTTGGGCGATCGGCCTGAAATATACCGAGGGCTTCACCAAGCTTCTGCCCACAGTTCTGACCGGCGCCTCGATGGTGGCAAGCGTCGTTCTGCTCGGCATCGCCGTGCGCACATTGCCGCTCGGCACCGCCTATGCCGTCTGGACCGGCATCGGTACGGTCGGGACGGTAATCCTGGGCATCGTGCTGTTTGCCGAACCTGCGACAGCGGTTCGGATCGGCTGTATCGCGCTGATCATTGCCGGTATTGCCGGGCTGAAGCTGACCGCCTGAACAACACCGGCCAGAAATGAGAAATACCCCGCGCGGGGCTCCACGCGGGGTATTTTTGTCGGTTGCTGGCCGCCTTCAAACTCAGCGCAGGGCGTCGAGTGTCGCCGTTGCCGCCTGCATTTCCCGCCAGCGGTTTTCGCGGCGCTGGAAGGCTTCGTCGTCGGTACCCCAGTGCTCGATCTGCCAGTCCTCGTCGAGATGGGCAAGCGCCCAGGCCTCTTGCGCCGACAGCTGCTTTTCGGCAAAGGCGATGGCGATGAGGGCGGAGCCGGTGAGCGTGGTGATCGTGTGCAGGCAGGCAAGGCCGAGCGGCGTGGCATAGGCGCGCAGCGCTTCGGCAACACCGTTGATGGCGGCGCGGGGCTGAAGCTGATGCACGACACCCTCGACGAGAACGAAACGCGCACCAAGCTTTTCCGCAGCCCAGGTGATCAGCGGATCCCAGCGTTCCGACTGACGGGCGACGAGGCCTTCCGGATCGCTTGCGCGGTAGCAGAGAAGATCGGTTCCGGCAAAATTCAGGATGTCGTCGAAAACGGCGCGGATATCCTTGGAGACGCCATCGATCGCCGTGTTGGCAAGGCGGGTGACCGGCATGGTTGCCGGGTCGATCTCGTCCTTCTGGGCATCCCATTCGGCTGCCAGCAGAGTGGCTGCGGCCTGCGTCGGAACGGTCAGATAGTGTTTGGCCGGGGTGCGGACCGTACGGCCGTCAAGCAGGATGGCATGGCCGCCGTCTTCCGCCGGGCCGATGCCGACACTCTTGTAGAAACGCTTCGCCAATGGCTTGTGCATCTGTATCTGCGCGCGGCGCACGGGATCCGGGTCGCTCAGCGCCTGATGCAGATCGTCGCGAATATCAGGCATGATGTGTCTCCATCCAGTCCAGAATATCATGCGGGGTCCGGGCGATGTAATCCGCACCGGCGTCGATGAGCTCGGGAACGGACGCATAACCCCAGGCGACGCCGATGGCGGATGCGCCGGCGCTCTTGGCCATCTGCATGTCGTAGATCGCGTCGCCGATAACGACCGTATCCTTGGCGTCGATGCCGGCCTCGGAGCAGCACTCCGTCACCATCGCAGGATGCGGCTTCGATGGGCAGTCGTCGGCCGTCCGCGAAACGAAAAATGTCTTTTCGTAACCGTGGCTTGCACAGATCTGATCAAGTCCGCGCCGGGATTTTCCCGTAACGGCACCTAAGAGCAGTTCGTCGCGGCTCATCAGGGTAGCGATCAGCGGCGCGATGCCGTCGAACAGCGGTTCGCGAAAGTTCATTTCGGTGCGGACGCCGCCGTAAATCTTCTTGTAATGCGCCGTCATCGCCTGGGCACGATCGTCCACGTGCGGCTGGTGCATCAGCCGGGCTATGGCGATATCGAGCGTCAGGCCGATAATGCTCTTGGTGGCCTCCAGCGAGATGCGTTCAAGGCCAAAATCCTCGAACGTCCGGGCCATGACTTCGTGGATCAGCCCGGCGCTGTCGACCAGGGTGCCGTCGCAATCGAAAAGAGCGAGTTTCATCAGTCGTCGGCTTCCTCGGCGCTGGCCATGTCGAAGCCGATCAGGTTCCAGCTCTGGACCATATGTTGCGGCATCGGGGCGGTGACGATCAGGCGTCCGCCATCCGGATGCGGAACGTCGATCCGCCGCGCATGCAGATGCAGCTTGTTTTGAACGCCGCCGGGGAAGGCCCAATTGAATTCGGCGCCGAAATATTTCGGATCGCCGATGATCGGGTGGCCGATATGGGCGGCATGGACGCGCAACTGGTGGGTACGGCCGGTATAGGGCTCCATTTCCAGCCAGGTCAGGTTCTGGCCGGCCGTCTCGATGATCCGGTAGTAGGACACCGCATGATCGGCGCCATCTTCGCCATGCTTGGCAATCCGCATGCGGTCGCCGTCCGGCGTCTGTTCCTTGACCAGCCAGGTCGAGATCTTGTCTTCCCTCTTGCGCGGCACACCCTTGACCATCGCCCAGTAGGTTTTCTTGGTATCACGCTCGCGAAAGGCTGCCGTCAGCTTCTGGGCGGCGCCGCGGGTGCGGGCGATGACCAGAACGCCGGACGTGTCGCGGTCAAGCCGGTGGACGAGGCGTGGCTTTTCGCCCTTGGGGCTGGTCCAGGCTTCGAGCATGTCGTCGATATGGCGGTTGATGCCGGAGCCGCCCTGAACCGCGATACCAGGCGGCTTGTTGAGAACGATGACCTTGGCGTCTTCATGCAACAGCATGCGCGACAAAAGTTCATGGTCGGATGCGTGCCGCAGGTCACGGCCGGCGATCGGGCCTGTCCGTGTCTTCGGATCGACTTCCATCGGCGGAATGCGCACGACCTGACCGGGCTGGACGCGCATGTCCGATTTGACGCGGCCGCCATCGACGCGGACCTGGCCGGAGCGCAGCAGTTTTTGCAGCGGACCGAAGCCGAGGCCCGGATAATGGATTTTGAACCAGCGATCGAGGCGCATGCCCGCCTCGTCGGATTCGACTTGTTTGTGTTCAATGCCCGCCATTTATTTCTACCTGCATCCAATTGCCATCGCGCCTCGACAATGGTGCCGACCGGAAATCCGTGCGCAAACTGATATGACAGAGCAGGCCGGTCCCAATTGGACGCATGGCGCTCTGAGAGGTCCCTTTAGACCATTGCGCGCATAAGGGCCAGCCCGGCAAAGACCGCGAGTGCCGAAAGAAGCACGCTGGAAGCCACATAAATCAATGCCGTGACCGGTTCGCCGCGTTCGAGCAGGGTGATCGCGTCGAGCGAGAAGGCGGAAAAGGTGGTGTAGCCGCCCAGGATGCCGGTGATCAGGAACACCCGCATCTCCGCCGATGCGCCGAATTTACGGGCGATCACCTCGGCAAAGACGCCGATCAGGAAGGATCCGGTGATGTTGACCGTAAGCGTTCCCCACGGAAACGAGGGGCCGAAGCTGCGCAACGTCCAGAGCCCGACGAGATAGCGGAGCACGGAACCGACAGCGCCACCAGCGGCAACAAGAAAGATATGTGTCATGGAAAAATGCCATAGCCGAAACCGGCGTGGCGGAAAAGATGCCCGCCCGTTTTGGTGCATCTGAAGTGAGTTCGCTGCTAAACCGTGCACCAAAGGAAAACCAATTTTTAACACGCAAATTCTAATATGACCGCCACTGGCCAGGCGGTTCGAGCGGACGTGCAATGACAAAACTGAAGTTCAATTTCTCCCATTACGACCTCAAGCAGCAGCGCGCCGGTGTGACGATCGAGATCACCCTGTCGGCCGTCGCCAACGTGCGTCTGATGACGGCTAACAATTTCCAGCTCTACACCGAAACGCTGAAGCATCAGTTCGTCGGCGGCATAGCGCGCAAGTCACCGATCCGCCTGACCATTCCGCAATCCGGCCACTGGCACGTGGTCGTCGATATGGAAGGTCATCATGGCCAATGCGAATCGAGCATCCGCATCGTTGAAACCGCCACGCCGCCGCGTTTCCAGTCCGCATCCTGAAAAATGAAAAGATCCGCACGGTGCTGGACGGTGCGGTTCCTCAATTCATACGATTGAAGCTTAAGCCAGCCGTTCGGCATGCCATTTCAGATGCTCGTCCATGAACGACGAGATGAAATAGTAGGAGTGATCGTAGCGCTCATGCAGACGCAGCGTCAGGCCGATGCCGGTGCCCTTGATGGCATCCTCGAACAGCCATGGCCGCAGGCCCGTTTCGAGAAAATTGTCGGCCTTGCCCTGATCGATCAGGAATTCCGGGAAACGCGCGCCGTCCTTCACCAATGCGCAGGCATCATATGCCCGCCAGCTTGCCTTGTCCTCACCAAGATATTTTTCGAAGGCGCCGATCGACCAGTCTGCCGTCGAGGGCTCGACGATCGGCGCGAAGGCCGAGCAGCTCTTGAACCGGTCCGGGTTCTTCAGTGCGATGGTCATGGCGCCGTGGCCACCCATGGAGTGGCCGAAGATGCCTTGGCGGGCCATGTCGGCGCGAAAGTGCTGGGCGATGAACGCCGGCAGTTCCTCGGTGATGTAGGTATACATCTGGTAGTTCTCGGCCCAGGGCGTCTCTGTAGCGTCGAGATAGAATCCTGCCCCCTTGCCCATCTGCCAGTTGGTCAGTTCGTCCGGAACATCGCTGCCGCGCGGGCTGGTATCGGGGCAGACGATGATCAGGCCAAGCTCGGCAGCCATCCGGCGATATTCGCCTTTTTCCATCACGTTGGCATGGGTGCAGGTGAGCCCGGAAAGATACCAGACGACCGGGCAGGGCGCTGTGATCGCCTGTGGCGGGATATAGACCGCGAAGGTCATCTCGACCCCGCAGGCCTGTGAATCGTGCGAAAAGACGCCCTGCATGCCGCCGAAGGCGGTGTTCTGGGAAAGGACTTTCAAGCTGTGCTCCCTTGAATCTGAAAACGAACCAGCGCATGTCGCGCAAACGTGCGTAGCGATTTTGCGATGCCGCGCTTTAGGCCAACGACACCGCCGCGTTGACCGCAGCCGCCACCAGCACCGTGTTGAAGAAGAACGAGACGACCGCATGCACAAGATTGATCTTGCGCATGGCGGTCGAGGTGATGGCAATGTCGGAGGTTTGCGCCGTCATGCCGATGACGAAGGAGAAATAGAGGAAGTCATAGCCCCCCGGGTCCTTGGTGCCCGGAAACTCGAGACCGCGATTATCGCCATCGCTCCCCGTCGCCTGCAGGCTCCAATAGCTGTGGGCGTAATGCATCGCCGCCATTGTGTGGACCGTCAGCCAGCCGAGGGTGACGGAGGAAAATGCCAGTACCAGTTCGAGCAGGGTCTCCTTGCCACCGGTATTCAACGCCATGAACAGCGAGACAAGCGAGATCGCGGCCGTTGCCAGCGTCACGGCAAAGATGATGATGGCCGGTTCGTCGGTGCCGGCAGCATGATGCTTCAGGTATGCGCCGGTCAGCCTCGGAATACGCCAGGCGATCATCAGCAGATAGACGAGAAAGAAGACCACGGCAGCCAGATTGACCGCCAAACTCGGCTTGGCAAAGAGGCACACCGCAAACGTGATCGCGGCGCAGATGCCGCCCGCGTAGAACGGGGTATGGCGGCGATGCGCGATCTTCCTGTCCGACATGCTCATATAGGCTCCCGATCTGCTGGCTAGCGTTGTTTGACGCGGCGGCAAAGCCGGTCGAGCGTTTCGAGAAAAGCCGACCGGTCGCGTTGCGAGAAGGCGGCATTGTAGCCCTTGCTCTCGCCGGTCTCGCGCAAATGCGCACCGAGATCGCGCATGGCAGTCGCCATGCCGATATTGGCCTTGTCGAAAATGCGGCCCGTCGGTCCGGTCACCTGCGCGCCGGCGGCAACGCAGCGGCCAGCCAGCGGCACGTCGGCGGTAATCACGATGTCGCCGTCATGGGCACGCTCGGCAATCCAGTCATCGGCGGCGTCGAAGCCGGACGAGACGATGACATTGCGCACCATCGGGTCACGGGAGGGGCGAAGTCCGGAATTGGCGACCAGCACGACGGGCAGGCCATGGCGCTCGGCGACCTTGAGGATTTCCGGCTTGACCGGGCAGGCGTCGGCATCGACATAGATGGTGCTTGCTGGCTCTGTTGGCTCTGACATGACTGCTCGTATCGCTTCATTGTTATCTTGGCCGCAAGGCCGGACCCACCGGCACGAAGAAACAGCGCCTGATCATTCCGCCCGTCACGCTGTTCGCCACGGGACCGTTTCCGGTCGTTGTCTTTCGAACGCATAACCGTCCGGCGGTTTGAAATCCAGAACCATATCAACTGAGCAGATAGCCCTCAGACACAAGCGCCGCGCCTAAAACAGACGCGGCGCCCATGGAACTATTGTTCGGTGATCCCGAAACCGGCGTCGAAGCCTCGGGTCCCGGTCAGTAGATCACCACGCTGCGGATGCTTTCGCCTCGGTGCATCAGGTCAAAACCCTTGTTGATGTCATCGAGCGGCATCGTATGGGTGATCATCGGATCGATCTGGATCTTGCCTTCCATGTACCATTCGACGATCTTGGGCACATCGGTGCGGCCGCGGGCGCCACCGAAGGCTGTGCCCATCCAGTTGCGGCCGGTGACCAGCTGGAACGGACGGGTGGAGATTTCCTGGCCGGCCCCTGCAACGCCGATGATCACCGACTTGCCCCAGCCGCGATGCGAGCTCTCCAGCGCCTGACGCATCACCTTGGTATTGCCGGTGCAGTCGAACGTGTAGTCGGCGCCGCCGATCGTGTCGCCGTTGCGCTTGGTCAGGTTGACCAGATAGGGGACGATATCGTCGCCGACTTCCTTCGGATTTACGAAATGCGTCATGCCGAACTTTTCGCCCCAGGCCTTGCGGTCATTGTTGATATCGACGCCGATAATCATGTCGGCACCGGCAAGGCGCAGGCCCTGCAAGACGTTCAGACCAATACCGCCGAGACCGAAGACGATCGCCGTCGAGCCGACTTCGACCTTCGCCGTATTGATGACGGCGCCGATGCCGGTGGTGACGCCACAGCCGATGTAACAGATCTTGTCGAACGGCGCGTCGGGGTTGACCTTGGCCAGCGCGATCTCAGGCAGAACCGTGAAATTGGCGAAGGTCGAGCAGCCCATATAGTGGAAGATCTTGTCCTTGCCGATGGAAAAGCGGCTCGTGCCGTCCGGCATCAGGCCCTGTCCCTGCGTCGAACGGATCGAGGTGCACAGATTGGTCTTGCGCGACAGGCAGGAATAACATTCGCGGCATTCCGGCGTGTAGAGCGGGATGACGTGATCGCCCTTCTTCAGCGAGGTGACGCCCGGGCCGACATCGACGACGATGCCGGCGCCTTCATGGCCGAGGATCGCTGGAAACAGGCCTTCCGGATCGGCACCCGACAGCGTGAACTCGTCGGTGTGGCAGATGCCGGTCGCTTTGACCTCGACCAGCACTTCGCCGGCGCGCGGGCCATCGAGCTGAACGGTCATGATTTCGAGTGGCTTGCCTGCCTGCACGGCAACAGCGGCGCGTACGTCCATGAGTATCGTCTCCCTGAAATGAGTTTGCGCCACAATCGCAGAGTGGCCGGTGGCGCTCAAGCCGGAATCGGCTGAGAATCGGTGGTGAAATATCAGATGTCCTGTAGGACGCGGTTGATCTCCATCTCAAGGGCGGAGATCGCCTTTCCCGTCTGCTCGTGCAGTTTCTTCACCTGCGCCAGCTGATCGCGCAACTGGCCGGAAACCGTGTTCGAAAGATCATCCTTCGGCGCTTCGCCGATACCGGCGATCAACCAGGCCGGTGTGACCCCCAGCACCCCGGCCAGCATGAACAAGCGGTTGGTGCGCGGTTCGGAGCGGTCGCGCTCCCAGGCGGAAATGGTATCGCCGCGGACACCGAGCTGGTTGGCAAGATCCTTGACCGAGAGGTTCATCGCATCGCGCGCCCGCCAGATGCGGCCTCCCAGAGTGTCGTTGTCGCTTGGCCTGCGCAACATTGCCAGGGCGGTTTCGGTCGATAGACGCATCGGTCTCTCCTTGTGCCTTGTGGGCCTGGATGGGTCGAGTTCCGGGGCGGCCGCGATTGCGGTCGAAGACTTCATTGTTGCAATTTATAGAACCTGCTGCGAAATTGGACACCCTTCCACGTCAAAAATGCCGCCAAAAGCGTCTTCTGTGCGCGTCCTGTCAGGACGGCGCCCAAAATGGGACTTTCCCCTTGAGCACATCCATGCCGACTGCCGCCACGCCTGCGCATACCGTCATGCAGGGCCTTGCGATCATGCTTGTGGCGATGATCATCCTGCCGTGCATGGATGCGATCGCCAAATATATGGCGGTCTATCAGGGCATGTCGCCGGCGCAGGTGACGTTCTACCGGTTCTTCTTCCAGCTGGTCTCGGTGCTGCCGATGCTTCTGTCGACGGGTGGCCTGCGGGCGTTGAAACCGAAGCGTCTCTGGTTCAACCTGTTGCGCGGCGTTCTCTTGGCCGCCGCCGCCTTGCTGTTTTTCGTTTCGGTCAAATACATGCCGCTGGCCGACGTCTTCGCAATCTATTTCGTCGAACCGTTCATCCTCACTTGCCTTTCGGCCCTGATCCTGCGCGAAAGAGTCGGCTGGCGGCGCTGGCTTGCCATCTTCATCGGGTTCGGCGGCTCCATGATCGTCATCCAGCCGAGTTTCGAGATTTTCGGGCTGAAATCCTTGATGCCGGTATTCTGCGCCTTCCTGTTTGCGTGCTATCTGCTGTTGAACCGGGTTGTCGGCAATGCCGATACGCCTTTGACAATGCAGACCATTGCCGGCATCGGCGGGTCGCTGTTCATGGTCGCCGCCATCGCGATCGGCTACAGCGCAGGTTCGGTGGATTTCATCCCGTCGCTGCCGCATTCCACGCTGGGCTGGGTTCTGGTCATCGCGCTCGGCACCATCTCCGGCTATGGCCATCTGATGGTGGTCAAGGCGTTTCAGGCAGCACCTGTGTCGCTTTTAGCGCCGTTCCATTATCTGGAGATCATCACCGGAACCGCTCTGGGCTTCCTGATTTTTGGCGAATTCCCGACCCTGTCGAAATGGCTGGGTATCGCCATCATCGTCGGCTCCGGCCTGTTCATGATCTGGCGGGAACGGCGGGTCGGGTTAATGCTAAAAATTGATTGAATCCGTCAAGCCTATACTAACACTCATTCTTTCCGGATTGGAAACGCACCTGGTCTAGGTTCGGTTCAGTTTCATGATGAAACGGGAGAGAAACGATGGGTGAACTTCGTCTTTCTTATCCGGCATGTGTCATCGCCGGGAAGACGCGCTTGACGGCCGATGATATCGCCATTCTGCGCGAACATGTTTTCGTTCCAGGGATTACCGCATCGCAAGACGCGGTAATCCTCCTGGCGATCAACGGCTCGTGCAGCGAAAAATGTCCGGAATGGCATCACTATTTCATCGATGCCCTGACGGAATTCATTGTCCACTCCTGCTATCCGCAAGGCGCCATGGACGAATGGAACGCCGATTGGCTGATTGCGATGATCTCGACGCGCGGCGTGGTGAATTCGCGGATCGAACTCGACCTTTTGTTTCACATCATCGACATCTCCAAGCACATCCCCGACAGTCTGTCGATCTTTGCGCTGGAACAGATCCGTATGGCGATGACCGGGGATGACGGTGTCTGGGCCGGGTTGCGCGGCAGCCGGCAAAATGGGCTGCAGAAAGCCGATATTCTGCTGATCGCCCGGGTGATGAGCGCCATTGCCCGCTCACGCGGCAGCCGGTTGACGGCACGCGAACGTAAGATGCTTGAGCAGGTCGGTATTCTGACCGGCCTGTCGAGCGACCATATCGAAGCAGCATAGTGCTGGAAAGGCAGGGAAGCCGGCGGATGTCGGCCTCCCGCACGATTTGTTCACGCTCTGCAGCTAACGTCGGCTGACGACCAATGGGAGAGCGCATATGGCGACGCATGCACCGGCGATCGCGCTTCTTGTCATCAATGTCGGACTGTTATGGCTTCTGCTGGCGGTGCCGCTCGGTTTGCGCACGGTGCGTGTGCATGGATCGTTCCGTGAAGGCCGGGCCAAAGTCTGGAGTGCGATTTTTCCCCTTGGGACTTCCGCCGACTGGCATCATTCGGTGCTGACCAGTCACCGTGTGCCGGACGCCCCCAACCGGGTGAAGCAGACCTATACCCATCTCGACCGGCACGGAGAGCCGATCGTCCGGTTGATCGAAGTTACCGGAACGGTGCCGGACACCGAGTATGAGGCTCATGTGCTCGATGACAGCGCGCTCGACGCGGTATTCTGGAAGGATTTTCGCGAACGCCGCCGGCTCGTCGAAGACGGCGACAGGGTTCACCTGACCATCGAGCAGACCGACCGCTACCGCGGCCTGGCGTTTCTGATCTTTCGCTTTTTTGCCTTGCGGCGCGAGGTAAAGGCGTTGCAGCAATGGCTTGAGACCGGGCAGAGCAAACCGGCGCGGGCCGTGTTTGAACATCCGCTTGTCCAATGTGGGTTGGCGATTGTATCGACGCTGCTTTTGTGGCCATTCTTTGGTCTCACCCGCATCGGCCTGCTGCTATCGGCACTTTTGACACTGGTCATCGTGCTGCACGAACTGGGGCACATGGCTGCTTACCGCGCCTTTGGTCACAAGACCGTACGGATGATCTTCGTGCCGCTGCTGGGTGGTGTTGCCATCGGCGGCAGGCCCTACAATTCTCTCTTCGAGGTTGCCACCTGCGCGCTTATGGGAGCGGGCATGTCGGCTTTCCTCATTCCGATTGCGGTCGTTTTGCACAAGGCAGCCGGCAATGACGTCTTCGCCTCGGGGACGGAGGTTCTGATCTTCCTGCTGATTCTCGGCGCCTTCAACCTGCTCAACCTCCTGCCAATGAACCGGTTCGATGGCGGCCAGGTCTTGCGCCAAATATTCCGCTCGCGCGCCAGCAGAATGGCGGGAAGCTTCCTCATCACCCTGATCATTGCCGGTGTCGGCTGGCGGATCGGCCTTTCAACGCCGGCATTGCTGGCAGGGCTCGCGGTGTTTGCCCTGTTGAGCATGATGGGCAGCGGTGGGGGCAAGCCGCGCCACCGCCTGGACGAGATGACGGGCGGAGAGCGGATCCTCAGTGGCCTGGGGCTTTACTCGGCCGTGGCCCTGCACGGCTATGCGATCGTCTATGCAACGGACCGGCTGTTTTCCTGACCGGAGTGCAGACAGTCGGCGTCATTGATGGCCGGGCCGAAAATATCCTCGAATGCCTGGCGAAGCTTAATGTCGACATCGGTCATCATCACCGGCAGGCCGAGATCGACCAGGCTGGTGACGCCATACCCGCGAATGCCGCAGGGGACGATGCCGTTGAAATGGTCGAGGTCGGGATCGACGTTCAGCGACATGCCGTGAAAGCTCACCCACCGGCGCAGGCGAATGCCGATCGCGGCAATCTTGTCCTCCGCCATCGAGCCGTCGGGGAGGGAAGGCCGTTCCGGACGCCGGACCCAGACACCGACGCGGTCCTCGCGCCGTTCGCCCCTGACATTCATGCTGGCAAGCGTTTCGATGACCAGGCTCTCGAGCGCCGCGACAAAGGCGCGAACATCCTGCTTGCGCCGTTTGAGGTCGAGCATGACGTAAACGACGCGCTGCCCCGGGCCATGATAGGTGTATTCGCCGCCACGGCCGGTCTGGAATACCGGAAAGCGGCCCGGCATGACCAGGTCGGCAGCGTTGGCGCTGGTTCCGGCGGTATAAAGCGGCGGATGTTCGACGAGCCAGACGAGTTCGTCCGCTTCGCCAGCGGCAATCGCCGCAGCCTCGCGCTCCATCGTTTCGATCGCGTCGGCATAGTCGACAAGCGAAGGCGCGATTCTCCACCGCACCGGCGGACAGCCATCCGCTGCGAAGAACGTTTTTTCCAGATTTTCGCGCTGCATGACCAAAGCAATCCTGTTGATTTGTTTTTCTAAATGGTACGTCAAAGGCCAAGAGTCCAGCATTCTCAGGGGTGCAGGAACCAGCCTGTTGAAATAGTTGATGTTGTCGTCAACTTTCTGTCATCCTGCCCTTGTGCACCCCAAACGCTTTTGCTACATGCAGCCCCGCCGGAGCAGTTCGGCATCTACCACGATGCGGTCGTGGCGGAATTGGTAGACGCGCAGCGTTGAGGTCGCTGTGGGGCAACCCGTGGAAGTTCGAGTCTTCTCGACCGCACCATTCAACAAGAAATTGTTGAACATATACAAGGCGGAATGGTCCAACATCTCAGAGGCGTTGGACCAATCAACCTAAAACCCCCGCCTCAACAACCTTCCCCATAGCAGTTTGTGCAAGTTTCCAACGCTCCACGCGGCGCGTGTAAACCTCGCTCGTCTTGGCCTCCGAATGGCCGAGAATCGCCATGATCTCGTATTGGCTGCATCCCAGTTCTGCCAGGATCTCGGCAAGGCCCTTGCGCACGCCATGTGCCGATAGGTCGTCAAGGTTAGCCTCCCGGCACCACGTCTTGAACATCGAAGACATCGAATCGCCGCTGGCGTAAGGGTTTCCTCCACGTCCCAAGACATACGTCGCGCCCTGGACTTTGGTCGACCTGGTGGCCTTTTTGAGCGTCTCGAAGAGGGGAATGCAGACTTCAGACGACCCCTTCTTGTTCGGCAGCCACCGCAGCGCCTCGATACCGTCGATCACGCACTCCGACTTGCGGCCTAGCGTCGTCAGGTCCTCGATGCGGCATCCAGTCCACAAAAGGACATGCATGGCCACATAGGGCTTGCTACCGTACTTGTGTGTGGCAAGGAAAGCCTTCACATCAGCGGCTTTCCAAGGTGTTGCGCCGTCCCCCTTGCTGTAAACCTGCTTGATTCCCTTGGCTGTGTTCTCAGGTATGTGCTTCCGTTCGACAGCCCAAGCATACATAACGCTGACGGCTTCGATGAACGCATCTGCCTGCGCCGGCGTGGCGCCCATTCTATCCTGCATCTCGATCAGCTTTTCACGGGGGATCAGCATTTCCCTGCCGGGCTTATCCAGAAGCCTTGCCAGCAAGTTGCGCTTCTTTTTTAACGTTTTTGCGCTGGTCGTCCCCGCACTGACCCGGGCTTCCAGATACTCGAAATAGGCACGCACCAGAAAGCCGATGGATTTCGGCTTCTCTTGTTCGGACGGCTTTTTCTCGGGATCGGGCTTCTTGCCGGCCCGAGCGATCCAGTATTGCCGGATGAACTCTTCGCTTCCAATGTACCCTGAAATCTGGATCCGCTTGCTGTGCTGGCCCGCCGGCCGCACCCGGTATATTACGGTGCCGGACGGCAGCTTCTGCGTTATCAGCCCAGGGTAATCGATTTTCATTTCCGGCCTCACCACTTTTCGAGGCCTCCATCGTTCGCTTTCCTTGTTTCACCGGCAATTGGGGTACAGTGGATTTCAATCTGTCCACCGGTTATGCACACTCTATCCACAGGCATGCCAGCTTCCTGCATTGCCTTCAGGGTGACGGTCAGGGCACGTTCACTGACTCTCGTTCGGGACCTTGGATTTGTCGCGGTGCGGCCATCCTGCGAAGCCGGTGCCGTCATTGCTTCGCACCATTATCCCCACTCATTGCAGGGACGGTAATTTCGCCGCCGAGCAGCGACTGGAGGAAGAGCGCTATGAATAGCTTTCCTTTGGTAATGCTATCATTTGCCAAGCTTTCGACGCCGTCGTCACTTTCGAGGAAGAAGGCAGCTTTTTCCCTGACGTCGTCGAGCGACTTGCATGGGTATTCGACGACCGAAAGTCCGCAAGCCTCGTACGCTGCCCACTCGTCTGAATCACCTTCGCAGGTGGAAACAATTTCCCAAGCCGCCCGCGCCTCGGTGAAGTTGCGAATGAGCGTTGCAAGAGAGACTACTGGGGATAGGTGGCCAACCTTTTTCATACGTTTGCTCCTTCCGGGCGACTGTCACCGCACACGAGTGCAAAGCCGTGCTTGTGATCGATATGGAAGCGCCAACTCCGCTCGGGATCAATGAGCCCCATAACCTCGGCTAGGCGTGCGGCGTGGTATTCTGCCACTTGAGCCGGCTCGCTCGTTTCGAGCCAATGCTGAAGGGGCTCTTGCTCGATCGGCGAAGCTGCGGCTACGGCCACGACGACGGTCGGGGGAACGGCGACCGCAGCCATGAGACCAAGCGCCTGGCGGCGAGAAAGACTGCTCATGATGACGCCTCCTCCCCCATGCCCCGCAATGCGAACCTGTCGCCGATCGGCGTCCAAGGGTTCATGTGCCTATTCGTGAAATCCGGGTAGACAAAATTTTCAACTGGCTCACTCAGCTTGCCGTTGAGGCAGCCCAGAACGGAAAAGAGCAGGCGCTCAATTGAGCGGTGCATTTTCTTCATTCGGTAATCGATGGCGTCTTCCGGAATTCCGTCCCATAGCAAATCGACTAGGCTGATCAGTTCAGCTGTTTGCACGGCAGCTCCGTCTAGCGACTCGGCGGGAAGATGCGAAAGCATCTCGCGCAAGGTGTAGGTTAGGTCTGAGGCGTGCTCCTCGTCGCCTTTGTAGGTTTCCTTGATGTTATAGTTAGGGTGTCTCGCTTTGCCCTCAGCGTAATCCCGCCGCTTTTCCGCAGCTCCGAGTGCTCGGGCGATGGTCATAACGGCGTCGTCTATCGGGGGGTTCGCGACTGAAGCGCGGAGGCGTTCGACTATGGCAGCGGAAAGCTCACCTATTGAAGCTTCGGGCGCAGTTGTGCTATTGGACTGCTTGTCCATTTTTGACATCCTCATTGTTAAAAGTGGGTATTTCGGCAGAGGCGGGGATGGGCCTTCGAAACTTTTCCCCGTCTGCTGCTATTCTGCGGCCGGTGCCGGCATTTCCCTACAATGCACTTTTTCCATCCGCTCGCGAATGCTGCGGATGATCTCGCTGTTCATTGAGCTCCCAAAACGTTCAGCCTGAAGCTCAATAAATTTTTTAGCGTCGGCTGGTAACCTGAGTGTTATGTGGTGCATAGAAACTCTCCGTTTACCATGTTGACACTGTTTTAGTGTCACACTGAAATGGTGTCAAGACGTGGTGTCATAATAGTGCTATCACAGCGTCAGAATTAAAATGAAAGCTGTGCACATGCTTGATCCGGAAGTCCGAATAACACTCCGTTTACCCCAAAGTCTTCGAGACAAATTGCAAGATGCATCGTTGCGGGGCAAGCGCTCGATGAACGGGGAGATTGTCGAACGTATTGACTACACTTTTGAGCGCCTTGAAGCCCAGCTCGATCACGTTCGCACCACGACAGCAACGCGCCTCGCCGACGAATTACAGGCGCGGAGGGTGCAGCTGTCTGAAGCTCATGACGAAATAAAGCGGCTATCTGCCCAGCTTGATATGAGAGACGCCGAGCGGGCAACGCTTCAAGCAGAACTTCAGGATATCCGCGAACGCTACGAAGAGCGTCGATACCAAGTCGTGGATGTGCGCGCACTTCAAGCCGAAATGGAGCGTAATCGGCATATTCTATACGTTCTTCTTGATGCTGACGGGCAGCCAATTTCGTGGCCGGAAATAATGGCCCACCTGGGCGAGATAGTGCGTAATTCCGTCGGCGCGATTGATAAAATTGAGGCGATCGTGTTCGATGCAGAGAAAGCATCAAGTGACGAGCGGATGGAAAATTGGATAAAGCTCCGAGAGCACTACAGGTCACTCCGAGCATCGGGCCAGTCAAAACTGATTGATGATGGCGACTGACCTTCACGCGGACTCTCTCATGCTTTGAGGAGTGTGTGTGAGGCGTTCTCCGCGACCCACCCGGCATAAGCGCCCGTTGATGATAATCTCTATCGGGTGTCTGTCGACGTGCAGAGAGGTGGTCATGTCGGCTCCATCATTTTGATAAAGCCAACGATACGGCGTGAAAAATCACGCGTCAAGTGCGGTGCGTGAAAAATCAATCATGATTGATGGATTGGCATTTCCCTTATCACCGTTCCGACCAAGCCTTCGATAGTGATGATTCTGCCGCGATCGACCGCGTAGGTGTTGAGACGAAGTTCCTCACCGATCTCAACCGTCGCGAAGGCGTCCTGGGTCTTCTTATTTTCCGCTGGGACGCATTCTAGGTAGACACGGTCGTCGTCTTCTACATGGACCCGCCGCGCGCTCCATTCAACTAAGCCTGCGCTTTCGATCTCCTGCCGGGCAATGACAAAAGTACCGTGATAAAGTTCGATCACCTCGCCGTCTGGATTGTGGTAAGCTGATATTATATCTCGGTTAGACCATCCGGCGGCTGCCATCGAATCATCGGCGAGCAGATAAATGCTGGGTTCCCATCCAGCAAGGCGCGGTTCTGGAAGGGCTACAAAGTTTTCCGTCGGACTTCCTCGGTTGTCGGCGTCTTTGGCCGGGCGAAATACGCCCGCCTCTAGGATCGTCCTGGCCTGCGTGATTTGGAAATTAAATGAGTCAGAGGCGTCGGTCCGTTCTTTAGACGCCGGATCGGCAGTCTGACCGGTCAAGTATTCTACTGAGGTTTCAAGAACGACACTCAGTTTGCGCAGCGTATCGATGCGTGAATGCTGGGAACGGCCCATCAAAATATCACGGATTGAGGAGCGCCCAAGCCCCGCCTCAACCGCGGCGCCTGAGGGGGTTTTGCCAAGCAAATCAAGCCGCTGTTGAATTCTGTCTGCAATTGTTTCGGTCATTCGCGCACTATCCTACATTTTTTCGTTGCTCGCCAGCGTGATTTATCATACATGGTTACGTGATGTTGAATGATTGATCCGTAAGGTTAACAAATGGAAAAAGTGCTCCGCCAGTCCCTGCTGAACACGGCGGCCGTTTATGCCCGTGCATCGGGATGCGCCATTTCAACTGTTTCGAGGCGGGTAAAAAACAACGCGGCCTTCTTCAAAGATATCGGTGATCCGACAAAAAGCTTCACTGCCCGAACGTATGATGAGGTTATGCGCTGGTTTGCTAAAAACTGGCCAGAGGGCAAAGAACGGCCGTTCGAATTATTAAAGTGGATTCGCGAGAGCGACGAGCGTCGTCTTAAGGTGACGGCATGATTGCGCCCCGTGGACACCCGACGATCGAGGAGCTGACTTGCGCTTGGGAGAAATACTGCGCCGCTCGGTCACGAGCTGACGAAACCAAAAGCCTGTCTGACGGCATCGCCGCCGTGCAGGCTTGGAAGACTTTTGCGAACCTGTTCCTTGCGGACGACCGGAAGTTACCCTTGGTACCGCGTCGGTCGAACGTGGCAATATTCCCAGTCCATCGCACGCGGCCCGGCGCCGCGATCCCGGACGGCGCCGCATGATAGGCAACGCAGAACAGATCGACGTTCGGTGCCTGCCTTACATGCCTTTGCAGGTTGAGCAGCTGCGCAAGTCCAAAACGTGGTTGCGATGCCGCCGCCGACCCGAACTCGGCTTTTATCTCATGAATCTATGGATGCGGGCATGGCACGAGGTGCCGGCCGGCAGCATCGAGGACGATGACGACGTTCTTGCCGATGCAGCGATGTGCAGCCCAGACAAGTGGGAAGAGCTTCGGCCAATGCTCCTGGAGGGTTGGGAAACACGCGACGGTCGTGTTTACCATAGGACTGTCACAGAACATGCGACAGACGCAGCCGGTAAACTCCGCAAGAACAGCAAGCGGACAGAAGCTGCACGACAGGCTGCAGAGGATAAGCGGACCGGTGCTGTTACAGCGGCAGTTACAGACACAGCCACTAGCGCTGTTACTGAGCCTGTTACAGGCGATGTCACTGACACTGTTACAGGGCACGAAGGGAAGGGAAGGGAAGGGAAAGGAAGAGAAGAAGAAAGTAACGACGTTGTCGTTGCGCCGCCTTCGACGTCCGGCCCTCTCGCCTTTGAAGCAAATTCCATCCGTCTCAACGAAACGGACCTAGCCCGGTGGAAGAAGGCATTTCCTCACCTTGGGCTGGAGGCAGAGCTTTGGGCGCTGGACGAGTGGGCCGGAACCAAAGGCTCAAAGTGGTTTGTCGCCGTCAGTGGAGCTTTGGCAAAAAAAGAACGGGAAGCCGTGGATCGTGCCAGCGCGGCGAAGGCGAACCGGGAGGCAGGAGGCGGCGCCCCAGCGCGCCGTGAAGGCCGAATATGAAATCACCCGATCAGATCCTGTCCGCCCACGGAATACGCCTGAGGCGGACCGTCAGCGGCAACCAGAAGACGACCTGCCCAGAGTGTTCGCCGGGCCGGAAGAACAAACGGGAGCCCTGCCTCTCGGTGCAGATCGGGACCGATGGCGTCCGCTTCAACTGCCATCATTGCGGATTTCACGGCGGAGATTTTTATGACGAACGTTCTGGGACCATACGGAGTCAAGGCCTTCCAAAGCCGGCAGATCGACCCGGAAATAGCCGTTCTTTCCGGCGCCTATACGGGTAGATCGGTCGCGAACACCGACGGCGAAACATCCGTCGAGCCGGACCCGACCGGCAACATCGTGGTGTTCCCGTTCATTGACGGTGGCAAGGCGGTCGGCGAGAAGTACCGGGCGCCAGGCAAGAAGTTCTGGCAGCGGAAGGGGGGTCGCAAGACGTTCTGGAACGCCGACTGCATGGACGATGCCGCATTGGAAGACGGCCGGAAGGCCTTGGTCATCACCGAGGGCGAGATAGACGCTCTCACGTCGATCGACTGCGGATTTCATTGCACGGTCTCGGTTCCGGACGGCGCGCCTCCAGTACGGGATGGCGAAGACCCGGAGAACCTCGACGACGCAAATCCCGAAGACGATCGGCACGGCAAGTTCGAATACGTCTACAACAACCGCGACCGGATCAAGCGCATCAAGCGGTTCATCCTGGCGGTGGACAGCGATGGACCGGGCCGACGTCTTGCTGCCGAACTAGTCCGACGCCTTGGTGCCGCTCGGTGTGCTTTCGTCGTCTATCCGGAAGGCTGCAAGGATCTAAACGACGTTCGCATGCAGCTTGGCCCTGACGCCGTCGTCAGGGTCATCAATGACGCGAAGCCCTATCCGGTCAAGGGTGTTTACCAGCTGTCGGATTACCCCGAGGTCGATGAACCTAAGGCCTACTCGACCGGCTGGCCCTGCATGGATGATTACATCAAGGTTTGGCTTGGTGAACTGCTGGTTGTCACCGGCATTCCCGGTCACGGCAAATCGACCTGGACGATGAACCTCTGCGTCAATCTGGCGAGGGCTCACGGATGGCGGATCGCCGTCGCATCGTTCGAGATCCCGACGGTGCCGGCGCTACGTTACAAACTCCGCCTCGCGGTCTCTGGCCTAGCGTCGAAGGATTGGAGCCGTCATGCTGTAAGTGCAGCAGACGAGTTCATCCAGGACCATTTCGTTTTCATTGACGCTGACCCGTCCGGGGATGACGACGATGACATGACACTGGAGTGGCTGCTGGAGAAGGCTGCCGATGCCGTCATGCGTCACGGCATCAAGGTGCTGGTCATCGATCCTTGGAATGAGGTTGAACATGCGCGTCCGAAGCACGAGAGCGAGACCCAGTACGTCAATCGGGCTCTTCGCCAGATCAGGCGCTTCGCCCTCAAGCATCAGGTTCTGGCTATTGTCCTGGCACATCCGACCAAGGACGTGGGGAAGGGCGGTGAGGCTCGCACCCCGACGCTCTACGACATCGAAGGCTCTGCGGCTTGGTACAACAAGCCCGACCACGGCATTGTCATCGATGTTCCAGATCCGGACCTGAAGGAAACTGTCGTCTGGATCAAGAAGGCCCGCTTCTCATGGTCCGGACGCAAGGGTGATGTGACGCTTGAATACGTGCCAGAGACCGAAGGATACCGGTCACTTTGCGGGATAGCGCCGCTGTGGCCGGCAGCAACGGGGCGGGGTGCTGGTCAATGATCGATCATCTCCCCGAGGACGTTCAGCGTCGCATGATGGAAAAGCTCCTTGGCAAGGACAACGTTGCCCGGCTTGCAAACAGAAGCGACGGCGCCCGCAAATTCCGGCCAACTGCCGTTGTCGTGTCCTATGAATTCTACCGCATGCATGATGGCGCCTATCATAACTGGCGCATCAATAGGATTGAGAACGGCCGGCAGGAAGTGCACCAGCAGCGTATGGACGAGGCGGAATGCAGGAGTGAGGTCATAGCGCTTCGCTCCAAAGGCTTCACGGTTCGCGAGCTGACAATTGGCCTCCCACAGGCTTACGCCAACAGAACGTCGCCAAAAGGCCGGACAGACGTCGGCAACCGCAAGCAGATCATTGACCAGTTGAAGGATTTCAAACTTTGAGCAGACAAGCGCAGAAGGCAAAGCCGACGACACCTGGATGCGACGGAACCAAAATCAGCAAGGTCAGCGTCAAGGTCTCGGGTAGCCGCACGACGAGGCAGTCCGTCCGATCGCTGCCAGGGACGTTCGAGTGGCGATATGGTCGCGGCGGTAGCGGAATCTATCTCTATCATGCGGGGACACACTACGCCCGGCTGTGGGAACGGGCAGGGATGGCGTCGGTTTCATCCCCTGACCTGGGCGGCAACATTGGTGCCGGCTGGAAGGGCATCCCTGACAAGCGGCTCGATGCAATGGACGAGCTCAATGTCGCGTTGCCAGTCCTAGGCATGTTAGTCAGCTCACGCCTGACGGACTATTGCGCGTCCGGACTGACAGCTGCCCAGATCGGAATGAAGCACGGTATCAACAAGCGGGATGTGGCCGTGGTTCTGGAGCAGGACCTTGTTGCCTGTGCCAAACATTTTCGGTTCATATGATCGTTTCGCAATCGAAATGATGTTGACTTTCGACGCAAACCCCTCTCATATGTTTCCAACGTTGGAATTGCGTCCGGCGACAAATCAGGCCGCTGAGTTCAACCGGCCTTTTGGTTGCCCTCGACCCTGCCCACCCGCGACGCTGTGTAGTCGATCACCGGGAAATCCGGGTGCGGGCAAATTCATTACATCTGGGGGTTTGCTCTGACAGGCGACTTGTAGCAAGATAAGTCCGCTTGGGGATGAACCGGTTCCTGCCAATCCATCCCCTCGCGCGGTTGCAGTCGAGCGACTGTCGTACCAAGGCCGAGGCGCGACGTTCAGGTGTTTGTGAGACACTGTCGTTGCCTCGGCCTTTTTCGATAATGCACAGCGCGTAGAGCCAAGATCAATCGTGATTTTTAACACTTTGAAGGCGCTTGGCGTTGACTGGCATTGCGTCTCCTGCATGGACCGCAGGCCGGCAAGTAGGAATCGCTTTTGAATCAAGAGCTTTGATTTTCTTGTCGGAAGTTATCTAAGAAAAAACAAAAAAAATAAAAATTCACTTGACCGCATATTGACCCCAAAAGCTCCCATCCCGAGATGAGTTGTTGACTAAAATTGGTACAACATGTTGTTAAACCTAAGAGTTCTCATGCCCCCGATTCGCTGAAAACGTGTCAACCCCAATGCCGGTTGGGTGGCTTATTTGAGGGCTTCATCAGCGAGCCGGAGATCGACTGCCCTAATCAACTCTTCATACAACGCGATGTTGCTTTTGTGACGGGCGAGATCTGCTTCGGTCGTATCTATCCATGGCTCATCGCCGGTGCGGCTTTGTGTTTTGACCTTTTGCTCGACCATCCAAACCAGTTGATCTTCGCTGTCTTTTTTCGCTCGTATCAAGCGTTCGCGGTAATCGATCAGGCTCAATTTGAACTCCTACATTGCTCACGTGGAGCCAATCAATCTTCTGAAACCCAGACAATTTCTGGATGTTCCAGGATGGCTCCGTCAGCGTTTTGTGGATCTCTGCCGTAAATTGATGCCTCTGTTATCGGCCGCTCCTTGACCGCGATCTGAGAAAATTCGTCCGATCGTGATCCTTGCTCAAGGCGTGCGACCGCATCGGCATAAGTACTGGCGAACAGCGACCAAGGATGAGCCCGATCGCCGTTCTTGTACGTCAGTTTCGCAATAAAGAGTTTCATTCTGGCTCCGGTGAGTTCGTGTGTGGGCGATCGGCGGAAGTTGGCTCATTTAAGTTGCATCTGCAAGGTATTACTATTGTGCCGAGAAGCAGAAACAAAAATCCCCGTTGCAAGGACGCCAACAAGAGGCGGCAGCAGGCGGCATAGAGAGTGCAGCCATAGAGACGCGGGCGGATAGAAGCCCTCTGTTGGCTGGTCCGGTGGCAATGATCACCGGATGAATTGCAGATCGGGCGACGGCTCGGTAGCCTGAAATCGGTCCTCGTAAACTCTTGGGCCGGCAGTAGGGCACATCAATCAGGAAGGCAGGCAGTCGTTGCCTGAGAAGGCCGGGGGAGGCCCAGCCGTTCCATCCTGCAACGCATCGCCTGCCTTGGCCGAAGCCTTGCGTTCCACTCGGGTATTCATGTAGGGCTTGGTGGGCGTCCATTACGTTCCATTAGTGATCAAGATTCGCGCAAATTTGCTCACATCTTCGTAGGTGCCCCTTGGCGAGCTAAGGATCGCCCTTTGGCTTCGGTTATCCACAGCTAGAGACTTCCTCCAAAGGAAGTAGGCACCCTGTTGTTTGTTAAGGATGTCCTTAATCCGTTCGGGAACCGTTCGCAGTTGTTTTCGAAACGACCATTTTTGGTTCTGTCAAGAGAACAAAATGAGACTAGGCGCGTTGGAAGAAATGGAGAGCCGGGCTTAACCGCCCGGCTCTGCCGAATCGACCACGCCTTTGCCCGTCGCCGGTAAATCGGCATCGGAACTCAAGCCGACAATTATTTTGAGAAGCAGTACCACCGCAAGAAGGATGGGCAGTGCGATGGCAAGTTTCGCTGACTTCGTCATGTTTATCTCCTCAGAGCGGACTGCTCTGCGGAACTGGCGCGTGGGTCTAAGGTTCCACCAGATGACGCTAGTGATGAAACCTTTGCGCGGCCCTATCGGCCGCATCACGGTCCGAGCCGTGAGTTTTGATGAGACGAAGCGCATCCTTCATGGATAGCCCATGCTTTTTCGCAAAGTACGCAACGTCATAGCTACCGCCGTAAGAGACAGCCTTCGTTTCCAGTGGGGTTTTTGCCTTTGAGTTGGACATCTTTGATCTCCTTTCGGAGGTGAAACGATTCTTGCGACTCTGCAGTTCCCGAAAAATCCGACAAAGCCGCAGAGAGCCTCAGCCAGAGACTATTCCAGTTAGGACTTACACATAGCCAGAGCAATCATTCTAGCTGCTTTTGTTCTCCTCGCCTCCTGTCAGTCACGACAGGACCGGCAGTGGCATGACCTCCAGCGGATACTGGAACAGACGCAGCCACGGAAGGACCAGCCATGAAGAAGTACCAAAGCCGCTTCGGCACGGTAGACGCCGGCAAGATCACCGCACTCCATCAGGAAGCGGGCACAATCAATGTCGGGGACGAGGTCATCACGCCGACACAGAGCTTCTGGAGCCGGTTCTCTCCGCAGCGCGTCACTGTTGTTCCAGCCCCGAAAGCCAAGGAAGGCGAAAAGCAGGAGGCTGACGGCTTCACGCAGGAGCTTGATTACTCGATCGGCTACTACGTACTCACTGAAGGCGGGCATGACCGCTTTGTCTACGAGCCGGAGTTCAAGGGGTTCGTTCCGGTCTCTCAGGACGATCTGGAAGCGTAGTCGGCATGGGCAGACCAACATCGTTCAAACAGGCTACGGCCGATCGGATTTGTGAGCGCATTGCTGACGGGGAAAGCCTAAAGGCGATATGCATCGATGATGCGATGCCGTCCAAGTCTTCAGTGTTCAAATGGCTGTCGGAGCGCAAAGAGTTCTCGGACAAATACGCACGCGCCCGCGAGGCCCAGGCCGACGCTCTGTTCGACGACATCCTCACGATTGCCGACGACGGTCAGAACGACTGGATGGAGCGCAAGAACGATGATGGCGAAAACCTTGGATGGCGCGAGAACGGCGAGGCAATCCGCCGCTCTCAACTCCGCATCGATGCCCGCAAGTGGATGGCCGGCAAGCTGAAACCGAAGAAGTACGGCGAAAAGCTGGACCTGAACGTTTCGGGCAGCTTGCAGACGATGCCAGAGGAACAGCTCGATGCTCGCATCACTCAACTTCTCGGAAAAGCAGGAGCTGATGGTGCTTCTGGAGGAACAGGGACGAAGGAAACGGACAAATAAGCTCCGGTTCTACTTCCCATACCGGAAGCAGATAGAGTTCCACACGGCCGGCGCCACGAAGTCAGAGCGTCTTTTTATGGCAGGCAACCAGCTCGGCAAGACGGTTGCGGGCGGTGCCGAATGGGCAATGCATCTAACCGGCCGTTATCCGGACTGGTGGGACGGTGCAACGTTCAATAGCCCTCCGTTGCTCTGGGCCGGATCTGTCACAGGCGAAAGCACGCGGGATAATCCGCAGCGCATCCTGGTTGGCCCGCCTGCCAAGGAAGCGGAGTGGGGCACCGGCTTTATCCCTGCCGATTGCATCCGGGATCGATCGAGAGCGATGGGTGTGCCCGACCTGCTCGACAATGTCGTCGTTCGGTGGGGCGGAGGCGGTGACGTCCAGGCACAAGACAGCGTTGTTGCCTTCAAAGCCTACGAGAAGGGCCGCGAGAAGTGGCAGGGACCGACTGTTGACGGGATATGGTTCGATGAAGAGCCCCCGGAAGACATTTACAGCGAGGGACTGACCCGAACTAACAATGGTCAGCGCGGACAGTTCGCTCAGACTACTTTCACGCCCCTGCTTGGCATGTCCACCGTCGTCGCGAGGTTTATCATGCCGGCGGCCGATGAGATCGGGACAGAAGCGCGGCACGTCACTTCGATGACGATCGACGATGCAGAACATTACACACCGGAGCAGAGAGCGAAGATTGTCGCCAGCTACCCGGCGCATGAACGTGAGGCGCGCGCCAAAGGCATTCCAACGCTCGGCTCGGGTATTGTCTTTCCGGTTCTGGAAGAGGACATCATCGTCGAGCCGTTCGATATTCCGAAACACTGGCCGCAGATTGGCGGGCTCGACTTCGGATGGGATCACCCGACGGCTGCCGTCAACCTTGCTTGGGACCGTGATGCCGACGTCATCTACGTGACGAAGGACTATCGCAAGCGGCAAGCCACACCGGTGTTCCATTCGGCCGCACTGAAGCCTTGGGGTAACTGGCTGCCATGGGCATGGCCTCACGATGGCAACAACGACACTGCAGCGGGCGAGAACCTTGCAAGCCAGTACAAGGCTCAGGGGCTGAAGATGCTTCCGGAGCGGGCGACCTTCGACGATGGCGGTAACAGCGTCGAGGCGGGCGTCACTGACATGCTGGACCGCATGCTGACCGGACGCTGGAAGGTGTTCCGGACCTGCGGTCTCTGGCTTGAAGAGCGTCGTCTCTATCACCGCAAGGACGGCAAGATTGTGAAACTCCACGACGACGTCATCTCTGCCTCTCGATACGGGCTGATGATGAAGCGCAAGGCCGTGGTGAATAAGCCCGCAAGTTCGTGGGACTTCAAAGCAACGAAGGTAGTCTGATGGCAATGTCCGATGAGGAGATGTCCAAGCTGGTCAATGGCTTGGTCAAGGATTGCGAGAGCTATCGGGGCCAGTTGTCCAAGGACCGCCAGACGGCGACCGAATACTACGATGGCGTGATGAAGGACGTGGAGGCGCCTGTAGGCCGCTCGCAGGTCATCTCACGCGATGTTCGGACCACAATCAAGAAGGTGCTGCCCTCGATCATTCGGACCATCTTGGGAAGCGACAAGATTGTCGAGTATCAGCCGGTGGGGCCGGGTGATGAGGCAGGCGCAGAACAATCGACCGACTACATCAACAACATCGTGTTCCCCGAGAGCAATGGCTACAAGGCGGTCAAGGATGCGGTCAATGACGCCCTGAAGCTTCGCAACGGCGTTATTCGCTGGTGGTACGACAAGAAGATTGTGGTCTCGGTATCGAAGCACACGGGCTTGAGCGAGGACGCTGTAGTCCAGCTGGTTTCAGGTGACGACATCACAGTCTTGGAGCAAGCCCAGACAGTCGAGATGATCGACACGCCCGAAGGCCCACAGCCGCAAACGATGTACGATGTGAAGATCCGGCGCCGTAAGGAACTGGGATGCACGCGCCTTGGGGCGGTGCCGCCTGAAGAGTTCCTGATCCATCCAGATGCGATCGACATCGACGAAAGCCCGATTACCGGGATCAACAAGCGGCTGCGCCGAAGTGATCTGGTCGCTCTGGGCTATGACCGGGCCATGATCGATGACATCCCGGCCGCGACCGAGAGCAACGGCGACAAGGATGCGGAGGAGAGCACCCGACGCCGGTACGTCGAGGCGGAGTCGGACACCAGCGCCAAGGCCATGCAGGAGGTCGAGTATTACGAGCTGTACGTTCGTATTGATGCCGACGACGACGGCATCGCTGAACTGCGGCGGCAGGTCTACGCAGGCGGCATCAAGGCCAAGTACCTGCTCGAAGACGAGGAGTGCGACGAGGTGCCGTTTGCGGACATCGTCTCTGAGGATCGACCGCACGAGCGCGAAGGCACATCGATCACGGACGACACGAAGGACCTGCAGAAGATCAAGACGGTCCTGCTGCGCCAGACGCTCGACAACCTCTATTGGCAGAACATGCAACAGCCGATTGTCCAGGAAGGGACGATCGAGAACCCGGAATCAGTGTTGAACCCTAAGTTCGGCCAGCCGATCCGCGTGTCGAACGGGGTCAGTGTCGCCGATGCTGTTGGCTTCTCGACGGTCCCCTTCGTCGCTCAGCAGTCTTTCGGCATGCTGACTTATCTCGACAATGAAATCACAGACCGCACCGGGATTTCAGACGCATCGAGCGGCATGGCGGCAGATGCGCTGCAGAACGTCACGGCCAAGGCCTCCGCCATGATCGAACAGGCGGGGATCGGTCAGACCGAGCTTATGGTCAGCACAATCGCCAACGGCCTGAAGAAGGTCTTCAAAGGCCTGCTACGCCTCACAATCAAGCACCAGGATAAGCCCCGTGTGGTGCGCCTGAGAGACGAATGGGTCGAGGTTGACCCGCGCTACTGGAATGCGGAGATGGACGCCACGGTGAACACTGGCCTTGGCGCCGGTACCCGTGAGCGCGACATGATCGTAACTCAGGTGGTCATCGCCTTGCAAAAGGAATTGCTGGCGTCATTCGGTGCCATCGATAATCCGTATGTGTCGCCGGACAATCTCTACAATTCGATCTCGAAGCACGTCGAGGCGTCCGGTCTGAAGTCCACTGATCTGTATTTCTCGAAGCCTGATCTGGAGGCCATCAAGAAGCGCGCAGCCGAGCAAGGTCAGAAGCCCGACCCAGCAGCGGAGAAGGCCAAGGCCGAAATCGCCATCCAAGAGCGGAAGATGCAGGCGGATGTGGCAAACGACCAGCGCAAGATCGAAGTTGATCGCGAGATCGAGCTTGAGAAGATCAATTCCAGCACGGAACTGAAGCGGTACCAGATCGACCAGGAGATTGCGCTCCAGACCCGGCAGAACACGGCTGAGATGATGCTCGGCGGTCCCCGCATGCCAGCCGTCCATATCGGAGGTCAGCCAGGATGACACCAGCAGAGAAAGCCGCCGCTGCCCGCACCCTGCTCGACATGCCTTTGTTCCACCTCCTGATGGACGAAATGGAGGCATCAGCAATCAACCGGTGCGTAGGAGCATCGGCAACAGATCATGAGACGCGCGCCGCCTATGCGGCAGAGACGCGCGCCATCCGAACTTTCCGGAGCAAGCTCAACCTCTTGATCGAGGAAGCCAAGGCTACCGGGAATAGTGCGCCGGCATAACGCCCGCGCCGAACGTCTAGAAGGACAAGCCATGACAGACGAGAGTGCCAACCTGCCAGGCGGCGGGAGCAAAACCGTTGAACCCTCGACCGATATCGACAACCCCGAAAACCTGAACTTCTGGGAGCCTGGCGACGAAGAGCGCGAACAGGCCAACCCGCAGGGCAGGGAACAAGGGATCGAGCCCGAGACGGATGAGATTGCCGGAGGCGATCAAGAGACCGGTGCGAACGCTGACGAAGAGCTCGATCTGGAAGCCACGGGCGAAGAGCCCGAAGCAGGCGACCCGAACGATGACCTCGTCGTTACCATCAAGGGTGGTGAGCAGGTTCCTGTGAAGGAACTGAAGCTCGGCTACATGCGTGAGCGAGACTACCGCACCAAGACACAGGAAGTGGCCAATCGCGGCCGCACTCTTGAGACTATGTCAACCAGCGTGTCGAACACGGCGCGTGCTATCGCAGACTTTCTGGCTAATCAGTTGCCCGAAGAGCCGCAGACCATCCTGGCGGTCAAAGACCCTGCAGAGTACACCCGGCAGAAGGCGATCTATGATTCCGCGATGACGCAAGTCTCGCAGATCATCGAGCTTGCCCAACAGCCGCAGCAGGTCGGTCAACAGCTGACGAACGAGCAGAAGCAGGAACGCCTCAACAGCGAGAACGCAGAGCTGCTCAAGACCTTTCCCAAGCTTGCAGATCCAAAGGCCCGCCAAACGTTCTTCAACAATGCGTTCGAGACGGCTGCCGAGTTCGGGTATTCGCAAGAGGAAACCGCCCAGGCAACAGACCATCGGCTGTTCAAGATGGTCCACTATGCCCGTCTCGGCCTGAAGGCTGAGAGGGACAGGCGCCAGGCGTTGGAGAAGGTCAACAACGCGCCGAATGCCGTGCCACGGGCGAGAGCCACGGGACCGGCGGCGGCGCAAGCCCGCCAGAATCAGACTGCGATGAAACGGTTGGATCAAACCGGGTCGATCAAGGACGCAATGTCGATCGACTTCGAATAGGGCCATCATCGAAGGATCACCAACATGGCTGTTGTTACCAACACATTCCTGACGACGAATGCCGTCGGGAACCGCGAAGAGCTTTCCGACGTCGTGTCGCGCATTACGCCGGAAGACACCCCGATCTACTCTATGATCGAGAAAGGCAAGTGCGTCTCCGTTCACCCTGAATGGGATGTGGACGAACTCGCACCGCCTGCCGAAAACGTCGTGCCTGAAGGTGCCGAATACAATTTCGACGCCATCACGCCGCCCGGCCGGTACGGCGACTATACCCAGATCATGCGCAAGAGCTGGGCAATCTCCGGCACTCAGGAAGTCGTTTCTGAAGCCGGCAATGTGCAGAAGCGCAAGTACCAGAAGCTGAAGAAGGGCGTCGAGCTCCGCAAGGATGTCGAGTTCGCCATTGTATCGCCGCAGGCCTCACAGGGCGGCGCCATCCGCAAGCTGGGCGGTCTGCCCACCTGGATCACCACGAACGCCTCGCGTGGCGCTGGTGGTGTCAACGGCGGGTTCAACTCTGGTACGGGCCTGACGGTCGCTCCGACCAACGGTACGCAGCGCGCGTTCACCAAGACACTGCTCGACAGTGCGATGTCGTCCGGCTTCACCAGCGGTGCGAACTTCCAGCACCTGGTCGGCGCGCCGTACATCAAGTCGGTGTTCGTCACGTTCATGTCGGACGCCAACGTTGCGCCGTTCCGGTATGCCGTGTCGAAGGGTGGCGAGCGCAACACCATCGTTGCATCGGCGGACTACTACGAAGGTCCGTTCGGTACGATCATGATCCAGCCCGACCGCGTCATGGCGACGGCCGCACTGGCCCGTAATGCCTTCCTCATCGACACCGAATTCCTTGAATTCCTCTGGCTCCGCAAGATCCAGGAAGACAAGGACGTCGCCAAGACGGGCGATGCGGACAAGGGTGTCCTGATCGGCGAAGGCACGCTGAAGCCCAAGAACGAAAAAGGCCTGGGGGTCATCGCTGACCTCTTCGGCATGTCGGCATCGAGCTAAGGAGAACCCCAGATGTCTTACTATCCCGTAGCCATCACGGCGGCCGCTCTGACGCTCAATCAGAATACGCACGCCGATGTCTCTGTCGTGGTCAATCGCGCTGCAGGGTCTGTTCTGACCCTGCCAGCGGCCTACGGATCGGGTTGTAAATACTCGATCCTCGTCGGTACCACGATCACCTCCAACAACCTCATCATTCAGGTCGCCAACGGCTCTGATGTGATGACGGGCAACGCCCTTAGTGCGCAAGATGCCGGCGATACGGCCCTTGCCTTCGAGACAGCGGCCGATACCGACACGATCACCATGAACGGCACCACCAAGGGCGGCGTAAAAGGTGATCGCATCGAACTTGAAGATGTTGGTCCAAACCTTTGGTCCGTCAACATCTTCGGTTCTGCAACTGGTACGGAAGTCACGCCGTTCTCGGCGGCCGTATCGTAAGGGCAGTCATCAGCCTGAGCATCATGGGGCGGTTCTTCGGAGCCGCCTTTTTTCATTCCCGAAAGGAACATCGAAATGCCTGATCTCAAGAAGGATGCTGAAGACCTCGGCATCAAGGTCCCCGGAAACTGGGGCGACAAGCGCATTCAGGAAGAAATCGACAAGGTGCTGAACGCCTCTACGACGGGCGCCAACGCCGGCAACGGCGAGACGCTAAACACCACCTTCGCCCCGAAGCCGGACACGGCGGCACCTGTGCCGTCGATCGGCATGAACAAGAAGGAATCAACGGTGCCGGTAAAGCTTCTCTACGACGCATGGCTTGAAGCCGATGTTCGTACGCCTGCTGGCGAAATCGTCGATCTGCCCGTTTCGAAAGCCAAGGAGCTTTTCGCTGCTGGCAAGGCGGAACGCGCCGACCGTCTTCCGGGAGAATAAGCCATGACGATCCGTGACGGTGCGTGGGAGCTGTTCGACTATGATTTCCAAACCGGTCGCTCAGTCTGGAGATACTTCGACGGCGAAAAGACCACGTTTCGCACGGATTATCCGGTCGATGACCTGATCAAGCAGAACACCTTCACCCGGAACGAGACATCCGGCAACCAGATGGGCGACTGGGTGAAAATCGCCTCCGTGCCGCTCAACGTCGCCTATGACGCCGGTCTCGTCCAGGCGCAGACCGAAGGCGATCAGCAGTTCGTCAAGAAATGGCTGAACGACGGCGACAACCGGGCCTGGCGCTCGTTCGATGCGACTGTTTGATGATCGATCACCAGAGAGTTCAGGGCCAAATACGCGCCCTTGAAGAGCGCAAGCCTCCAGCAGACGTGGATCCGGAAGAGCATCGCCGGATCAACGATGAGATTTCACGGATCATCGACAGATCGCGCCAATATCAGGCAGCGGCGTCGGGAATGAAGGTCGTCTGATGTCAGGGATTTCCGACTACAGTGCCTTGCTGATGGATGCCGGTGACTATTCCGGCAACAATGGCATTGCGCATCTCACGCCGCGCTTCGTTGGCCTTGCTGAGACGAAATTGAACCGGGTCCTGCGCGTTGGCGCGATGGAGAAGTCGGCAGTGGTCACGCTTGTGACCGGTGACGGTGACCTACCGGACGACTTCATCGAGATGAGGCAGACATTATCGGCCGACGGTCGCAATCTGCGCTCCTGGTCGCTTCAGGAGCTAAGCAGCCGTTTCCAGAGCTTTGGAGGCAACCCGATCGGCTACGCGGTCGTGGGAAACCAATTGAGGGTGCGACCCACCACCGATGGCGACATCGGCATCACATACTACGCGAAGCTGCCGGGGCTAACACTCTCGAACCCAACCAACTGGCTGCTGACGTCTGCGCCCGACGTCTACCTTTACGCCGTTGTCGAGGAAATCGCGATCTGGGAACGGGACGCGGAGAAGGCAGGATCGGCAAAGGCGCTCAAAGATCAGGCGATATTCGGCCTTCGGATCAATGATGAGCGCGCACGCTGGGGCAACGGCCAAGTCGTCATCGGAGAACCAACGCCATGACCATTCTGACCGCGATCAATGAAGTTGGTGATGTCGTCGGGCTCGATCCCTTTACGAGCGTCTACGGTACCGACGATCAGAACGCCAAGACCATGATGGCGCTGGCAACCGAAGCCGGCGCCGAGATTGCACGCCGTGTCGATTGGCAGCGCATGCTGAAGCAGGTAACGCCGTCTGCTGCCTCCTATGTCCTGCCGGATGACTATAACCGGATGACCCCCGGTGGCGCTCTGCGGTCACCTGCGGGCGAATTTGCCCGACCCGTTCTCAGCAGTGGTCAGTGGACTGTGATCAGCGCCGTTCCGTCCGCGCAGCCATATTTCTTTATCAAGGCCAACACGATCGGAATTTCTCCCGTGTCCTTCGCCGCGACGGCGGTCATGGACTACGTGTCGAAGAACTGGATCAAGACCAATGCCGGTGTCGAGCGAGACACGTTCTCCGCCGATGATGACACTGTCCTGTTTCCTGAACGGTTGCTCGTCAAGAACCTCCTTTGGCGCTGGCGCCGTCAGAAGGGTTTCGAATTCGACGACTTCCTCTCGGAGTTCGAGGCCGACCTCATCGCTGAAATCAGAGCAGATCGGGGCGACCAATGATGAACGTTCGACCAGGTCGTGTCCCTTCCTCTCGTCGAGGCGGGAAGGGCGGCCCCCCGCAATCTTCGCAGCCGTTGACCTATCCAGCTCCCAAAGGCGGCTTGGTCACAACTCGAGACATGGCGGCCGATACACCAGGGTCCGCATCGATCCTGCTCAACATGCTGCCAACGCTGATGGGGTGCCGGGTCCGTGGGGGCTCGGTCAAGAAGGGCCTGGCAGCGGGGGGCGGCACACTGCGCTCCGCCTTCAAGTACAAGTATGGCGGCATTGAGCGGCTGTTCATGGCAACCGATACGGCCATTTTTGAGATGAGCTCTCCCGCTGCGCCACCGACAACGACAGCAGCATCGGTATCCGGCATGACAAGCTCGGATTGGTCTACCTTCCAGCACGCCACGGCGGCGGGGGCCTTCCTCGTATGCGTCAACGGCTCTGACCCGCGCCAGATGTTCAACGGAACGACATGGGTGACGACGCCGGCAATGACCTTTGCAGACGGCTCGACTGAATCGCAAATGAACTACGGCTGGATATTCAAGAACCGCGAATGGTACCTGAAGAACGGCACGCTCGATGCCTACTATCTTCCAACGAACCAGATCGGTGGCGCGGCTGTCGTGTTTCCGCTCGGTGGCGTTCTGAAGAAGGGCGGATCGCTGCTGACTGCCTTCTCCTGGTCGATCGAGAGCGGCGACGGCCTGAGTGATATGTGCGTCTTCGTCTCAACAGAGGGCGAAGTGGCGGTCTACATGGGTTCGGACCCCGCAACGGATTTTGCGCTCAAGGGCATTTATCAGATCGGCAAGCCGGTCGGCAAAAATGCGTGGATCCGGGCAGGGGCCGACATACTCGTTGCCAACACCGATGGTCTCACGCCGATGTCTCAGGTGTTCACGCGGGACCGTGAGGCACTCAGCCTCGTCTCGGTGTCGCGCCCGATTGAGGATGAGTGGCGCTTGGCCGCAAATTCCACCGGTGGACGTTGGAACCTAACCCAATGGATCGAGCAGAACCTCGTTTTCATCAGCTTTCCCGAAAACAGCGTGATCAGCGACAAGACGTTTGTTCTGAACGTCCTGACCGGGAAATGGTCATTCATCTCGAACTGGCGGGCCGTCTGCTACGCAAGCTATCAGGGTAGCCTGTTCTTCGGATCGATCGACGGCTACTGCTGGCAGGCCGATACGACGGGCTCCGATGACGGCCTTGTGTTCCAAGCGGTGTACCTTTCACAGTTCACAGCGAGCGGCGCCTACGGGCAGCGCAAGACCGCAACGCTTGCCCAGATGTATTTTCGGGGCAAGACAAAGCCGAAGGTCAAGCTGTTTGCCCGGGCGGATTTCGATATCACCGCGCCGGCCTCGGCGAACGTCTCAATAGGCAACTCGCTATCGTCTGAGTGGAACAACGGTCTTTGGGATGTTGCCACATGGGACGGCGTCAGTTCTTCCACGCGGTACAAGTACCGGCAGAATGTCAGAGCGACAGGAGACCACCTTGCCGTGGGCTGTGTGATCGCCTCGGGTGGAGACGTCCGGCTCGACGTCGAGATTGATCTCGCGAATCTACAGACTGAAGTGGGCCAAGCAAGCGCATGAACATCGTCTGGTCTGGACCAAGCTCGGCTGAACGAAATGAAATCGTCGGTCACTTCGTCGCGTCTCACAGTGGCCTCGCAAGGGGCTTCGAGAAATTCGCAACGATGGGAGTGTTTGAGGGGAAAAGGCTGATCGCCGGTTCCGTCTATCATAACTGGCAGCCTGAGAGCGGCGTGATCGAGATTTCATCCGCGTCGGTTAGCAAGCGCTGGCTGACCAAACCCGTTATCCGGGCAATGTTCTCGTTCCCGTTTGATGATCTTGGATGCCAGCTGGTTGTTCTGCGGGTCTCCGAACGCAACACAGTAATGTGCGAGATTGCGGTCCGTTTCGGTTTTGAGGCGTATCGCATACCCCGCCTTCGTGGAATCTCAGAAGCCGAAATCATCTTCACCCTGACAATTGAAAACTGGCGCTCCCACCGCGTCAATTCGAAGGAATCTGCCGATGGGCAAGTCCACGCCAAAAGCGCCTGATCCGAAAGAAACCGCATCGGCACAGACCGCGACGAATATCGGCACGGCCATCGCGAACGGTCAGATCGGCAACATCAACCAGGTAACGCCCGACGGGGCTTTGACGTATTCGCAGACGGGGTCCACTAAATGGCGCGACCCGCTGAACGGCGCGATGTATGACATTCCGACTACAACCGCTACGCAAACGCTGTCACCCGTACAGCAGCAGCTGAAGGACAAGAGCGACGCCACGAAGGGCAACCTCGCAAACGTCGCAGTCCAGCAATCTAGCCGGCTCGGCGAACTGCTGAATGATCCTTTCTCGACTGACAAGCTGCCAGCCGGGGGTAACGCAGCTAGCCTTGGGTTGCCGCAATATCAGCAGTATGGAACCGGACCGAAGCTGCAAACGTCGTTGCCCGATGCGGGAAAGGTTCAGACCGAGCTGGGAAACGCCGGCGACATCACCAAGACCTACAATTCCGATTTCAGCGCCGATCGTCAGAAGGTTGAAGACGCGCTTCTTTCGCGGATCAATCCACAACTGGCGAATGATCGGTCGGCGCTCGAGCAGAAGCTTGCCAATCAAGGACTGATGCCGGGATCGGAAGCGTTCAACCGAGCGGTCGATGAGTCCAGCCGCCAATCCAATGATGCGAGGTATGGCGCCATCCTTGCTGGCGGGCAGGAGCAATCGCGCATGGTCGGCTTGGAGGCGCAGCGGGCACAGTTCCAGAACTCAGCTCAGCAACAGCTCTATGACCAGATCATGGGCAAGGGGACGTTTGCGAACGCTGGCCAGCAGCAGAAGTTTACGCAAGGTCTGGCTGGTGCTCAGTTCGGGAATACGGCCGAACAGCAGATGTTTGACAACACGACGCAGGCGACATCCGGCAACAATGCATTGAAGGATCAGGCATTCAACGCGGAACAGGCGAAGATTGCTGCGCAGAATACGCAGCGGACCCAGGCACTCAACGAGGCCTATGCGGCTCGCAACCAGCCACTGAATGAAATCGCGGCGTTGATGTCTGGCTCCCAGATCACGGGGCCGTCGTTCGTTCCGACCCAGGGGCAGTCGATCCCAACCGTCGATTACGCAGGCCTCGTCGGCCAGGACTATCAAAACCGTCTGGGCGCCTACAACACCAAGCAGGCTGGCGCGGGGGCATTGCTCGGCGGTCTCGCCGGCATGTTCGCGATGTGATGGCAGTCATGGCTACCTTGTTCACCAGACGGCATAACGGAGGCCTTTACTGATGGTCGGTTTCATATTTGGCGGAAACACAGGCGAGACCGCAGGGACTCTCAAGCGCAAGCGCGAGACGATCGAGGCGCTCCAGAAGCAGATCATGGGACAGACGCCGAAGACCACCTACGAGGGCATTGCCGCTGTCATGAAGGGTGTTGGCGCCGGTATCGGCAAGCGCCGGCTCGATAAGGTGGAGAAGGACGGCGCGGCCGATTTTACGAGCAATGTCTTCAATCCGCTTGTGGGTGGGTCGCCGTTCGTGCCTGCGGCCATGGGCAATGCCATGCCAAAAGTGGACAGCGCCGGAAACATTCCGGCCACACCATCGACCTTCGCATCCGACGATATCAAGGGCGGCATAGCCTCAACTGCGTCGTCGCTCGGAATTGATCCTGTCGATCTTGCCACTGCCATCTCCTACGAGACTGCAGGAACCTTTGATCCCCGAAAGAAGGGTCCTGTCACGCAATGGGGCCAGCATGAGGGGCTTATCCAGTTCGGGGAGCCGCAGGCGAAGAAGTACGGTGTTGACTGGGAAAACCCCGTCGGCTCGCAGTTGGGGCCGGATGGCGCGGTGGCCAAATACTTGAAGGACGCCGGCGTTCAGCCAGGTATGGGCATGATGGATATCTATTCCGCCATCAATGCCGGCCGTGTGGGTCGCTATGGTGCCTCCGATGCCAACAATGGCGGTGCTCCCGGTACCGTGGCCGACAAGGTCAACCAGCAGATGGCTGGCCATCGTGCTAAGGCCTTGGCAATGTTCGCCGATGCGCAGCCGCAGGAGGTCGCCAGCCTCGATCCTTCTGCCCGTATGACCCCGATGCCGGTTGACCGAGGCGCGATGCTTGCTGAGCCAGCCTCGATTTCACCAGAGGATGCTGCGCGGCTTGCTGCCATGCGGGGCGACACCAGCGGGGCCGTTCCATATTCCGGACCGGGCGCCCAGATCGATAACCCCATGGCGGTGTACGACACACAAGGGCTGCGCATGCCCGGAAACGGTAGCCAGCCGCAAACCGCAGCGGCCGCAATCGAAGCTATCTCCCCAACGCAACAGCCGGGTTCACTGTCTGACGAGGTTGCGGCGTTTCAGGCTACTCCTGACTATGCTGCCCAGTTTCCAGGTCGAGAATCCACCCCCACGCAGGCCCGGGCAGACAGTCCGTTCGTCCCGGCCGAGTTCCGGGGTTCACAGCAACTCATGGGCGCGACCGGCGGAATAATGCCGGCCCTCATGGGTGGACGCCCGGCGACGGATGAACAGATGGCGCAGGCCCGTCAGGCTGCACAGCAGCAGCCGTCGCAGCAATCGAGTGTCCAGCAAAAACCGCAGGGAGCAAACGCGCTGGGGCTCGATCCTCGACTGATTGCCGCACTGTCGAATCCATTCGTTGCTCCAGAGCAAAAGGCTATCCTTCAGGCTATGGCGGAACAGCAGATGCAGGAAGCGGCGGCTGTCCGCGAACGTTCGATAAAGGCCAGTGATCCATCAACACAATTGGAAATGGACTACAAGCGCGCCCAGATCGAAGCGCTGAAGGCAAAGGGCGACAAGCAGTCGCTGATCAATGCCGGGGATGGCAGGCTTTACGATCCAAATAGCGGAGCCTGGATATCCGCACCCGATGCGGCTCCCAAAGATGGAAAGTTCCGTTTCGATGGAAAATCGGTCGAAGCACAGGCGCTCAATGGCCTGATGGATTCGAACACAATCACGCCGGAACAGGCACAGCAACTTGGCGCCGGCAAAACGATCACGGGTCCGAATGGTGAAATCATGTTCCTGACCCCCGACGGAGTGTTTAGTCGGCAGGGTAATGGTGGGCAGCCGCAGGCAGGCCCGACCCAAGGCAACACTGTGCCGCAGACGCAAGCGCAGCCCAATTTAGGGAAACAGTCGGCCATGATCCCTTTGACAGAGCCGAAGGTCACCATCGACGAAAAGAAGGCAATGACCTTTGCCGATCGGATGAAGGAGTCCGGGCTTGTCATCGATGAGCACGGTGCGGCTGGTCAGGGCATCGTTGATACGCTCGCCAGCAAGATACCTTTCGCTGGAAACTACATGGTCAGTGACGAATTCCAGAACCTCGACCAGGCGCGCCGAAATTTCATCAACGCCCAGCTTCGCCGTGAATCGGGCGCGGTCATTTCCAATGAAGAGTTCGACAATGCCAACAAGCAGTATTTCCCACAGCCGGGAGATAACAAGGAAACGATCGAGATGAAGCGCCGCAACCGTCAAACCGTCACCGACGGCATGGCCCGCGATGGTGGCCCGACCTACGGCGGCGACAACACCGTAGACCCGCTGGGTATCCGCTGATGCCGACAATCAAAGAAGTGCGGGCTCAATATCCGCAATACGACGACATGTCGGATCAGCAGCTGGCCGACGCGCTGCATACGAAGTTTTATTCGGACATGCCGCGCGCGGACTTCAACGCCAAGATCGGCATGGGTCAGCAATCGCCCCAGCGAAGCGGCCAGCATCTGTCGTTTGAAGACGGCGCGGCTTTGGTCGATCGAGAAGAGCGGATGTCAGGCGTCAACGGTGCGACAGGTGCCGCCCTGACGGGGATACTCGACGGCGTGCCTATTGCTGGCCCAGTTTTGCTTGGGACCGCCCAGCGCGGCGCTGCAGGGCTCTCATCTCTGATAAACGGTGAAGACTATGCCACGAACCTCAAAGAGGCCCAGGCGCTCACCGAAACCGCGCAGGAACAGCATCCGAATGTGACGATGGGTGCAAACCTCGTTGGCGCAGTCGGTGGTACCTTGCCGATGATTGCGGCAGCGCCAGCGGCATTCGGGGGTGGGGCTGGAAATCTGTTCATGCGCTCACTGGCGGCCGCTGGGAGTGGCTCGGCCGTGGGTGGAGCCGACCAGGCTGTGCGATCCGGTGGCAATCCCGATGCTGTCATCGACGGGATGAAATGGGGTGGCGGCACTGGCCTTTTCGGGCCAGTCACGGGAAAAGTTGTTGGTGCTGGCGCTCGGGCCGCGATGGATCGACTGAAGCTGGGGAGGGTCGCCAAAGCTGCCGGAACCAAGGCCTCCACAGTTGCCAAGCTGGCAAAGGCCATCATGGGCGACGGCATGGATGAGACCGCTATGCGCGCCCGTCTCGATACGCTTGGCCCGAACGGAATGATTGCCGACCTGGGGCCAAACCTTCAGGGCCAAGCCGGTGCATTGGCTTCCATGCCCGGTCGCGCTCAGGAAATCATGCGGTCGGCGCTCGATACCCGAAACACCGGAGCAAACGCCCGTATCGGTGCCGCCGTCGACGACAGCATGGGACGGAACGTTATACCCAGCGAAGTTCAAGGCAATATTGCCGCCAACCAGCGCGCGGTAGGGCCTGCGTATGGTCAAGCGTTCGAAAATGCGCCGCGCTATGATATGACGCCGATTGCCGACGACATCGATTTGTCCGTCAGCCGTTTACGTGGCCCGGCCCAGACTGCACTACGCCGAGTTCGCGGAATGCTGAACATAGAAGGCACGGAACAGCTCTCCGCAGATCCGAGCGTCATGTTTCAGACGCGCCAAGCGATTGACGGCATGCTGACTGGCGAGGTTGATCCCAAGGTCATCAACGCCCTGTCGGAAGTCCGCCAGCAGCTCGACGATGGGCTGATACGGGCGGTACCGCGTATCAAGGAAGCAGATGCCTCCTATGCGGAGCTTGCACGTCAGAACGATGCCCTGACCCGAGGCCAAACAGTTCTCGACCACGGTCGCACAGCGCCACGGCCGGCAGAGCTGGCTCAGGAGTTTGAGCATGGCGCTCTGCCACAGGGAAGGCAGATTGGGCCATCGGCGGCGCCGTTACGCTTGAGACAGGGAGCGCGGGCCGAAGTAGACCGCATTCTTGGTTCCAACGCGAACGACGTTGCCAAGCTCAACAATCTCATCAAGAGCGAAGGCGATTGGAACCGGGACCGTCTTGCAACGCTGTTCGGGCAGGATCGGGCAGATCGGCTGTTTCAGGTGCTGGACAACGAACGGACATTTGCCGGTACGCGACAGTCGGTCATGATGAACAGCGAAACTGCTCGTCGACAGGCGCACAGGGCCGAACTTGGCGGCGAGGGCGACCCGAACTTTACCCGGAATGCCTTCGCGGCTGGCGGTCTCAGCGGCACGGCACGGGCAACAGGTGTAAAAGCTGCAGACAAGATCATGAACATGATCGTTGGAAGTCGTCGCGAGGCTGCAAATGCTTCATTGGCTGAAGCGATGGTGACTAATCGGGCTGCGATGGTTGATGCACTTGCAAAGGCTCAGCGCAGCGGCGGCAATCCCGCCCTGGTCGAGGCCCTTACGAAATCAATCCTGCTTGGGGGCGGAACCGCGCGGGCGCGATGACGGGTCCAGCCAGCAGCAAAGGCCATAGAACAGCAGCATAAACACTGCTCCGCAGAAGAATCCGTTCGTGAAAACGGAACCGCCTGAATCAATCCCCCAAGCAATCCCCCGTCCGATCACCCACAGGATGGCGGCAGTCACGACGACACATGCGATTTGAACGATCCGGATCATGAGGTGACAATGCCTTAAAACACTAGGGAAGTGAACTAGGAGGCGGAGCCGATGCTGATCGGAATAAATCCCGCAACGAACACCGCAAGACCAGCGGGTACCTGTAACAAAATCTTGTGTAGCCCAAGCCACTGCTGAGGGTAGTTCCACCAGTCATTCGATACCGACTGGCCGCGAAACATCCACACGGCCTCCAATACCGACATTTCCGTCCAAACTCCACTCTGCAAATACCAGTAGCATTGGAGCAATCCGATGCCGATGCCAGCCAAAAACAACAGGCAACCGGCTGAGATAAAAGCAACTGATGCAAAATCGTCTTCGCGCACGAACGCCCCTTCAGAAGTCAATCAAATTGAAAAAAGGTAGAACAGCATGGAAAGTTCAATTGGCAGTTTCCTTCGGAGGAGCTACCAGCGCGGCAATCTGCTGATCAAGAGCGTCACGAAGTTGCTTTGCCACATCATTGTCAAACCGAAGACGCGCGACAATGGCTGTCTCTGCCCGAAGAGCGCCGTTCTCGTCGACTCCTGCACGGGTAGTCGAAAGGCACATTACATGTTGACTGCCCCAGAAACCGCCCGTGGCAATGCCATTAACGACAAGCTCCCGACCTTCAGTCAGGTCAACGAAATAAGTTTCCTCTGAGCTCTTAACCGTCATATTTGATCTCCCTCTTTTCCGAGATCATTGAATCAATCAGGGCGAGAGTCGAGTCCTCCTACAGCTACAATCTGACGTTTCCAGCCTCGCAATCGCGGGGCTTTTTCTATTGGAGAATGCCCATGCCAAGAGTAGGTGGAGTATATAGCCCCCCGGCCGGGACGAAGGGCGTTCCGAACACGACCATCCAGTCGGCGCCGTACAATGCCCTCGTGGATGATCTTTCGCTTGATGCGAATAACCCACGTCCCATCACTGCCGGCGGTACCGGGGCATCAACAGCATCCGGAGCGCGCGCTGCTCTTGGAACCGACAATGCCGACAATCTGACCTCTGGGACGGTCGCGGATGCACGGCTACCGGCGACGCAGACCGGCAAGACCTTTACTGGAGCGGTGGTTATCAAGAACGCGTCTGATCGCATTCTCGCGTTTCAGGACGCCGCAGGCGTGGTGCGCGGTCGGTTGGTTCACGGCGCGGTTCCCAGCACTATTTTCCATCAACTTTATGATGCTGCAGGGACGTTTCTAAAGCAGCTCCAGTTGCCGCCGACAGGAAGCATGACCTGGGACGGGCAGACGATCTGGACGTCGGGGAATGACGGTGCCGGCTCGGGACTGGACGCTGACCTGCTTGATGGACAGGAGGGAGCCTTCTACCAGAACGCTGCCAACCTCACGGGCACGATACCCGACGCGCGCTTGCCCAGCACCATGTCGGCCAAGACGTTTACGGGAAACGTCCTTTTGACTGGCGGCGACTACTTTGTTGACAACAGTTCTGGCGACCGTCGGCTAGTGCTACGGACTGCTGCCGGTGTCATTCAGGGTGCCTTCGGGAATACGCTATCGACTGGCGCCAACTTCATCAATGTCCACGATGCGGCCGGGACTTTCCTGCGAAATCTGGTCATGCCTCGAACCGGAAGTATGACATGGGCAGGTGATACCGTTTGGACCGCCGGTAACGACGGCGCCGGTTCAGGACTTGACGCCGATCTGCTGGATGGACAGCAAGGCGCGTATTTTGCTGACATACCGTCCCGTCTCGGGTTTACGCCTCTCCAACAGGGCGGAGGCGGCGGCCAGGGTACCAACAAAATCTATATTGGATGGCTTGGAAGTCAGCTCGGCGTCCAGATCGACGCATCCAACCAGAGCGCCAACTGGCCCATTAATATCACGGGAACGATCAACGGCATCGCGTCGTCGAGCATCGCTCAGATAGTCAACACGACCAATGCAAACGAAATCAACTTTCCGGTTGGTTGGACGATTGCATTGATTGCCAGTTCCGGCATTAGCCGCAACGGGGGCTGCACGCCGTGCCTGTTTACAGGTGACAGCCAAGCCTACGTGAATTTGGGCGATAGCGGCGCTGGATCTGCGCTCCCCGGCACCTGGCGCGCATCCGGGCGCTACTCCAGCGGCCTGTATGCCGTTACCAAGATATTCTGAGGAGGTAGTTATGGCAGTGCAAGAAGCTGAATTGACAACACAAGAAGCTGAGAGCGTCCTTTCTCCGGTTGGCTCTCTAACGTTCATTCGCGTCATCGATGCCCACTACATGGACAATATCGGCACGATACAGGCGATTATCATTGTCGAGTTCGATGGGATCGAGAGTGAAGTTCCGTATGTCACCAATCCGACAGACCCCTACAGTCTGTCTCCGGCCATTCGCCAATGGTTTCTCGACAATCCTGAATTTGTGATCGGGCCATACGTTCCGCCGCCGGAGCCAACGCCGGAGGAGCTTCGGGCGCTAATGCCTGCGCTCCCGCGTCTGACCTTCCGGAATCGTTTCAAGGCTGCAGGCATGACGACAGCGGTGATCAATAATGCGATTGCTGCGATCGAGGATGAGAGCGAACAAGAGGACATGCAGATCGCCTGGGAGGATACCCAAAGCTTTGGTCGTCTCGATCCGTTCGTGATCATGGTTGCAACGTTTGCCGGCAAGACGTCGGCGCAGATCGATACGATCTGGACAGCCTGAAACCCGGTCGCCGCCTGACCGAAAGCGACCGGGTACTTTCGCTTCACGTATCACCGCATGGAGCGGCAGGGCGATATCAAACAAACATGAGAATTGGAAGGCTGCAGATAGCCAGCGTCAAGGCAACGCCCGTCGTTATCCGGGCCGCCTTGATCAGCCAATGGCGCTTTCCATCCCAATCGTATGTCATTCCTGCCCCTCAGTTTCGCACAGATTTGGTGCGGCACGGCAGAACGTCAATACCCACAAAAGGACAAACAACAGGTGCCCGAAGCGGTCACCCGCTCCGGAGACGGGTTAAGTTTCCGACCGCCCGTCCGACGGCGATTATGGATAACCGTCACACCTGAACCCTCTCGGGCAGATTTATTGTGCCAGATTTACCGCAACTTCCAAGTGCCTTTTTGGCGGTAACCGCCTAAGCGACCAGGGAGTACGTCTCAATTGCCGCCATCAAAGCCGATGCCAGAGTAGTTCTCATCGCCACCGCAATATGCCGAATGTTCTTCAGCCGGCGCGGCCTTTCCCAGTCGTAAACCATCCTGATCTCATGATCATAACGCGGGGACATCCCGCCGGACCTCTAAGGTCGATGGTCGGTACGTTTCGCGGCTTGCCCGAATCTTTCCATCGCATCAAAATCAGAGGACATCTGTAGGCGGGTTTGATCCTGAAGCGGGCCGGACAAACGTCTTGGCCCCGCCACCTTTGGGTAACAGGGCCAGAGGCGTCATCGCTCGTCTCGCGGTCTTGGTTGGTCGCGGTTTTAACCGGCCAGTTGCCCGGCGCGAGCGGCGATACGCCCAAAGATATCCTGAACCGGTTCGCGCATCTTGAAGGCACGACGGACGCGACGAGGTAGAAGCGCCTTTAGGTGCTCGCGGCCGGAATCCAGCCCGACAATTGGCGCATACGGCACCATGGAACGATGTTGATCGCCAGGATAGAGGCGCGTGAATTCTCGGAAGTTGGCGAAGCCCTCGATGTTGTTGGAAGTTAGAAGAAACGTCTCGGCCGGAACACCCTCGGCGAGGATTACGTCATGGCTATCCAGAACAATCTGATAATACTCGATCGTCTCGCGGTGAGGCGCAGGCGCAATCGAAGTCCCGTTGACTAGGTCCTTAACCCTAATCAGCACGCCACCGATGAAAAGAGCATGGCCGGGAGAGAGATAGAGATCCTGATGAGGTGTGTTGTGGCCAAGCGCGTGCCGCCAAATGCGGATCGGCACGACGTTGTCGTTCCAGGCTAGGCCGCTTCGCTTGTAGAAATGGCGGCCGATCCATTTCACCGCCCGAACGTTTCCGCCCACTGTTTCAACGAGATTGCCGATTTGAAGGTCCTCAATGAAGACCTCGCCTGTCGGGGTTGCGATCGACGTGCCCCGTAGAAAGCACATTGCGCTGCCCCCGGACTGTCCATTCCCCCCGGGCTGGCCATGGCCTTTGCCTGGGTGGTCGCCCCCCGTTTTCCACCACGACTTTGCCTGGGCGTGGGTGACCGAAGATGAAGATATCGCGGCTGCTACGAGAGCGATTTTTGCAGTCGCGGCCGTCGCCAATCCGAGAAAATGGCGCCGCTCGAGATTACTCTGATTTTGCGGGTCGTTGCCTGTCATGTCCTCTCCTTCCCGGCGTCGAGCCGACTAAAAGTTCGAGGTAGATGTTGCATCCGATTGGACAAACTTGAAATAGCCCATTGGGGCATCCGCCGTAGCTCAATGTGAGTATTTTTGGGGGGGGGCGGGGCCGTCCGGGGCAGTCTGATGCCCGCATGCCCGGCGATGGGCAAAGACCGGACCCAAGCGGGGGACTTGCGTCCGGGGAGGCCAAACAACTCAGTGGCGCGGGTGGTTTAGGCCTCAGCCGACCCTGGGAATCCACTCCGCAGACCAGCTTTCGTACAAACTACCGTATCAATTCTTTGTTCCAACATCAAAGGACATCATCATGACACGACGCATCAACGCGGCGGGGCTTTCGCACATCAAACAGTGGGAAGGCTGTGAACTCGTCGCCTACAAGGACATCGCTGGGGTTTGGACCATCGGTTTCGGCCACACCTCGGCAGCAGGCATTCCCAACGTCAAGCCTGGAATGCGGATCAACGAGGTTGAGGCGGAGCACATCCTCCGCAATGACCTCGCCGTATTCGAGGCCCGCGTTGAACGTCTGGTCAAGGTGCCTCTGACTGACAACCAGTTCGCCGTCCTCGTCTCCTTCGACTTCAATACCGGCGCCCTTCACAAGTCCACGCTGCTCAAGAAGCTCAACACTGGCGACTTCGATGCTGTCCCGACCGAGCTGATGAAGTGGGTCAACGCTGGGGGCAAGAAGTCGAAGGGCTTGGTCAATCGGCGCTCGGCTGAAGCTGGCCTGTGGGCCAAGGGCCAGTTCGTCGCCAGCAACACCGTATCGGTCACGAAGGCCGTCAATAAGAAAGATGTGGCGGTCATCGTCGGCACGGGCGCGGGCGGGGCGGCAACATCGATCGTTCCCGTCCTCCCTGACGTTTTAGACGCCGTGACCAAGCAGCACGATGATCTGACAAGCGGGGAGTGGGCTCGGATCATCGTTGCGCTCGTGATCCTCTCCCTGACGATCTACGGCATCTATCGCAAGGTACGGTCGTGATCAGCAAAGTCTCGGCCATCGTCGGCGGCGTGGGCGGGCTAGTGCTCGCTTTCGTCATCTTCCAGCTCGCGAACACGCTTTGGCTTCTCCCTGCAGCTCGTAATGAGGGCCGGGATCTTGAGCGAGCCGACGCCCTCCAGAAATCAATCGAACTCATTCAGAAGCGGAGCAAGACCAATGCCGAAGTTCGTGACTTATCCGCTGGTGGCTTGTGTGCTGCTCTGGGTGGCATGTTTGTTGATGGGGTGTGCCAGTAGCACGGCCGCCCTCGATGGCGCCGGGTTTGAGCGGCTCACGCCGGCGCCTGTTTCCAGGCAGTTCATCATCGCCAACGATATTGAATTTGCCCGGCAGGTCGCGGCACATAATGCTACCTGTAATGCGCAGCATGGGTGCCGGAAATAATCATGGCATCCAATGACGACATCATGCTCGCGCTTGGGAAATTGCAAGAGGGCGTCGACCGCCTTCGGGTCGATTTCAAAGATGAAAAAGGAATGGCGCATGAAAGCCGCGCGGTGATCCACCAGCGGCTCGACAACCAGGCCCTGCAGATAGCCCACATGGAAACGACAATAGCAGTTAGAGGTCAGATCGACGCTCAGGTGAGGGGGGAAATCCAAGCGCTGAAAGAGACAGTGGAGAAAAATCAAGAGGCTGTGTCCCCAACAGTTGCGGAGTGGCAGCGCATGAAGACGCTAGGGCTCGGCATGGCAGGGCTGATCGCCCTCGCTGGCCTGACGATAGGTGGAATAGTCGCCTACATGAGCGAGACGGCCGTCTCGGGAATTCGGCACTGGTTGAAAATCCCGTAAAAAAAGAGCCTCACCAGCAATGCCGGGAGGCTCCTCAAAACCCACAGCGTTCGAGGTCTACGGGTGTGGGCAAATGAAGACATTGTGTGAGGATTGTCAATTCCCAGCCGCGAAATCAACCCCTAGGATTAGCCGTCTATTATCGTCCAACTCACCGACCACTCTTCTCTACCGCCTTCGCTATGCGTGTAGACCCCATGATCAGGCACCCTCGCATTTAGAGTGACGAATCCAGGCGGTGTTGACCCAGTCGGGTTCAGGGCCCGCAGATTTTCGAGCATCTCGTTTAGATGGCCGACATTTCTGGCATTTGGACGGCCAGGCTTCGATATCGTCCAAGCGTAGATGCTCATGGCTTTTCCGTCTCATCCACATAGGCTTTGACCAGCCTATCGGCAGAAGGGTACGCACCGAGGTCGGTTGCATCACCACTGTCCGCCGCGTCCTCGTCGGGATGTGGATTGTCTGCGTACATAATCCGCAGATTTTTCAGGACTTCCTCCATGGCGCCGATCGTTTCCATGGTGCCCCAGCCGTTGGTCGTTGCGCGATCAATTATGACCTGCAGCGATCCGTCAACCTCCTCCTGACAGAGTAGATGTCGGTCCTCGTGGGTGACCGGAAGTTTCGGGGTATTGATCATCGTGGTTCCTCCATGCAAAGAAACCGCAGCGAATTCCGATTGTTCCAGGGAGGCGCTAAAACGCTATTTTCCGTTAGAAGGATGGTTTTCGAGTTGTTGCCGGAGGCGGGCTTGTCTCAAAGCTTCTGTCTTCCGTCTTTCTGCGGCCAGGCGGGCTTCTTCTGACGAAACCGCATATATCTTCGCCGTTTCGAAATTTCCGCGAGGCGACGCACCTCGTGGCCGTCTGGTTTTTACCTCGGTCATGCGATCGGCTCCCGTAGTGCAAGCATCGCGGCAATGGAATTCTTGATTGCATTCACCAAGATTTTGGGCTGGCACGGTTTACTCACCCAGGCTCCACGAATGAGAATCGGATCGATTTCGTCCTGGGTAGACCCAGAGCAGACAATAAATGGAATGGAATCTTGGTGGAGACGCGATGCCACCCCAGTGCATGACCCATCTTTCAGACAAATGTCCAGTATCGCTGCATCAGGAGAATGATCGGCGAGCCAAGCCGACGCCTCCGAGCAGGAATAACAAATGTGGGTCGTGAAACCCGCGTTTTTAAGTATTTGTTCGAAGTCCATCGCGATCAGCGGCTCGTCCTCAAGGATGAGGATAAGATTAGCATTCGCTTCATTAATATATAATAGGTCGCGGTGAGGCATGGCTCTGCTCCAATAGGGTGGGCAAGAGCAGATTGTCTCTTAAACAGTCACAGCCGAAAAATGGATGTAGTGGGACCGGTATGGTCAATATACACCACAACCACTCAAGAGACTAATTGAATCCCAACGTTTCTAATGGGCCATTGCGGTGCTGATCGAAAATGACCCCGCAAAAGCGGGGCGAAGTTGACCTTGTGCCGAGGAGGGGCACCGGCGAATAAGCAACTAAGGTATGGCTGCTTTGTTCCCACGGAGACGTCAGTTGGCGGACGATCAAGCGACTTCGTAGACGTCGGCAACGTCGGCTTTGTCTCGCAATTTTTTGAATGCCTTAGCTTACTACAGGGCTCGTATCGCGTCGATGAGACGCTGGGAATTGGTGGGCTTTCCAAGGTTTACGACGTCAGCAAGGAGGGGATGCCAAGCCAGCCCGCGTGTGTCCCTCGCCGAAGCCAGGACATACGGCACTCCTAGCTCCTTAAGGTGGAATGCGACCGGGGCAGCGTTTTCAGCACCTAGATTGACATCTAATACCGCAGTATCGGGGCGTTCCTTGTCAATCAGCTCAATCGCCTGCGTTACCGAACTGACCGGGCCAAGCACCCGAAACCCGCCTTTTTCGAGGACGTCTTGCAGGTGCAGCGCGATAAACAATTCGTCTTCAACGACCAAGACGGAGCGCCTGCGCTCTGTAGTTCCGTGGGAAGTCCCCGTCATGTTCCCTCACAGCGATACATTCACCCCCAAAATACATCAGATCGCAAATGGGTTCCACAATCCAATAAGTTCCCGTGTACCGGCTGTTTCATCCTCAATCGAATCGCCAGATTTGCCGTTTGGTCAGCATGGCGTATTCTTTTTGGATGGACGCCGATATCGAAACCGAAATCGAAATGGTCAGACGTCACGTGCTCCGTGGTGAGACCATCATTGGGAAGCAGCATATGCTGATAGAGCGTCTCAGAAACTTGAGCATTTCGACTGTCGAGGCTGAGCGACTTCTGGATACCTTTCAGAGTATACAGGCGTTACACCTGCTGCATCTCTCTAGGATTAGTCGCTGACCGCAATCTCGGTTACAGACGACCGCTCGTCCGTCCCAGTGGTCGGCCACGAGGCGTTCGATGCAGGCCACTCGGTTGCGCCGCGTGGGAGCCAACATGGCAGATTAAAACTTCCTGACTGACGAGCTAGAGGCTGCCCTCGTCCTTGAAGTACCCTGGATACTGGACTTCCTCCGGATCCGGCTCGTTTGGCTTCGGCTTTTTCGCTTTTTGTCGGCGTTGCTCGTCGACCATGCTGCCGTCATCCACGCCTGCCGGTGGTTGCTTGTCCTCAGGTCCGGTTACCTCTGCAAGCAGTGATTTGGCGTAATCTTCGATGGACATTGGCGTTCTCCTTTCCGGGAAAACGGCAGGAGTAGAGGATGGTTCCGCTACTGGCCTTCCTAAACCTCGCCCTTCGCATCAAGCACGATTTTCAGCGTGCGGATCATCTCTGCCAGGTCGAGCAGAACACCCTTCAGGTCATCATTGTTTCCGGCGGCCTCCGCCATCAGTGACGCTATTTCAATGTCTCGCAGCGGATCGTTCGCTCGACGACCGGGGCGGACGCCGGTCTCGATACGCATCTCACGCACCATTCGTACACCCCGCTCGATCAACCGTCGGCGCTCATCAATGCCCGACGTTATAGGACCGTTTGCTGCACGGATAAATTCGGCTACTAAATCTGTGGAGGAACTCAATGGATCGTCCCTCCGGCTCGCTGAGCAAATTGAAGATTGAGCTGGGTAACCCATTTGCCAGCCTGTACAGCGTCAAGTCTGTCCAGAGCGATATCGTTCACGGCCGCTGGCTTGCCCGTGAATATGTCGTAAACAGTCCAAAAACCATCAGAGTTCCTACGCAAGTCGAAGCGCTTCGGTGGACTTAATTTCATGATCAGGGACCGTTATTGAGCGGGACGCGGGAATCAATCGACCGGGCAAAGAAAAAGGCCGAGCGTTTGCCCGACCTCTCAAATCGCCACACAGCAAGTGCCAGTACATCCGTGGTCAAATACTGTGGGCGAGTTCTGTGAGCCAATATGGTCCATTGATGCGTCCATTTCAAGTCAATCGGAAGATCTAGGGAACTTGCTCAATATCCGCCGGGCCGCGAGTAGGCACTCCGTCCTCCGCATCTGTTGCCAGCAGCATCCCGCTGCCAATCATACTGGCAATTGCCTCGGTAGGATGGATAGGAACTGCCGCCGCCGCAATCGTTGTTTGCACAGACCGCCACTGCCGTACCGATGAGCGCCATTGCAACAATGGCAGCCGCTGCTGGTTTTGCTGTTGAACCATTGCCGGGCAGTCGTATGGATTGACGCCACGGCGGACTAATTAGGCTTCAAGATCCCTGCGAAAATATGGATCACCAGATTCAAGAAAGGTCCTGCACAGGGCACCCTTGCTTACGCCTTTTGGATTCTTTTGAAATTGCGCCTGTGTCGTCGAACAGCCAGACAAAATAGTAGGCACGCCGAGGGCGAGCCCCAGCGTTACAATGCGTATTTTCATTATTTCCCCCTGCAGGACGTCCCCACGCCCTAAGAGGGCAACGTGACAGATTGCACGTGTGAGTCAATGGCCGCCTTGCACCTATGCGCGCCAAATTAGGGCACTAGCCTGTGGGCATTCGAACTTTCGAAAGCCTAATCTGCAGCCGAAATGGACTCGTCGGACGTCAGCAGGCGTACTTCCACGACGCTAAACGCCAACTGGAAGAACACATGCAGGACAACATCAGGCAGATATCTCCTATCAGCATCGCAGGACTCGATGTTGGTGTTCCACCGACAGGAATGCCGATCTTCGAGCTCGTATATCCCACCGACCTCTTTGTTGATCCGGCCTACCAACGATCCATCGGGGAGAAAGGACTGACGCAGATCCGGCGCATCGTAGAGCGCTTCGACTGGGCGAAATACAAACCGCCGATTTGCGCCTACTCCTCGGTCGAGGGGCAAACAGTGTTAAAGGTCCTCGACGGGCAGCACACTGCGATTGCGGCCGCAAGTAATCCAAATGTCAGCCAGATCCCGGTGATGATCGTCGAGGCTGAAGATACCATATCCCAAGCGCAGGCATTTATAGGGCAGAACACCGACCGCTTGAATGTGACGACACTTCAACTGCACCAAGCTGCACTATCCGCAGCGAACGAAGATGCACAAACCCTCGAACTCGTGTGCAAACGTGCAGGGGTTAAAGTCATGCGGAGCCCAAACTCTTACAGCACGACAAACGGCGTCGTCGGCGCAAGGGAGACGATAGCCGTAAAATCAATTGAGCATTTAATTGGACGTCGGGGTACAAAACTCTCCCGGCAAATTCTTGAGGTTCTTGCAAATGCCGAGCGCGGGCCACTGACAGCGCCCCAAATCAAGGCGGTAGAGGTGTTGATGACTGACAGCCAATATACGGATGTTATCACACCAGAAGACCTGACGAGCGCAATCGTCGATCTCCTCTTTACAGCAGAGGACGAGGCAAAAATCTTTGCCGCCACACACAAAGTTCCATTCTGGAAAGCGCTCGCTATCACGTGGTTCAGGAAGTGCAAAAAAAGGCGTCAGATGCCGGCGCGAGTGGCTTGAAAGCCATGAACACCTGGCCCGCCCCGTGGGGAGGTTCTCGCCTAATCGGATTGGGAAATGTCAGTTATCCACAGGCGCCGAAAAGTGTGGATGAATGGCGCTGAGGGCGAGAACAGAACCTGTCCGGGTGTTGGACCACAGAATGGTAACCTATTGATTTCTATTGCCCCCAAAAGCGCGCCGTTGGACCACGGGAGGACCGGAAACTAAGGCTTTGAGCGATTATTGCGAGTCTTCTCGACCGCACCATTTGGCTTTCAAGCCAAACAAGAAACCCGCTTTTTGCGGGTTTTTTTGTGTCTTTTGAATGGGTTAGTCTCCGCGTCGGCACAGACCCAAAAAAGTGATCATTCGTTGGTGCGATGGGCTGTTTGCGGCGGTCGTGGCGTCAATCTGTGTTCGGCGCTGGGAGAGGCTGCCTTATATCTGACGGCGATGACGAGAAGGATCAGAATAACGGCTGCAACCGGCCAGAAGTCGGTGGCCTGATCCCAGGACCAGTTCCAGATTTCGTAGGCACGAAGGTGCGGCGGCCGCATGTGGACGGAGACTTCGAAATCACGCTTTTCCCGCCCGTGAAAATGCCCCGAGGCAAAAGCCAGGCCGATGATGAGCGCGATACGGCGCTTGAAGAGCACGAGGCCGAGAGCCGTGACGACGGCAGCAATACACAATGCTTCGACGATGTGCCCGAGCCAGTCAAAATTGTCTTGAATATACTGCCAGTTTAAATTCATGTGGTTTGGAACGCTTGCCGGCGGCTCTGGTTCCACCCTTCGCCAGCTTCAAGCTGCAACCGCGGCGCAACGGGAGATTTGGTAATGGCCGATGACCTCAAGGATCTGCTGATGCTGGTTTATGATGCGGGAGCCGAAAATGTGCCCGCATCGGAGATCGATTGGCATCAGAATCAGATGCCGATTTTGATGCGGGCCTTGAACATGGGATATGTTCGCTATCGCGAACGCGCCGGCGCGAAGCATTTCTACCTGACCAAGGCGGGATATTCTGCGATCGGCATCGAGCCGCTGAGCTATTCCCCGGCGGCTATTCTGAGCGGCTGGTTCCGCCGCGTGTTCGGCTGACGCATTGCGGCCGGGAATAGAGCGGCGGTTCCGGCCTAATCGCTGTTTTTCTCCAGTTTTGCAAAGCGTTTGATCGCCCGGTCGCGTTTCAGCCGCGACAGTTTTTGCAGCCAGAAGACGCCGTCGAGTTGGTCGATCTCGTGCTGAAGGCAGATGGACAACAAGCCGTCGGCGTCATCTTCCTTCACCTCACCACGTAACGTCTGATAGCGCACGCGCACCTGGCTCGGCCGGATAACGTCTTCCGTTACTCCCGGCATCGAGACGCTGCCCTCCGCATGCGCTGTGGTTTCAGTCGATGACCATGTGATTTCCGGGTTGACGTAGATTTTTGTGCCGGACGGAGCATCGAGCTCGATGACGGCCAGGCGTTGCAGCACGCCGATATGCGGCGCGGTGATGCCGATGCCGGGCGCTGCGCGCATGGTGTCGAGCAGGTCTGCCGCCAGCGCCGCGTCGAATTGCACCACGGCACCGGCAGGCATGGAGAGCCGGGGATCTGGAAAACGCAGGATCGGTCGTCGGGACAAGGGTTGCCTCCATCGCTTTTCAATCCGCCAGAGCTAAACATTTCGCATGATTTTGCAACAGCTTGCGCAAAAACGGCGATACGATCAGAGTAGCAGCGTATCGGGTTGTGGACCTCACGGGTTTGTTCAGCTAGCAGGATTGGGCGGTTCGGATCTTCAAGCGGGCTGCGTCCACCGGTCGATGACATTGCCTTCCTGCTCCCGTCCGGTTTCACGCCGGCGTCTTGGATGGCTGCAATTCTTTTGAGGGCAGGCACATGAGCAGTACCGGCGACCAGGACAGAGACCGCAATTCCCCCGACGCCGATATGTATGACGGCTCGGATATCTACGCCGAAGACGGTTCGGTGCGCTCCGACTATCTGATGCATGTCGGTGCTGCCATTGCCGATCGCGATCTTCTCTACCTGCGCCAGCACGTTGCGCGCCTGCACGCGTCCGAAATGGGCGACCTCCTGGAGGCGATACAGCAGGATCAGCGCCGGGCGCTGGTTTCGCTGCTGGGTGACGATTTCGATCTGTCGTCGCTGACCGAGGTCGATGAGGCGATCCGTCTCGATATCGTCGAACACCTGCCCAACGAGCAGATCGCCGCAGCGCTCGGGGAAATGGATTCCGACGACGCCGTCTACATTCTGGAGGACCTCGACCAGGAGGATCAGGAAGAGATCCTGTCGAAACTGCCGTTTACCGAGCGGGTGCGGCTGAGGCGGTCTCTCGATTACCCCGAAAGCACGGCCGGTCGCCGCATGCAGACGGAGTTCGTCGCGGTGCCGCCATTCTGGACGGTCGGCCAGACCATCGACTACATGCGCGAGGACGAAAACCTTCCCGAGAGTTTTACCCAGATCTTCGTCATCGATCCGACCTTCAAGTTGCTCGGCGCGCTCGATCTCGACCGCGTGCTGCGCACCAAGCGCTCGGTCAAGATCGAGACGATCATGCGCGAGACCAACCATCCGGTGCCGGCCGAGATGGACCAGGAAGAGGCGGCGCAGCTGTTCGAACAATATGACCTTCTGTCAGCCGCCGTGGTCGACGAGAACAACCGCCTGGTCGGCGTTCTGACCATCGACGACGTCGTCGACGTCATCCAGGAGGAAGCCGAAGAAGACTTGATGCGGCTTGGCGGTGTCGGCGACGAAGAGCTGTCCGATTCGATCGGCAGCACGTCGCGCTCGCGCGTGCCATGGCTTCTGGTTAATCTCTTCACGGCATTTCTCGCCGCTTCGGTCATCGGCTTGTTTGAGGCGACAATCCAGCAGATCGTTGCGCTTGCCGTGCTGATGCCGATCGTTGCCGGCATGGGCGGCAATGCCGGCTCGCAGACGATGACTGTCACCGTGCGCGCGCTTGCCACCCGCGATCTCGATATTCACAATGCCTGGCGCATCGTTCGCCGTGAGGCCGGTGTCGGCCTGTTGAACGGGCTGTTGTTTGGCGTGCTGATCGGTGTCGTCGCCGGTGCCTGGTTCCAGGATTACAATATCGGCGGCATCATCGCGGCTGCGATGCTGATCAACATGATTGCTGCGGCGCTTGCCGGCATCATGATCCCGCTGCTGCTTGACCGGTTTGGCGCCGATCCTGCTGTCTCTTCGGCGGTTTTCGTCACGACGGTCACGGATGTCACCGGCTTTTTCGCGTTTCTGGGGCTTGCCACCTGGTGGTTTCGCGTCACCTGACGGTCTGGCAAAGTTTGACTTTTACGTCAAAGTCAACCAAGCTGCCTTTTGACATCGTTGCAGCCTGATATCTGGCCTTGCACCGGTGCGACACTTCAACCGCAGTGGCACTATCAGGCGTATGTCGCCCGATTTTCGCAATTGCGGCGCAAGGCGAGGCAGGCGTGAACAAGTATTATACCATTACGGAGCTGACGCGGGAATTCGGAGTTTCGACCCGGACTCTGCGCTTCTATGAGGACGAGGGGCTTATCCATCCGGAGCGGCGCGGCAGGACACGATTGTTCCGCTCGGCGGACCGCCGCCTGATCATGGAAATCCTGCGCGGCCGCCGTATCGGTTTCACCATCGCCGAAATCCGCGAAATCATCCAGGTCTACCGGGATCCGCCGGGCGAGGCCGGTCAGTTGCGCCTGCTCATGAAGCGTGTCGAAGAGAAGCGCGACGAACTCAACCAGAAGCGCAAGGACATCGAGGAAACGCTGGAAGAACTCGGCAATGTCGAGGAGGCCTGCCTGACCCGTCTGGCCGAAATCGGCGTCGGCACCTGATCATCTGGGGCTCTTGCTGGTTCGAGTGTAAAACCAGCTAAACCGAACGCAGCCGCCCAGAGGCGCAGTCTTGTGCGTCACAGCACGTTCACGGCTGCATGCCATATCGCCTTCGTTACAGAAATCGGAGGCTTTCATGTCAGACCGCCAGAAAACCCGCGCCCGGCCGAACCCACGCCGCGCGTTTTCTTCATCCTACGGTGAAATTCTTGCCGAGGGTGTCAATCGCCGCACGGTGCTCAAAGGCCTTTTCGGATCCGCCGCCATCGCCGCCGTCGGCCATGGCTTTTCGGCACGGCCTGTGCAGGCCGCAAGTCCATCAACATTGACGTTCAAGGAATTGCAGCGGGTCCGCGATACCGCCGATCATTGGCCGGAAGGTTACAGCCGCCAGATTGTTGCCCGCTGGGGTGATGCGCTGTTTCCCGATAGCCCCGCGTTCGACATTGCCAGTCTCGACGGCAAGGCGGCGGAGCGCCAGTTCGGCTATAACAACGATTTCACGCAGTTCCTGCCGCTGCCGCAGGGCTCGGCATCGTCGGACCACGGCCTGATGGTCGTCAGTCACGAATATGCCTCGCCATTCCTGATGTTTCCGGGCCTCACCGATGAGGATTATCGCGAAAAACTGACCGACGACCAGATCCGCGCCTTGATGGGCTGTCTCGGGATCAGCGTCTTTGAGGTGGCAAAGACCGGCAGGGACTGGAAGATCGTTCTCGACAGCAAATACAATCGCCGTATCCATATGGGCACGGAGATGGACATATCCGGCCCGGCTGCCGGCGACGACCGCCTGAAGACCAAGGCCGACCCGACCGGAAAAAAAGTCTTCGGCACGATCTCCAACTGCAATGGCGGCATCACGCCCTGGGGCACCATGCTGTCGGGCGAAGAAGGCGCGATGGACGTCTTTGCCGGCGATTACAAGACGCTGCCCAATCAGGAACTGGTGGAGCGGCAGGGCTGGGACGAAGACGAGAACGACATCTACGCGGTCAGCCGCGTCGATCCACGTTTCAAGTTCGAGGAAGAGCCGAACGAATGGATGCGGTTTGACTGGGTGGTCGAGATCGATCCGTTCGATCCTGAGGCAAAACCGGTGAAGCGCACGTCGCTCGGCCGCATGACGCATGAGGGTGCGCAGGTGACGGTGGCGCCGGATGGCCGCGTCGTGGTGTTCATGGGCGATGACGACGATTTCGAATATCTCTACCGCTTCGTCACCCGCGATCCCTGGAACCCGGCAGACCGGGCGGCTAACAAGGACCTGCTCGATAATGGAACCCTGTCCGTCGCCAAATTCGCAAGCGACGGAACCATGGTCTGGTTGCCGCTGGTGGCAGGACAGGGGCCTCTGACGGCGGAGGCAGGTTTTGCCACGCAGGCCGATGTCGTGCTCAATACCCGCGCTGCAGCCGATCTGGTTGGTGCGACGCCGATGGATGCGCCCGAAGGCTTCGTGCCGCATCATGGTACGGGAAAGCTCTACGTTGCAATGACCGAAAACGAGGACCGGCTGGCCGCTGGCAAGGGCGGCGAGCGTGAAACCGTCAATATAGCCAATCCGCGCGGACCAAATCCGCATGGACACCTGCTCGAACTCGTTCCGCCGGGTGCGCCGGACAAGCCGGATCATGCCGCCGACACGTTCACATGGGATGTCTTTGTACTTTGCGGCGATCCGGCAAAGCCCGAGGATGAGGCGATGTTCAATCCTGCGACGACAGCGTCGGGCTGGTTTACCGATCCCGACAATCTCGGCGTCGATCCGGCTGGACGGCTTTGGGTGACCACCGATGGCCCGCCGCCGGAAGGCATCGCCGATTCGCTGTATGTGATGGACACCGAGGGACCGGGCAGGGCGTTGCCAAAACTATTCTACATCGCCCCGGTCGGCTCAGAGTGCTGTTCGCCGACCTTCACGCCGGATGGCACGGCTGTCTTCGTCTCCATACAGCATCCGGGTGAACTGCGATTGGCCGACAATGAAGATGCAACGGCGATCGCCGACGCCGGAACCGCCTGGCCGGATTTTGCCGATGGCATGCCGGCGCGCCCGTCTCTGATCGTCATCACGCGCGACGACAAGGGTGTTGTTGGTAACTGAAGCCGTAACGTATCGAGGCCGGTGGGTTCAGATCCACCGGCTGGTGGTGCGGCAATAGCGTTCGAACTCGAAGCCGAAGCGCGACAGGAGATGCCGCTCTTCGTTGCGGACGGCAAACAGCGTCATGATCGCAACGGCAGCACTGGCCATGATGAAGAACCAGGGATTGAGCGTGATCAGGCCGAAGCCGACCATCATCAAGGTGTAGCCGAGATAGATCGGATTGCGGGTGAAATGGAACGGTCCGCAGGTGACCAGATGCGACGAACAGCGATGCGGCATCACCGCCGTGCGCCGTTCGATCAATGTCTTCACCGCCCAGACATCCAGACAGACGGCCAGGATGATCAACAGCGAGCCCGACAGCCAGGGAACCCATCCATGGCCGTGCATGACCGCGATCGGCAATGTCCGCCCCAAGCCGACCGCCCCCGCAAACGCCGCCATATAGAGAAATGGAGGCCAGGGGTAGGTCAGCGGCTTGGCGCGATAGGCGTTCATATCCTATTCCTTGGGTTGTGACTCCATGGTGCATTGCCGGGCGATTCGCGCAATGCGCTCATCCGTCTTGACGTCGATTTTGCCTTCGTTCAGCGGCTCGAAGAGGTTCTCTTCCATCAGCTTGTCCAGTGTGCAGCCGCAGAAGGTGGTGCAGAGCGCCGCGTTTTCCTGCAGGCTGCAGGAGGCCACGCAATTGTTTCGATAAGTCTCGACCGGATCGGGCTTGGCCGCCGGGAAAACCAGGGAATAGGCAAAGACAAGGGCAAACAACAGCGGCTGGTGCACCAGGTAGATGATCAGGCTGTGACGGCCGGCGGCAGTCAGGATCGTTTTCCAACGCGCGCTGCCATCGGAACGCAGTTTTTCAAACCACCCGAAGCGGAGCGCAATGCGGGCGCTGGCGATACCAACAAGGAACGGTGCCAGCCAGGGAAGCAGCGGCACGTAATCGTTGGAGCGCGGCAGTATCTCCGACAGTCCGACCCACCAGAGTGCCGGCGTGTCGAAAATGTCCGAGCGCAGGTAGAATGGTGCCGCAAATGCTGCAGCGGCAGCGAGAAGCGTCAGGATGGCGGGCAGGCGCAGGAAGAGGAGACCGATCAGGCTTGCCGCGGCAATCGAATGCAGGATGCCGAAGAAGATGAAGCTGTCGGGAAAGGCAAACCAGGTCGCGATGGTGATGACCAGCGCGGCTGCGGCGATCTTGGCAAAGCGGATGGCGAAGGGCCGGGGCTTGAAGACCGGATAATGGCCAAGCACAAGGCCGATGCCTGCCAGAAACAGGAAACTGCTGGCGATCATCCGTGCGTAGATCTTGAAACCGCCGGTGCCGACGGTTCCCGGATCGAGATAGCCGAAATACTCGAGATCCCAGGAGAAGTGATAGGTCGCCATCGCGATCAGCGCAAATCCGCGCAGCGCATCGATCGCCCAGATGCGGCCACGCCGTTCTGTGGCGACCGGCGGTGCCGTCACGGTGTCGGTTTCGGTGGCTGCGTTGGGTATGGACATGGCTCTATCTTTTCGAATGGCGGGATCATAGCGCGGCGAGCTTGCGTCAGGCGCAACGCATAGCAGGGTCTTTCCGCCCAAGACTTTCAGGGGTTTGTGTCGTCAAGAAGGGCTTCGCGCGCTTCCGAATAGAATTGCCGGCGGGTCAACACGAAAATGACGAAGACCGTCAATGCGATGAAGACATAGGGACTGATGAACCAGCCGAGATAGCCGATCGACAGGAAGACGCTGCGCAGGCCGGCATTGAAATGCTTGGCAGCAAGAATGTTCATCCTGGCGGCCCGTCCGGCGGCCCGTTCGGCGCCTTCGCGATCCTGCATGATGTCCGACATCATCGGAATGCCGCCGACGAGAATGGAGCAATAATTGAACAGGCGGTAGGACCAGGCGAATTTGAAGAAGGCGTAGGCGAACAGGCAGGCAAGGCCGCCGACCTTCAATTCGAACGCCGTGCGCCCGCCATGGAACACATAGGGCAGGTCGCTCATGATCGCCTGGACCTGGTCGGTGGCGCCCAGAAGCGCAAAGCAGCCGCCCAGCGCAAAGATCGTCGTCGAGGCGAAGAAAGCGGTTCCCGCCTGCAGTCCGGCGACGATCTGCGTGTCGATCATCTTCAGGTCGCGATTGAGGGAGTTGAGCAGCCAGCGCCGGCGGTTCTCCATCATCAGGCGCGTCAGGGAGATGCGCTTGAGTTGCACCTTGCCGTCCGTGGCCCAGTTGTAACCGGTCCACAGCAGCGCAAAGACCGCCAATGCGATATAGTCTGTCAGTGTCATGCCTCGTTTTTGGCATGCTTTGCCGAAATTGCAAGGTATCGCGAAAGTTTACCCCGCCCCTTGAAATCCATAGCCGGGCATGGCGACTTATCAACGAGGAATCGTGCTACAGCCACCCAGCAACCGCCCGTGTCGCACGCATGCGAGTGGATGTCGGTTGATCGCCTGATGGCCAGCGCAGTATGGCCTAGTTTCGATGCAATGATCGTGGTCCGGCAATCTTGTCCGGTCCAGCAGTCCCGGGGCGGAGTTCGCATGTTTCTTTCGGTTTTTGATGTCTTCAAGATTGGTATCGGCCCCTCCAGTTCGCACACGATGGGCCCGATGTCGGCGGCGAACCGCTTTCTCGACCTGATCCTGTCGAGCGACTGGCCGCGCCCCGTCAATGCCACCGTCACCTCGATCAAGTCGAGCCTGCACGGTTCGCTGGCCTTTACCGGCATCGGCCATGGAACGGGCAGGGCGGTGATCCTCGGTCTGATGGGCGAGCGCCCGGACCGTGTCGATCCCGACCGGATGGATCCGATCATCGACGAAGTCGAGCGCACCGGGCGCATCACCCCTGCCGGGCATCCTGCGTACGAATTCCAGCCAAAGACCGATCTTGTCTTCGACAAGAAGGTGCCGCTGCCCGGTCATGCCAATGGCATGTCTTTTTCCGCCTTCGACAAGGACGGACGTTTGCTGTTGAAGCGCGTCTATTATTCGATCGGCGGCGGCTTCGTCGTTACCGATACGGAACTTGAAGCGATGAAGGCGAGCAAGACCAAGCCGGGCGGCGTCAAGGTTCCCTATCCTTTCTCAACCGCAAAGCAGATGCTCGATATGGCACGGCATTCCGGCCTGTCGATCGCCCAGATGAAGCGTGCGAACGAGGAATGTTCGATGTCCGCGGAGGATCTGGACGAAGGCCTCGACCGCATCTGGGCCGCGATGAAAAGCTGTATCGACCGTGGACTGACAGGTTCCGGAATCTTGCCCGGTGGCTTGAAGGTGCGCCGCCGCGCCGGCATGATCCATGACAAGCTGCAGGACGAGTGGCGCTCCAACAAGATCAATCCCCTGCTCGCCAACGACTGGCTGAGTGTTTACGCCATGGCGGTGAACGAGGAAAATGCGGCCGGCGGCCGCGTCGTCACTTCGCCGACCAATGGCGCCGCCGGCGTCGTTCCTGCGACGATCCGCTACTACCTGCATTTTCATGAGGATGCCGATCATCACGGCATTCGCGACTATCTGCTGACGGCGGCTGCGATTGGCGGCATCATCAAGTTCAATGCCTCGATCTCCGGTGCCGAAGTCGGCTGTCAGGGAGAGGTCGGCTCGGCGTCTGCCATGGCGGCGGCCGGTCTTGCCGCCGTCATGGGTGGAACGCCGGAGCAGATCGAGAATGCGGCCGAAATCGCGCTGGAACATCATCTCGGCATGACCTGCGACCCGATCGCCGGTCTCGTCCAGGTTCCGTGCATCGAGCGCAACGCGCTGGGGGCGGTCAAGGCCGTTACGGCAGCCTCCCTGGCGCTCAAAGGCGACGGTCAGCATTTCGTGCCGCTCGACGCCTGCATCGAGACGATGCGTCAGACCGGTGTCGACATGCACGATAAATACAAGGAAACGTCGACGGGTGGCCTTGCGGTCAACGTTGTCGAGTGCTGACGGGCACCGATCTGTGGAACGGTCGAGAACAAGCTTGACCGCAACCGCTTTGCGGGTGTTCAACTCCGGCCATGGCCTTGCATCTCATCAAGCTCTGCGTCGGCGCAGAATCGATTGACGACCTCCGCGAATGGGTGTCGCGCAAAGCATTCACGGCCGTTGCCGCCGGTCTGCAGCCGCATTCCTACCACACCACGCGCATGGTGCCGAAGCGTGTCGAGGAACTGCTGGACGGCGGATCGCTCTACTGGGTGATCAAGGGGCAGGTGCAAGCGCGCCAGCGGCTGACCGGCATCGAAACCTTCACCGACGGCGAGGGCATCGGCCGCTGCAACCTGATCCTCGGCCCGGAAGTCATCGAAACCACCTATCAGCCGCGCCGGGCGTTTCAGGGCTGGCGCTATCTCCAGGACAATGAAGCGCCGCGCGATCTGTCGGCATTGGGCGCTGGAACGGCGGACATGCCGCTCGACCTGCGCCGCGAACTGGCTGAACTCGGCCTCCTCTGAAAGCTGAGATCAAAATGCAAAAAGCCCGGCAGAACCGGGCTTTGATCGTTTTCCATGACGTTGTTACCGGATCCGCAGCCGGATCGGATAGCGGCCGGATGGCGACGTCACATGCACATGGATTTGTGCGTCCGGCTGTGTCGAGCGCCATGCCCGTGCCCCATGCGTCAAAAGCAGCGTCACCAGATCCTTGGTCTTCGACCGGGGGCGGCTGCCGAGTTCGGCGATCCGCATGGCGGCTTCATGCAAGGGGTGCAGGCCGGACCGCGGTGACTTCCGCTTCTTGTCCGGTGCGGGCGTCATGCCCGATCCATTCTCATTCATTCCCATAACTAACCTCGTTACGCAAAACCAAATCCGAGGAGGATCAGCGGTAAACACAACACGCCGCTGATCGAAACTTGTGTGCTGTTGTTACTGCAGGCTGGCCCAGCAGGCGAAGCCCTTGCTTTTCAACGTCTTGCAGGCGGATAGAGCCTTGTTCTGATCGGAGAAACCGCCGAAGCGCGCCCGGTAAAGATGGCCGTCTCCGCTGGCGAAAGCCACCGTGAAGGGGGTTGCGCCGCGCAGCACCTTGCCGCCCTTGTCCTTGGCGTTTTCAAGCAATGTCATCGCCTGGCCCTTGTCCGGCGTCGCACCGATCTGGATCACCCAGCCGGCCGGCGCATTGTCGGCGACTGCAGCCGTTTCGGTTGCCTGCTTGGCAACGGAATTGGTGATCTGATTATCGACATCGGCAGCCGGGACCGCCTTGGCAAGCTTGCGGCTCTGTGCTTCCAGCGTATTCGGCATGATTTTCTGGCTCACCAGTGGATTGGTGCTGGCCTTGACCGGTGCTGCATAGGCAACTTCGATGCTCTTCGTGGTTTCGCCGCTGTAGCGGAAATCCGGCACCGGGCCATTGTTCGGCAGATTGAAGCTTCCGCCGGTGGCGGCAACGACGGTTTCTGCCTGCTCCGTTTCGGCAGGCTGGGTCACAGCCTGCGCCTGCATGGTGGGTGCATCCGCAGTTTCGGCAACGAGGTTGCCACCGCCACGGCGCGAGGCGGCCGGCATGTACTTGGCGACGAGGGCGCGCATCTGTGCGTCGCGGGCGCCACCGGACTTGCCGCCCAGAACGACACCGACGATGCTGCGGCCGTCTGCCTGGGCCGAGGTTACCAGATTGAAGCCGGCAGCCCGGGTGTAACCGGTCTTGATGCCGTCAACGCCGCGCACATTGCCAAGCAGGCGGTTGTGGTTGCCGATCGTCTGCTTGCCGAAGCGGAAGCTGCGGGTGGAGAAATAGGAATAGTATTGCGGGAAATGCTGGCGAAGCGCCATGCCGAGCCGGGCCTGATCGCGCGCCGTCGTCATCTGCGCGTCGTTCGGCAGGCCGTTGGCGTTGCGATAGGTGGTGCGGGTCATGCCGAGCGCACGGGCCTTGTTGGTCATGATGCGGGCAAAGCGGTCTTCGGAGCCGCCGAGCAACTCGCCGAGTGCGGTTGACGCGTCATTGGCAGAGCGCGTTACCAGAGCAAGGATCGCCTGTTCCACGGTGATCGCATTGCCGGAACGCACGCCAAGTTTGGATGGCGGTTCAGCCGATGCATTCTTGGAGAACGGAACGGGCGTGTTCTTGTTGATCTTGCCGGCTTCGAGTGCCTCGAAGGTCAAATACAGTGTCATCATCTTGGTCAGCGACGCCGGATAGCGCAGACTGTCGGCATTTTCGCTGTACAAAACCTTGCCGGTCTTCGCGTCGACCACGATACCCGCATATTGCGCGGCAAAGGCGACGGGAATTGCCGTGAACGTGGCGGCCAGCGATACCAGAAGTACCCGGCATGCCTTCCTGAAAAATAGCACGGGGGAATATGGAGCGGAGCCGTTGAATATGGATTTGGACACTACACTACTCTTCATTCTATTTTCACAGATGCCGTCCGGGGTGGCCTCCAGAAACGACTGTTCTCGAAACTCTATCGGGATAGCGTTACCAATCGGTTTATGATGAATGATTGGTTTCTGCTGTCTGACGTCTTCTTTGCATTTTGGTACAGCCGGTCCACGGGCGTTGCGTTCGGGAAATCAGGCTGATGACCGGGGGGGCTGACGGATATTCAAGGGACCAGTCTTTTGTTCAGGAATGTTGTGATGGCGGTGTCGATGGCGTGCCATTGTGGCAGCAATTGGCTGGAAAACCGGTAAAGCACAACAAGATCGCGGCCGATGTGAATATCGCGCTGGCAATCGGCGCTGCTCGACAGGGCAGGTGTTGCCGGCATCATGCAGCGCACGGCGTAAGGCGTATCGCCATCCCGGTTCGCGGTGAAGAAGACTTCCTGGCCGTAGCCGGAGTTCTGTTTCATCTCGTGACGCACCAGCCCCGCCGGACCCGGCAGCATTTTACCGCTGAAGAGATGCCGGTAGATCGGCTCGATCCGCCCCGACATGTCGCGTGACATCGTGCTCTGAGAAATATCGAGGAAAAGCAGCGATTGCGGCTTGTTGACATCATTGAAAAGAGCGCGCGTCCCGTCGGTATATCCCTGCAGCCCTGGCCACGTCAGGTAGAGATCGACACGGTCGGCGCGGCCGGTCACGCGCTGTTGTTCGAAACGGATGAAATTGGAGGAAATCCGCAGATGATCCTGCCCGATGAGGATATCGGTGGGCTCCGTGCTGGTCGTGTGCCCGGCCAGCGCCAGGCTTTCTCCATACCAACGGCCGGCAAGGCTGATCGTTGCCGTCAAGGCTGCCAGTCCAACGACGGCAGCCGTCAGCATGGAGACGAAGCGTGTGGAGATCAGCGGAGCGTGATCGTCATGGCCGGCGGCTGCGGAGTTGGCTGTCATGGAGGGTTCGCGGTCTTACTGTCGTTACAGGCGGTATCGTCGCCCGGCTGGCTTGCGCCGGTATGAAACATGGGAGGTGGCACGGAACTTGCGGAGTGAAGAAGCATCGTAACGCTGGCGCAACATGGTTAATTTTCGATGAATGCAGCGGCGTTCTTCGTTCTGCTTGTTGCCGGTTTCGGCACTTCTTTCCTCGTGCCGGATATCAGCCGCACCACGGCGCGGCCTTGGCCGATGGGTGAAGGGACAATGGCCGACCGGTGAAGTTTTCCGCTGTCAGCCGAAGTCGCCATTGCCGGTATGATCGCTTTCGGCCCGGCCTATCGTTACGGCCGTCGTCGCCAAAAGTGTCCGGTTATTGCCAACAGATGGTCCGTTGCGCTTCGGGCAATAGAAAAAGGCCGGTTCCGGGGACAGCGGAACCGGCCAGCAGGGCCTTGGTCTGGGACGGGGATGGGGACTGACCGAAGCCCTTTTTACGCGCAGCCCGGGCATCCTGAGCCGGGCTGCGAATGTCTGGCATGCGGCCGCCTTACTGGCTGACGCTACCGACAGCCACGGTGCGGCCGTCCTGAAGCTTTACCCAGCGGCCGGAATTCTGTTCCGACTGGCGCTTGAGATAGGTGTATTCGGTCTCAGACCACAGCAGCACCTTGTTGCGCATGTTGTCGAGCACGAAGTCGCCGCGATCGGTCCGCACGGTGAGCACGGCATGGCCTTCGCCATTCGGCTGCAGGACGACAGTGATCAAAAGGTCTGAGGGCGAGAATCCGGCCTGCAACAGGCGCTTGCGTTTCAGGAGTACGTAATCTTCGCAATCGCCAACCTTGTCCGGATAGGCCCAATACTCTTCGACGCCGTAGATTTCCTTGTCGGTCAGCGGCGCCACGGATTCGTTGACGTCGTAGTTGACCTCGAGAATTTTCTTCCACCCTTCGCGGGTGAGGGCCAGAGGTCCGTCGCTGCCAGGGTTGGCGCGGCATTCCTGCGGTTGGCTCCGGCAGAACTCGTAGTGTCCGACTGGCGGATTGGTGGCGCCGCTGGTGATCATGTTGGCGGGCAGGGCAAAAGCCGATTGTGCCGCTGCCGCAGAAAGAAACGCGCCGATGAGGCTGGCCTTCAGGAATGATGTCGTTGTCATGCTTGTCTCCCCGTTCTGGAGTGACAATGACACCGAGTTTTTTACTGCTCGCGAAAATTGGAAGTAAAATAAAGTACAAAACAAATTGAAATAAGTAGAAAATTCAAATTAAACTTGAATAAATATCGAGATGTATTTGATTCAAACTTATATAAAATTTGAGGAATTCCCGTATTGGCTCAATGCCGTTAAGCCGGGCGAAACCATCTATCTCGCGGAGAACATGTTGGTTTCAGGAGGTAAACCACGTTCTGCGCAGGACGATCGCGGCGGCGACGTGGAACAACCACGCATGCCGAAAGAGAGAGGCAACCAGCCGTTTGCACTTCATTTACCAAAGCAGCTGCCGATTTAAGCTGAAAAATGCTGGGAAATCGGAAAAAAATATTCTCTATTTCGGCACGAGAAATTGCGGCTGGATCGTGTGTTCGCCAAACCGGCACTGATCTGGGCTAGAATTTGTATCATATTGGGTCGCATCAACCGCAGGGCGGCGCTGGCTATCCGGACTGTTGGCCGGCAACGCGAAAAACGGGAGACAGGTGCCGTGACGAAAAATGCCCTTTCGGATGTCTACAAAGCCTATATCGCCTGTCTGAACATGCAGGATTGGCCCAACCTGGGGCGGTTCGTTGGGGATGAGGCTTGCCGTAATGGCCGGCGGATCGGCTTGGCAGGTTATCGCAGCATGCTCGAATGTGACTATCGCGACATTCCGGACCTGCAGTTCAACATTCAGCTGCTGATCTCGGATCCGCCTTTCATCGCGAGCCGGTTGGTGTTTGACTGCACGCCGGTAGGGACGGTCCTGGGGCTCCCCGTCAACGGCAGGAGAATCTCCTTCACCGAGAACGTGTTCTACCAGTTCCAAGGCGGCAAGATTGCCAATGTCTGGTCGGTTATCGACAAGACGGCGATCGAGGCCCAACTCTAACCAGTGCGTGCGCCGTTGCCGGCGTCGGTGTCCTTGGATAGAATTGTTCTGCAGGCACAGGCTCAAGTCGAGGCACGAAACCATGACGCCATCGGAAAATATCGACGCGCTGATTGACGGTCTCACCGATTGGCGCGGCGCGACACTCGCCAGCCTGCGCAAGGCCATTCTCGAAGCTGATCCGGACATTATCGAGGAATGGAAGTGGATGGGAAGCCCGGTCTGGTCTTGCGACGGCAACATGGTGGTCGGCAACGCCCATAAGGAGAAAGTGAAGCTGACCTTTTCCCACGGCGCCAGCCTTCCGGATCCGGACAATCTGTTCAACAACGGTTTCGCAGGAAAGGTCTGGTGGTCGATCGATGTTTTCGAGGGTGATACGATCGATCCGCGTGCTCTGACTGAGCTCATTCGTTCGGCTGCGGCATACAATCGGAACAAGAAGGAGAAGAAGGCGAACGCTGCTCCGCGTCCGAAGGCGCAAAAGACCACGCAGGTCTGACACTGTCGCTCCATCCTGTGCCGTCTATTGTTTGGGGGATTGATGGCGTGCCCGACGCAACGCCGGTCGTTCCGGCGAAGGCGCGGCGGACCTAAAGAAATTCGCGCAGAGCCTCACGCGACTGAATTCCGAGGAATTCGATCGCCACGCCTTCCTGGAAATGACGCACGACGCGGCCCTTCATGCTGCCGAGCAGAATGGCGGTGCCGAGTGGAAGCCGGGTTTCCATATCGACGGCGGCCCCTGACAGGGACAGGTCGATGATCCGGCAGACATATTTGCTGCCGTCTTCCAGGGTGATATCGGTGCGGGTCTTGCGCGGCGCCAAACGGTCGTGGCGCCGGTCCTCCGGCAGGCCCAGTTCGTGCTTATTGGCAATCCAGGTCAGCTGCGCCGCCAGCTTTTCGCGCTTGCGGTCGGTGGCGTTGATCTGGATGACGAAAGCATTCTCGGCAAGCCGTGACACCGTGCCTTCCAGGCGGCCGACATGATCGACATAGGCGATGATGCGTTCACCGGCCCGCGGCCGGGCATCGCAGGTGAACAGCACGTCACCCGGCGACATGTCGATGGCGGTGCATTCGAATTCGTCGTGGTTGGCAAGCATGAGGCGGCCAGTCAGGTTCACCGAGACACGCTGGAAAGCGCCTTCGTTGTGCTGCTTGGGGCCGGCCGTCTGCGATTGCTGAAACGAATACATGACCACACTTGTGCGATGTCCATCCAAGCCACAGCTTTACCTTCTTCCAGTTAACAGAAGGTTTTTTTGTATGCCTGCATTCGAGCCGTATTAATCCCTGCGGCCGCCCTCGAACACCCGGAGATGAAGCACGCGGCGGATGGCGCTTGCGATGCCGTGATCGGTCATCGGTTGGCGGCCCGGCAGCGGGCGGGAGGCGGGCAGGGGCTTTTCCGGCCGGTCCTGCAGAAACAGGTTGGTCTTGGCGATATCGAGGACGCGAATGCCGCCAAGATCGAGATAATTGACAGGCGTGGCCTCCAGCCAAAGCGGCCTCGACAGCGGCACCAAGGCGCCGATGATCCGGTCCACGGCTCCATCCGGTGACCGCAACGGCAAAAGGATGATTTCGGTCGGCAGACGGTCGGCGGTGCCGGCAAGGGATGATGCCGAAAGAACGACCGGCGTTTTCTGCGCCATCACATCACCGGCGATGCGGGCAAGACGGCCGGTTTGGTCGGCAAGCCACAGCGCATCGAATGTCGAGCCACGCAGTTCGCGGGCAAACAGCGCACAGATGCGCGTGCCGGCAAGCCGGAAGCGGATATCGCCACGCGGTGTTTTTTCCAGGATGAAGAGATCCGGCAGGATGTTGCGAATATGACCAGGCTCGATCTGGCTGCGGGCCGGCACCTCGCGATGCCCGCGCAACTCGTCCCAATAGGCGTAGATCTCTATGGCGGTCTTGCTGCGCATGCTCTCATTCCATTCGACACATGTTTGTGCCGCTTTGGCACATCCGGGGACAAAAACACGCCCGTAGGGATGACACTGCGATTTCCGTGCCAGCGCGATATTAAGGTTAATGTTTGGTTTAGATTGAAAGCGTCCGGCTCCGATGGCATGACAGGACATCACTTCACGAAGGGTTGCCTTCGGCACACTGACTTAGGGCTCGGGTTTTTTGGGGGCTCACCGGCCGTTCAGTTTTTGACTGGACGGCCTTTTTTTCGCCGGAACATCTGGGTTCGAACTTGCAAATCCTGTTGATTTGATTTCCGCCCGCAAGCTATGCGAACAAGTGCCGCGCATCTCGCCGCTTTTGACGGGACCGTGAATCGTATAGAGCGAGACATGTGAGCCCGGTTGAGGATGAACCGGCGGAAGGAATCGTGAGCAGCATGACAGACCAAACCGACGGCGCGACGCCGCCGCAGGGCGCTGAAGCCGGCAATGCAGTGCGGGTCAGCGAACCGGCCTTCAACCTGCCGTCAGGTCTTGTCGCCATGCTGGCGCTGCTGGTGGCCATCCATGTTGTGCGCACCTATTTGCTGTCGGCTGCGGTTGACAGCGAAGTGATCTTGAACTTCGCGTTCTGGCCTGCCCGGTATGATCACCCTCTGGCGGATCAGAATTATGCCTGGCTCTGGAGCCCCCTGACATATTCCCTGCTACATGGCTCCTGGGAGCACCTGATCTTCAACGGATTCTGGATGGTGGCGTTCGGCGCCCCGGTTATTCGCCGGATCGGACCGTTGCGCTTTCTGCTTTTCTGGTGCCTTTCGGCTGTCGCCGCAGTCGCGCTGCATGTGGCTTTCCATTGGGGCGAAACCATCTTTGTCGTTGGCGCCTCCGGAGTGGTCGCCGGCCTGATGGGCGCCGCAGCGCGGTTCGTCTTTTCTCCCAGCGGCCGCATCAGCAGGCAGTTTGCCCATCTCAACCGCCGCTTGACCGTCGGCGAGGCGTTGTCGAACCGTTCGGTCGTGGTTTTTACCGGTATCTGGTTCCTGACCAATTTCCTGATCGGCCTCGGCGTCTTTGCCTTTGGCGGGGCTGGGGGCATTGCCTGGGAAGCGCATATTGGCGGCTTCCTGTTCGGCTTCCTGCTTTTTGGCCTTTTCGATCTGCGCCATTGAGCTTTTTAAACCGTCGCCGCCTTTCGAAAGATTGACGATGTCACCGACAACGCTTGATTTTCGCCGGTCTGTAGCGCACCATTCACCTCCGAAGGTGCTGAATCGAGCGGAGTTCGGTTTGGTGCCAATGGGCAGATAACGCGACAGGAATGATGTCTGTCTTGCGAATTGGTCCATAACCGCAGCGCGAGGAGCGCCCATGCGGTTCGCCAATATCCCGGTCAGATGCAGGTCGCTGAAACGGGAGGGTTTGAATGTCTGTTAAGGCAATATTGAACGAAAAAGGCCGTCAGGTGGTGACGGTCGATCCGCAGGCAAAAGTGCGCCAGGCGGTCGCCTTGCTGAGTGAAAATCGTATCGGTGCCGTCATCATCGTCAAGCCGGGCGACAAGATCGCCGGCATTTTGACGGAACGCGACGTCGTTGCCGCCATGGCCAAGTTCGGTGCCGACTGCCTCGACAAGACCGTGTCCGCCGTCATGTGGTCGAAAGTGCATAGCTGCACCGAGGACATGAGCATCGACGACATCATGGAGATCATGAACAACATGCGCGCCCGCCACCTTCCGGTGGAAAAGAACGGCCGCCTTGTCGGCATCGTCTCGATCGGCGATGCCGTGCGCCATCATATCCGGGCGATCGAACACGAGGCCGCGCAGATCAAGGCCTATATCGCTGGCTGATCTGACCATGGCTGATAAAAATGCCGCGCTGCCTTAACGGCCGCGCGGCAGATGCCGACTTTGACGCCGGTGTTATCGCAGCATCACATCCTGAAGCCGCTGCAATTCGCTGAGCTTGGATTTGGTTTCGTAATAGCCGCGATCGATCGCCTCTCCGGCACGGTGAAACTCCGAAAGGCCGATATCGTTGAGCTTGGGATGCAGGGCCAGATCCGGCGGGTCACCGGCAAGGCGCGCCCGCGATATACGATCCTGGATGATGTTGAAGGCCTGGACCATGACGCTGGTCATGCCCAGCCGTCCTGCCTGGCCTTCCGGGTGCTTCGGCCTCGGCGGCTGCTCGGCCGCATGGCTTCCCGCATTGTGCTTGATGACGGCGGAGCGGCCGTAAAGATCATAGTTTAGGTTGACGGCAACGACCAGCTGCTGCTCGTAGGCGCGGCAGACCGATACCGGGACCGGATTGACCAGCGCGCCGTCCATCAAGGTGCGATTGTTGCATTTGACCGGCTCGAAGATGCCTGGCAGCGCATAGGACGCACGGATAGCCGTGATCAGCGAACCCTGACCGATCCAGACTTCATGGCCGGAATTGACCTCGGTCGCCACAGCCACGAACGTCCGGTCGAGGTCTTCGATCGACATGTCCTGCAGGTGTTCCTGCATGCGTTTCGTCAGCCGCAGCCCGCCGAACAGGCCGCCACCGCCGATGGCGAAATCAAGCAGGCCGGCAATGCGGCGCATGGTCAGAGAGCGGGCGAAGGTTTCAAGCTCGTCGAGCTTTCCAGCCAGATAACAGCCGCCAACCAGCGCCCCGATCGACGTTCCGGCGATCATGCCGACTTCGATACCTTCCTCGTCCAGCGCTTTCAAAACGCCGATATGTGCCCAGCCGCGTGCAGCTCCGCCACCAAGCGCCAGCGCTATCTTGGATTTCGGCGGTTTGATTTGTTCGGACGGGGGAGGAGCCGCCAGAGCGTGGGAAGGTCCGCCGGGCACTGAGGCATCTGCGGTGATACCGCTACGATTGAATGTCCAGTTCAACATCCGGCACCTCCATGCCGCAGAACACACTGTTACAGGCCGTCACGTCTCGCATTACTGCTGTGCAAGCGCATGCCGTAAGAACTTACTCTACAGGATGGCGTTGCATGCCGGGTGTTCCCGGCGGAACGCATCCTCTTTGTCAAGATTACGCTCCCAGTTTGGTTGCGAAATCGTGAATCCATCCAAAAAGCTGAGCCAAAAAGCGTCAGATGATTAATTTTTGCGGTAGATCTCGTCAGGATGGAAATGAATTTCGGTATCAATGATATTGAGTGACGTGACACCATCCTTGGCGCCGACGACACGATAAAAGCATGAGCGCCGGCCGGTATGGCAGGTTGCGTCATGGCCAGCCACACGGACTTTCAGCCACAGTGCATCCTGATCGCAGTCGGTGCGGATTTCTTCGACTGTTTGCAGGTTACCGGACGTTTCGCCCTTTTTCCAGAGGCTCTTGCGCGAACGGCTGTAATAGTGGGCGATGCCGGTCTTAATGGTCAGCGCCAACGCCTCGGCGTTCATGTGCGCCACCATCAAAAGCGTGCCGTCGCCGGCATCGGTGACGACGGCGGTGATCAGCCCATTGGTGTCGAAACGGGGCGTGAAAGCGGAACCGGATTCCAGTTCCGCCTTGTCGGTGGACGGGCGGTCGAATTCAAGTGTCATCGGAAAGGCTCCGGTTGACGGAGCTTATTTGAAGCCCCGCAGCATGGTCATGAAGCGGGCCTGTTCGGCGGGCTCGGTCTTGAAGGCACCGGTAAAGGTGGTGGTCAAAGTGGTCGAGCCCTGCTTCTGGACGCCACGCATCGCCATGCACATATGTTCGGCCTCGATCATCACGGCAACGCCGCGCGGCTGCAGCGTGTCGTCGATCGCCTTGGCGATCTGCGCCGTCATGGTTTCCTGGGTCTGCAGGCGGCGCCCGAAAATATCGACGACGCGGGCGATCTTCGACAGGCCGAGCACCTTGCCGTCCGGCAGGTAGGCGACATGCGCCTTGCCGATGATCGGAACCATATGATGTTCGCAATGCGAGAAGAAGTCGAGATTTCTGACCAGCACGATATCGTCGAAACCACCGACTTCCTCGAAGGTGCGGCCCAGCACGTCCTCGGCAGCAAGGTCATAGCCGGAAAACAGTTCCTTGTAGGACTTGGCGACACGGGCAGGGGTATCGAGAAGCCCTTCACGGGCCGGATCGTCACCAGCCCAGCGCAAGAGAACGCGAACGGCGTCCTCGGCTTCCTTTTGGCTCGGCCGGCCATCAGTCGTGGTCACAGCGGGAAAATTCTTGACTATGGCGTCCATAATGGCCTCTTGGCGTAACAAGCGTTACTTGACGTTTATCTTTTCGGACAACTCGCCATTGGCCATTGACCTGACGTTTTCAGGTCTGGTTTCCGTCGGCGGGCTCCGGGGCTTTCAGATTTGCAGAGGTTAAGGGCTCTGGATCATCCGGCACGGTTTCCCAAACAACAGGCAACTGTTCGCTCTTGCGAACCTGTCGCCCCCACACGACATACCATATAATATGCCGGGATACATGTGGAAGGGGCGCAGATGGAGACACTGTGTTTTTTTCTGAGATACGATAGAAAATCATGCGCGGATTACCTGAAAGCGCGCAAAATGCATCGGATCACGTCGAATGATGGATGAAATCTACAATAGTCGGATACTGGAATTTGCCGGCAATATCCCGAAAAGCGGCACGCTCAGCCATCCCGACGCGGAGGCCAGCGCCCATTCCAAGCTCTGTGGCTCGAAGGTGAAGATCGGCTTGAAGATGGACGGCAACACGGTTACCGACTTTGCCCATGAGGTGAAAGCCTGTGCGCTCGGACAGGCGTCATCCTCGATCATGGCCCGCCATGTCGTCGGCGCCACATCCTCGGAAATCCGTCAGGCGCGGGAAGACATGCTGGCGATGCTGAAGGCGGACGGCGAGGGGCCATCCGGCCGTTTCGCAGACATGCGCTTCCTCAAACCCGTCAGGGATTACAAGGCCCGACACGCCTCGACAATGTTGACCTTCGATGCCGTCGTCGATGCGATCGGCCAGATCGAAGCCGCGCGCCTGGTCAAGGCTGCCGGCTGAAATGTGCGGCGAACCGGGATGTCAGGGCCATGAGACCGGGGACGTCAGACGGCCCTATTCGGGCCGCAACTATGCGGGGCCATTTCGAAAGACACCCGGACGTTTGTTCGGCATGGCCTTCATCCGGCTGTACCAGCTGACGCTGTCCGGCTTCATCGGCAATTCCTGCCGCCACATCCCCACCTGTTCTGAATACGGCTACGAGGCCATCGCCCGCCACGGTTTTTGGCCGGGCGGCTGGATGGTGTTGTTCCGATTCATGCGCTGCGGGCCGGGGGGAACGAGCGGCCTCGATCCGGTGCCGGAAAGTCTCGCGCCGTCGAAGCATTGGTATACGCCATGGCGGTATTGGCGGCCGGCGGCGGCGCAATGACGGTCTATGTCGCGCTTCTGCATAGCATCGTGCTGGGCACTGGGCGCCGTGTGGTAATGTCGGAGCTTCGGGCGATGGCCGAAGGGCTCGGCTTTCGCAACACCCGTACGCTTGTATCGACCGGAAACCTGGTCTTCGAGACCGCCAGCGAACCGGTCGCGGTGATCGAGGCGCGGCTCGAGGAAGGGTTTTGCCGGCATTTCGGAAAACATGTCGATATCATTGTCCGAGGCGCCAGTGGCTGGAAACGGCTTGCCTGCCAAAATCCATTTCCCGAAAGCGACGGCAGCGTTGCCGTCGTGCGCGTCATGCGCCAGCCACTCACCACCACACATCTCGAAAAACTCGAAAAGATCGCCCCGCCGGAGCTGCGCCTTGCCCTGGTTGACGGCGATCTCTGGATCGATTTCGGCGGAAAGCCGAGCGAAACGAAGCTTCTATCCCATCTGACGGCGAAGAAGCTGGGCGTGGGTACGCTGCGCAACGCCAACACCGTCAACGGACTTAACGCGATGCTCGATGCGATGCCGGACGCAAAAGGCGACTGACATCGGCAAGCGGGTCTTGCGGCCGGTCAATGGCCGCGCCTGCGAGGCTTTAATTTTGTTGCTTCATCGAGCCAGCGAGCCCGAAGAAGACCAGCAGGCCACGGTTTAGCCGCAGCATGTCCTCGTCATCGAGCCGCCCGATCTGCCGTCCGATTTTCGATTTCGGCACGGTCGTGATTTTGTCGACCATCAGGCGGGATACCGCAACAAGGCGGTTGCGTGCGCTCGGCGCGACAGGAAGCCGAAACAGTGGCGCTTCGGTTTCGTCCGATGTGAACGCACAGATGGTTATCGACGCCGTCGAATCGAAATTGTCGTCCTGGATGATGACGACCGGGCGCGGTTTGCCCGCATAATCCGCGCCGCCGGCAACGGTCCAAATGTCACCGCGCCTCATTCATTGCCCGGGTCATAGACCGCATTGATGAAGGCCTGATCGTCTTCGGCCTCGGCGCTTTGCGCAACCGCAAGCGACTGGCGGCGCGCCTCGGTCTTGAACGAAGGCGAGCGCACATCCGGTACCCAGATCTGAATCGGCCGTAGGCCTTGAGCGCGCAATCGCGCCCGGTATTCACCGACTTTTACACGTGAGGGTTTTGAGGGCATGGAGGTTCTCTCAAAATACTGGTTACATGTAACTTAGCAGAAAAGCAGGCTGATTCAATCATTGCCGAAAGCGATTTGCATTGATGCCGGTTAACGTTTGAACGAAGCACTCACGGAGATGACCTCACCACCCCTTCCAATCCCGCTACTTTCCCTTTATACCGCGCACCGCACGCGCCGGCATGACCGGCTTCCACCCATACCACCCGCATTCGTTGGCGGGACTGGATAGGAGATTATTATGTCTGACGCTGTTTCCCTTACATTTCCCGATGGTTCCGTCCGCGGTTATGCCGCTGGCACGACGGGCCGTGACGTCGCCGAATCGATCTCCAAGTCGCTTGCAAAGAAAGCCATCGCCATCGCGCTGGATGGCGAGCTGCGCGACCTGTCCGATCCGGTCGTCACCGGCAAGCTCGAGATCGTCACCCGCGAAGACGCCCGAGCATTGGAACTGATCCGCCACGACACGGCCCACGTGATGGCCGAAGCCGTGCAGGAATTGTGGCCGGGCACGCAGGTCACCATCGGCCCGGTAATCGAAAACGGCTTCTATTACGATTTTGCCAAGAATGAACCTTTCACGCCCGACGATCTGCCGAAGATCGAAAAGCGAATGAAGGAGATCATCCAGCGCAACAAGCCCTTCACCAAGGAAATCTGGCCGCGCGACAAGGCCCGTCAGGTGTTTGCCGACAAGGGCGAAGCCTACAAGGTCGAGCTGGTCGATGCGATCTCCGCCGATCAGGACCTGAAGATCTATTATCAGGGCGACTGGTTCGATCTCTGCCGTGGGCCGCATATGGCCTCCACCGGCCAGATCGGCAATGCCTTCAAGCTGATGCGGGTTGCCGGCGCCTATTGGCGCGGTGACAGCAACAACCCGATGCTGACGCGCATCTACGGCACCGCCTGGCGCACGCAGGAAGAGCTCGACCAGTATCTGCACATTCTCGCCGAAGCCGAAAAGCGCGACCATCGCCGGCTTGGCCGCGAGATGGACCTGTTCCATTTCCAGGAAGAAGGCCCGGGCGTGGTCTTCTGGCACGGCAAGGGCTGGCGCATCTTCCAGACGCTGGTTTCCTATATGCGCCGGCGGCTGGCCGGCACCTACCAGGAAGTCAACGCACCGCAGGTGCTCGACAAGTCGCTGTGGGAAACCTCCGGCCACTGGGGCTGGTACCGCGACAACATGTTCAAGGTGACGGTTGCCGGTGACGAGACCGACGACGAGCGCGTCTTCGCGCTGAAGCCGATGAACTGCCCCGGCCATATCCAGATTTTCAAGCATGGCCTGAAATCCTACCGCGAATTGCCGATCCGGCTTGCCGAGTTCGGCAACGTCCACCGCTACGAGCCTTCCGGCGCGCTGCACGGCCTGATGCGCGTACGCGGCTTCACGCAGGACGATGCGCATGTGTTCTGCACCGACGAGCAGATGGCGGCCGAGTGCCTGCGCATCAACGACCTGATCCTGTCGGTCTACCAGGACTTCGGCTTCAAGGAAGTCGTCGTCAAGCTCTCGACCCGTCCGGAAAAGCGCGTCGGCGACGATGCGCTCTGGGATCGCGCCGAAAGCGTCATGATGGACGTGCTGAAGACGATCGAGGCGCAGTCGGAAGGCCGCATCAAGACCGGTATCCTGCCGGGCGAGGGCGCTTTCTACGGCCCGAAGTTTGAATATACGCTGAAGGACGCCATCGGCCGGGAATGGCAGTGCGGCACGACGCAGGTCGATTTCAACCTGCCGGAACGCTTCGGGGCTTTCTACATCGACAGCAACTCGGAAAAGACCCAGCCGGTGATGATCCATCGCGCCATCTGCGGCTCGATGGAACGCTTCCTCGGCATCCTGATCGAGAATTTCGCCGGCCATATGCCGCTGTGGATTTCGCCGCTGCAGGTCGTCATCGCCACCATCACCTCGGAAGCCGACGACTATGGCCGTGAAGTTGCCGAACTGCTGCGCGATGCCGGTCTTGAGGTCGAGACCGACTTCCGCAACGAGAAGATCAACTACAAGGTCCGCGAGCATTCGGTGACCAAGGTGCCGGTGATCATCGTCTGCGGCATGCGCGAGGCGGAAGAGCGGACGGTCAATATCCGTAGGCTCGGTTCGCAGGCGCAAACGCCGATGACGCTCGACGAGGCAATCGCCTCGCTGGTCTTGGAAGCAACGCCGCCGGACGTCAAGCGCAAGGCCGAGCGCCGGAGCAAGGCCAAGGCCTGATCATCGGCGAAAGCCTGTATGATCCCGTCGGGAAGGTGCGGCAGGGCCGCGCCTTCAGTCTTCTGTCAGAAAACTGTAACATTGGCAGACTATCCGGTTTATGCGTGATGGGTGGAATAAGCGTCCGCCGCCGGAACGCAGATCCGGCAGATCGAAATACCTGTGCTGCGTCCCTTCCGGACGCACCTTTTCTTGGAACGGGGAACAACGTGCAGTTCAAAGAGCTGTCTTACGCCAACGAGAACGATCGACGGCTGAAACGTTGGTTTATCCGTTCCATGGAAGGGCTTGCCGGGCGCAATCGCTACGCCAGGCTCTACAATCAGTGGCGCCATAACATCGTCGGCAAGAGCGACCGGATTTTCGGCGAAATGCTCGACCTGATCGATGTGCGCGTCCGTGTCCAGGGCGAATGGCCGCCGCGTCATCTGCCCGATACGCCCGTGGTCATCGTCGCCAACCATCCCTTCGGTATCGGCGACGGCATTGCCGTCCTGTCGCTTGCCGAGCAGCTCGGCCGCCCGTTCCGGGTGCTGATCAACAACGAACTCTTGAAGGTGCCGGAAATGGCGCCCTATTCGTTGCCGATTTCGTTTGAAGAAACCAAGGAAGCGCTGGCGATCAACATGCAGACGCGCCACGAGGCCGTGCGGCTCCTCAAGGAAGGCGTCACCCTGATCGTCTTTCCGGCCGGTGGTGTTGCCACGGCAAGAAAGGGTTTTGGCAGGGCCGAGGATCTGCCGTGGAAGATGTTTCCGGCCAAACTCATCCAGGCGGCCAAGGCAAGCGTCATCCCGATCTATTTCGAAGGCCAGAACGGCAGGCTGTTTCACCTGGCGAGCAAGGTTTCGCTGACCTTGCGCATCTCGCTGTTGATCCGCGAGTTCCGCAGGCTGTCCGGCACGACCATCTCGTCGCGCATCGGCCAGCTGATTGCATGGGAAGAGCTGAGTGCGATTGCCGATCGCAAGGATATCCTGACGCGGATCTATGACGGCGTGTTCTGCATGGCGCCGCCACGCAAGCCGTTTCTCAAAAGGGCTGCGTCCTAGTTCTTCAGTCCTGTGCGTCGGAAGCACCGGATGCGGGCTGTACGCCCTTGTCGTTGAGCAGGACCTCGACATCGGTGTTGACGCCGGCCTTGACGGTAAAATCGCGCTGGAAAATCTTCTCGTTGTTGCGCGCCACCGCGGAATAGCTGCCTTCGGCAAGCACCAGCGTCGGGAAAGCGCCGACGCTTTCGCTGACGACGTCGCCGGATGAGGTCAGGATCGACCATGCGGTATCGGCAATCGCTTCTCCGCCCGGCTCCGAGACGAGCTTCAGTGTCAGTTTGGCGGCGCGGTGCTGGATCGTCGCTTCCGTCAGCTTGCCGGCTTCCACCTGGATATCGGCGCGAATGACGGCATTGACCGAGCCGTAGTTGGAAACGACGTGATAGGTGCCGGTGTTCAACCGGATGACCGTGTTCGGCTTGACGTCGGCGACAACCAGCGCCCGTTCGCCGTCTTCTTTCGAATCCGCTGAAAAGATCGAAAAGCTCAGTTCGCCCGGCGGGATGCGTACGTCGCTGCCGGACACCGCATTCAGCATGACGCCGCCGGCATCCAGCACCAGCACCTGCTTTTCGACCAAGCCGGCGTCTGCCACCCTGATCTTGCGCGTCGCGCCAGCGCGGCCGAAGGCGACGTTGACGAAATACTCGCCGGGAATGAGCTGGAACGCCGCCGATCCGCCTTCCGACGTGGCCACCAGCGGCAGCTTGCCGTCCGAGCCGGGAATAGGGCTGAAAACGCGCCAGGTCAGGCCCTGCTCGACAGACTTGCCCTTGTCCGTCAGATGCGCTTCCAATTGAATGTCTTTCGCCGTCGGACCCTGCGTCGCGGCATCCGGGACCGTCGGATTGAAGCTGTTGAGCTTCGGCATTTTCTTGGTCGGAGCGGAGATCGCCGGAAAGGCCTTGAAGGGGTCGGCAAGCTCCTGCGCCTGTGGCGCACGGGCGCCAGTTGTTGCAACAACCAGCGCTATGGTGACAGCGCGAACGTGACCGGCCTTGATGCGCATGGGGTGGTTGACATCCTGAGTGTGTGGCTCCACTTGAAACGCCGATATGGCAATTTCGTGGCTGCCCTCGTGGTAGCGGCGTGCGGTGGCAAACTAGTGGAAATGGACGGCAATGAAAACTGAAATCAGCCTGCGTGATTATCTGGCAACCCGCCGGTCTATTCCAGCCTTTCAGATGGGTGGACCGGGACCGGACACGGCTGAAATCGAGGAAATGCTGACGCTTGCATCGCGCGTGCCCGATCATGGCAAGCTGGCGCCCTGGCGCTTCATCGTCTATCGCGGCGAGGAGCGGGTTCGCATCAGTGCCGAACTGGCGAAAATGGCGCTCGCAGCCAAACCCGATCTTTCCGAAGAGATGATCAAGGTGGAAAACGCACGCCTGTCGCGCGCGCCGGTCGTCGTCGCCGTCGTCAGCAGGGCGGCCCCGCATGTCAAGGTGCCGGAATGGGAACAGCTGATGTCGGCCGGGGCCGTCTGCCTCAACCTGTTGATGGCTGCCAACGCGCTCGGGTTCTGCTCGAACTGGCTGACCGAATGGTACGCCTTCGATGAAAAGGCCTATCCGCTGCTCGGCGTTCAGTCCGGCGAGAGAATAGCGGGCTTCATTCACATCGGTACGCCGCAGGTGCCGCCGACGGAACGTCCGCGACCGGCACTGACCGAGATCGTCACCTGGGTGGGTGAGGACGCCTGATGTTTTATGCAACTGCGCAAAACGTCCATGGCCTTGCCCATGATCCGTTCAAGGCCATCGTCTCGCCACGGCCGATCGGCTGGATCGGATCGAGGGCCGCGGATGGCAGCCTCAATCTGGCGCCCTATTCCTTCTTCAACGCGATCAGCGATGCACCGAAACTGGTGATGTTCTCCTCGTCCGGCCGCAAGGATTCGGTGCGCAACATCGAGGAAACCCGTGAGTTCACCGCCAATTTCGTCAGCTTCGATATCCGCGAGGCGATGAATGCCACATCGGCTCCGGTTCCGCATGGCAAGAGCGAATTCGCACTTGCCGGATTGACGCCCATTGAAGGCCAGTTCGTTCAGGCACCCTTCGTTGCCGAAGCTTACGCGGCACTCGAATGCAAGGTCACGGAAATATTCCAGCCAAAGGGGCTCGACGGAACGCTCTCTGAAAACCACGTGGTCATCGGCCAGGTCGTCGGCATTCACATCCGCGACGAGGCGATCCGTGACGGACGCTTCGACATGGCCAAGGTCCGGCCGGTCGGCAGGATGGGCTATATGGATTATTGCGATGCCGGCGACGTCTTCGAAATGTTACGGCCCACACGATAGTCCGGCGTCCTAAATTACGGCCAGCGCCGCCAATTGTTCGGCGTTGCGCGCAACCACGCCGGAAAAGCCATCGGCAAGCGCGATATCGCGCGTGATCTGCGGATCGTCATCCCTGTCTTGCAGCAGTGCGTAGGAGGCAATGCCTGCCTGTCTCGCCTTGATGACAGCGGCCGCAGCTGCGAGGAGAAGCGGCGCGCCGGTCCTTGACGCTGCGGCGTTGAACACTTGGCTAGCCGTCGCCCGCGTCAGGCCTTCGCTGTCGAAAATGATGGCCTTCAGGCGCCGGGATATATCTTTCAGCGATACCGGTGAGAGAAGGAATATCGGGTTCTCGCCAAATTCCGCCACCAGCGCCACCGACCCCGCCTCGATCCCGTTGCTGGCCTCCGCGACCCGCAGCATGACGTCGAACTTCTGAATGTCGGCGGCACCGCCACAGCCGGAAAGCACCAAGCCATGCGGCCTCAGCGCCACCAGCCGCTCGATCGCGGCCTGTCCGGCTTCGTCGTCCGGTCCACCAACGCGAAACAGCGTCGAGCCTGCCGTCGATTGCCTCTGTGTGAGGATCGCCTGCACCGCCTCGGGAGCCTCTCCGCTAAGCCAGTCGTTGCGGATATCCAGGATCAGGGTCGCCGTCTCGTATGTACCGATCTGCGCCAGCAGCGCTTTCGGTTCCGCGCACAGCATCGGCAGCGTCATTTCGAAGCGGTTAACGGACATGGTGAACCAATCTTAAACCTTTGATCGCTAACGTAGGAATACCAGGATTGTGGCTGGTTGGTGTGTAGTGAGGCGTCGGTGATCATTCAAGCATTTCTTCGTTGGGTCGAGACCGCAAAAACCAGCGATCGGGTTCGGGCGGCCAGCGCGTTGGGCCGCGCCTATGTTGCGGCAGAAATGAATACGCTCGACGAACATGCGGCCGAAATGGCGATGACCTTTCTGCTTGATGACCCCTCGCCGAAAGTCCGGTTGGCGCTCGCCGAAGCCATTGCAGATTGCGCGCGCATTCCCCGGGCCATCATCCTGTCGCTGGCCGAAGACCAGCCTGAAACCGCTTATGCCGTCATTTCGCGTTCTCCTGTGCTCAACGATATGGACCTTGTCGATCTCGCCGCCAAGGGCACGCCGGAAACCCGCGCGGTCATTGCCGCCCGCCAGGCCATGTCACGGCCGGTTGCCGCAGCCATCGCCGAAATCGGCGGCGAGGAAGAGGTTCTGATCCTGCTCGAAAACGAGCAGGCGCGGTTTTCCTGCCGGACGCTGAAGCGCCTGAGCGACCGGCTCGGCCATCTCTGGTCGGTTCGCAATACGTTGCTCGACCGCGACGATCTGCCGGCCGATGCCCGGCATGCGCTGGCCGAGAAGGTTGGCGCAGCCCTTTCCGGGTTTGGTCTGGTGCAGGCGGCGATCGGCGAACGCCGCATCGAGCGGATCACCCGCGAAGCCTGCGATAAGGCTGCCGTCGGCATGGCGGGGGCAGCTAACGCTGATCAGATCCCCAATCTCGTCGAGCATCTTCGGGTGACGGGGCGGTTGACGCCGGCTTTCCTTCTGAACGCATTGTGTTCCGGCAAGATCGAGTTTTTTGCAGCCGCCATCGTCAACCTGTCTGATGTCGCCGACAAGCGCGTTCGCTCGATCCTGTCCGACGGCCGTATCCACGCCATCCGGGCTTTGTTCGAAAGTGCCGGCCTTGGCCGCGATGTCAGCGCGCTGTTTGCCGAAGCGGTGTTGATCTGGCGCAAGGAAAACCGCGTTGGTTCACCGACGATGACGGCCACGATCTCCGCCGTTTTGTTATCGAAACTGCGCGGCAAAAGCGAGGTATCCGATGCGTCCGGCGGTCTTGCTGATCTGATCGAAAAGCTGACCATTGCCGAGCAGCGCCAGACGGCCCGAGACTATGCGCTGCTTGCTTCGAGGGAAGCCGCCTGACGTTCAAGAGGGGCGCGTTGACGTGTCGAGCAGGCGCATCAGGGCGGCCAGCCGTTGCTCCAGTTTCTCGAGCCCGTTGGGTGCTTTCTTGATTCCATCCAGACAGACATAGAGCAGATCGGCCAGCGCTTCGGCCGAAAGGCCGGTTGCGGAGAGCGAAATCTCATCCTGGGAAATCGCGCCCTTCACTGCATTTTCAATCAGCGTATGCAGGCGAAGCGAGGTTGCCGCATTGATGTCGCCGGCCAGCATCATGTTGGCCTCGAACAGTTCCAGTCCGTGCGTGCTGGCCTTGACGGGCGCCATGATCGTCATGGTGAAATCCGTCAGCGCCGTTTCCATCCGCAGGATGAAAGGCCGGCCGGACGAGAAAGCCGCTTCCGCCGCCTTCAGCGCTTCGCCGTGATGCCATGTCATCAGCGACCGGAACAGATCGTCCTTGTTTTTGAAATGCAGGTAAAGCGCTGCGCGCGACATCATGGCGGCATCGGCAATGTCCTGCATCGATGCCTTCTTGAAGCCGTAGCGGGTAAAAACGTCCGCCGCTGCCGACATGATATGCTGCTTCTTGTCGTCCATCTCGCTGAATTGACACTTTGGACTAAAAATGTCAAACTGACAAAATAGACCGAAAATGTCAGAATGACAGCGAAGAGGTAAAACGATGAGTGATGATGCAGGCAGACTGATCGCAGTGACAGGAGTAGGCGGCTTTCTTGGCCGCCATGTCGCAGCACAATTGCTGCTGTCCGGATATGAGGTTCGTGGAACCTTGCGGTCGCTGAAAAAGGCAAAGTCCATCGAGGCCGCGATCCGGTCCGCCAAGGGTGTCACAGGTGGGAAGCTCTCGTTCGTTGTTGTAGATCTGATGTCGGACGAGGGCTGGGATGCGGCATTTTCCGGCGTAACAGATGTGATCCATACGGCATCGCCTTTTCCGTCAAGCGTTCCAAAAGATGAAAATGACCTCATCCTGCCAGCGCAACAGGGAACGTTGCGGGTGCTGCGGGCCGCAAGAGATGCCGGCGTTCGCCGCGTGGTGCTGACATCCTCCATTGCCGCCGTCAGTTACGGTCCGGGCCGGGCGCCTTTTACGGAAACCGACTGGACCGATGTCGACGGGCCGCTGGCCACGCCCTACTACAAATCGAAGACGCTAGCCGAGCGCGCCGCCTGGGACTTTGCCCGCGACACCGGCCTCGAACTGGTCGTCGTCAATCCGGGCATGATCCTTGGCCCCATCCTGGGCGCCGAGGCAGGCACGTCGGTCGGTGTGGTGCAAAGCCTGATGAAGGGCCGTTATCCCGCCATGCCGGATTTCAGCGTGCCGGTCGTCGATGTGCGTGATGCTGCGGAAGCGCACGTTCTTGCCATGACGACCACTGGGGCCGCCGGCGAACGTTTCATCATCGCCGGCAAGGCGCTATCGATCAGGGATATCGCCAATGTCCTGAAACACGACTTCCCTGCCTATGGGAAAAAGCTGCCGAAATTCGTTCTTCCCAACTGGCTTGCGAGACTAGCCGCGCGCTTCGATCCCGGCCTGAAGCTGATTGCCGGTGAGCTTGGCCGCGACGCGCGCGTGTCGAACGAAAAGGCGCGGCGCGTGCTCGGATGGAAACCTCGCCCGGAGGATGAGGCAATCCGTGCCAGCGCCGAAAGCCTGATCGCTGCCGGGCTGGTATAGGGGCTACTTCGTAAACTTCCGCGCCACCCAGGAATAGCCGTCCTCGATATAGTGGACGGGTTTTGTCACGGCGTTGCGCAGGGTCGAGGCATCCGGCAGGGCTCCGGTCACCATCGCCAATGTCCGGCGGGGCAGGCTTGGCTGCTTTTGTTGGGTGGTGGGTGGTGCCGGGACTGCGTCCGGCGTGACGGCATGCGCCTGATCGAGAGCAGGCTGTGTTGCGGGCACAGGTGCAGGATCCTTTGCTTCCGCCATCTTGTCGCCGGAAGTTTCGCAGACCGCGACGATCACCGGATAGTTGGCATTGGAGAATTTCGGCAATTGTTTCTGCGATTCCGCATCGCAGACGGCAATGCTCTGCCATGTGCCGCTGACGGTTGAGACGTAGTGGCACTGGCTGACGCTGTCGTCGCAGCCGAGAATTGTCATGACGATCAGGGCAGGAACCATCGCGGATGTTTCTCCAATTCGGTGAAGATCGTTCGGTAAGGAGCGATTCTGAGTTCGCTGAACTAAAAGTCTGTTTGCTCCGGAAGTAAGGCAAAGTGGGGAAAGCTTGGAAACAATTTGTTTCTGCCGGTTGCGCTGGGTGAGGGGCAGTGGTCGAGTATGGCGAGATTTGCCGTCTGTCGTTTTCAGCGCTGTGCTTTAGTGTTGACTGGAAGCGGCATGAATCGATCTGTGAAGGAATAACGCCAAGTGACTTTGACCATTGAAAAAGAATCGCCACGCCAGCCCGGTGTCCTGCACCTGCTCGACCAGTCCGACGCCTATGCGCAGTCGCTCTATCCGGCCGAAAGCAATCATCTCGTCGATGTATCGACACTGGAAAAACCGTCCGTCTCCTTCTTCGTCGCCCGTCACGAAGGAAACGTTGTCGGCTGTTGTGCGCTGGTGGATGCAGGTGACGGCAGCGCCGAGATCAAGCGCATGTTCGTCGATCCGCAGGCGCGCGGCCTGAAAATCGGCCGCAAGCTGCTCGAGCATCTCGAGGGTCACGGCCGCGAGGCCGGCCTGTCGGTGATCCGGCTTGAGACCGGCATCTACCAGCCCGAGGCGATCGGCCTCTACAAGACCGCTGGCTATGTCGAGATCGGGCCGTTCGGTTCTTATCAACCGGACCCGCTCAGCCTGTTCATGGAAAAAGCCATCGCCTGACGCAGAGTCAGTTCCTCGCAGGGGAAATCGTTTCCGCTCCGTCAGTTGGAGCGGAAAGTTGAATCAATTCAACAGCGTGTTGAATCGGCCTATCAAGGCTTTGACCTAGATGTCCAGGTTGTCCGCAAACACGGCGCGTTCCTGAATGAAGCGGAAGCGGGCGTCGGCCTTGGTGCCCATCAGGTTGTCGACGGCTTCGCGCGTGCCTTCGAAATCCACCTCGTCGATGGCAACCTTCAGCAGCGTGCGCTTGGCCGGATCCATGGTGGTTTCCTTCAGCTGCGCCGGCATCATTTCGCCAAGTCCCTTGAAGCGGCCGATCTCGACCTTGCCGCGGCCGTTGAATTCCGTCTCCATCAGTTCCACCCGATGGGCGTCGTCGCGGGCGTAGAGCGTCCGGGCGCCTTGGGTGATGCGGTAGAGCGGCGGCACGGCCAGATAGAGATGGCCACCCCGCACGAGCTCCGGCATTTCCTGGTAGAAGAACGTGATCAGCAGCGAGGCGATATGGGCGCCATCGACGTCGGCATCGGTCATGACGATGACGCGCTCGTAGCGCAAATCCTCCTCGCGGTACTTGCTGCGCGTGCCGCAGCCGAGCGCCTGGATGAGGTCGCTGATCTGCTGGTTGGCTCCAAGCTTTTCACGGCCGGCGCTGGCAACGTTGAGGATCTTGCCGCGCAGCGGCAGGATCGCCTGGTTGGAGCGGTTGCGTGCCTGCTTGGCCGAGCCACCGGCCGAATCGCCTTCGACGATGAACAATTCGGCACCTTCGGCCGAATTCTGCGAGCAGTCGGCAAGCTTGCCCGGCAGGCGCAGCTTGCGCACCGCCGATTTGCGGGTGACCTCTTTTTCCTTGCGGCGGCGCACCCGTTCGTCGGCGCGCTCGATCACCCATTCCAAGAGCTTATGGGCTTCCTGCGGGTTGTCGGCGAGAAAATGGTCGAAGGGATCGCGCAGCGCGTTTTCGACGATGCGCTGGGCTTCGACGGTCGCCAGCTTGTCCTTGGTCTGGCCGACGAATTCCGGTTCGCGGATGAACACCGACAGCATGCCGGCCGCCGAGATCATCACGTCTTCGGTGGTGACGATCGCCGCGCGCTTGTTCTGTGTCAGTTCGGCATAGGCCTTCAGGCCCTTGGTCAGCGCGATGCGGAAGCCGGCTTCATGCGTGCCGCCTTCGGGTGTCGGAATGGTGTTGCAATAGGAATGCACGACGCTGTCGCCGCCATACCAGGTGACCGCCCATTCCATCGCGCCGTGGCCGCCGGTCTTTTCCGTCTTTCCGGCAAAGATTTCGCGGGTAACGGTGAATTCCTTGCCCATCGTCGCCTGAAGGTAGTCCTTCAAGCCGCCGGGGAAGTGGAACACCGCCTTGTCCGGCGTATCCGTGCCTTCGATCAGTGCCGGATCACAGGACCAGCGGATTTCGACGCCTCCAAACAGGTACGCCTTGGACCGCGCCATGCGGAACAGCCGGGCCGGGTCGAATTTTGCGTGTGAACCGAAGATTTCCGGGTCCGGGTGGAATTTCACCTTGGTGCCGCGCCGGTTCTGGATATCGCCCAGCTCTTCCAGCCCGCCTTGCGGAATGCCGCGCGAAAAGCGCTGGCGGTAGAGCTTGCGATTGCGCGCAACTTCGACTTCGAGAATGTCCGAAAGCGCGTTGACGACGGAAACGCCGACGCCGTGCAGACCACCTGAGGTCTCGTAGACCTTGCTGTCGAACTTGCCGCCTGCGTGCAGGATGGTCATGATGACTTCGAGCGTCGACTTGCCCGGAAATTTCGGATGGTTCTCGACCGGGATGCCGCGGCCGTTATCGGTGACCGACAGGCAGCCTTCGGCGTCGAGATGGACGTCGATGAAATTGGCGTGTCCGGCGACCGCTTCGTCCATCGAATTGTCGATGACTTCGGCAAACAGGTGATGCAGCGCCTTTTCGTCGGTGCCGCCAATATACATGCCCGGCCGCCGGCGCACCGGCTCCAGCCCCTCCAGAACTTCGATCGTCGAGGCATTGTAATCGCCGGTATCGGCCTTCAGCGTCGTGGAGGCGCCGCTGCGCTGTTCCACCACGGGAGCGGCGGCGGGCGTCACAACGACCGGCTTCGGCACGACGGCATCCGTCGCAGGCTTCGGTACCAGGGGCAATGCTGAAAAGAGATCGTTGCTGTCGGTCATAGTCTGTTTTGATGTCTTTCCGTGGTGGCGGCTTCAGATCCGGGCCGGGGTGCGGACTGGGCCGTCATGAATGTCTGCACGAATCGCCGGAATTCTGCCAAATCTCGGCGCGAGAGCGACCAGGCAACCCAAGGGATTCAGCCGCACGCGCCAAAACGCCGATCGAGCCTTCAATAGCCCCAACTGTTGCTTTGCGGAAGGTCCGATGGCAAGGCTTGGATCAAAAGAGGAACATTCCGGATGCACCTGTCCACAGCTCATTTCACCTTTCGCGTTGTTTTTGCCTCAATTGTCATGATCGCCTTGGCCTTGCCAGCGCAGGCAGCACCGCTGAAGCCATTCAAGGATGAGCTGTTTTCCTACGGAACGGTGCTGGAAACCGGGGATGGCGGCGATTACCGCGTCATCGATTACGATAAGATGCGCGATATCCACGGCCGTGACCAGGAGCCGGAACGCCGGGTAAGGCGGGCCTATGTCTCGCTTGGCGTCAAGCGCGCACAGGCCAACGAGACGCTTGATTTGGCCAACCGGCCGCTCGATGTGATGCGGGTCGGTGCCCCGAGTGGTGCGGCATTCACGGTCATCTTCGTCCACGGCCGGGGAGGCGACCGGCGGCTCGGCGCCAACGACTGGTCGTTCGGCGGCAATTTCAATCGCCTGAAGAACCTCGCTGTTGGAAACGGCGGTGCCTACTATGCCCCGAGCATCCGCTCCTTCGATGATGCGGGTGTCGCAGATATCGCCGGACTGGTCGCCTTTGCCCGACAGCAATCACCGGGCAGGCCGGTGGTGCTGGCCTGTGCCTCGATGGGCAGCTTCATCTGCTGGGGCATCACCCGAAATCCGCAGGCGGTTGCGGCCCTGAAGGGCATGATGATCATGGGGGGGCCTGCCGATCCCACGTTCAACAAGAGTGCCGCCTACAAAAAGAAACTGCCGATCTTCTTCAGTCACGGCAGCGACGACAGCGTCTATGCAGCAGCCGATCAGATTGCGTTCTACCGGTCGTTGAAGAAAGCCAATTATCCCAGCCGCTTCGTGCTGTTCCAGACCGGATCGCATGGCACCCCCGTTCGCATGACGGACTGGCGCGATGCGTTAAACTGGATCGGGCTTGACTGAAGCTCCTAATATATCCGGGATTCGTTAACCAACGCCGTAGTTTGAAACTTTAAGGCGAGCGCTGTTTGCTTTTTCGAAACCTGATCATGGGACTGTCCCAGGCGTATATTATCGGGGTTTGATCTATGGATGCTCGGACAGAAACGCGGCATATTCCGCTGTGCGTCGATCTCGATGGCACGTTGCTTGCCGCCGACACGCTTTGGGAGGGCGTGGCGATCATTCTCTTGCGCAATCCGTTGATGGTGTTTGCAGTCCTTGTCTGGATGGCGAAGGGCAAGGCGCGGCTGAAATACGAGGTTGCCGCGCGCTCCGGACGTCAGGCGGCCGACTGGCCCTATCGCGAGGCGGTACTCCAACGCCTGGCGCGCGAACGCGAAACCGGCCGGGAGGTCATTCTGGTCACCGGCGCCGCCGAAAGCGTCGCGCTCGGGGTCGCAGCTCATACCGGCGCTTTTTCCTCCGTCCTGCACAGCACCACGGACATCAACCTCACCAGCCGCCGCAAGCGGGAAAAACTGATCGAACAGTTCGGCGAGGGCGGGTTCGACTATATGGGCAACAGCCGCGATGACGTGCCGGTGTTTGATGCCGCGCGCAAGGCGATTGTCGTGGCACCCGATGCCGCCGCCGAAAAATGGCGGCGGGCCCATGATGCCGAGCGGCTCGATCTCGGCAGCGCCGCACCTTTCGCCGCCCTGAAATCGATCCGGGTGCATCAATGGGCAAAGAATGTGTTGATCGGCGTGCCGATGATCCTCAACCACGACATTCTGCACATGGATGCGGTGGTCAATGTCATCCTGGCGTTCTTCGCCTTCAGTTTTCTTGCCTCGGCCGTTTATGTGATCAACGACCTGTCGGATCTCACCAACGACCGGCGCCACCCCAAGAAGCGCCTCCGGCCGCTGGCCAGTGGCCAGATGTCGGTGCCGATGGGGCTGATGCTGGCGCTGTGCCTGCTCCTTGCCTCGCTGTCGCTGACGGCTGTGCTGCCCTCCGATTTCGCGCTTGTGCTCGGATTCTATGCCTTGGCGACCACCGCCTACACGTTCGTGCTCAAACGCAAGCTGCTGGTCGATGTCTTCACGCTGGCAGGGCTCTACACGGTTCGCATCATCGCCGGCGCAGCCGCGACCGGCACCGAGCTTTCCTTCTGGCTCTTGTCGTTCTCGATCTTCTTTTTCCTCAGCCTGGCGCTGGTCAAGCGTTATGTCGAACTCGACGAATATGACGGCCGTGACGGCAACCAGGTGCCTGGGCGCGGCTATCTGGCCGTCGATTTCGAAATGGTCGGGCAGGCCGGCGTCTCCTCGGCCTTCGCCTCGGCGCTGGTTCTGGCGCTCTATATCCACAGCAAGGAAATGCAGGAGATGTACACGCTGGACTGGGCGCTCTGGCCGCTCTGCCCGCTTGTCCTCTACATGTTGCTGCGCATCTGGATGCTGGCCCGCCGCGGCATGCTGCATGAGGATCCGGTGGTGTTCATCATGCGCGACTGGCGCAGCCTCGTGACCATGGCGATCGGCGCAGGCTTCGTGCTCGCCGGTGCTATGGGAACGCCATGACCACTCGCGAATTCGACAGCTGGGGCCGGATCGATTGCCGCGAGCGCCAGTCCGTATCCCCCGATGCCTATGAGAACCTGCGCGAAAATGCAGCACCCGGTGCGTTCCTGCCCTTCGGCAACGGCCGCTCCTATGGCGATAGCTGCCACAACGACCAGGGCAGGCTGATCGAGAGCCGGGTGCGCACCCGTATCCTTGGTTTCGATCCGGGAACCGGGATCATTTCCTGCGACGCCGGCGTCACGCTTCATTCCATCCTCGAAACGGCGATCCCGCACCGCTTTTTCCTGCCGGTAACGCCGGGAACCGCATCCGTGACCGTTGCCGGTGCTGTCGCCAACGATGTTCACGGCAAGAACCACCACGCGCGCGGGACGTTCGGCAAGCATGTCCTTGGCCTGACATTGCTGCGATCGAGCGGCGACGTGCTGACATGCTCGACCACGGAAAACCGGGAACTGTTCTTTGCCACCATCGCCGGCATGGGCCTGACGGGACTGATCCTGTCGGTTGACTTGCAGCTGATGAAGGTACCATCCGCCCATATCCAGCAGCATGCGATCCGCTTCGACAGCCTCACAGACTATTTCGGCATGGTCGAAACAGTCGACGGCGAGCATGAATATTCCGTCGCGTGGATCGATCAGCTGGCGACCGGCAAGCGGGCGGGCAGGGGCGTTCTTCTGGCCGGCGATCATGCCGATGCGTCCTGCGAATTTCCCGACATGCCGCGTGCGAGAAAATTGTCGGTGCCTTTTGCGCCGCCGTTCAATCTCTTGAACACGGTGACGCTGAAGGCATTCAACGAGCTATATTTCCGCAAGGAAAAGCGCGGCGAAACGGTCAAGACGGTCAAGTGGCCAGGCTATTTCCACCCGCTGGATGCCATCGGCAACTGGAACCGGCTCTATGGTCCCAAGGGCCTCTACCAGCACCAGAGCGTCTATCCCACCGGGAACGCCCCGGAGCTGACGGCACGGCTGCTGGAGACTGCCCGCAAGGCTGGCCACGCGTCTTTCCTCACCGTGCTGAAGAAGTTCGGCGAGCAGACTTCCGGCGGGCTTTTATCCTTCCCGAGGCCCGGTTTTACGCTGACTTTGGATTTCGTCAATCAGGGTGAAGAGACCCTTAAACTTCTCAACCGGCTGGACGCCATGGTTGTCGAGGCCGGTGGCGCCATCAATCCCTACAAGGATGCCCGGATGAGTCCGCAAACCTTTGATTTCTCGTTCCCGCGCTGGCGGCAGCTGGAAGCATTGCGCGATCCGGCCATGGTTTCCAACTTCTGGAAGCGGACGGCCCTTTCTTTGCCGAAATGAGAATGGGCTTTGCCAAAATGAGAATAGGAACAATTTGAATTAAATAAACGCCCGAATTTCACCGAATATACGACTCTTGCGTGTAGGTGTTGCGACGGGAACAGGGAACATCGACATGAAGTATATTGTATTCATTCTCTTCACCGTGATTACCAATGCTGCAGCACAGGTCATGCTAAAACAGGGCATGCTGTCGCTTGGACCGTTGACCTTCACGGCTGATACTTTCATTGCCCGTATTTTCCAGGTGGTTTTCAACCCCTGGGTCTTTGCCGGACTTGCCACCTTCGTCATTTCGATGGTGTCGCATCTCTACGTGCTTTCGAAGGTGGAACTCTCCTTCGCCTATCCATTTCTGAGCCTTGCCTATGTGGCTGTGGCCGTCTTTGCCTATTTCGTCTTCCATGAGGATCTGAACGCCTGGCGCATCGCCGGCATCGGCTTCATCTGCGTCGGCACCATTCTCATTGCCCAGTCTGGCATGTCTTCGCATGAAGACCAGCCATCGCTTGAAGCCGCGGGCGCAAAAACAGTAAAAATCGGGAGCGCATCATGAAACATATCATTTTCGGCGGGGACGGCTTCGTCGGCCGTCATCTCGCAGAACGTCTGGTCCAGGACGGTGAAGAGGTTCTCGTTGCCGACATCGCCAAGTCCGACCTGCCGCATTACGCCCGTGCCCGTTTCGTCCATTGCGACGTCACCAATGCCGACGATGTGATGAAGGTCGAGATCGGCCCGGACGACATGGTCTACAACATGGCGGCCAAGATGCTGTCGCCATTGCAGGTGCGCTCCAAGCGCTGGCAGTTCTTCTGGCCGGTCAATTATTACGGTGCCGAAAACATCATGAAGGCGACGGCAAAGTCCGGCGCCAACCGGATGGTGCAGTTCACCACCGACATGATCTACGGCCACACCATCATGTCGCCACAGACCGAGGCGCATCCGGCAAAGCCGCTCGGTGAGTACGGCAAGTCAAAATGGGCAACCGAGCAGCTCGCGGCCGAATGGCGCAAGCAGGGCATGAACATCTCGATTTTTCGCCCGCGCCTCATTATCGGGCCTGGCCGTCTCGGCATTCTGGAAAAGCTGTTCAAGCTGATCGACGCCAACCTGCCGGTGCCTATGATCGGTTCGGGCAAGAACCCGTACCAGTTCATCTCGGTGTTCGATTGCGCCGAGGCAGCGCGTCTTGCCTGGAAGGGTGGCGTGCCGAACGAGGCCTATAATCTCGGTTCCGACAATCCGCCATCGGTAAAGAAGCTGCTTGGCGACCTGATCGTCCATGCCGGCTCGAAATCGTTCCTGGTGCCGACGCCGGCCTTCGCGGTGAAGGCGACGCTCGCAGCCTTCGACTTCGTCAACATGCCGATCATGGATCCGGAACAGTATCTGATCGCCGACGAGATGTGCATCCGCGAAACCGGCAAGCTGAAGAAGGAGCTGGGCTGGAAGGCTGAGTACAATGACGGCGCCATGCTGATCGCAGCCTACGATGAATACCGCGTCAAAAAGGCCGGCAAGGCTTTCGCACACACAGCCGCCGTACCGGCCGAATGAACCAGGGGATCACGACAATGCTCGACAAAACCCAACACGTCGCCATCGAGGCATCCGCCCTTGCCGGCGCAATCAGGAAGCCGGACCTCATCACCGTCGAACAGGCCAAGGCCATGAGCCTTGCCGACATGACGACCTTCTTCAAGGAGCACCTGAACCCGGGCCAGCTTCATTTCATGAAGCTGCTCGGTTTCAACAAGGTGAAGGTCGAAAGTGCCGAGGGCATGCATTACACCGACCAGAACGGCCGCAAGATTCTCGATTTCTTCGGCGGTTTCGGTTCGCTGGCCTTCGGTCACAACCATCCCCGCATCCTCTCGGCGCGCAAAAAATTCCAGGACGAAAACCGTCACGAGATTGCCATCGCGTTCCTGTCGCAATATGCGGCGGCGCTGGCCAAGAACCTTGCGACGATCGCGCCCGGCGATCTCGACATGGTCTTTCTCGGTTCTTCCGGCTCGGAAGCCATGGAAGCAGCCCTCAAGGTTGCCGAACGTGCGGCTGGCCCAAAACGTCCGCGCATCGTCTATGCCGAAAATTCCTTCCACGGCAAAACCAAGGGCGTGCTGTCGATCACCGACGGCCCGCTCTATCGCGGCGAATTCAAGCTGCTCGACAACAACGTCAAGGTCCCGTTCGGAGATATCGATGCGATCCGCAATGCGTTCGAGCGCGATCCGACCATCGGTGTCCTGGTTCTCGAAACCATCCAGGGCGGCGGCGGCATCGTTCAGGCATCGCCGGAATTCTGGCGCGAAGTGCGCGCGCTCTGCGACAAGCATGGCGTCATCTGGGTTGCCGACGAGGTTCAGTGCGGCATGGGCCGGTCGGGCCGTTTCTTTGCCTTCGAACATGCCGGCGTCGTTCCGGATGTGACGGCGCTGGCGAAATCGCTCGGCGGCGGCAAGTCCGCGATGGCAGCAATGATTGCGAGGCGCGAGGTCTACATGAAGGCCTATGGCACCAAGGCGACGGCGATGATCCACGCCCATGCCACCTTCGGCGGCATCGGCGAGGCATGCATCACCGCGATCGAAGGCCTCAACATCATGTATGACGAGGACCTGATCGAAAACGCTGCGGTTCAGGGCGAATACCTGCTCGAACGGTTGAACGCGCTGAAGGCGAAATATCCGAAGATCATCAAGGATGTTCGCGGCCAGGGGTTGATGGTCGGCCTGGAATTCCAGGATTTCAGCCAGACCCTGCCGATGGTCCTGCGCCCGGTCGTTGCCGTGCTGGACGACAAGCTCAAGGGCTCGCTGTCCGGCTTCATCGGGGCGCTGCTTCTGCGCGACTACGACACGCTGGTTGCCTTCACCGAATACAATCGCAACGTCATCCGGCTCGAGCCGCCGCTTATCTGCGAACGTCAGCATGTCGACCAGTTCGTCGATGCGCTCGATGACCTGCTTGGCCGCGGCATCATCCGCATCGTCAAGGATTTCGTCGGCAGCCAGATCGGCTGATTGCCGCAGAAAAATGAAACAAGGGCGCGGTGCCGATGCACCGCGCCCTTTCTGATTCCGGCTGTCCGGCTGGTTATTGTTTCAGCGTCGAAATCTCGACCCGGCGATTGCGCCCGTCTTCGGGATCCGCTGGGAAGAGCAGGGCGGTTTCGCCAAACGCGCGCAAAACCAGCCGTCTTGGATCGATCTTGTAATGTGCCAGCAGATATTGCGTCGTCGATGCAGCGCGCGCCCGGCTGAGGTCGAGATTCTCGGCGTTGGTGCCGGTCGCATCCGTATGGCCGCCGATCAGGAAGAGATAAGATGCAAGGTCGCTAGATTGCAGCGCCATGCCGACATTGTCGAGAAGGCGCTCTGCCTGCGGTGTCAGCTCGGCCGAGCCGAAATGAAAATTGACCGCGAGATTGACCGTTGCCGCAAGCCTGTCGCCATAGATGTTGACCTTCTCCAGATCCTTGGCGCCGATGATTTTCAAGCCGCGGGTCTTTTCCTTTTGCACCAGCACGGGGTCGAGCGAGCGAACCAGCAAACCTGGCGTCGCCGTGGTCAATACGTCTTGCGCACCCGCTGCGACCGGAAGCAGGCTAAGACTGAAAACCAGAGATTTGAAGAAAGCACACCGCATAGGTTCGCCCCGGATTTCCAGGCCATGTAACAAGTGAAGAATGAGCAATGCTGAGAAGAGTAAGAGTGCATTTTTAGGCCGTCAATTCCCAAACGGGGAGTGACGGTTTCAATATATCATGGCTCTGGATCGGGCCGCCGACATGTTCCCGCCGGAACAGTGTGCAGGTTTGTAAGAATGCGGCATGCGAGAATGGCAAAGGCTAGTGTTTTTGCCCGTTCACCATCATGTCGAACTCAACGATATTCGAGTAGATCGGTATTCCGACCGACATGTCGTAACGGGTGCGGTAGACGCCGCCCTGGATGCGAAAGCCGATGACGCGCCGGTTCCATTTGGTCAGTGTCGCGTCGAAATGTTCGGTCCTGGTCGTGCCCTTGGCCGTCAGATTGCCCTCGATTTCGGCGGTGTTTTCACCGGTTCGAGTGATCTTCGTCGAGCGGAAGACGATTTTCGGATGGTTCGCGGTGTCGAACACGGCGGTGGAGCGCAGAAAATTCTCGATGCGCGGCTCGCCGGTCTGAACGGTTTCCGGATAGAGCGCAAATTCCACCACGGACTTGCCGATGTCGCCGCCGTCCAGCTGGAATGTGCCCGAAAATTTCGTGAACTTGCCGGAAATGCCACCGCCGCCGACCTGGCCGACTTTGAAATTGATCTGCGAGGACCCATCGATATCGTAGCGGCCGGCTGCGTCATCCAGCGTCGGTGCCTTGGCTTCGGACAAAGACGGATGAGCCACGAGACCTGTAAGGCTTATCAATGTGGCGGTGATTGTGGTCAAACGTGCGGACATATCTGCGGTCCTTCCCGATGTCTGGTTTGCGCTTTGTAAGACGCAAGATGCCGCTGGAATATTCCTAGCCGTCCCGCCACCTGTTGCGCAGCATGCGAACAAGCACCGCGTCGTGGCGGATGAAGTGATGGTGGAAGGCAGCCCCTGCATGCATCAGCACAAGCCCTGCCAGGCTATAGGCGAGAACCGCATGGGTCGTTGTCCACAAGGCCTCAGCGACGGCGGATTTCTCCAGCGGCAGATGCGGGATGACGACGAGATTGAAATAGAAGCTCGGAATATCCAGCGTCGAGACTGACGCGAGCGCCCACCCGGTGACCGGCACTGCCAGCGTCAGGCAAAGAAGCAGGATGTGGACGAGAAAGCTCGCACGTCTTTCCGTGACGGAGAGCCCGGCAACAGCCGCCGGATGTTTGCCCGCCAGCCACCAGAGGACCCGGATGATACAAAGTCCAAGGGCCGTGAACCCGAGGGACTTGTGCCATTGGAAGAGGTTGAATTGCAGCGCCGGGTCGATGTCCGGCCGGGTCATGACATAGCCGAGGACCAACAGCCCGGCGATCAGAAGGGCAATCGTCCAGTGAAGGAAAATGGTCACCCATCCGAACGTGTCCGGCCCATTGCGCAGCATCATCGATCTCCGATTGTCAAAAGCTCCGCCGAATCATCGCTCTTTCGCGGGGTGCCCACAAGCCGTCCGGCCATCACGGTTTCGATACCAAGCTCAGGGTAAACCGGCCGCAGCGTGGCGGCCTGCTTTTCTTTGCCCTGCTTATTTGCTAGGGCCTTTGCCGGGAAAAGGACAATACCCTTAAGGAGACGACATGACGCCCGACGTAAAGCCGCTGGTTGCCGGAAACTGGAAGATGAATGGTCTGCGGGCGTCGCTCGATCAGATCAAGGCGATGGCGGAAGGCGTCAAGGGAAACCTGTCGGCAAAGGTCGAAACGCTGATCTGCCCGCCGGCGACGCTGCTTTATGTGGCAACCGCGCTCTGCGACGACAGCCCGCTTTTGATCGGCGGGCAGGATTGCCACGAAAAGGTTTCGGGCGCCCATACCGGTGATATCTCCGCCGAAATGATTGCCGATTGCTTCGGCACCCACGTGATCGTCGGCCATTCCGAACGCCGCACCGATCATAAGGAAACCGACGCTTTGGTGCGTGCCAAGGCCGAAGCTGCCTATGCCGCCGATCTCATCGCCATCATCTGCATCGGCGAGACGGGTGACGAGCGCAAGGCTGGCCAGACGCTGGACGTCTTGAAGCGCCAGCTGGCGGGCTCCATTCCCGATAGCGCCACCGCGGAAAACACCGTCATTGCCTATGAGCCCGTCTGGGCGATCGGCACCGGCCTGACGCCGACGGCAGCCGACGTCGAAGAGGCCCATGTCTTCCAGCGATCCGAGCTCGTTGCACGTTTTGGCCCTGCCGGCGCGCAGATGCGCATCCTTTACGGTGGCTCGGTCAAGCCGGGCAATGCCAGGGAACTGATGGGCATTGCCAATGTCGATGGCGCTTTGATCGGCGGCGCAAGCTTGAAAGCCGGCGACTTCCTCGCCATCTACCGGGCGTATGAAGACTTGACGGCATGATGCCGGCGGACTGGCGATAAGCCGTCCTTTGGGTTTCTGTCCGCCGATCCCTGGTATTAAGTCCATGGTAAGGCGGGCAGGGGCTTTTAATGCGCGGTGGCTTGGTATATGCAGCCGCCAACACTAATCTTTGCCGCGTGGAGCGGACGCTGAAACTTGCGTTGCAATTTCAATGTGTCTCCCATGCCGGACGATCACCCGATTGCGTGTCTGCTCTCTGGCTTTTTCAAGCCGGACGGAACGTGATCTAAGGCAGGACTGGACAAAATGCAGACCGTATTGCTTGTCATCTATCTCATGGTTGTGCTGGCGCTGATCGGCGTCGTGCTCATTCAGCGCTCCGAAGGCGGCGGCCTCGGCATCGGCGGCGGCTCGGGCTTCATGTCCGCCCGCGGCACGGCCAATGCGCTGACCCGCACCACCGCCATCCTTGCAGCTTTGTTCTTCGTGCTGGCGCTCGGCATGGGCATTCTCGCCCGTTACCAGCCGAACGCGACCGACGTTCTCGATCGTATCCCGGGCACGACCAACAACGGCAAGGGCGTGCTTGATTCGCTTGGCGGCGGCGCGACCCCGCCGGCTGGCGAGACGCCTGCCCAGACACAGACGCCTGCCCAGACACCGGCACAGTCCGGCGCCAACACCCAGGCGCCTGCGACCACCACACAGACGCCTGCAACGCAGACGCCTGCGACGACCGAAACAAAGCCGGCGACATCCGGTTCGGAAGTCCCAAGCGGCCAGTAAGGCTCAAAGCAGATATAATCGCCGGCGGAAGCCAGTCTTCCGCCGGTTTTCTTTTGTTTGAATTTTGCCACCCGAACCTTTTGAACGGAAAAATTCTGAAAGATGAATTTTTCGGTGGCGGAATCATTTTTGAAACGGTATCCGGTGAAGCCCATGGCGCGATATGTATTCATCACTGGCGGCGTGGTTTCTTCCCTTGGCAAAGGGATAGCCGCAGCTGCTCTCGGAGCGTTGCTGCAGGCCCGGGGCTACCGGGTGCGGCTTCGCAAACTTGACCCCTATCTCAACGTCGATCCGGGCACCATGAGCCCGACGCAGCACGGCGAAGTGTTCGTGACCGACGATGGCGCGGAGACGGACCTCGATCTCGGTCACTACGAGCGCTTTACCGGCCGCTCGGCGACCAAGACCGACAACATCACCACCGGCCGCATCTACAAGAACATCATCGACAAGGAACGCCGCGGCGATTACCTCGGCGCCACCGTCCAGGTCATTCCGCACGTCACCAACGAGATCAAGAATTTCGTCACCGAAGGCAATGACGATTTCGACTTCGTCATCTGCGAAATCGGCGGCACGGTCGGCGATATCGAGGCGATGCCGTTCATGGAGGCGATCCGCCAGCTGAAGAACGATCTTCCGCGCGGCACCGCGATCTATCTCCACCTGACGCTGATGCCCTATATTGCGGCTGCCGGCGAGCTGAAGACCAAGCCGACCCAGCATTCCGTCAAGGAACTGCAGGCGCTCGGCATTCATCCCGATATCCTGCTGGTGCGTGCCGACCGCGAAATTCCGGAGGCCGAACGCCGCAAGCTGTCGCTGTTCTGCAATGTCCGCCCGTCCGCCGTCATCCAGGCGCTCGATGTGGCCTCGATCTATGACGTGCCGATCGCCTATCACCGCGAAGGCCTCGACAACGAGGTGCTTGCCGCCTTCGGCATCGAGCCGGCACCGGCGCCACGCATCGAAAACTGGCTTGAAGTCGCCAACCGAATCCGCACCCCGGAAGGCGAGGTGACCATCGCCATCGTCGGCAAATATACCGGCCTGAAAGATGCCTACAAGTCGCTGATCGAGGCGCTGTATCACGGCGGCATCGCCAACCGCATCAAGGTCAAGCTCGAGTGGATCGAGTCGGAAGTCTTCGAAAAGGAAGATCCGTCGCCTTATCTCGAAAAGGTCAACGGCATCCTCGTTCCCGGCGGTTTTGGCGAGCGCGGCTCCGAAGGCAAGATCCAGGCGGTGCGCTTTGCCCGCGAGCGCAAGGTGCCCTATTTCGGCATCTGCTTCGGCATGCAGATGGCGGTCGTCGAAGCGGCCCGCAATCTCGCCGGCATCGAAAAGGCCTCGTCGACCGAATTCGGCAAGACCGAAGAGCCGGTCGTCGGCCTGATGACCGAATGGGTCAAGGGCAATGCGCTGGAGAAGCGCGCAGCGTCGGGCGATCTCGGCGGCACCATGCGTCTTGGCGCCTATAAGGCGAGCCTGAAGAAGGGCACCAAGATCGCCGATATCTACGGCTCGACGGAGATTTCCGAGCGTCACCGTCACCGCTATGAGGTCAATGTCGATTACAAGGATCGCCTGGAAGCCTGCGGCCTGGAATTCTCCGGCATGTCACCGGATGGCGTCCTGCCGGAAACCGTCGAGTACCCGGATCACCCGTGGTTCATCGGCGTCCAGTACCACCCGGAACTGAAAAGCCGCCCGCTCGACCCGCACCCGCTGTTCGCCAGCTTCATCGAAGCAGCCGTCGAGCAGAGCCGTCTGGTCTGACGAGATGCGGCGTTAGCCGCTGACTCTCCATGAGTTGAGGATACCTAAACCGCTCGCAACAAGCCGTTGCGGGCGGTTTTTGTTTGTAGCTATGGTTTTCTTGCGGAGATCAACTGGCTTCCCGATGGCATCGCATCGAATGCAATGTCGACGAAGCCCGCCTCCGACAGCCAGTCGCGGTATTCGCGTCGCGTATACGACGCGCCTTCCGGGTACAGGTTCATGAAGGTCAAGTCGTAGAAGACGGCCTCCGACGGCGACACACGGTCATCGTTGAGAATGCCGACACCGCTGATCAATATTCTTCCTGCTGAATTCAGACTGGCATAGGTGTTGCGAATGGTTTTGGCTGCGTCCTCGCGCGACAGCACCTGGATTACCGCCTTCAGAATGGCAAGGTCGTGGGTGGTGCTCGACGGTGCCTCCACGATGCTGCCGGCCTCGAATCGCACTCCATTGGCCAATGGCTCGTCTGCCAGGAGTGTCTTTGCAAGCATGATGCTCGCCGGCAGTTCGAGCAGGGTCACCTGAAGGTCCGGCTTGGTCTCGCGCAGTCCGATGAGGGAATGGCCTGGCCCGCCACCGATGTCGATGGCGGAGTGCACACCTTCGAAGTCGATCATGTCCGCCAGCCGGCGTCCGAAGGACAATGCACTCGGCGCCGTTCCGCGGAAGAATGCCAGCGATGCCTCGGGATCGGACGTGGCGAAATCATGTTTCGCGGCGGGTCGTTCCTCGCGAATGGATGTGGCGGTCAGCAGGTCGGCGCGCCAGAGTTCATCGAGAAGCTGGTGCTCCTCGCCGATATAGCCGGGTTTTCCCTGGACAAGATAAGTCGCCGCCTCCGGACCATTGCAAAAACCGGTGTCACAGCTTTCCAGCAGACCTGCCGAAACCAGCGCGTAAAGCAATCGTTCGAGGCGGCGCGGATCGACATTCAGAGTACGGGCCACTTCAGCGCCCGTGAGAGTAGCGTCGCCAAGTGCGGTAAACACGCCGAGTATCACGCCGGCATGCATGGCGAATGCCGGAGCGATGGACGCCTGAAGCGATTGAATGAGAGTGGGTTCCGGAATCGCACTCTCCGACGCCATCGCAAGTACCCTCGACCGAAGAAAACTCTGACAACTTTATTGGTAGGCAATGGCTCTGTCGAGCGGTTGTTCGGTGGATGGCGAGCATTTGTAGCTGCGAAAATCGCCCGCAAAAGTCAAACTTCTGCGGGCGATTTGCGACAGACACGTCCTGATTACAATCAATTGCTGTTTGGCGCGACAGCTAGGTTGCCGCGAAAAAATCACGCGTCGGTTGGAATACGCGCGATAACCTTGATCTCGAAATCGAAGCCGGCGAGCCAATTGACACCGATTGCGGTCCAGTTCGGGTACGGCGGCTGGCTGAAAACCTGTTGCTTGACGGTCATGATGGTTGGGAACTGGTTTTCGGGGTCTGTGTGGAACGACGTCACATCCACGATATCGTCGAACGTGCAGCCGGCCGCGCCCAGCGTGGCCTCAAGGTTTTCGAAGGCCAGCCGGACCTGCTGTTCAAAATCGGGTTCCGGTGTTCCATCGGCACGGCTGCCGACCTGGCCGGACACGAATAGGAGGTCGCCGGATCGAATGGCAGCCGAATAGCCGTGCGCCTCGTAGAGAGCATGTCTGTTCGGGGGGAAGATTGCTTGGCGCTGGGTCATTTTCATCTCTCGCAATTGTCGGGGGCCGTATCCGGTGAGCGGAGCTTTATGCTTCACAGGTCACGTCATTTGGTATACGGTTCGTATATGAAATAGCAGCATGCATCCCGCATGTCAATTTAATATACGAACCGTATATGAATTTGAGGATACGATGGTGAACCGGCGCGTCGAGATGATGGAAGAAAACCGCGTCAAGCTGATTGCGGCCGCACGCAGGGCCTTTGCCGAAAAGGGATATTCGGCCGCGTCAATGGACGATTTGACCGCTGAAGTCGGTCTGACACGGGGTGCCCTCTATCACAATTTCGGGGATAAACGCGGGCTTCTGGCGGCGGTTGTCGATCAGATCGATTCTGAAATGGCGTCGCGCGCGCAACAGATCGGGGCAGGGGCGGGAGACGATTGGCAGTGCCTGCTGGCCGAAGGCGTGGCCTATATCGAGATGGCGCTTGATCCTGAAGTGCAACGCATCGTTTTGCGCGACGGACCTGCAGTGTTGGGTGATCCATCGCAATGGCCGAGCCAAAGCAGTTGTCTGCAGGCGACCAGGCGAACGGTCGAGCGCTTGATTTCACAAGGAATTCTCAAACCGGTCGATGCCGAAGCCGCCGCCCGCCTCCTCAGTGGCGCAGCGCTCAATGCTGCTCTCTGGATCGCTGCCAGTGACGATCCGCAGGATGTCCTGCCGAAGGCTGTTGAGGCATTCCGGTCCCTGGCCACTGGCCTTCTGGTGAGGCTCGGATAAACGGCGCTCGCTTACTCCAATTCCAAAAATAACACCCCACCTCAAAAAAAATCATCCCCGCAAATCCCCGCCCAAAAAAACCGTGCCATGATCATGGCGTTCTGTCACGGATGCACCGCAAGACGTTTGCGGCGAGGCAGGGCTGGCGCTCCACGCAAAGCCTCGTGGTCTCCGATGAGGAGGCTGCGAACGTCAGGCGGACCGGAAGGAGAGCCCCCGGAAAATGGATTCCCCCTGTCCTTCTGGGGCGGGTGTGCCTGTGTGGCACGCATGCCGGGTCGAGAAGCGTGACGTACCGGAGCCGTGAGCTTAACGCCGGAACCGGAACCCTATGTCGCGGCGATCGCCCCGGGTCAGAGAATCCGCAGTCGGGGTCTGTAGGGAGGAAAGCTCCCGAGAGAACGCCAAACGGGGCGCTGGAAGGCGTCAAATATATTTACTCATTAGAGGCGGTTTCCAGTGCCCCGTCCGATTGAGTGCATGTTTTCAAAACCACGGCGAACACCGCGCGGGGATGTTTTTTGCCGTCTTGCGCGTCGGATCGTCGTCTTTACATCCGGCGATCAGGCACTAGGTCGCAAGGATGGCTTTGAGAAAGGCGCGCATCGTTTCCTCGTTCGGAAGGCGGCTCTGCGCTGAAGGAGGAACGCGAGATTGACGGACGTTATGACCACGGAAACACTTAAAGTCTTGCAGGCAGACGTCCCGCTCAGCGCGACGCTGCATGTCTGGCTGAAGGCATTGACGCCGGATGCGCCGGGGACGATGGCGTTTGTGCTCGGCGGTGACAAGATTGGCGAGGTCTCCGTCAGCAATGCCGAGGAATATGTCTTCCGCACCTTCGTCGCCACCAGCGGCGGCGCGCTCTCCTGCGTCTATGATACGGCGACCACAGCAGTCTCCGTCGCCTATTTCTTCAACGCGGCCGAGGTGGTGGAAAAGGGCATTACCGTGATGCATACCAGCGCCGCCAATGCGCCCGCGCCCGTGCCGCACGGCTATCATTTCCGCCCGCCCTTCGGCTGGATGAACGATCCCAACGGCTTTGGCCGGTTCGCCGGCCGTCCGCATCTGTTCTATCAGCACTATTCCCATGGCCTTCGCTGGAACACCATGCACTGGGGCCATGCGGTGTCCGAAGATTACATCCACTGGCATCACATGCCGATCTTCCTGTTTCCCTCCGAAGACCTGACGGCCCGGCCGGACCGGCGGGGCGGGGCCTTTTCCGGTTCGGCGATCCCGATCGGCGACGAGGGCGGTATCCGCGTCTTCTTCACCGAACAGGTGATCGATCGCACACCTGAAACCCAGGTGCAGCTGACCGCTACCTCGCACAACATCATCACTGCCAGCCAGGCCGAGATCATTCTTGCAAACCGCCCGGTGGGTCTCGGCCTGACGCTCGACTTTCGCGACCCCTATGTGGTCAAAGGCCCCGACGGGCTGTGGAAAATGGTGCTCGGCAGCCTCAGCCAGCAGGGTGGCGTTATTCTTCTCTATGAAACCGACGATCCGACGGCCGCCGATGGCTGGCGCTTCGTCGGCACGTTGCTTCTGGAGGAACGGTTCGGCACAGCTGTCATCGAATGCCCGTGCCTGTTGCCGCTCGACGGTCCCGCGGAGGACCCCGATACCCATTGGGCGCTGATCTACGGGCTGATGAACAGCACCCATGCCGATACCGGCCGCAAGAACCTGACATTGATCGCGGTCGGCCATTTCGACGGGGTCCGCTTCCGGACGGTTTTTGAGCAGGAGCTTGATTTCGGCACCGACAATTATGCCTTTCAGGCCTTTGTCGATGAGGGTTTGCCGGTCGGCATCGGCTGGCTCGCCAATTGGGCGGATGTTTCCCACACGATCGATTTTCCAACTGCGATGACACTGCCGCGCAACCTGCGTCTTGCCGATGGCGCCATCCTGACGCCGCCGGTCGCAGCCGTCGAGAGCCTGCGCCATGATCTGATCGACGAGACGAGACTGGCCAGCGGCGAAACGGTCGGACTGGAAACGGGCGCGGTCGAAATCCTGCTGGAACTGTCGTGGCCCGGCGCATCCTTCATGCTGCATTTCGATCATCCGGATGTCGATCTGGCCCTTCAGCTCGATGCGGAAGGATTGTCGATCCTCTACACGCTGCCGGGCGTGATGACCGAGCCACGCTACATCGCGCGCGGCGCCCACCCCCTCAGCCTGCGGATTTTCCTTGATGCCGGCTCGATCGAGGTGTTTGCCGATCACGGCCGCTGGGCGGGGACAAAGCGCATCGAAGGCTTCGAGCCGGTTCGTGCGGTGCGGCTTGAGGCGGCGGAGGGTTACGTAACGTCAGGCCGGATTTACGCGCTCAAACTTTAGGGTTTTTGCCGCCAGGGATCATTTGAAAAACCGGGAAAAAGCCGTGCCGATTTGTCTAAAAACGTCTCTTTAACGTTTACCGGTTAGTAATCTCTCTGAAAGTGAGAGATCTCAAGCGATGCGTATTGCGTTTATCGTCGCCCTTCTGCTGCTGGCCGGCTGTGCGAGTGCACCCCGGGATACCCGCAACGCCTGCGCGATTTTCGAGCAGCGTGACGGCTGGTTCAACAATTGGCAGCGCGCTGCAAACCACGCCGAGCGCCAATATGGCGTTCCCGTGCATATCCTGATGGCGACGATCTACACCGAATCCGGTTTCCGCCCGAATGCCCGGCCGCCGCGCACCAAACTGTTCGGCTTCATCCCCTGGAAACGGCAATCGACCGCCTACGGTTTCTCGCAGGCGCTGAACGGCACATGGTCGGAATACAAACAATCGACCGGCAACCTGATGGCACGGCGGACGAAATTCTCCGACGCCATCCACTTCGTCGCCTGGTACCACAACAAGAACAGCAGAAAGAACGGCATCGCCCGCAACGATGCCTACAATCTCTATCTGGCGTATTACCTTGGCGACGCCGGCTTTAGAAAAGGCGCCTGGCGCGGTAATGCGCAACTGCAGAAAGCCGCCCAGCGCTCGGCAAACATCGCCAATGCCTATGCCAAGCAGTTGCGCTCGTGCAACTGATGCCGATCCCTCAGCTTGAAAATGCTGGATCCCAATAGGGTGGGCTGCCGAATGCGGCCCGCAGATGATCGGCAAGCGCCCGCAGCTTTACCGACGGCCGCCGCCCGTCCGGATGGGCGACGTGGATATATTCAAGCTCCGGCTGCACGCCGATATCGACCGTCTCTAGCTCCCCCGCTGCAACCTCTGCCCCCACAATGAACATCGGAATGAGCGCGATGCCGAGGCCGGCGATCGCGGCGTCGCGCAACATGTCGCCATTGTTGAGGCCAAGGCCCATCTTGCCACGCACGATGACGGCCCCGCCGACGCTGGGAAAACGCCAGTCGGCAACGCCGCGGTTGGTGTAGAAGATGCCCCGATGCTGCTCGAGTTCCTCGATGGATGCCGGCCTGCCGTTGTCCCTAAGATATGCGGGCGAGGCGACCAGCACGCGCCGGCTTGGCGCCAGCCGCCAAGCCATCAGCCGCGAGTCGGCGATCGGGCCGTTGCGCACCACGGCATCGTACCCGTCTGCCGCCGCATCGACACGCCGGTCGTCGAGATCGAGCGTCAATTGCAGGTCGGGATGGTCAGCCAGAAAGGGATAGAGCGCCGGGCCGAGATGCATGCGGCCGAACGTGACCGGTGCGGAAATGCGTAAAGGGCCGGAGATCGTGCCGCGCCGTTCGGCCATGTCCGATGCCGCCGCCTCGATCTCCTGGACAATGCGGTTGGCGCGCTCAAGAAAAGCGGTCCCATCTTCCGTCAAAGTGAGCTTGCGGGTGGTGCGATGAAGCAGGCCGGCACCAAGGCTGCGCTCCAATTCGGCAAGCCGCTCGCTGACGACGGATTTCGACAATCGAAGCCGCCGCGCCGCCTCGCTGATCGAGCCGCTTTCGGCAACGGCGACAAAACTGGCAATACCATCGAGCTTCATCATCGTTCGGGTTTTCCGGATACGAGTTCCTTGATTTGCAGACTAATCAGAACGTTTGAATAAAGCCATATTCGCCTCAAGCAAACGGCATGAAGAGATGGCCACACGGCCTCTCAACCGCTCTGCCAAAAGAGGAAAAGATCATGGAACGCCTATCCAACAAAGTCGCAATCGTCACCGGTGCCAGCGCCGGTATCGGCCGCGCCACGGCAAAACTGTTCGCTGCTGAAGGGGCAAAGCTCGTCGTTGGCGCCCGCCGCCAGAGCGAGCTTGACGCGCTGGTTGCCGAGATCCAGGCTTCGGGCGGCGACGCCGTCGCGCTTGCCGGTGACGTCCGCTCGGAAGATTATGCCAGGGCGCTCGTCGCCCTTGCCGTCGAAACATACGGCCGCCTCGATGTCGCTTTCAACAATGCCGGAACGCTTGGCGAGGCCGGTCCCTCCACAGGTGTCTCCGAGCAGGGCTGGAACGATGCGATCGCCATCAATCTCACCGGATCGTTCCTCGGCGCCAAGCACCAGATCGCCGAAATGGTCAAGCATGGCGCAGGCTCGGTAATCTTCACCTCGACCTTTGTCGGCTATAGCTTCGCCTTCCCGGGTGTTGCGGCCTACGCTGCCTCGAAAGCTGGCCTGATCGGCCTGACCCAGGCACTCGCCGCTGAATTCGGTCCGCAGGGCGTGCGCGTCAATGCCATCCTGCCCGGCGCTGTCGATACCGACATGTATCGCGAGATGAACAACACTGCGGAATCGCAGTCCTTCATCACCAACCTGCATGCCTTGAAACGGGTTGCTTCGCCCGAAGAGCTCGCCCGCTCGGTGCTTTATCTCGCATCCGATGATTCCGCTTTCGTCACCGGTACGGCTTCGCTTGTCGACGGCGGCGCCTCGATTACCCGCACCTGAACCCGATCGGCCGAACGGCAAACAGAAGGAATTTCACCATGTCACGCTTGCAGAACAAGACAGCGCTGATCACCGGCGGTACCAGCGGCATCGGCCTTGAAACGGCCCGCCAGTTCATCGCCGAGGGCGCCAGCGTCGCGGTCACCGGCACCAATCCGGCGACCATCGAAAAGGCCCGTGCCGTCCTTGGCGACAAGGCTCTCTTCATTCAGGCCAATGCGGGCGACGTTGCCGGACAAAAGGCCGTCGTCGAGGCAGTGAAGTCCGCCTTTGGCCATCTCGACATCCTGTTCGTCAATGCGGGTGCAGCCGATTTCAGGCCGATCGAAGCGTTCGACGAGGAGGCCTTCGATCGCTCCGTCGCGATCAATGTCAAAGGCCCGTTCTTCCTGATCCAGGCGCTCTTGCCGATTCTGGCCAATCCGGCCTCGATCGTGCTCAACACGTCGATCAATGCCCATATCGGCATGCCGAACACCAGCGTCTACGCGCTGACCAAGGCTGCCTTGCTATCTTTTGCCAAAACCCTGTCCGGTGAACTGATCGGTCGCGGCATTCGCGTCAACGCTATCAGTCCCGGTCCGGTTGCAACGCCGCTCTACGGCAAGCTCGGCATGTCGGCCGCCGATACCGACGCCATGGCGGCAGCGAAGATCCCGGCCGGACGATTTGGCAATCCCTCCGAAATCGCCAAGGCCGTGGTATTCCTCGCTTCCGATGAGGCGGCCTATACGGTTGGCAGCGAATTGATCATCGACGGAGGCATGAGCAACCTCTGACCGATCCAGCCAAAGGCCCGGCACCCAGCGCCGGCCTTTGGCATTTGACAATTGCCGCCGTCCATTTTCCCCGCCGGTCCAAATTTTCTTGAAAATGCCGTATAAAACGGGCAAAGCACCTGCCAACGCTGAGCCTCAAGGAATTTCATGACCGTTGCTCCTCGCACGTCCCGCCAGCTTGACCATCTGGTCCTGCCGGTCGGTGAACTCGCAACTGCCCGCAACCGGCTGCAGCAGCTGGGTTTTACCGTCGCTGCAGATGCCCGCCACCCCTTCGGAACTGAAAACGCCTGCGTGTTCTTTTCCGATAAGACCTATCTCGAGCCCATCGGCATCGCCCAGCGTGAGGAATGCGAAGCGGCGGCGCTCGCCGGCAATGTTTTCATTGCGCGCGATCAGGCCTACCGGTTCCGGCGTGGACAGGACGGCTTTTCGGCTTTCGTCTTAAGCACGGACGATGCAGTTGCCGACCATGCCCGTTTTCGGGAAAAAGGCATTTCGGCCGGCGACATGCTCGAGTTTTCGCGGCCGATGAAATTGCCCGATGGCTCCGAGGCTGTCGGCAGTTTTCGCCTGTCGTTTGCCGCCGATCTGCGTTCGCCGGATTTCTTCTTTTTCAGCTGTCAGCGCGTCATGCCGCTGCCATCTGACCGCGCCGCGCTGGAAACCCATGCCAATGGTGTAACGGGCTTGGCCGAGGTGGTACTGTCGGAACCGAACCCGACCGATTTCCAGTATATCCTGCAGGAGGTGGTCGATGAGCGCGAAGTCTCGGCGCATTCCTTCGGCATGGATATCGAGACACGCAACGGCGTAAAGATTTCCGTCCTCAATCAGGCCGGCATGTCCGGATTTTTCGACATGAAGACCACCGGCCATTCGCGCGGCCTGCGCGGTCGGGCCGTCGTCTTCAAGGTCGCCGATCTGGCTGTGACCGAACATCTTCTTAATGCCAACGCGGTGCCCTTCATCAGAAAAGACAATCGCCTGCTCGTTGCGGAAGCGCCGGGGCAGGGTGTCATCTTCGCATTCGGAGAATAATCATGCAGACCAATGCAAATGTCGTTGCCGGCAGCGGCGCCAGTCAGGTGGTATTTTCCAATACCCAGAAACTGTCACTGATCGCCGGTCCCTGTCAGATGGAAAGCCGTGATCACGCCTTCATGATCGCCGGCACGATGGTTGAGCTCTGCAAGTCGCTCGGCCTTGGCTATGTCTACAAATCCTCTTTCGACAAGGCCAACCGCACGTCGATTTCCGGCAAGCGCGGCATCGGCCTGGAAAAGGCGATGGAAATCTTTGCCGATCTGAAGAAGGAATTCGGTTTTCCGGTCATCACCGACATCCACACGGAAGAACAGTGTGCACTGGTGGCGCCGACCGTCGATATTCTGCAGATCCCGGCCTTCCTCTCGCGCCAGACAGATCTTCTGGTTGCTGCTGCCAAGACCGGCCGTGTCATCAACGTCAAGAAGGGCCAGTTCCTGGCTCCCTGGGACATGAAGAACGTGCTCGCTAAGTTCACCGAAAGCGGCAATCCGAACGTGCTGCTTTGCGAACGCGGTGCGTCCTTCGGCTACAACACACTGGTTTCCGACATGCGTTCGCTGCCGATCATGGCAAGCCTTGGCGCGCCGGTGATCTTTGACGCCACCCATTCCGTGCAGCAGCCGGGCGGGCAGGGTGCTTCGTCGGGTGGCCAGCGCGAATTCGTCGAGACTTTGGCACGTGCAGCCGTTGCCGTCGGTGTCGCAGGTGTGTTCATCGAGACCCATGAGGATCCCGACAATTCCCCTTCCGATGGTCCGAACATGGTTTACCTGAAGGACATGCCGCGCCTCCTGGAGACGCTGCTGGCATTCGACGCCGTGGCAAAACGCTGATAGCGGGCTTTGTGAATTTTTCTTGAAGGCCGGGCGCTGGCTGCGATTGCTCAGGCCCCGCCATTGTAATTTCCGGTCCATGAATTATGACAGGGCCATCCTCCACCACCATGTTTGAAGCAGGGAAGAGATCATGACTGCAATCATCGACATCATCGGCCGCGAAATTCTCGACAGCCGGGGCAACCCGACCGTCGAAGTCGACGTCCATCTCGAAGACGGCAGCTTTGGCCGCGCCGCAGTTCCCTCGGGCGCTTCCACCGGCGCCCATGAAGCCGTCGAACTGCGTGACGGCGGCAAGCGTTATCATGGCAAGGGTGTCGAAAAGGCAGTCGAAGCCGTCAACGGCGAGATCTTTGAGGCCATCGGCGGCATGGATGCCGAAGACCAGCTCCACATCGACGCAACGATGATCGAACTGGACGGCACGGCCAACAAGTCGCGTCTCGGCGCCAACGCCATCCTCGGCGTGTCGCTCGCCGTGGCCAAGGCCGCTGCGGAAGCCTCCAACCTGCCGCTGTTCCGCTACGTCGGTGGCCCGAACGCCCGCCTGCTGCCGGTTCCGATGATGAACATCATCAACGGCGGCGCCCATGCCGACAACCCGATCGACTTCCAGGAGTTCATGATCCTTCCGGTCGGCGCCGATAGCCTGCGTGACGCCGTTCGCATGGGCGCGGAAGTCTTCCATGTTCTCAAGAAGGAACTGTCGGCCAAGGGCCACAACACCAATGTCGGCGACGAAGGCGGCTTTGCCCCGGGCCTGAACAGTGCGTCGGAAGCCCTCGACTTCATCATGAAGTCGATCGAAAAGGCTGGCTACAAACCGGGCGAAGACATGTTCCTCGGCCTCGATTGCGCCTCGACCGAATTCTTCAAGGACGGCAAGTACGTCATGGAAGGCGAGGGCCGCACACTCGAGCCGGGCGCCATGGCCGAATACCTGGCGGAGCTTGCCGCCAAGTACCCGATCGCTTCGATCGAAGACGGCATGGCTGAAGACGATTGGGAAGGCTGGAAGACGCTGACCGATCTCGCCGGCAAAAAGTGCCAGCTGGTCGGCGACGATCTGTTCGTCACCAACTCCTCGCGCCTGCGCGATGGTATCAAGATGGGCGTTGCCAACTCGATCCTCGTTAAGGTCAACCAGATCGGTTCGCTGTCGGAAACACTTGATGCCGTCGAGACCGCGCACAAGGCCGGCTACACCGCCGTCATGTCGCACCGCTCTGGCGAAACCGAGGATTCGACCATCGCCGATCTCGCCGTTGCCACCAATTGCGGACAGATCAAGACCGGCTCGCTGTCGCGCTCCGATCGGCTTGCCAAGTACAACCAGCTGATCCGCATCGAGGAACAGCTCGGTCCGCAGGCGAAATATGCCGGCCGCTCGATCCTGCGCGGCTGATACGCAAACGCCTTGAAATGATGAAACCTGCGTCTGGAAACGGACGCGGGTTTTTTGTTGCCGGTCTTATGGTCAACGGTCGGTTAATCAATGGCTGGTAGCGTGTTTAGGTATTGCGTATCAGGGCATGATCTATGTGGACCAAACACCATAAAAAACGGCAGCTCGGGCGGTTTGTGATGCCGCTCATCACTGTCGCGTTTCTTTCCTATTTCGGCTATCATTCCATTCATGGAGATTTTGGGCTGAAGGCGACGGAGACATTCGACCGGCAGCGCCTGGAGCGTCAGGCGCGGCTCGACGAGCTGACTGCCAAGCGTCAGACGCTGGAAAAGGAAGTCGCGCTGCTGAGCGATGGCTCGCTTGAGCGGGACATGCTGGATGAAAAAGCACGGTTCGGCCTGAATATGTCCCGCAGCGACGAAATCGTTATTTTTCACTGAGTTGCCACATTAACCGAAAACCGGTTAATTTGAAATACCATAATCTTATCAATTGGTTGATGAGAATATAAGCCATGCAAATATGGCATTGCTGTGATGGCATTCTTTCCCTATGGTACCACAAAAGCCAACCATAGGGAGGATTGAATGGCACCGCGAAAATCCGCGTCCGTTTCCAGTCGCAAGGCCGCTGTCAAGCCAGCGAAAAAAGACTTCACAAACGGCACGATCGCCGAGTTCGATCGCGATACCGATCTGAAGGCCTACCGCGAAATGCTCCTCATCCGCCGTTTCGAGGAAAAGGCGGGCCAGCTCTATGGCATGGGCTTCATCGGCGGTTTCTGTCATCTCTACATCGGTCAGGAAGCTGTCGTCGTCGGCATGCAGATGGCGCTGAAGGAAGGCGATCAGGTCATCACCGCCTATCGTGACCACGGCCATATGCTGGCCTGCGGCATGAGTGCGCGCGGCGTCATGGCCGAGCTGACCGGCCGCCGCAGCGGGCTTTCCCGCGGCAAGGGTGGCTCGATGCACATGTTCTCCAAGGAAAAGAACTTTTACGGCGGCCACGGCATTGTCGGCGCGCAGGTGTCGCTCGGTACAGGTCTGGCCTTTGCCAACCGCTACCGCGGCAATGACAATGTGTCGCTTGCCTATTTCGGCGACGGCGCTGCCAACCAGGGCCAAGTCTACGAGAGCTTCAACATGGCGGCTCTGTGGAACCTGCCGGTGATCTACATCGTCGAGAACAACCGCTATGCCATGGGCACCTCGGTGTCGCGCGCCTCTGCCGGTCATGATTTCTCGCAGCGCGGCGTGGCACTCGGTATCCCCGGCTACCAGGTTGACGGCATGGACGTCCGTGCGGTCAAGGCTGCGGGAGACGAGGCTGTCGAGCATTGCCGCGCCGGCAAGGGTCCGATGATCCTCGAGATGCAGACCTACCGCTATCGCGGTCACTCGATGTCGGACCCGGCCAAGTACCGTTCGAAGGACGAGGTGCAGAAGATGCGCTCCGAGAACGATCCGATCGAAAAAGTAAGGGTGCGCCTGCTGGAAAACGGCTGGGCGAGCGAAGACGAGCTGAAGGCAATCGACAAGGACGTTCGCGACATCGTCGCCGACAGCGCCGATTTTGCCCAGGCCGATCCGGAGCCGGATGTATCCGAGCTCTACACCGATATTCTGCTTTAAGACCGGGACGAGGAAAACATCATGCCTATTGAAATTCTGATGCCCGCTCTGTCCCCGACGATGGAAGAAGGTACGCTCAGCAAGTGGCTGAAAAACGAGGGTGACAAGGTCACCTCCGGCGACGTGATCGCCGAAATCGAAACAGACAAGGCGACCATGGAAGTGGAAGCCGTTGACGAAGGCGTCATCGGCAAGATCCTGATCGCCGCCGGCACCGAGGGCGTCAAGGTCAACACCGCGATCGCGGTCCTGCTCCAGGACGGCGAGAGCGCCAGCGATGTTGCTGCCCCCAAGGCTGCAGCGCCTGTTGAGGCAGAGCCTGCCAAGACGGAAGCACCGGTCAAGTCGGGAGCCCCGGCAACCGTTCCGGCTCAGCCGAAGGCCGCTGTTCCGTCCGATCCGGATATTCCGGCCGGTACCGAAATGGTCTCGACCACGGTTCGCGAAGCGCTTCGCGATGCGATGGCCGAAGAAATGCGCCGCAGCGAAGACGTCTTCGTCATGGGTGAGGAAGTCGCCGAATACCAGGGCGCCTACAAGATCACCCAAGGCCTGCTGCAGGAATTCGGTCCCCGCCGCGTCGTTGATACGCCGATCACCGAACATGGTTTTGCTGGTATCGGCGTCGGCGCTGCGATGACGGGCCTGCGTCCGATCGTCGAGTTCATGACCTTCAACTTCGCCATGCAGGCAATCGACCAGATCATCAACTCGGCGGCAAAGACCCTCTACATGTCCGGTGGCCAGATGGGCGCTCCGATGGTGTTCCGTGGTCCGTCGGGTGCGGCCGCACGCGTCGGCGCCCAGCACTCGCAGTGCTATGCGGCATGGTACAGCCATATTCCGGGCCTCAAGGTCGTCATGCCCTACACGGCAGCCGACGCCAAGGGCCTGCTCAAGGCTGCGATCCGCGATCCGAACCCGGTGATCTTCCTCGAAAACGAAATCCTCTACGGTCACTCCTTCGACGTGCCGAAGATGGACGATTTCGTCCTGCCGATCGGCAAGGCGCGTATTCACCGCGTCGGCAAGGATGCGACCATCGTTTCGTTCGGCATCGGCATGACCTATGCGGTCAAGGCTGCGGCCGAATTGGAGAAGGAAGGCATCGACGTCGAGATCATCGACTTGCGCACCATCCGTCCGATGGACCTGCCGGCAGTGATCGAATCCGTCAAGAAGACCGGCCGTCTGGTCACCGTCGAGGAAGGCTATCCGCAGTCCTCCGTCGGCACCGAAATTGCCGCCCGCGTCATGCAGCAGGCCTTCGATTATCTCGATGCGCCGATCCTGACGATCGCCGGCAAGGACGTTCCGATGCCGTACGCCGCCAACCTTGAAAAGCTGGCTCTGCCGAATGTCGGCGAAGTCGTCCAGGCGGTAAAGACCGTCTGCTACAAATAAGGGAGGGTGAAGAGATGCCTATCAACATCACCATGCCAGCCCTTTCGCCGACCATGGAAGAGGGCAACCTCGCCAAGTGGCTGGTCAAGGAAGGCGACAAGGTCTCCGCCGGCGACGTTCTGTGCGAGATCGAGACCGACAAGGCGACGATGGAAGTCGAAGCCGTCGATGAAGGCACGGTTGCCAAGCTCGTCGTTGCCGCTGGCACCGAAGGCGTCAAGGTCAATGCCCTGATCGCCATCCTCGCTGCCGACGGTGAAGACGTCGCTGCTGCCGCTTCCGGCGGTGGTGCGGCTCCGGCTGCAAAGGCCGAGGCTGCCAAGACGGAAGTAAAGGCTGAAGCAGCCCCGGCAAAGACAGAGGCCGCACCTGCTGCTGCCGCTGCTCCAGCCCCGGTTGCCGCTCAGGCGTCGGCATCATCCGGTGCACGGACCTTCTCGTCGCCGCTGGCCCGCCGTTTGGCCAAGGACGCAGGCATCGATATCTCGGCTGTTTCCGGCACCGGTCCGCATGGCCGCGTGATCAAGAAGGACGTGGAAACCGCAGTTGCCGGCGGTGGCGCAAAGGCTGTTCCTGCGGCCGCAGCTCCAGCAACCGCCGCTGCTCCGGCTCCGCTTGCCAAGGGCGCGTCGGACGAAGCCGTTCTGAAGAACTTCGCCGAAGGCTCCTACGAGCTCGTGCCGCATGACGGCATGCGCAAGGTGATCGCCAAGCGCCTGCAGGAATCCAAGCAGACCATTCCGCATTTCTACGTCTCCGTCGATTGCGAACTGGATGCCCTTCTTGCTCTTCGTGCCCAGCTCAATGCTGCAAGCCCGGAAAAGGACGGCAAGCCCGCTTACAAGCTTTCGGTCAACGACATGGTCATCAAGGCGCTGGCGCTTGCACTGCGTGACGTTCCGGATGCCAATGTGTCCTGGACCGAAACCAACATGGTCAAGCACAAGCACGCCGATGTCGGCGTTGCCGTGTCGATCCCGGGTGGTTTGATCACGCCGATCGTCCGCAGTGCCGAACTGAAAAGCCTGTCGGCCATCTCCAACGAGATGAAAGATCTCGGCGCCCGCGCCAAGAGCCGCAAGCTGAAGCCCGAGGAATTCCAGGGCGGCACGACTGCGGTGTCGAATATGGGCATGATGGGCGTCAAGAACTTCGCCGCCGTCGTCAATCCTCCGCATGCGACGATCCTTGCGATCGGGGCAGGCGAGGAGCGGGTGATTGTCAAGAAGGGCCAGATGGTCGTTGCCACCGTCATGACCGTGACGCTGTCGACCGACCACCGTGCCGTCGATGGCGCGCTTGGGGCCGAACTGCTCGGCGCCTTCAAGCGCTACATCGAAAGCCCGATGGGCATGCTGGTCTGACCGGGAGAGAGCGTCGCGACAATGTCTTCCAAGGTGGGAAACACGGCTGAAAAGACACTGACGTTGCGGCGCTTCTGCGCCGCAACTGTCGTTGCTCTTTTTCCCTTGTTATCAGTGACTTCGGCGCAAGCTGACGAGCTGAGCGGAGAGGTTGCCCAGCGTATCGGACAGATCACCAGCAAGACGCTTTTGTTTCGCAACGACAGCGACCGGATACCCCAGCTCGAATATCTTCGGCCCGACGGCACCGGTGTCGTCTGGTCGGCGGCTTTGGGCGATAAGGTGGTGCCGGTCGTCTGGACCGCGAGCAACGGCGATGACGGCAAGGGCGCTCTCTGTCTGCTGTTTAAAGGCGCGGATATCGGTACGGCCCAGGACGTCCGGATGTGTGATGGCTTGGACATTGTTGTGTCCGGTATTCGCGACGCCCGTGATGGCGACCCTTATGGTCTCACGGACGTGACGCAAATGAAGGCGGAGCTGCCGCAGGACGTGGACGGTTTGGCGGATATCGACCGGTTATTGGGACGGGAATGACGCGATGAAAACAGTCCTCTGCTACGGTGACAGTCTGACCTGGGGATATGACGCGGAAACGGGCGGCCGGCATGCGTTGGACGACCGCTGGCCAAGTGTCCTGCAGAAAGCGCTCGGCAATGGCGTGCAGGTGATCGCCGAGGGCCTGAATGGCCGCACGACCGCCTATGACGATCATCTCGCCGACTGTGACCGCAATGGCGCGCGCATCCTGCCGACGCTCCTGCAGACCCATGCCCCGATCGATCTGGTTATTTTTCTGCTCGGCACCAACGATATGAAACCCTTGGTGCACGGAACCGCCTTTGGCGCGGTCAAGGGCATCGAGAGGCTGGTCAAGCTCGTCTGGCACCACAGCTGGCCGGACGTGCAGGCCGAGGCCCCGGAAATTCTGATCGTTGCTCCACCGGCAATCTGCGAGACAGCGAATGCAAATTTTGCGGCAATGTTCGCAGGCGCTGTCGAGCAATCGTCGATGATGGCCTCGCTCTATGCCGATCTTGCCGATGAACTCGGCTGCGGCTTCTTCGATGCCGGTTCGGTGGCGCGGACGACGCCGCTCGATGGCGTGCATCTGGATATGGACAATACGCGCGCCATCGGACGCGGCCTTGAGCCGATGGTCCGGATGATGCTCGGGCTCTGAATGACTGTGGCTCTGCATATACGGGCGGCGGAACGGCGGGATGCGGCTGATCTGGCCATACTGGTCGACATCGCCTCGCATGGTTTCGCAACCTGGCTCTGGCACGGCGCGGTGATGCGCGGAAGCAAGGATACCGCCATGGAGCAGGGGCGGTCGCGATTGCGGATGGACGACGAGCCCGGCGCCTGGGAAGATGCAATGCTGGCCGAATGGGACGGGGAGATTGCCGGTGCATCGATCGGTTACGGCCTGGATGAGAATGTTCGCGATATCGTGGCACCCCATCCGGTGATCAAGCCGTTGCTGGACCTGCAGGTTCTGGTAATCGGCAGCCGGTTCATCGACAGCCTGGGTGTCTACCGGCACCATCGCGGCAAGGGTATCGGACGAGCGCTGCTTGCCCATGAGATCGACAAGGCCAAGGGCGGGCAGGTCAGCCTGATCACCGAAAGCCACAATGATACGGCGCTGGCGCTTTATGCGGCCAACGGATTTGCCGAGCAGGCGCGGCTTCCGGCCGTGCCGCTCTTTGAAGATAGCAAAAGGCATGAATGGGTCCTCTTGGCCCGGAACATGACCTAAGGAAGAGGCAGGAAACAAGAATGGCAAATTCCTACGACGTCATCGTCATCGGTTCCGGCCCCGGCGGCTACATCGCGGCCATCCGCGCAGCACAGCTGGGCCTGAAGGTCGCCGTGGTCGAGCGCGAGCATCTGGCCGGCATCTGCTCCAACTGGGGCTGCATTCCGACCAAGGCGCTGCTGCGCTCCGCCGAAGTGCTTCACCTTGCCGAGCATGCCAAGAACTACGGCCTGACGCTCGAAGGCAAGATCTCGCCGGACCTGCAGGCGATCGTCAAGCGTTCGCGCGGCATTGCCGAGCGCATGAACGGCGGCGTCGCCTTCCTGATGAAGAAGAACAAGGTCGATATCATCTGGGGCGAGGCCAAGCTCACCAAGCCGAACGAGATCGTCGTTGCCAAGACCACCAAGGCGATCGTCCAGCCGCAGGGACCGATCCCGAAGAACACGCTGGGCGAGGGCACCTATACCGCCAAGCACATCATCGTTGCTACCGGCGCCCGTCCGCGCGCGCTGCCGGGCATCGAGCCGGATGGCAAGCTGATCTGGACCTATTTCGAGGCGATGAAACCGGAGGAAATGCCGAAATCGCTGCTGGTCATGGGCTCCGGCGCCATCGGCATCGAGTTCGCCTCGTTCTACCGCACCATGGGCGTCGATGTGACCGTGGTTGAACTGATGAGCCAAGTGATGCCGGTCGAGGATGCGGAAATCTCCGCCTTCGCCAAGAAGCAGTTCGACAAGCAGGGCATGAAGATCATCCTCGATGCCAAGGTAACGAAGGTCGAAAAATCAGCCAATTCTGTCACCGCCCATGTCGAGAAGAAGGACGGCTCGGTCGAAAAGATCACGGCCGACCGGATGATTTCGGCCGTCGGCGTCCAGGGCAATATCGAAAACCTCGGTCTCGAGGCGCTCGGCGTCAAGACCGACCGTGGCTGCATCGTCATCGACGGCTACGGCAAGACCAACGTGCCGGGCGTTTACGCGATCGGCGACGTCGCCGGCCCGCCGATGCTCGCCCATAAGGCCGAGCACGAGGCGGTCATCTGCGTCGAAAAAATCGCCGGCCTGCCGAATGTGCATCCGATGGACAAGCTGAAGATCCCGGGCTGCACCTATTGCAACCCGCAGGTCGCCTCGGTTGGTCTGACCGAAGCCAAGGCAAAGGCGGAAGGCCGCGACATCCGTGTCGGACGTTTTCCGTTCGTTGCCAATGGCAAGGCGATCGCGCTTGGCGAAGATCAGGGTTTGGTGAAAACCATCTTCGACAAGAAGACCGGCGAATTGCTCGGCGCGCATCTGGTTGGCGCTGAGGTCACCGAACTGATCCAGGGCTTCGTCGTCGCCATGAACCTTGAGACAACCGAAGAAGACCTGATGCACACGATCTTCCCGCATCCGACGATTTCGGAGACGCTGAAGGAAAGCGTGCTCGATGCCTACGGACGTGCGCTGAACGCTTGATTGTGCTAGGGCTCGCCTCCATCTGAAAAGGCGGGCCATTCTATCCGGCCCTGACGGGCGCGCTGTTGCGCTTGAAGCAAAATTGGAAGCCATTGATGGTCACGATCCTCGACCGCACCACTCTCGATCCCAACGCTCCGCGTATCCGTCATCCGGAAAAGGCCCACAAGCCCGATACCGAGATGCTGCGCAAGCCGGAATGGATACGGGTCCGCGCGCCGACCTCGAAAGGCTATGCCGAAACCAAATCGATCGTAAAGGAGCACAAGCTCGTCACGGTCTGTGAAGAGGCGGGATGCCCGAATATCGGCGAGTGCTGGGACAAGAAGCACGCGACCTTCATGATCATGGGCGAGATCTGCACCCGCGCCTGTGCCTTCTGCAACGTCTCCACCGGCAAGCCGAACGCGCTGGATATGGCCGAGCCGGAAAACGTCGCCAAGGCCGTCAAGCAGATGGGCCTGTCGCATGTGGTCATCACCTCGGTTGACCGGGACGACCTGGCCGACGGCGGCGCCGAGCATTTCGAAAAGGTGATCTGGGCCATTCGCGCCGCGTCGCCGTTGACGACCATCGAAATTCTGACGCCCGACTTCCTGAAGAAGCCCGGTGCGCTGGAGCGCGTCGTTGCCGCCAAGCCTGACGTCTTCAACCATAATATGGAAACCGTGCCGGGCAATTATCTGACGGTGCGTCCCGGTGCACGTTATTTCCACTCGATCCGCCTTTTGCAGCGGGTCAAGGAACTCGATCCGACGATGTTCACCAAATCGGGCATCATGGTCGGCCTTGGCGAAGAGCGCAACGAAGTGTTGCAGCTGATGGACGACCTCAGAACCGCCGATGTCGACTTCCTGACCATCGGCCAGTACCTGCAGCCGACCCGCAAGCACCATCAGGTGATGAGCTTTGTCACGCCGGAAGAGTTCAAGTCCTACGAGACGGTCGCCTATACCAAGGGCTTCCTGATGGTCGCCTCCAGCCCGCTCACCCGCTCGTCGCACCATGCCGGCGACGATTTTGCGCGGCTGAAGGCAAACCGCGAGAAAAAGCTTTTGGCCGTGGCCGGATAATCATCCAGACGTTGCCAATCCGAATTTGAACTCTATGGTGCGCGGCTTCGCTGTTGGGAGCCGTGATGCCGTCTTATATCCCGGAAATCGAGGATGTTTTGCCGATCCTGCAGACGGCGCGCCGCATCCTGGTGGTCGGCTGCTCCGGCGGCGGCAAGAGCACGCTTTCGAGAAAACTCTCTGCAAAACTTAATCTGCCCTACATCTCGATGGACCGGGATTTTTTCTGGTTGCCGGGCTGGGTTAAGCGGCCGAAGGTTGAAGAGCGGGTGCTCATCGCGGCCAGTGTTGCGCAGGATCGCTGGATCATGGACGGCAGCGGCCCATCGACATTTGACCTGCGCTTTCCACGAACGGACCTGGTCATCTGGGTTCGCCTACCGCGCCTGGTTTGCCTCTGGGGGCTTGTCTGTCGCGTTGCATCGAGCTTTGGCCGCGTGCGTCCCGATGTGGCGCCGGGCTGCCCTGAACAATTGCCTGATCGTGAATTTCTCTCCTATATCTGGAATTTCGAACGGCGCATTTCTCCCGTGATCGTCAATATGCTCGACCGGCACGCACCGGACATGCCGGTGCTGACGCTTAAGAGCCGGCGGGACATCGATGCTCTGACCGAACGCGTGCAGGAATTTGCAAATGTCCGATAGGCTTTTGAACGTTGTTCAGGCGGCGGCGGCCCTTCGCACCGCCGATCGTGTTCTCGTGATCGGTTGTTCCGGTAGCGGAAAGAGCACATTGGCGCAGGCGCTTTCCGTGCTGTTTACGCTTCCCTATGTCTCCATGGACCGCGACGTTTTCTGGATGCCGGGATGGACGCAGCGCCCGAGGGGCGAGGCGCTTGAGATCGTCGAGCGGGCGGTGGCCCGGCCGCGGTGGATCATGGACGGCACAAGCCCCGGCACCTTGCCGCTGCGCCTGCCGCGCACCGATCTCGTCATCTGGATGCGGCCGCGCCGTCATGTTTCACTCTATGGAGTCGTCAGCCGCTGGCTGCGATTTCGCGGCAGGACGCGACCGGAAATGGCCAAGAACTGCCCGGAGCGCCTGACGCTCGAGTTCCTGTCATACATCTGGAATTTCGAGAAGACGGAAAGCCCGGAGATCGAGCAGAATCTGGCGGATTACGGTTCTGAAGTGCCTGTGTTCGTTGTCCGGTCGCATGCCGACACGAGAAGCCTGCAGGCACAACTTCGCCGTCCTTGAAGCAGCCGACAGTTCCATCTATTCTTCGACCAGGCGTGGGGCAGAAAATCCTGGGAGACGGGCATGGATGTCGGTGCACTTTTCCTCAAGGCTGCCGCCTATGCGGCGCAATTCCGGCACTCGCCCGGTGACAGGCCACAACGGCCGCTACGGGACTACTCTCAAGCTTTCACCGCATTTTCCGAGGAACTGCCGGAACACGGATCGTCGGCCGGCGATGTGCTCGATACACTGGTTGACAAGGCAGAGCCCGGTTTGCACATGCCGACGGGGCCCCGGTTTTTTGGCTGGGTCATGGGCGGATCTCATCCCGTAGGCGTCGCCGCCGATTTCCTGACATCGGCCTGGGGGCAGAATACCGGCAATCACGTGGTTGCTCCATCGGCCGCTGCCGTCGAAGCGGTGTGCGCACGCTGGCTGCTGGACTTGCTCGACTTGCCGCGAGACAGTTCAGTCGGTTTCGTCACCGGCGCGACGATGGCCAATTTCACCTGTCTTGCGGCCGCGCGCGGTGCGGTGCTGCGCGTAGTCGGCTGGGATGCGGATAGCCAAGGCCTGTTCGGCGCGCCGCAGATCACGGTCGTCATCGGCGATGATGCGCATACCACGATATTTTCAGCCCTGCAGTTTCTGGGGCTCGGCCATGACCGTGTCTTGCGGGTGGCGACAGACGATCAGGGGCGAATGGTACCCGAGGCCTTCGCCGAGGCGTTCAGGTCGATCGATGGCCCATCCATTGCGATCCTGCAGGCCGGGCAGATCAATACCGGGGACTGCGACGCTTTCGCCAAACTCATTCCCATCGCAAAATCGCATGGCGCCTGGGTTCATGTCGATGGCGCGTTCGGGCTATGGGCTCAAGCGTCCCCGGAAAAACGAAACCTGACGGCAGGCGTCGGCTTGGCCGACAGCTGGGCAACCGATGGCCACAAGTGGCTGCAAACGCCGTATGATTGCGGTTATGCGATCGTCCGCGACGAACTGGCGCATCGCCGTGCAATGTCCATCGCCGCAAGCTATCTGCCGCTGGTTGCGCAGGGCGAGCGCGACCCATCGCATTACGTGCCCGAGCTGTCGCGACGGGCGCGGGGATTTCCAACCTGGTCGATGATCAAGCATCTTGGGCGTGACGGCATTGCCGCATTGATCGACCGAAACTGCGAAGCGGCCTTTGTCTTTGGCGGAAGGCTGGCGAAAGAACCCGGCATCGAGATTGTCAACAGCGTCGTTCTCAACCAGGTCATTGTCCGCTTCGGCACCGACATGTCCGCCGATGATGCCGACACCGCGACCAGACGGACGATTGCACGTCTGCAGCAAGACGGCACCGCATTTGCCGCCGGGGCGCTTTGGCGGAAAAGACAGGTGATGCGGCTGTCCTTCAGCAATTACCAGACGGATGCAGCACAAGCCGATATTTCAGCACAAGCCGTCATCAACGCCTATCGTAACGTCACGCAGCAAAATGGCCCTGCCTGACGTAACGTCCGGTTCATGTGGTCAATAAGGTGTGGCGGCATGCCATCTTGTTTTTCCGCACATCATTGAATATCTGAAACGCCATGCCACAATTCGAGACCCGCCGCCCCGTCAAGCATTCACCCGACCAGATGTTCGACCTCATTGCCGATGTTGAAAAATACCCGCAATTCCTGCCGCTTTGCGAGGCCCTGACGGTGCGTTCGCGCAAGGAACGTGACGGCAAGGAACTGCTCGTCGCGGATATGACCGTTGGCTACAAGGCGATCCGCGAGACGTTCACCACGCAGGTTCTGCTGAACAAGGCAGAGCGCATCATCGACGTCAAATATATCGATGGACCGTTCAAGTATCTCGACAATCGCTGGAGTTTCGAAGCGATGGGAGAGGGCGGCTGTTCCGTCAACTTCTTCATCGACTACGAATTCAAGAGCCGTATTCTCGGCGCCCTGATGGGCTCGATGTTCGACCGGGCATTCCGGATGTTTTCCGAAGCCTTCGAGAAACGTGCCGATACGATCTACGCGACGGCGTAGTACAAGCTCAGCTTCCTGCCGTCTCTTCCAGCATATCGAGTGCCGTGCGCACCGTTGCCATCCTGACTGCGTCGCGGCCGATGTCGCCATAGCGCATCTCGCGGTGATGCACCGCGCCGTTCCGGCTGGCTGCCGCCAGATGCACAAGGCCGACCGGCTTTTCGTCCGATCCGCCGCCCGGACCGGCAACGCCGGTCACGGCAACCGCCACATCCGCCTTTGAATGGCCAAGCGCGCCGCGCACCATTTCGATCGCCGTCTGGCGCGATACGGCGCCGTGCGTTTCAAGTGTTGCGGTATGGACGCCGAGCATCTGGATCTTCGCATCGTTGGAATAGGTGACGAAGCCGCGATCGACCACCGATGAGGAGCCCGGAATTTCCGTCAGGATACCGGTAATCAGGCCGCCGGTGCAGGATTCAGCCGTGGCGATCATCAGCCCACGTTTTGAAAATTCCGCGATCAACATGCCTGCTTTGGCTTCGATATCATTCGGCCAGCCACTCATTTGATGCCTCCAGCATAGACAACCGTCGCCGTGGCGATTGCGGCAATGCCTTCGCGGCGGCCGATGAAGCCGATTTTCTCGTTTGTCGTTGCCTTCACCGAGCAGCGGTCCAGCGAGATACCGAGCATATCAGCAAGGTTTTCGCGCATCGCCTGCCGGTGCGGGCCGATCTTCGGTGCCTCGGCAATCAGCGAAACGTCGGCATTCATGATTGTGCCGCCATTGTCCCGAACGATCTTGGCCGCGTGTTCGAGAAAAATGCGCGACGCGGCACCCTTCCACTGTGGATCGGACGGTGGAAAATGATCGCCGATATCGCCGGCACCGCAGGTGGCGAGCAGAGCGTCGGTCAAGGCATGCAGGGCGACGTCGGCATCGGAGTGGCCAAGCAGCGTCTGGTCATGCGGCATGAAGATACCGCAGAGCGTCACGCCGTCGCCGTCGATCAGCTGATGCACGTCATAGCCATTGCCGGTTCGCACGTCCGGAAGCGCGTTCCGGTTCAGTTTTTCATCGGCCATGGTGATATCCCGTTTGATCGTCAGTTTTACATTGTCCACCGACCCCTCGATCAGCGTCACCGGCATTCCGGCCCATTCGGCAATCGAGGCGTCGTCGGTAAAATCCGAGCGGCCGGAGACGGCGGCATTCATGTGCGCTTCCAGGATCGATGCGAAGCGAAAGCACTGGGGCGTCTGGGCGCTGTAAAGGCCCACCCTCGGCACCGTCTCCACAACCTTTCCGTCAGCAGAGCCACGCTTCAACGTATCGGCAACCGCAATGGCGGGCAGGAGGGCGTCGGCACCCTCGGTCAGTGCAGAGACACAGCGCTCGAGCAACGCATGGTCGATGAACGGCCGGACTGCATCATGGATCATCAGATGGGTGACGCCGGACTGTTCCAGCGCCTTCAGTCCCGCCAGCACCGAAAGCTGCCGCGTCGGCCCGCCATGGACGAATGTAATGTTCGAAGTATCGCCGGAAACACGGCTGCACGCCTGAATGAAAAGGGCTTCGTCATCGGGATGGATGACGACCACAATCGTCTTTTCCCGCGGCCATATCGCAAAAACGTTAAGCGTATGGGTCATAACCGGCAGCCCGCCGATGGTGCGGTATTGCTTCGGTCCATCCTGCAGCGAACCGGCGCGTTCACCCCGGCCGGCAGCGACAATGACGACACCACAGGAAAACTGTTCTTTTGCGCGCATCTTCTATATGGGTTCCTGCAAATAGGTCGCTGCCCGGCCCGCTACCAAGTGTACGGGCGGGTCTTTCGCTCCAGTCTTCGTCAAACACCAGGCGCATGCCGGCTCGGCAGGCGGTGCTTCAATTCGTAGTGGTGATTTACCGCGAAGGGGTGGGCTTTACCAGTTGTCCCGAGAATTTTGTCGTAGAGCTCTGAAATCGCTTGGCAAGCCCGCCAAGTATGTCTAAAAATAGTGCAGAATAAAGATGTGCCCGAAAGATAATCATTTGCAGATACCGGATTTGTCATCCCCGTTTCGGGTTGGCCGGCTCTCCTTCAGGAACCGCGTCGTGCTTGCGCCGATGTCAGGCGTGACGGACTTGCCCTTCCGGCAGTTGGCCTGGCGGTTCGGCGCAGGCCTCGTCGTGACCGAAATGGTAGCAAGCCGCGAACTGGTCGGCAATGCATCTGAAAGCTGGTCGCGGCTGAAGAGTTCCGGCATTGATCCGCATATGGTTCAGTTGGCCGGGCGCGAGGCGTACTGGATGGGGGAAGCGGCAAAGATCGCCGCCGACAATGGCGCAGATGTCATCGACATCAATATGGGCTGCCCGGCCAAGAAGGTGACGGGCGGTTATTCCGGCTCCGCACTGATGCGCGATCCGGATCACGCGCTGTCGCTGATCGAGGCGACGGTCAAGGCGGTTGATGTTCCGGTGACGTTGAAGATGCGGCTCGGCTGGGACGAAAACTCCATCAACGCGCCACTGATTGCCAAGCGGGCGCAAGACGCTGGCGTCCAGATGATCACCATTCACGGCCGCACCCGCATGCAGTTCTACAACGGCACCGCCGATTGGGATGCGATCCGCGCCGTGCGCGAGGTGATCTCCGTACCGCTGGTCGCCAATGGCGATGTGGCAACACGCGACGATGCCAACGAGATTCTCAGGCGCTCAGGCGCCGATGCGGTGATGATCGGTCGCTCCAGCCAGGGGCGCCCCTGGCATGCCGGCGTGCTCGCCGGTGGGGTCGAGCATCCGGATGCACGAGGGATCGCGGATATCGTTTCCGAGCACTACGGCATGATGCTGGACTTCTACGGAGCCGATATCGGCCTTCGCCATGCGCGAAAACATCTCGGCTGGTATCTTGGGCGGTTTGCGCCGCAACTCGCAGCGCAGGAGAAGGCGGCAATCATGACCTCCACTGCCGCGGCCACCGCCCTGTCCGGCGCTGTGGCTGCCATTGCGGCCGGGGCTGGCCTCGTCGAACAAAAGGATGCGGCATGACCGAGAAAATGGGCGACGAGGAACGGAGGGCGGTCAATTCGCTGCCGATGGCGGTTCTGAATGCCATCCAGAATCCGGTGATCCTCGTCGATGAAAACGGTCTCGTCGCCTTTGCCAACTGGGAAGCGGAGGCATTCTTTGGCGCCAGCGCCAATCATCTCGCCCGCCACGACATCAGCGCCTTCATTCCGTTCGGCAGCCCGCTTTTGACGCTGATCGAGCAGGTCCGCGAACGGCGTGCGGCTGTCAACGAATACCGGGTCGATCTAAGCTCGCCGCGGCTCGGTGCCGACAAGCTCGTCGATCTCTATGTGGCGCCGGTCCTGTCGGAGCCTGGGTCCGTCGTGATCGTCTTTCAGGAACGTTCGATGGCCGACAAGATTGACCGCCAGCTGACCCACCGGGCGGCGGCCCGCTCGGTCACCGGCCTTGCCTCGATGCTTGCCCACGAGATCAAGAACCCGCTGTCGGGTATCCGTGGTGCAGCCCAGCTGCTGGAAACATCCGTCAATGACGAGGACAGGGCGCTGACGCGGCTGATCTGCGACGAGACCGACCGGATCGTGTCGCTGGTGGATCGCATGGAAGTGTTTTCCGATGAGCGGCCAGTCGATCGCCATCCGGTCAATATCCACTCGGTGCTCGATCATGTAAAAGCCATTGCTAAGGCCGGCTTTGCCCGAAAAATCCGGATCACCGAGAATTACGACCCATCCTTGCCGCCGGTCTATGCCAATCGCGACCAGTTGATCCAGGTCTTCCTCAACCTGATCAAGAACGCGGCGGAAGCGGTTGCCGACAAGCCGGACGGCGAGATCATGCTGACGACGGCCTACAGGCCGGGTATCCGCCTGTCGGTTGCCGGAACGCGGGAAAAGATTTCGCTGCCGCTCGAATTCTGCGTCCACGACAACGGGCCGGGCGTGCCCTCCGATCTGGTGCCGCATCTGTTCGATCCGTTCATCACCACCAAGACCAATGGCTCCGGCCTCGGCCTTGCCCTCGTCGCCAAGATCATTGGTGGCCATGGGGGCATCGTCGAATGCGACAGCCAGTCGAGCCGCACGACATTTCGCGTTCTGATGCCCGCTTCGAAAGGGCCTACGGCCGAAGACAGCGAGCCACTGACCATCATAAAAGGACAATCCCGATGACTGGCGCCACCATCCTCGTCGCTGACGACGACGCTGCCATCCGTACCGTTCTCAACCAGGCGCTCAGCCGCGCCGGTTACGACGTTCGCATCACCTCGAACGCAGCAACGCTGTGGCGGTGGATCTCGGCTGGCGACGGCGATCTCGTCGTGACCGACGTGGTCATGCCGGACGAGAATGCCTTCGATCTTTTGCCGCGGATCAAGAAGGCGCGGCCGGATCTGCCGGTGCTGGTGATGAGCGCCCAGAACACCTTCATGACGGCGATCAAGGCCTCGGAAAAAGGTGCCTACGATTACTTGCCGAAACCTTTTGACCTGACCGAACTGATCGCCATCATCGGCCGGGCGCTGGCCGAGCCCAGGCGCAAGCCGGTGAAGCTGGAAGACGACCCGCAGGATGGTATGCCGCTGGTTGGCCGCTCTGCCGCCATGCAGGAAATCTACCGGGTTCTGGCGCGGCTGATGCAGACCGATCTGACGCTGATGATCACCGGCGAATCCGGCACCGGCAAAGAATTGGTCGCCAAGGCGCTGCACGATTACGGCAAGCGCCGCAACGGCCCCTTCGTCGCCATCAACATGGCGGCCATCCCGCGTGACCTGATCGAATCGGAATTGTTTGGTCACGAGAAGGGCGCCTTTACCGGCGCGCAGAACCGCTCGACCGGCCGGTTCGAACAGGCCGAGGGCGGCACGCTGTTCCTCGACGAAATCGGCGACATGCCGATGGATGCGCAGACGCGTCTGCTGCGCGTGCTGCAGCAGGGCGAATACACCACCGTGGGCGGCCGCACGCCGATCCGCTCGGATGTTCGCATCGTCGCGGCAACCAACAAGGATCTGAAGCAGTCGATCAACCAGGGTCTGTTCCGCGAAGATCTCTATTACCGCCTCAACGTCGTGCCGCTACGCTTGCCGCCGCTACGCGATCGCGCCGAGGATATTCCCGATCTCGTCCGTCATTTCGTCCAGCAGGCCGAAAAGGAAGGGCTCGACGTCAAGCGCTTTGATCAGGAAGCGCTGGAACTGATGAAGGCGCATCCGTGGCCCGGTAACGTCCGCGAGCTCGAAAACGTCGTGCGCCGCCTGACGGCCCTCTATCCGCAGGACGTCATCACCCGTGAAATCATCGAAAGCGAATTGCGCTCCGACATTCCCGACAGTCCGATCGAGAAGGCATCGAGCCGCTCCGGGTCGATGTCGATTTCGCAGGCTGTGGAAGAGAACATGCGGCAGTATTTTGCCGGTTTCGGCGAGGGGTTGCCGCCGGCAGGCCTTTATGACCGCGTGCTGGCCGAAATGGAATATCCGCTCATACTGGCTGCTTTGACGGCAACCCGCGGCAACCAGATCAAGGCAGCCGACCTGCTTGGCCTCAACCGGAACACCTTGCGCAAGAAAATCCGTGAACTTGGTGTATCAGTCTACCGGAGCTCCCGCAGCGCTTGACTCGGCACCCACAACCGTTGCATTTTCGCCACAATATGTTGCTTAGAAAGCACACGGGTGACGGCTGAGTCTTTCCGCTCGTCATCCGCCGGATCTGGCCTCTTTGCCTTTGCAAGCAGTGAGTCGATCGGGTCATGGCGGTCATTTCTTGACCACGGCGCGTAATATGTCCGCTGCTTTCCCATAGAAGGCGAGGCGGGACGGGGATGCTTTTTTGATGGCCGAAGGGCTGATTGTGCCACTGGTGAAAGAAGACGTTGCCGTGGCCGGCCATGACCGGCGCGCATCTTTCGCGTTGCCGGGCCTTGTGCTGGCGACCGGGGCTTTGTTTTGCGCGATCGTATCGCTGCTGATTCTTCTCGGGCTGACGCCTATCAAGCCGGAGACCAATATCATCATCGGCTCGGCGGCGATAAACGCGCTGTTCGTGATCGGATTGCTATTTCTGATCGGCCGGGAAATCCTGCGCCTGCTGAAGGCTCGTAACCGCGGCAGGGCGGCTGCCCGCCTGCATGTGCGCATCGTCGCGCTGTTTTCGATCGTCGCGATCACGCCTGCCATTCTGGTGGCAATTTTTGCCAGCATCACGCTCGACGTCGGTCTTGATCGATGGTTTTCGTTGCGCACACAGTCGATCGTCAGTTCCTCGCTCGATGTGGCGCAGGCCTATATGCTCGAAAATGCCAGCTATCTGCAGGGGCAGACCGTCTCCATGGCCAATGACCTGGAGCGCAACCGCCAGCTCTACAGCCTCGACCGCACCGGCTTCATTGAACTGATGACGCGGCAGGCCCGCGGCCGCGGCATGCTCGGCGCCTTTCTCGTGCGTGGCGATGGTTCGCCGATCCTCCAGGCCAATATCCCGACGGAGCGGCCGCTGCCGGCCATTCCGAAGGATGCGCTGCTGAGCACGGTATCCGGGCAGCCGACCCTTATTCCTCCAGGGGTAACCAATCTCGTCGGTGCGATTATCCCGATCGACAATATCGAGGGTGCCTATCTCTACACCGTCCGCAGCGTCGATCCGAAGGTCATGCGCTCGATGCGGCTGATGGAGGAAAATACCGCCGAATACAAAAACCTGGAGGCAGGCCGCACATCGCTGCAGGTGGCATTCGGGGTGCTTTATCTCGGTTTTGCGCTGATCGTGCTTCTGGCTGCTATCTGGACGGCTATCGCGGTCGCTGACCGGATCGTCCGACCGATCCGGCTTCTGATCGGCGCAGCCGATAGCGTTGCGAGCGGCAACCTGAATGTCATCGTTCCTGTGCATGCGGTGGACGGGGATGTCGGCAGCCTGTCGCGCACGTTCAACAAGATGATCGCCGAAATCCGCACGCAGCGCGACCAGATCCTCGAGGCGAAGGACGAGATGGATGATAGGCGCCGTTTCATCGAGGCGGTGCTTTCCGGCGTGACGGCAGCCGTGATCGGCGTCGAGGACGACCGGCGCATCACCATCGCCAATCCGTCGTCGGAGCACTTCCTGTCGCGTACGACATTGGAACTGGTGGGTGAAAGGCTTGCCGATGTGGCGCCCGAGATCGAACAGGTCCTCAGTGAGGCCGCCAGCCGCCATCGCAACGATTACCGCAAGCAGATCAACATCATGCGCGGCGGCACCGAGCGGACGCTGAATGTTCAGGTGACGCGCGAGGAATCGCACGATGCCAAGGATTCCTACGTCATTACCGTCGATGACATTACCGACCTCGTCATCGCCCAGCGCTCGACCGCCTGGGCCGATGTGGCGCGTCGCATCGCCCATGAAATCAAGAACCCGTTGACGCCGATCCAACTGTCGGCCGAGCGGCTGAAGCGCCGGTATGGCAAGCAGATCAATCAGGACGACCGCGCGGTATTTGATCAGTGTACGGATACGATCGTTCGCCAGGTCGAGGATATCGGCCGTATGGTCGATGAATTCTCCGGTTTCGCGCGGATGCCGAAGCCGACCAAGGAGAAGGCTGATCTCCGCAATATCCTGAAGGACGCGATCTTCCTGCGGGAGATGGGCAATACCCATGTGACCTTCATTCGCGACCTCGGCGAGGAACCGCTCGACGGGACGTTCGACAGCCGCATGCTCGGTCAGGCCTTCGGCAACATCATCAAGAACGCGGTCGAGGCGATCGAGGCCCTGCCTGCGGACGCCGTTCGCGGCGATCGCAAGGTAATGGTGCGGTCGCGTTTGAATGAGACGACCGGCCAGTTCGTCATCGATATCATCGACAATGGCCGGGGACTGCCGACCGAAAATCGCCATCGCATTCTCGAACCCTATATGACCATGCGTGAAAAAGGCACCGGCCTTGGTCTCGCCATCGTCAAGAAGATCATCGAGGACCACGGTGGGCAGTTGGAACTGCATGACGCGCCGGCCGATTTCGATCGTGGCCAGGGCGCGATGATTCGCATCATTTTGCCGCGGGCTGGACAGAGCAGCGGCAACGAAGACAGACAAGACAAGGATACTTCCTATGGCCGCTGACATTCTGGTTGTGGACGACGAAGAAGACATTCGCGAAATCGTCTCCGGCATCCTGTCCGACGAGGGGCACGAAACCCGCACAGCGTTCGACAGTGACAGCGCGCTTGCCGCCATCAGCGATCGCGTGCCGCGCCTCGTTTTCCTGGATATCTGGATGCAGGGCAGCCGTCTCGATGGCCTGGCGTTGCTCGACGAGATCAAGAGCCGCTATCCGGACCTGCCGGTGGTGATGATTTCCGGGCACGGCAATATCGAGACCGCGGTTTCGGCGATCCGGCGCGGTGCCTATGACTTCATCGAAAAGCCGTTCAAGGCGGACCGGCTGATTCTCATTGCCGAGCGGGCGTTGGAAAACTCCAAGCTGAAGAGGGAAGTTTCCGAGCTGAAGAAACGCTCGGGCGATCCCGTCGAGCTGATCGGGACTTCCGTTGCCGTGTCGCAGCTGCGCCAGACGATCGAGAAGGTTGCGCCGACCAACAGCCGCATCATGATCCATGGCCCGTCGGGTTCCGGCAAGGAACTGGTTGCCCGGATGATCCACCGCAAGTCCTCGCGGGCAGGCGGACCGTTCGTGGCGCTGAATGCTGCGGCGATCACCCCCGATCGCATGGAAATGGCGCTGTTTGGCACCGAGGGAACCCCGGGTCAGCCGCGCAAGACCGGCGCGCTTGAAGAGGCCCATGGCGGTATCCTCTATCTCGACGAAGTCGGTGAAATGCCGCGTGAGACGCAGAACAAGATCCTGCGCGTCCTCGTTGATCAGCAATTCGAGCGCGTTGGGGGCTCCAAGCGCGTCAAGGTCGATGTCCGCATCATTTCATCGACAGCGTACAATCTCGAAAGCCAGATCGCCGAAGGCGCTTTTCGCGAGGACCTCTATCACCGCCTGGCCGTCATTCCTGTTCGTGTGCCGCCGCTGGCGGAACGGCGAGAGGATATTCCGTTTCTGGTCGATATGTTCATGCGCCAGATCAGCGAGCAGGCGGGTATTCGCACCCGCAAGATCGGCGATGATGCCTTGGCGGTACTTCAATCTCACGGCTGGCCGGGCAATATCCGGCAGTTGCGCAACAATATCGAGCGCTTGATGATTCTCGCCCGCAGTGATGGTCCCGATACGGCGATATCGGCCGACATGCTGCCGAGCGAGGTCGGTGATAGTCTGCCGAAGATTTCGACGCAGGGCGACCATCACATCATGACGCTGCCGTTGCGGGAGGCGCGTGAAATGTTCGAGCGGGATTACCTGATTGCCCAGATCAACCGTTTCGGCGGCAATATTTCCCGTACCGCCGAGTTCGTCGGCATGGAGCGCTCGGCGCTGCATCGCAAACTGAAATCGCTCGGTGTCTAACCATAGTATTATCCTTGTAAGACAGGTCGTCCATGTCGCGCATTGCCTATGTCAACGGTGCCTACCAGCGCCATACCGAAGCTGCCGTTCATATCGAGGATCGCGGCTTCCAGCTCGCCGACGGCGTCTATGAAGTCTGCGAGATTCGCCACGGCTTCATCGTCGATCTGACCCGCCATCTCGACCGGCTGGACCGGTCGCTGAGCGAGCTGCGGATGGCCTGGCCGATGACGCGGACGGCGCTCATCCTGGTCATTCGCGAGGTCGTGCGCCGTAACCGGGTCAGGAACGGTATGTTCTATCTGCAGGTGACGCGCGGTGCGGCACGCCGCGACCATGTCTTTCCTGCGGCCGATACACCGTCAACGATCGTGGTCACGGCGAAAAGAACCGATGCGTCGGTGATCGCCAGGAAGAACGCCGCCGGCATCAGTGCGATTACCGTTCCGGAAAACCGCTGGGACCGCGTCGATATCAAGTCCGTCGGATTGCTGCCGAATGTGCTGGCACGCCAGGCCGCCAAGGAGCAGGGCGCCCAGGAGGCGATCTTTGTCGATGCCGACGGCACGGTGAAGGAAGGGGCGGCGACCAATGTCTGGATCGTCGACAGGGACGGCCGGTTGCGGACCCGTCATGCGGAGCACGGCATCCTGCGCGGCATTACCCGGACGACGCTGAAGGATGTCACCGCTGCGATCGGGCTGGAAATTGTTGAACAGGCTTTTTCCGTCAAAGACATGCTGGAGGCGCGCGAAGTCTTCATTACGGCAGCCACAAGCATCTGTTTTCCCGTCGTTGCCGTTAACGGTAAAACCATCGCCAATGGCCATCCGGGCAGCGTGTCACAGAAAATTCGTGAAGCCTTTTTCGACATTGCGGAAAAGACCGCGATTTGATACCAAATCCGGGGGGACGCTTTAAAGACCAGTTTTTTCAGCGTTCGGGCTATTCAGATCGTATAATCAACCGGTTAAATCGGACCGGACAATAAGAAAGAAGCGGCGCTATGGCGGAACGTTCTCAGAACTTGCAGGATCTTTTTCTCAACACGGTCCGCAAGCAGAAGATATCTCTGACAATTTTTCTTATCAATGGTGTGAAACTGACGGGCGTTGTCACGTCTTTTGACAACTTCTGTGTGCTTTTGCGGCGTGACGGGCATTCGCAGCTCGTATACAAGCACGCAATCTCGACAATCATGCCGGGCCAGCCGATGCAGATGTTCGAGAGCGAAGAATCCGCATCCTGACGGGATACAAGACACATTACCAAACGTGATACAAAATCGGCGTCGATCATCCCGGAGCTTGAAAAGCTGCGTGATGATATGCGCGCTGTCGTCATCGTCCCGGTCCTGAAAAAGACCGGCAGACAGAATGCAGACATCATTGCCGCGACTTCGACGCGCAGCGACGAAAGCCGGCTGGAAGAGACGATCGGGCTCGCGCTCGCCATCGATCTCGAAGTCGTGCACGGCATGATCGTGCCTGTCGCCCAGCCGAAGCCGGGCACGCTGCTCGGCAGCGGCAAGATCGAGGAGATCGGCCATCTGCTCAGCGAGCACAATGCCGGGCTTGTCATCATCGATCATCCGCTGACCCCGGTTCAGCAGCGCAACCTGGAAAAGGAATGGAACTGCAAGGTCATCGACCGGACCGGTCTCATTCTCGAAATTTTCGGCCGCCGCGCTTCCACCAAGGAAGGTACGCTGCAGGTCGAGCTTGCGCATCTGAACTACCAGAAGGGCCGTCTGGTTCGCAGCTGGACCCACTTGGAACGCCAGCGCGGTGGTGCGGGCTTCATGGGTGGTCCGGGTGAAACCCAGATCGAAGCCGACCGCCGGCTGCTGCAGGAAAAGATCGTCAAGCTCGAGAAGGAGCTGGAGCAGGTGCGTCGCACCCGTCAGCTGCACCGCGCCAAGCGCAAGAAGGTGCCTCATCCGATCGTTGCCCTCGTCGGCTATACCAATGCCGGCAAATCGACATTGTTCAACCGCATCACCGGTGCCGGCGTTCTCGCCGAAGACATGCTGTTTGCAACGCTCGATCCGACGTTGCGCCGGATGAAGCTGCCGCATGGCCGCATGGTCATGCTGTCGGATACCGTCGGGTTCATCTCTGACCTGCCGACCCATCTGGTTGCCGCCTTCCGCGCGACGCTGGAAGAGGTGCTGGAAGCCGACCTGATCCTGCATGTCCGTGATCTCGCCGATCCGGACAATCAGGTACAGGCGCAGGATGTCGTGCGTATTCTTGAAGACCTCGGCATCGACGAGAAGGCGCGCTCCGAGCGCATCATCGAGATATGGAACAAGATCGACCTGCTGGATTCCGAAGCCCATGAAAGCCTCGTCCAGAAGGCCGAAAACAGCGAAAATACCGTCGCTGTGTCAGCCGTGACCGGCGAGGGTGTCGATCACCTGCTTGACAAGATCAACAAGCGGTTGTCCGGCGTCCTGATGGAATGCAACGTCGTGCTGCCGGCCAACAAGCTGCAGCTGCTGTCATGGGTTTACGAACATACGATGGTCGATGGCCGGGAAGACCTGGAAGATGGTTCCGTCAGCCTTGATCTGCGCATGACGCCAAGCGAATCGGAAGAACTGGATCGTCGTCTCGGAAATGGCCCGAAGGCGGCGGCGCAGGAATGGTAGTTTATTAACGGGATCGAGGAGGCTACCCCCCTCTGTCGGCGACGCCGACATCTCCCCCACAAGGGGGGAGATTGGCCGCATCTATTGCGCCTGCCTGACATTGAGGCTGGTGAGGAAAGAATGATCTCCCCCCTTGAGGGGGAGATGTCACGCAGTGACAGAGGGGGGTAGGCTTCCCCGATTTCAGAGCCTCAGAGCTGACTTGCGCACGAACAGTTAACTCAGCTGCCGCTCGATCGCCTTGGCCGCCTGCCAGAGCTCTTCCATCCGCTCCAGCGTGGCTTCCTCCAGCGTTTTTCCAGCCGTCTCCAGTTCCGTCTCGATATGCGCGAAACGGCGACGGAATTTGGTGTTGGTGCCGCGCAATGCCATTTCCGGATCGGCGCCGACATGGCGGCCGATATTGACGACGGCGAAGATCAGGTCGCCAAGTTCGTCCGCTACCTTTGCCTTGTCGTTCGATGCAAGGGCCTCCCGCAGTTCGGCGATCTCTTCCTCGATCTTGTCGAGGATCGGTTCGGGCGACGACCAATCGAAACCGACCTTGGCTGCCCGTTCCTGCAGCTTCAACGCCTCGACCAGTGCCGGAAAGCTGCGCTGAACGGAGCCGAGATGCCCTTTGTTGACATCTTCCGGCAGGCCGCGCTTTGCCCGCCGCTCGCGGCGCTCGGTTTTTTCCGCCTGCTTGATTTCGTCCCATTGCAGTTTCACGGCCTGGGGCGTGTTCACATCGGACCGGGCAAACACGTGCGGATGACGGCGGATCATTTTTCGGGTGATCGCCTCGACCACATCGCCAAAGGCGAAATTGCCGGCTTCTTCAGCCATGCGGGCATGAAAAACCACCTGCAGCAGCAGATCGCCGAGCTCGTCGCAGAGATCGTCCATGTCGGCGCGCTCGATGGCGTCGGCAACCTCATAGGCTTCTTCCAACGTATAGGGCTTGATGGTCTCGAAGGTCTGGACGATGTCCCAGGGGCAGCCGGTCTCCGGCTGGCGCAGGGCTTCCATGATGTCGAGCAGACGGGTGATGTCCTTGGAGGGCTGCATGGGGCTCAATTCAGCGGAATGGCGTTGTCGTCCTTGCCGGACTGGTAGGTCTCCGACAGCGACTGATATCTTGCGCGGATGCGCTGGTCCTGTGCCCGAAGGGCTGCTTTGCCGGCTTCATCCGACGTCGCTACCAGATCGGCAATCGAGGACGACCGCCAGAAGGCGTTGGTCTTGGCATAACCGCCGGGGTCGAGCCGGAAGACCTCGTTGAGGATTTTCAGGTCATGCGGGATCGCAAAAGCGTCGCGCGAATCCTCGTGGCTGAACAGATAATAGAAATTGTCGAAGCCGGCCCAGGTGATCGCCGACAGGCACATCGAACAGGGCTCATGGGTCGAGAGGAAGATCAGCTCTTTGGTGTCGGGTTTTTCCGCGCGCTCGTAAAAGCGCTTCAGCGTATGCACTTCGCCATGCCAGAGCGGATTTTCCGTCTCGTTGTTGGTCTCTGCGATCACCAGCGACAGATCCGACTTGCGCAGGATCGCTGCGCCAAAAACCTTGTTTCCGGCAGCCACGCCTTTCTCCGTCAGGGGAAGGATATCCGTTTCGATGACGGTCAGCAGGCGGTCTGCAAGGGCAGAATTCTTCATCAGCACAGGGCTCCAGACTTTGGCAATGGTGGCATTTAACGGATATCGGCTGGAATAGGCAATGCCGCGTCGCCGTTCGGGTAGACTGTTGCAACACGCCCCTGGCCGGTGATATTTGCTCAATTTATGCTGAAGTCGAGCAAAAGAATATCCGCCCGCAAAGGCATCGGAATTTCTGTTTCTTCAATTTTCACTGTATAAAAGAGATATTCCGCAGAACCTGTAACAGGATCAGATTTCCACGTTATGACCGAGCAACTGACCGTCTTTCCGGCCTTCTTCCGCGTTGCGCAGAAATGTGTGGCGGTTTTTGGCAATGGCGACGAGGCTTTCGCCAAGGTCCGGCTGCTTTTGAACACGCAGGCCAGAATTGTTGCCTATGCGGATGAGCCGGAAGCCGGCTTTGCCGTTTTCCTGTCAACCAACGCGGTCGAACTGGTGAAGAAGCCCTTCGAGGCAGGTCAGGTCGATGGCGCAACGCTGGTGTTTGCCGCCACCGGCGACGCCGCGCAGGATCGCCTGATTGTTGCGGCAGCCCGCGCCCAGAAAATCCCTGCCAATGCGGTCGATCAACCTGAATTCTGCGATTTCCTGACGCCCGCACTGGTCAATCGCGCGCCTGTCGCCGTCGCCATCGGCACGGAGGGCGCAGGTCCCGTGCTCGCCCAGATGATCCGTGCGCAGATCGATCAGCTGCTTTCCCCGTCTCTTGGTGCGCTTGCATCGCTGGCGCAGGCTTATCGCGATACCGCCGACCGTGTTTTGCCGCGCGGTGTTTCCCGCCGCGTGTTCTGGCGCCGGTTCTTTTCAGGCCCGGTCGCAGATCAGGTATCGCTCGGAAACGTGGCCGAAGCCCGCCGCGAGGCATCGCGGCTGCTGCAGTCGGTCGACCGTGTTCCCGGTCATGTCTGGCTGGTCGGCGCCGGTCCGGGTGCCGAGGACCTTTTGACCTTACGCGCCCAGCGCGTGATGATGGAAGCCGATGTCATCGTCTATGATGCGCTGGTGCCGCAGGCGATCGTCGATATGGGCCGCCGTGACGCCGAACGCCTGTCGGTCGGCAAGCGCAAGGGCTGCCATTCGAAATCGCAGGACGAGATCAACCAGTTACTGGTACGGCTCGGCCAGGACGGCAAGCGCGTCGTGCGGCTGAAATCGGGCGATCCGCTGGTCTATGGCCGCGCCGGCGAGGAAATGGCCGCGCTGCGCGAGGCTGGTATCACTTATGAGATCGTGCCCGGCATAACCTCCGCTTTTGCCGCTGCGGCCGATTTCGAATTGCCGCTGACGCTGCGCGGGGTCGCATCGTCGCTGATCTTCACCACCGGTCACGACCTGACCGGAGATGTTTTGCCGGATTGGGCGCGTCTTGCCATTTCCGGCACCACCATTGCCGTCTATATGGGCCGCACCGTTGCCGCGTCCGTTGCCGCCCGCCTCATGGAGGCCGGCTTGCCGGCTGAGACCACGGTTGCGGTGGTGGAAAATGCCAGCCGCGCCGGGCGCAAGCTGCTGCACGGCACGCTGAAGGATCTGCCGGACCTGCAATATCGCGACGAACTGGATGGCCCGGTGATGGTGATCATCGGCAATGCGGTCGCCGGCGCGAATTTCGAGCGCTCCCAACCACTTGTGAAAGGGCAGCCACTGGTGAAGGGCAAGACGATCGGCGCTGCCGCTCGCATAGGCGTGCCGCACAAACAGACTGATGAAGTGAGGAACTGACATGGCCGACAAGGTATTGACCGCAAACCGCCTGTCCGACGGCATTTCCGTCTGGCTCGATGCCTCGGGCCACTGGGTGGAATCGCTGCAGGATGCGTTTGTCGCCCGCCATGCCGAAGCCGTCACCGCTCTCGAAGCGACCGGCAAGGCCGCCTTTGCCGACAACAAGGTGGTTGACGTGAATGTCATTGATATTGAAGAAGTGGACGGCGTGCTGCGGCCCTTGCGTCTGCGCGAGCGCGTTCGCGCCGAAGGCCCGACGATCGATTATGCGCCGGGATACAAGGGCCTGACCGGCCCCGTGCACGCGGCTTAAGGAAAAGAAGACCGATGTACCGTTACGACGAATTCGACCATGCCTTTGTTGCCGACCGTGTCGCCCAGTTTCGTGATCAGGTGACACGCCGCCTGTCTGGCGAGCTTGCCGAAGATGCCTTCAAGCCGCTGCGGCTGATGAATGGCGTCTATCTCCAGCTTCACGCCTACATGCTGCGCGTCGCCATTCCCTATGGCACGCTGAACAGCAACCAGATGCGCATGCTTGCCCATATCGCCCGCAAATACGATCGTGGCTATGGCCATTTCACCACGCGCCAGAACATCCAGTACAACTGGCCGAAACTGTCGGACACGCCGGATATCCTGGCGGAGCTCGCCTCGGTCGAGATGCATGCCATCCAGACATCGGGCAACTGTATTCGCAACGTCACCGCCGACCATTTTGCCGGTGCCGCTGCCGACGAAGTCGCCGATCCGCGCCCTTATGCCGAAATCCTGCGCCAGTGGTCGTCCGTTCATCCGGAATTCTCCTTCCTGCCGCGCAAGTTCAAGATCGCCGTCACCGGCGCCGAGCGTGACCGTGCGGCCATTCAGGTCCACGACATCGGGCTTCATCTGAAGAAGAACGACAAGGGCGAGATCGGCTTTGCCGTCTATGTCGGCGGCGGGCAGGGGCGCACGCCGATGATCGCCAAGAAGATCCGCGACTTCCTGCCGGAAGAGGATCTGTTGTCCTACACGACAGCGGTCATGCGCGTGTATAACCTGCACGGCCGCCGCGACAACAAGTACAAGGCGCGCATCAAGATCCTCGTGCACGAAACCGGTGTGGAAAATCTCACCGGGCAGGTCGAGCAGGAATTCCTGCAGCTGAAAAACACCGAGCTGAAACTGCCCGACGCCGATATCCAGGCGATCACCGGCTATTTCACGCTGCCGCCGCTGAACGATCGTCCTGAAGGCTGGGCCAATCTGGCCGGGTGGAAGAAGGCCGATCCGGAATTTGCCCGCTGGGTGCAGCAAAACGTCCAGCCGCACAAGCATCCGGACTATGGCATGGTGACGGTATCACTGAAGCCGATTGGCGGCATTCCGGGGGATGCCAGCGATAGCCAGATGGATGCGATTGCCGATCTGGCGCAGGAATACGCCTTCGACGAGATCCGCATCAGCCATGAGCAGAATATCATCCTACCGCATGTGGCGCTGGCCGATCTGGAAGCGCTTTATCGCGGTCTGGTTTCGATCGGTCTGGCGACTGCCAACGCCGGTCTGATCACCGATATCATTGCCTGTCCCGGCTTGGATTACTGCGCGCTGGCCAATGCGCGCTCGATCCCGCTTTCGCAGGAAATCTCGACGCGCTTCGGCAATCCGGAGCGGCAGGCCGAAATCGGCGAGCTGAAGATCAAGATTTCCGGCTGCATCAATGCCTGCGGTCACCATCATGTCGGCCATATCGGCCTGTTGGGTGTGGAAAAGAAGGGCGCCGAGCTCTACCAGATCACGCTTGGCGGTTCCGGCGACGAGAACACCTCGATCGGCGAGATCATCGGCCGCGGGTTCGAGCCCGAAAAGGTCACGGACGCGATCGAGACGATCGTCAACACCTATCTCGGTCTGCGCAAGGATGCGTCGGAAATCTTCCTCGACGCCTATCGCCGGGTTGGGCCACAGCCTTTCAAGGATGCGCTCTACGGCGGCAATGCCCAGGAAGCGGCCTGAGGTTCAAGGACAAGCATATGACACAGATCTGGAAAGAAACCGGCTTCGTGACCGACGATCCCTGGGTCGTCGAAACCGATGAAACCAAGGCCGGCTCGAACGAGAAAGCCATTCTCGGGATCGATGCCTTCATTGAAAAAGCATCGTCCGGTGACAGCGGGCTCGGCGTTTTGATCAACCCCGCCGACGACGTGACGCGATTGCAGCCGTTTCTGGAGCAGGTGTCGCTGATTGCGGTGGCTTTCCCGGCGTTCAACGACGGCCGGGCGTTCAGCCATGCGTCGCTGCTGCGCGTTCGTCTTCACTACGGCAAGGAAATCCGCGCTGTGGGCGATGTGCTGATCGACCAGGTGCCGCTGATGCTGCGCTGTGGTGTCGACAGTTTCGCCGTCAGCAATGAAACGGCTCTGAAGCGTCTGTCCGAAGGCCGGCTGCCGGGAATCGATAATCACTATCAGCCGACGGCAAAACCGTCGGCGGATGCGAAATCCTACAGCTGGCGCCGGGTTTCCTGAAGCCGCGACATACTGAAGCACGCATCAATCTGCAAAAGGCGCTATAATTGGAACGGAATTGCTTCCAAACCAGCGCCTGTTGGACTATCAGCTGATACCTGAAAAGATTACTCATCATTACAGGACCTGTCGCCGAAATGAATGCTCCTGCCAAGATCGAAGAATTTGCCGCAACCGTGCCTGCGGGCGTGTTCGCTGAAACGGTAACGAAGGTCACGCATTACACGGACCGGCTGTTCAGCTTCCGAATGACGCGTCCGACCGAATTCCGGTTCCGCTCGGGTGAATTTGCCATGATCGGCCTGATGGTCGATGGCAAGCCGATTTATCGCGCCTATTCGATCGCAAGCCCGGCCTGGGACGAAGAGCTTGAATTCTTCTCGATCAAGGTGCCGGATGGCCCGCTGACCTCGCATCTGCAGAGCATCAAGCCCGGTGATCAGGTGCTGATGCGCAAGAAGCCGACCGGCACGCTAGTGCTTGACGCACTGACGCCCGGCAAGCGCCTCTATATGTTTTCGACCGGGACCGGCATCGCACCGTTTGCCAGCCTGATCCGCGATCCGGAAACCTTCGAGAAGTTCGAGGAGGTCATCCTCACCCACACGACCCGCGATGTGGCCGAGCTGAAATACGGTTTTGACCTGATCGAGGAAATCCGCAACCACGAGTTCCTTTCCGAACTGGTCGGCGACAAGCTGCGCCATTATGCGACGGTCACCCGCGAGGATTATCCGTTCAAGGGCCGCATCACCAACCTGATGCGCGACGGCAAGATGTTCCGAGACCTTAGCCTTCCGGCTTTTGACCCGGCGGTGGATCGCGGCATGATCTGCGGCTCGACCGAGATGCTGAAGGAAACCAAGGAAATTCTCGAAGCGGCCGGGTTGCACGAAGGTGCCAACAACAAGCCGGGCGAGTTCGTCATCGAACGCGCCTTCGTTGGCTAAGGCCGACGTTTCGATAAACGTGTGAAAAGGGCGGCGTGCGAGCCGCCTTTTTTGTTGGCAATAAAGTCTGCATGCAGGGCGTTTATACTTCGCCCAGATAGTCCATCAGATTTTCCATGGCGATCGCCGCAGCCTTCGGATCGGTCTGATGAATGGCGCGGATGACCTTGACATGCAGATCGACAGCCCGGTCCATGCGCTGCGTCGAGGCGGCGCTGAACCAGAGCCGGCGGGCATGGGTTTGCAGCGGGGCCAGCGTTGATGTGAGGAAGATGTTGGGGCAGGCGGACTCCATGATTTCGTCGAAGGCCTTATCGGCAGCCAGAAACCCTTCCATATCCGCATTGATCGAGCAGGCCGTCATCGTCTGCGCGCATTCGATCATCGATGCCCGCGCCTCGGCATTGGCGTGCTTGGCCACAAGCGCGGCAGCGAGCGGCTCCAGCTTACGCCGCACCTGCATGACATTCGCATGATCGTCCGGCTTGATCAGCGTGATCTGCAGGCCAACGCGCGCGCGTACCGTGATTAGGCCCTGCCATTCCAGCTTCTGGATCGCCTCGCGCACCGGCGTGCGCCCGTGACCGGTGAGATCGATCAACTGCTTTTCCGTGACCAGCGATCCCGGCTTTAGCTTGAGCGTAACAATGAGGCTTTCCAGCGCCAGATAAGCCAGATGTGCCCGCGATGATGATCCCGCCATATTTTCCAGATCCTGATATATCAGAGATTGGCACAGTTCGAAACAGATGGCAAGCAGCCTGATATATCATGAAATCGAGCTGGAGTCTGAACCGAGATAGCGGGGCGGAGTTTCGCCGGTCCACTCCGGGCGAGATTTCCGCAACCGCGGAAGCCCGAATGCGGCGAATAAAGCCCGGCGCAAAATCGTATGTTCTACAATAGCAGTTGACGAAGCTTCAGGGCCTTGCCAGTCTTGCCTTCGGGGCTCCGCTGCTGCGGAATGGTGGGGGATATTGCGTGAGCGCGGGTGCTGTTCTGGTATGGTCGCTGATGGGATTTGCGGGGCTTCTGGCCATCCCCGCGGTCAGTCACACCAATGCGGGCACCACGTTTTCTTTGATGGCGTCGTCGATGGCTTTTACCGGCATGGCGCTGGCACTGCTCATGGCAACCCGCCCGCCGTTCGTCGAGCGCCTTTTTAGCGGGCTCGACCGGATTTACCAGACGCATCGCAGGGTCGGCATCACGGTCCTCGTGCTGATCCTCGTGCACTATTTCATCACACCGGATTTCAAGGGGCTGTCGCTGACCGGCGGGCTGAACAAGCTGGCGGCGCAGGCGGGGGAATACGCCTTCTATGCTCTCGTGGTGCTGCTGGTGCTCAGCATCGTCAAGATCATCCCGAAAACCAAGATCGAGATACCCTACCATTTCTGGCGCCTGACGCACCGGTTCATCGGCTTGCTGTTCATCATGGTCGCCTTCCACCAGACGTTCATCAAGCGGCCCTATGACGGCACCGCGATGCTGGCGACCTATCTCAACATTTTCGCGATGATCGGGACGCTGAGCTATATCTACACCCAGCTTTTCCCCTGGTTGCGCACCCGGACCTACGAGGTCTTCGACGTGACGCGCCACGAAGGAGCGACGATCATTTCGGCCCGGCCTGTACGGCGGCCGTTGCGCGCCAAACCTGGCCAGTTCGGGTTTTTCCGGGTCAGCAAGCCGGGCCTGCGCGAACCGCATCCCTTTACGATTGCCGGCATGGATGACGATGGCGTGGTCCGCTTCGCGATCAAGCCTCTGGGCGATTATACCAAAGCGCTCCGCGATGGCATCGCTATCGGCGACCGCCTGAAGCTCGAGGGCGGCTATGGTCATTTCAACCATCGCCGGGGCGGCAAGAAACAGATATGGCTGGCTGGCGGCATTGGTGTCACGCCGTTTCTGGCGATGGCGGGGCGCCTGAAGGGTGATGAAGGCCAGGATATTCACCTTGTCTATTGCGTACGCGATCGCAGCGAGGCCATCGGCCTCGACACGTTCGAAACGCAAGCGGAAAAGCTATCGAATTTCAGTTTCACTTTGCATGATTCCAAAATCGACGGACGGCTCGACGCGGCAAAGCTCGCGGCATCGAGCGCTGTCGATCCCGCCGGTGCAGACCTATGGTTCTGTGGTCCGCCATTGTTGAGAAAAGCCATTGAAAAGGGACTGAAGGACCTCGGCAAGAAACCCAAACGGGTCGAGTTCGAGCAGTTCGAGTTCCGGTAACGCATTGCCTATTTATCGTTTGAGAAAGCAAGGAGAACAAGCCATGCGCATGTTCGATCAATTGTTTGGGAAAATCATCCCTAGCCTGAGCCTGCCGCGCTCCGTCCTGGCGGTGGCAGCGACCGTTCTGGCATTGACCCAGTGTCCGGCTGCGGCATCGGCCCGCGATGCCTTTGCTGACGATGCCTATGCGACCTACAAGGCGGATACCGACAACGGCAAATATTTGTTCAACGCATCCGGCTGCGGCGCCTGCCACGGATCGGTCAGGAATACCGAGGTCCTGTCCGGCGGACTTGAGATGGATACGGCGATCGGCAAATTCTATGCACCGAACATCTCGCCCCATGCCAATGGCATCGGCGGCTGGACCAATGCCCAGTTTCTCAATGCTGTGATGCAGGGGATCGATCGTGAGGGCAACAACCTCTATCCGGTCATGCCCTACACGTCCTACGGTGGCATGAAGCCGGAGGATGTGCTCGACATCAAGGCCCATATCGACACGCTGATCGCGTCGGATGCCGTGTCGCAGGAACACGAGATCGCCTTTCCATACAGCCGCCAGACGACCATTACGCTGTGGAAACGCAGTCATTTCAATGTGCCGGAATATCAGTCGCGCGAAGAAACGCAGATGGAGCGCGGACGCTACCTTGTCGAAAACGTCGGCGGCTGCGGCGATTGCCACACACCGCGCACGACGACCTACGGGCTCGACATGGACAACGCCTATACCGGCGAGAAGGGCCTGACAGGCGCGGTTGCGCCGGATATTTCCAAGGCGCGGATGGCCGGTCTCGCGTCGCCAGACGTGTTCACCGTCGGCCTGATCGACGAAGGCAAGAAGCTCTCGGGTGCACCGCTGACCGATCCGGTTATGCGCGAGATCGCTCACGGATTGTCGGCGCTGACCGAGAAGGACCGCACCGCGATCTATGCCTTTTTGTCCGACCGCGAGGTCAAGCCGCCGCAGCCGGTGGCGCAATCGGCAACGGCCGTCTGCAAGGAAAGCACGCCCGCCTCGGCTCTTGCCGGTGACAATGCGGGTCTGGCAACGCAGGCCGACGCTTTCATCGGCAAATATTGCCGCAATTGCCATGGCCCGGGCGAAAGCTCGCAAGGGTCCTATCCGGCCGGTGACCTCAGCACGATTGCGGCCGACGCCGCCTTCGTGGTTCCGGGCGATGCCGCCAAGTCCCGCTTGTTCACCTCGGTGACCAGCGGCCGCATGCCGCTTGGCAAGCGCCCGACTGCTGAAGAGGTCAAGAGCCTGGAGGACTGGATCAATTCGCTCAAGCAATCGGACCTGCCGCAGACTGCGGCCAGCAAACCCGAACGCACGCGTCCCATGCTGTCCTATCGCGATTTCATCGAGGCCGGGTTGAAGGACATTTCCAAGGTCAACGATCTCGACCGCCAATACATGCGCTATTTCTCTTACCGCAACCAATACAATGCCATGATGGGCTGCGAGGAGGACAAGACCTTCATGAAGCGCATGGACGTTTTGGCCGGCGGCTTCAAAAAGCTCTTGAACTCGCTCTCCTACGGGCCGAAACTGGTCTTACCACAGGAAGTGGAAGGTACCAACGGACTGATGGTCCGGGTCGATCTGCGCGATCTGCAATGGTCGGCGGACGACTATAATTTCCTGATTTCGCAATATTTCTACGGTGTCGATCCCGGCAGCGACGCTTCGCTGCTGGCGCTGACCAAGCAGACCGACACCGTCCTGCCGATCATGCGTATCGATTGGTTCATGGCCAATGCGGCCAAGCCAAAAATCTACAACCAGCTGATGAAGCTGCCGACACATATCCGCGAACTGGAACAGCGGTTCCAGATCAACGTCGACGACAATATCCGCCGCCGCCAGGTGCTGCGTGCGGGGTTTGCCGACGGCTCATCGGGTGTTTCCGATCATAACCGCATGCTGGAGCGTCATGAGATGCCGTTCGGCGGTTATTATTGGAAATCCTACGATTTCGGCGGCGATGTCGGCCGTCAGGTGTTGAAACGGTTTCCGCAGGGACCAAAGGAACTGGAGCCGTTCGATGCCGGGCTGACGGCGTTCGAACATGACGGCGGCGAAATGATCTTCTCGCTGCCGAACGGGCTGCAGGGCTATTACCTGTCGACAGCGGCGGGCAAGCAGCTGGATGTCGGACCGACGACGATCGTGTCGTTCCGCAAGCGGCCGATCGGCAAGGGCGTCGAGATCATCAACGCCCGCTCGTGCTTCGATTGCCATGCCAACGGCATCCTGTCGAAGCGCGACCAGCTGCGCGAACACATCCAGACATCGACGCTGTTCAACAAGGATCAGCAGGCCATCCTGCTCGACATGTATGTACCGCAGGAAGAGCTTGACGCGGCCTATAACAAGGACCGGCAGCGGTTTGTCGAAGCTTTGGTCAAGCTCGGAGTGACCGAACCGACGCCGGATGGCAGCGCCCAGAGCATGCAAGCACCGGGCAACGCCGAACTCGTCACCTATTTTGGCGACAAGTATGAGGACGAGCTCGATTTCGACGCGCTGGCGGCGGAATTCGACATGACGCCGGCCGAGCTGTCTTCCGCCATCAAGCGGGTGGAGGACGTCGATACCTTGCGGCTTGGCATCGACTGGGTGACGACGCTGGAAGCCGGCGGAACCATTCCGCGCGCCGAAGTCGAACAGCAGTTTCCGCTGCTGCTGGATCCCTTGATGCAGTTGAAGCCGCTCGATACGACTGCGGTGCATGTGGCGGCGGCCAGCCAGAGCCCGGATGTGGCCGGTCAAACGGCGCAGCAGGGTTACGTCAAGCCTGCGACAGTCGCAGCGGCAACCCCTGCCTATCGCCAGGAACAGACCGCCGACTACAACAAGCTTGAACTGGCGCTGCATGTCGCGACGACCACGGCGAAGGTCGGCGATCAATTGTCGTTCGAGCTGAGCTCCAACAAGGCTTGCGAGTTGCAGATCCTCTATGTTGAGGAGACCGGCAATGTCGAGGTCATTCCGGACGAAATGATCGGCAACACGACGCTGCAGGCGGGCGAAAAGCGGCAGATCCCGCAACCCGGCACCGGTAATTTGACGTTCGATACGCCGGCACCTGCCGAAACGATGATCGCCTATTGCCGCGAAGGCGGGCTCGGAGACCAGAAACTCTCGGTCGAGCGGGCGCGCCAACTGGTGGCGCAATCGCATCTGCCGCCGACGCGTGGATTGGCGATCAACCTTGCCAAGAAGGCGGAGGACGATAACGGAGCCAGCGGCCTGCAGGTCGTGACGTTCGAGATCAGACAATAGCGAAGAGGCCGGCTGCCAGATGTCGTGGGCCTGTGTAAGTATTATTTTGGAATGGCATGGGAAGGCAGCGTGATGACATTGAAGGTTTTGGCCGGGGCATCTCTGCTGGCATTTTTCCTTGCGGGAACGGCTTCGGCTGCGTGCGATGCGCTGGCGCAGGTCGCTGAGGCCACCAATGCCGGAAATGAGGCGCTGGCAAAACAGATTGCCGGCAGGCCGAAGCCCGGCTGCACGGCTGATGACAAGGCGATGATCGATCGCGTCGCGGCACTTTCATCTTTCAACCGGATCGTCGGTGCCGTCGGGCAGGGTGCCAGTCTGGCGGATTTCGAGCAGGAGCTCGAGACGATCCGCACCAGCAATTCGGCACCCTGGCAAGTTTATGACGCGCTCGGCGATATCAACCGGGATCGCCGAGACTATGAGACTGCGGCGCGCTACTACCAGCTGGCACTGGAGGATGCCGCCAACGCGGTGCTGACGCCTCAGTGGATGGCACCGGACGAAGCCTACATCGTGCGGCTCGATCATATGGCGACCGAGATGCGGCTTGCCGCACCCAAGCCGGTGAAGCTTACCGTGCGCGGCGCCTGCAAGATCAGCTATCGCGGCGTGTCGCTGAAGAAAAAATCGACGCCGGTACGCTACGTCTTCGGCACGGCGGAGTTTACCCCGGAGGGATTGGAATCGGCGAAAGACCTGTCCGAGTGCCTGAAATCGGTCAAACCAAAGACGATTACCCTGACCGGTCATACGGATCCGGTCGGCACGGCTGAGGCCAATCGGATACTTTCGCTGGAACGCGCCGATGCTCTGGCCGGGTATCTCGTAGCCGAAGGCTACGCAGGCCAATGGAAAACGGTTGGCAAGGGTGAGGACGAGCCGTTCAGGGCGGACGATGCCAGCGCCTATGACGAGGAGACGCTGAACCAGATGAACCGGCGCGTCGACGTCGATGTGGAGAACTGAATGATGCTGCGCCGCCTGGCTCTTGTTCTTCTGATTTCCGCAGCGCCGCTCGCTGCCGCATCGGCCAAGACCTTTGCTCTTGTCGTCGGCGTCGATGCCTATCCCTACGAAATCAGTCTGGATGGCGCCGTCAAGGATGCCAAGGACGTGGAAAGCGCCCTGCGGCGGGCGGGCGTCGATCAGATAGCGACGTTCTTTGACGCCGCCGCCCGCAAGGACGATATTCGCGCGGCCTGGACCGATTTTGTCGGTAGCGCCGGCAAGGGCGATACGATCATTTTCACCTATGCAGGGCACGGTGCCCAGATGCCGGAGCTCGTTGCCGGTGATGAGGCCGATGGGCTCGACGAGTTCCTGCAACTGCCGGGCTTCGACCGCAGCCGGGCTGCGGAAACCGATCACGAGATCATCGTCGATAACGAGTTGAACGCCTGGTTTTCCGAAGCCGAGGCCAAGGGGGTGCAGGTTCTGTTCGTCTCCGACAGTTGCCATTCCGGCGGCATGAGCCGGTCCTTTTCCGGCAAGACACGTCTTGCCCAGGCCGTCACGGTCAAGCTGCCGCCGCCGTCGGAAGAGGCGGTGTCGGGGGCTGAAGTGAAGGAAGCGCAGTTCCGCAACGTGACGGTGCTTGCCGCTTCGCTGGAAAGCCAGCCGTCGCCCGAGGTCATCATTGACGGCGAGCCGCGCGGTGCCCTGAGCTGGAGTTTTGCCCGGGCCGTGGAGGGATCGGCGGATCGCAATGGTGACGGCCGCTTGTCGCGGGTGGAGCTGGAGGATTATGTCTTTGCCAATGTGAAGAACCAGTCCGAGGCGTTGCAGGTTCCGAATTTTACGCCGCAACTGCCGCGGTCCGAGGATGAAATGGTCATGCCGCTGACCCGGAGTGCAGCGGTTGCCACTGAGCCGGGCGCGAAAAAGACCTATCAATCCGTTCGCGAAACCGGCTGGGATGGCAAGCTGGCGCTGTCTGTCGATGGCTCGGAAACCGTGCCGGACAATACCGGTGGAACGGGCGTACCTTATCGCTGGGATGCCGCCAGCGGCATCTTCTACACGCCGAATGGTGATGTTGCCGGCGAGCATATCGACGCCGGCATGATCCAAGCGGTTGTCAACAAGTTCATTCTGCTCGATTTTCTGAAAGTGATGGCAAGCCAGAACCCCGGCACCGTCTCCTTGACGCCGCAGAAGGACATCTATGCCGCTGGCGACAAGATTTCCTTCGATGCCCCAGCGTCAGGCTACAAGAACATGGTGGTGTTCAATCTTGCCAATACCGGCCAGGTGCAGCTGTTGGACGTCCAGTCAGAGGGTACAACGAGTGTCGAGTTCAAGCTGAGCAATCTGCAGGTCGTGGAACCCTTCGGCGCCGACCATCTGATCGTCATTTCCACCAATGAACCCATTGATGCGATTGGCGCGGCCTTGGTCAGCAAAAGCGTCGATGCGGCGGCCGTGTTGCAGCTTCTGTCCACCCGCATCGACGGCACCGATACGAGCGTGGCGATCCAGCCGCTCTATACCCGGGAAAAACTGTGATGACCGCTTTGCGAACCACTGCCATCGCCTCGCTCTGTTGCTTGGCATCGCTTGGCGCGGCAAGGGCGGAAGACCGGGCGCTGGTGATTGGTATCGGCACTTACGAAAACCTGCCGGAAGAAATGTTTCTGCATGGCCCGAAAAACGATGTGAAGGCAATCGAGGCGCTGCTGACGGGGACGCTGCAATTCAAACCTGAAGCAATCCGGGTCCTGACGGACGAAAAAGCCACCCGGCAGGCGATGCTATCCTCGATGGACGAATGGCTGGTGGCCGGAACCGCGCCGGGCGACCGGGTCTATCTCTATTTCTCCGGGCACGGTCTGCAGGTCAAGGATGTCAGTGGCGATGAGGAGGACGGAATGGACGAGGCCATTTCGACCTATGACATCAGGGCCGGCGACGACGACTGGATGAACGTCATCCTCGATGACGATCTTGAAGCGGTGCTGGAGAAGTTGAAGGGCAGGGCGGTGATGCTAGTGATCGATGCCTGTCATTCGGGCACGATCTCGCGGTCATTGTCGCCGCAGGCGGTGTCAGGCTTGAATGGTGCGCGCTATCTGCCGCGCCCCTTTGCCAAGACGCCCAAGCAGCCAGCAACGCGGGGATTGCGTATCGATCTGGGTGTCGTCGATAAACCGGCGCAGTTGACGGCCGGCGGCCTGACGGCCTGGAGTGCCGCTGCAGCCTACCAGGTGGCGTGGGACGATGTCCGCCTGCCGATCGAGGAGCGGCACGGCGTTTTCACCTCGGCTTACATAGCCGGCTACACACCAAAGGAATCCGACGCCAATGGCAACGGTCTCGTCAGCAATGCCGAGCTTTTCGAATATGTAACCCGGAAATCGAAAGACTATTGTTCGACGCTGGAAGGCTGCGACAATCTCGATCCGCAGCTGGAAAGCGTGCCGGAGGCGCTGGGAACCAGCGTCGCTAAGCCGGAGCCAGACAGGGTGGAACAGGCGGCGCATCAACCTTCAAACAAGCCGGAGCCGGTGTACCAGGAGGCCAAGGTCGAGGCAGGCGGTGCACCGGCGTATGTCGATGGCGATCCCATCGGAGCGGTCGGAGACATCGTCGGCAAGGCGGATTCTGGCGCGGTTACGGTGTCGCTGGATACCGGTTCGAAGCTGAGGAAGGGGAAAGCCTTCAAGATTTCGGTCACCAGCCAATATGCGGGAAATCTCGTCCTTCTCGATGTGAACGGCGAAGGGACAGCGACGCAGATTTTCCCGAACGATATGGCGCAGAAAATCACGCCGCTGTCGGCCGGTTCGACATTGACCATACCGGACGACTATTACGGCTTCGATTTCGAGGCTGATGGCAATGGCGAGAATATGCTCGTTGCCATCGTCGTTGGCGATGCGGTGGACCTGAAAGACGTTGCACCCTCGGCGCAGGGCCTGAATGCCGAACTCGATGCCCGCCAGTCTATCAGCGGGATTATTGCCAAGCTCCAGAAGACCTGGACCGGCGATGCCGAAAACCGCGGCGTGCATTGGTCGTTGGGAACGTTGAAATATACTGTCGAGTAATCGTCGCAAGAGCAGAACCTTTGAATCAGAAAGGCCCGCGACGAACACGCCGCGCGGGCCTCTCTGATTCAATGCTGGAGACCGCTTGGCCTCAGTGCAGGATCTGGCTGAGGAACAGCTTGGTACGCTCGTGCTGCGGGTTGTCGAAGAATGCAGCCGGCTCGTTCTGTTCGACGATCTGGCCCTGGTCCATGAAGATCACGCGGTTGGCGACCTGGCGGGCAAAGCCCATTTCATGGGTGACGCAGATCATCGTCATGCCTTCTTCAGCAAGGCCGACCATGGTGTCGAGCACTTCCTTGATCATTTCCGGGTCGAGCGCCGATGTCGGCTCATCGAACAGCATGACGCGCGGGTTCATGCACAGCGAACGGGCAATCGCCACGCGCTGCTGCTGACCGCCGGAGAGCTGTCCCGGATATTTGTGGGCCTGTTCTGGGATCTTGACGCGCTTGAGGAAGTGCATGGCCACTTCCTCGGCCTGCTTCTTCGGCATCTTGCGAACCCAGATCGGCGCCAGCGTGCAGTTTTCCAGGATCGTCAGGTGCGGAAAGAGATTGAAGTGCTGGAACACCATGCCGACTTCGCGGCGCACCTCGTCGATCTTCTTCAGGTCGTTGGTCAGCTCGATGCCGTCAACGGCGATCTTGCCCTTCTGGTGCTCTTCCAGACGGTTGATGCAGCGGATCATCGTCGACTTGCCGGAACCCGACGGACCGGCAACAACGATACGCTCGCCGCGCATGACCTTGAGATTGATATCGCGCAGAACGTGGAAGTCTCCATACCACTTGTTCATGCCGACGATTTCGACGGCGACGTCCGTGGACGACACTTCGATTTTTAGCGGTTTGGCTTCAGCTGCCATTGTATTTCCCCTCACTCGTTATCGTTTGTGGCCCTTGTCGAGCTTTCGTTCCATGAACCCTGAATAGCGCGACATGCCGAAGCAGAAAAGCCAGAAAGTGAATCCGGCAAACACGAGACCCGACAGCGGCGTCACCGGCGATGCCCAGTTGGCGTCCGAGAAGTTCTGCCGGACGATGCCGAGCAGATCGAACATGCCGATGATCGATACCAGCGACGTGTCCTTGAACAGGCCGATGAATGTGTTGACGATGCCGGGAATGACCAGCTTCAGCGCTTGCGGCAGAATGATCAGCCGCATCTTCTGCCAGTAGCTCAAGCCCAGAGAATCGGCACCTTCCGCCTGTCCCTTGGGAATGGCCTGCAGGCCGCCGCGCACCACTTCGGCCATATAGGCGGAGGCAAACAGCGAGACACCGATCACGGCCCTCAGGAACTTGTCGACCGTCATGCCCTGCGGCAGAAACAAGGGCAGCATGACGCTGGCCATGAACAGCACGGTGATCAGCGGAATACCGCGGACGATCTCGATGAAGACGGTGCAGAGCAGGCGGATGACCGGCATCGTCGATCGCCGGCCGAGCGCCAGCACGATGCCAAGCGGCAGAGACACCGCAATACCGACGAAGGACAGGATCAGCGTGACCATCAGGCCGCCCCAGAGCGGAGTTTCCACATAGGGAAGGCCCAGAACGCCGCCGATCAGGATAAAGAATGACAGGACGGGCAGAACGCCGAACAGCAGGATGGCGTTGAGGCCCTTGTACGGAACCTTCGGGATCAGGATCGGGACCAGAAGTGCTATGAACAGGGCGCCCACCAGCATTGGACGCCAGCGTTCATCGATCGGATAACGCCCGAACATGAACACGTCGAATTTTGCGCCGACAAAAGCCCAGCAGGCGCCACTCCAGCCTTCCGGTTGCGAGCCGCCTTGAGCGGCCGTTGCGCAAACGCCACGCCCGCCGCCTGTCCAGGAAGCGTCGATGAACAGCCATTTGATCGCAGGCGGCAGAAATGCGGCAAGTGCGAGGATGGCGATGATCGTCAGCACCGCGTCCAACGGCGTGGCCAGGAGGTTTTTCCGGATCCAGGCGATATAGCCTTTCTCCAGCACCGGCGGTGTCGATTGTTCGAGCATGCTGGTGCGGACGAAGTTGGTCTGATGTGTGTTCATGATCTTATCTCTCCACCAGTGCCATCTTGGCGTTGAACCAGTTCATGATCGCCGATGTCGACAGGCTGAGCGTCAGATAGACGACGATCCAGATACTGACGATTTCGATCGCCTGACCGGTCTGGTTGAGGATTGTCCCCCCGGTCGACACCAGGTCCGAATAACCAATGGCGATGGCGAGAGACGAGTTTTTCGTCAGGTTGAGATATTGGCTGGTCAGTGGCGGGATGATGATCCGCATGGCCTGCGGCACGACGACGAGACGGGTGGTCAGGCCGGGCCGGATGCCGAGCGCGTGGGCTGCTTCCGATTGGCCATGGCTGACGCCGCGAATGCCGGCGCGGACGATTTCGGCGATAAAGGATGCCGTATAGAACGACAGCGCCAGGAACAGCGACAGGAATTCCGGGCCGATGACGGACCCGCCGGTCAGGTTGAACTTGCCGGCGACCGGTACATCGAAGGAAATCGGCATGCCGGTTGCGAAATAGGTGAGCAAGGGCAGGCCGATCAGCAGGCCAAGCACCGTCCAAAGCACAGGCAGGCGTTCCCCGGTCTCCATCTGCTTCCTATTTGCATATCGGGTAAAGAGAAAGCTGCCGACGACCGCGATGACAAAGGCGAGAAGAATGAACTGCGAACCGCTGTCGAAGACCGGCCGCGGGAAGGCCAGTCCACGATTGTTGATGTACATATCCAGTGGCAGCGCCAGCGATTCCTTGGGCTGCGGCAGAACTGCCAGAACCCCCGAATACCAGAAGAAAATCACCAGGAGCGGTGGTATGTTGCGGAATATTTCGACATAGACCATCGACAGCTTGGCGATCAACCAGTTCTTCGACAGCCGGCCGATACCGACCAGAAAGCCGATGATTGTCGCGGTGATGATGCCGGCAACGGCGACCAGGATGGTGTTGAAGAAGCCCACCACAAGCGCGCGGCCATAGGTCGAGTCACTGGAATACGCGATCAGCGACTGGCCGACATCAAAGCCGGCACGTCCGTTGAGAAAGCCGTAACCGGAGGCGATGTTGGCCCGCTTCAGGTTTTCACTGGTGTTCATGGCGACCCAGTAGATGAAAGCAATCAGCAACAGCAGAGTCACGGCTTGGTAGATGATGCCGCGAACTTTGGGGTCGTTTAAAATTGAGCCGGTCGGCTTGTCCTTGCCGGGCGGAATCGTGGCGTCGATCGTCATGCAGAGCCTCATAATCCCCTGATCGCCCTGTTTCGAGCGATTCTTATTTTTGGGAGGGAAAGCGGCCGAAACCGCTTTCCCGATTGTCGTATGGTCTTAGCGCACCGGCGGTGCGTACTGGATGCCGCCCTTGCTCCACAGCGCGTTCAGGCCGCGTTCGATCTTCAACGGGCTGCCCGTACCGATATTGCGGTCGAACACTTCGCCGTAATTGCCGACGGCCTTGATGACCTTGACGGCCCAATCGTTTTCGAGGCCGAGGTCGGTACCGATCTTGGTGTCCGCCTCAACGCCAAGGAAGCGCTGGATGTCCGGGTTCGTCGACTTCTTCATTTCCTCGACATTGGCCGAAGTGATGCCGAAGTCTTCAGCACCGACAAGCGCGTAGTGAACCCAGCTGACAATGTCAAACCACTGGTCGTCGCCCTGACGAACGGCCGGTCCAAGCGGCTCCTTGGAAATGATTTCCGGCAGGATGATGTGATCATCCGGAGCAGCCAGCGTCAAACGCAGCGAGTACAGGCCCGACTGGTCGGTCGTGTAAACGTCGCAGCGGCCGGCGTCATAGGCAGCGTTCACTTCTTCGAGCTTTTCGAAGACCACCGGGTTGTACTGCAGGTTATTGGCCTTGAAGTAGTCGGCAAGGTTCAGTTCGGTCGTCGTGCCGGTCTGGACGCAGACGGCAGCGCCGGACAGTTCAAGCGCCGACTTCACGTTCAGCGACTTGCGCACCATGAAACCCTGGCCGTCATAATAGTTGACGGCGCGGAAGTTGAAGCCGAGTGCTGTATCGCGGTTGATTGTCCAGGTGGTGTTACGGGCCAATACGTCCACTTCGCCGGACTGCAAAGCCGGGAAGCGGTCCTTGGCGGATGTCGGGGTGTATTTCACCTTGGTAGCGTCACCGAAGATGGCAGCGGCAATTGCCTTGCAATAATCGACGTCGAAGCCGCTCCAATTGCCGGATGCATCCGGGGAGGCGAAGCCGGTCAGGCCGGTGTTGACGCCGCATTGAAGGAACCCCTTCGCCTTAACGTCGCCGAGTGTCGTTGCCGATGCGGCCTGGGCGCCAATCCCCATGACGGCAGCGCCGATAAGCGCTGTCAGAATTCTTCTAGCCATTTTAGAACCTTTTTCTGTTGTCTTTGTTCTTGTCCCGCACAGCTGCGCTTGGATGCAGCGACGGCCCCCGCCACCCTCCTGGCGCGAGTACCGTCTATCTCATGCTCAAAACCGCGCAGGGTCAAGACGCGTTGCCGATTTTCCGGGTTGGTCTCCCAGAATCGTTGACTGCGCCGCATGTTTAGGCAGCTTTTGATCGTTTGGTGCACTTTTCTGTTCAAAAATTTGCCAGAAACTGAGTTTTCCACCCCCGTGCCGGAGTGCCGCAACGGAAGTCCCTTGACCCCCCGGGTCTGCGGGCCGAAAAGTCTGCGGACATGAAATTTTACAAGCGGACGCTATCCCATGACTGAAAAGAATGATTTCCTTGCCGGCGCCGGCGTGAACACCCGGCTGTCGCATATCGGCAACTCCCCCTCCGACTTTCATGGTTTCGTCAATCCGCCTGTGGTGCACGCGTCTACGGTATTGTTTCCAAATGCAAAAGCCATGGAAACAAAGTCGCAGAAATACACCTATGGAACGCGCGGAACGCCGACGACCGATGCGTTGTGCGAAGCTATAGATGCGCTGGAAGGCTCGGCAGGTACCGTCCTCGTGCCGTCGGGGCTGGCCGCCGTCGCCGTGCCGTTCCTGGCCTTTCTGTCGGCCGGCGATCATGCGCTGATCGTCGATTCGGTCTATTTCCCGACCCGGCATTTCTGCGACACGATGCTGAAAAGGCTCGGCGTCACCGTCGAGTATTACGACCCGATGGTCGGTGCCGGCATCGAAAGCCTGATCAAGCCGAACACCAAGCTCGTTCACACCGAAGCACCCGGCTCCAACACATTCGAAATGCAGGATATCCGCGGCATCTCTGCTGTCGCGCATCGCCACGGTTGCGTGGTGACGATGGACAATACCTGGGCGACACCGCTCTATTTCAAGCCGTTGGATCACGGCGTTGACATCTCGATCCACGCTGCGACCAAATACCCGTCCGGTCATTCCGATATTCTGATGGGCACCGTCTCGGCCAATGCTGCCCATTGGGAGCCATTGCTGGAGGCGCATGGGGCCCTTGGTCTGTGCGGCGCACCCGATGACAGTTATCAGATTTTGCGCGGTCTGCGCACAATGGGCATCCGTCTCGAGCGCCATCAGGAAAGCACGCTCAATATTGCCCGCTGGCTGGAAGAGCGCGACGATGTCGCCCGTGTGCTGCACCCGGCGCTGCCAAGCTTTCCCGGCCACGATCTGTGGAAGCGCGATTTTACCGGGTCAAGCGGCATCTTCTCATTCGTTCTGAAGGCCCACGGTCCGGAACAGTTCAAGGCAAAGGCGCATGCCTTCTTGGACGCATTGTCGATCTTCGGGCTCGGCTGGTCCTGGGGTGGCTTTGAGAGCCTGGCCGTCCATGTCGGTCTTTCCGACCGCAAAATCAGCAAGGCACCGACGGAAGGTCCGGTCATCCGGTTGCAGATCGGGCTAGAGGATGTGGCGGACCTGCGCAAGGATATCGAAGCCGGGTTTGCGGCGGCAAAGGCCGTCTGATCGTCAGTCCTTCGGCTCGTATCCGTAGAGCCAGTCGAAATCGGCGGCCAGGCTTTCCGGCCGCCGAAGCGACAGCACCAGATCACGCCCGAGCCGCACCGGGCCACGGGCGTGATAGGCAAAACGATTGAAAGCGCCACGGGAGCGGACGCGCGCCACACGGCTTTTGCGGTGATCGGCAAAGGCGCTCAGCGGCTTTCCATCGGCCACGAAGGACGCAAGCTCAAACGCATCCTCGATCGCCATTGCGGCACCCTGCGCGGCAAACGGCATCATCGCATGGGCTGCGTCGCCGATCAGAACAATATCGTCGCCCTGATTCCAGGCGCCGTCATTCACTTCGTAGAGTGGCCAGATCGTCGGCTCAATAACGTGCCGCAGCATCTCGACAATCTGAGGGTGCCATCCGGAAAAGGCTTCGAACAGTCGCTGCCGGTTTTCCTGCTTGGGCAGGGTGTTGTCCCATGGTTCTCCGGGATCGGCGCCGCTCGTAATAGCCACCACGTTGAAACTGCGCGCGCGCTGCAGGGGGTAGACGACAAGGTGCGAGCCGCTGCCAAGAAAGGCGGTGACTTTGGTTGTGTCGAAAAAAGCCGGAGCCTCAGCCTCACCGTGGGTGAAGCGCCAGGCTATATTTCCCGAAAATCTCGCCTTTCCAGCACCTTCTATCCGCTTCCTGACTTTGGACCAGACTCCATCGGCTCCAACCAAAAGGCGCGGTTCGCTGCCGATCATGCTCGTAAAATCGTATTGGTCGCCATCATCGATCTCCGTGCCGAGATGAAGGCGGCACAGCGGATTGGCGCTGACGGCATCAAGCAGCGTCTTCTGGAGGTCGGCTCTGTGGAGAACACCATAGGGCGCGCGCCAGCGATTGCGCGCGAATTCCCCGGATGGCACGGATGCGATCGTTTTCAGCGATACGCCGCTGACCAGAGTGATCGCTTGCGGCTCGCTCCACACGTTTTGCAGTTGTGGGAGAAGCCCGAGCTTCGTCATTATACGTGTCGCATTGGGCGACAGCTGCAGCCCGGCGCCGGCCTCGCTGAGGACGGCCGCCCGCTCGAAAATCTCAGTGGAAATACCTTTGCGGGCAAAACTGAGGGCTGCCGTCAGGCCGGCAATGCCGGCACCGGCGATCGCAACGGGCTGGTGCCTGTTCATGCCGGGAGCGTTTGCCGCTCAGGCCGCCTTCGCATTGAACGTGCAGCCGTCCGGGACCGTCTGATCCGCATGGAGCTTGGCATTGTACCGGTACAGCGTCGAGCAGTAGGAACAGACTTTTTCGTTGTCGTCGCCCATGTCGATATAGATGTGCGGATGATCGAAGGGCACGGATGCGCCCGTGCACATGAACTCCTTGACGCCGACCTCGATCACCGCGTGGCCGCCATCGTTTTGAAAGTGGGGAATACCGTGCCCGGCCATGTCATGCTCCGTCGTGTAGAAGAAGTGTCGAATTTGGCCGCACCATAGAAAGCTTTGCGTCAAAAGTGTAGCGGCAAAGATGCCGCGCCTGTGGGTTTTTTGGCGGGCCGGGGTTTTCCCCACGCTGCCGCTGTCATAGGTTCGCTCAAAACAGGACGCTTGCCATGGATCTCAATCCGCCCGCCTTTTCCACCTTCACCCATGATGGCCTGTCGATCGCCTATTTCGACGAAGGCGATCCGTCCGGCGATCCGGTCCTGCTGATCCACGGGTTTGCTTCCAGCGCCAATGTGAACTGGGTCTATCCGGGTTGGCTGAAGACGCTGGGCGATGCCGGATACCGGGTCATAGCACTCGACAATCGCGGCCATGGCGCCAGCGACAAGCCGCATGATCCGAGTGTCTATCATCCCGCGGCGATGGCTGGCGATGCGGTGGCGCTGCTCGATCACCTCGGCATCGCCGAAGCCCATGTGATGGGCTATTCGATGGGTGCGCGCATTTCGACTTTCCTGACGCTGGCGCATCCGAACCGCGTGCGCTCGCTCGTTCTCGGTGGGCTTGGTATCGGCATGGTGACCGGCGTCGGCGACTGGGATCCGATTGCCGACGCGCTGAACGCGCCGTCTCTCGATGTGGTCACCCATGAGCGGGGACGGATGTTTCGCGCTTTTGCCGACCAGACGAAAAGCGACCGCAAGGCGCTGGCCGCCTGTATCTCGACCTCGCGCGACCTGCTCACTGTCGAAGACATGGGCCGCATCGATGTGCCGGTGTTGATCGCCGTCGGAACCAAGGATGATATTGCCGGCTCGCCGCAGGAACTGGCCGCCCTGATCCCCGATGCCGTGGCGCTGGATATTCACGGCCGTGACCACATGCTTGCGGTCGGCGACAGGGTCTTCAAGAAGGCGGCGCTTGAGTTTTGGGCCAAGGTCGGGCAAGCGTAGCGCTGCATAAGCGTTTTGAGCGTCTATTTCGGGGCGGCCATTTATATCCAGTGCGATTTGGCCTATACCTGACGCATAGACGGACTACGAAGGAGAGTGGCGATGGTCGCCAGGACTGACATACGCCCGACCGAAACCGTGAAGATCATGGATCCGATCTGGGATAGTCTGCAGGAGGAAGCACGGATCGCTGCCCAGCAGGATCCCTTGCTTGCGGCTTTCCTCTATTCCACCATCATCAATCAGCGTTCGCTGGAAGACAGCGTCATCTACCGAATTTGTGAGCGGCTCGATCATCCCGACCTTCAGGCCAATCTCCTGCGTCAGACCTTTTCGGAAATGCTCGAGGACTGGCCGGAATGGGGCAGCATCCTTCGCGTCGATATTCAGGCCGTTTACGACCGTGATCCGGCCTGCACGCGTTTTCTCGAGGCAATCCTTTATTTCAAGGGGTTCCATGCCATCCAGACCCATCGCCTGGCGCATTGGCTGATGAACCGGGGGCGCCGCGATTTTGCGCTCTATCTGCAAAGCCGTTCCTCGTCGGTTTTCCAGACCGACATCAATCCGGCGGCGCGTATCGGCAAGGGCATTTTCCTTGATCACGCGACAGGGCTTGTCGTTGGCGAAACGGCTGTCATCGGCGATAACGTCTCCATTCTGCATGGTGTGACGCTCGGCGGCACCGGCAAGGAGGGCAGCGACCGTCATCCGAAGATCGGCAATGGCGTGTTGATCGGCGCCGGCGCAAAAATTCTCGGCAATATTCACATCGGAAATTGCTCAAGAGTGGCCGCAGGGTCCGTCGTTCTCAAGGAAGTTCCGTCCAAGACCACGGTCGCCGGTGTTCCCGCCCGAGTCGTCGGTGAGGCCGGCTGCTCTGAACCGTCCCGTTCGATGGATCAACTGCTGGTTTCCTTCGAGATCTGAACCGGCGACTGGCCACTTGGCGGCCAGCCGGGGGTTTACATCGATTGAGCCGCTGTGCGAAAAGCGGCGCAAATCAACCGTCATGGAGAAAAGACTTGAAGCCCGAAGAAATCAAAAAGCTCGAAGCTTATTTCAAGCGTACTTTTAACCAGGCAATAGTCATCAAGGCGCGGCCGAAAAAGGATGAATCTGCCGAGGTTTACCTGGGCGACGAGTTTCTGGGCGTGATCTTTCGCGATGAGGAAGATGGAGAGCTGTCCTACAGCTTCTCGATGGCAATTCTCGATATCGACCTGTAAACGCCATCTTCGGTTGAGCACGTGAATTTGACCCGGCCCTGATCTTCAGGCCGGGTTTTTTGATAAAATCATACTTTTTGATTGTTTTTTTGACAGTAAACGGTCAGATTTACTCGTCTTTCATCAAGCTGTTGCAATCAAAGCGTTTTATTGCGGTGCACGTATACATTGACTTTATGGTGCAGTGCACATAAAATATTGTGATTACGAGCGTCACAAAAGGAGCAGCCTGATGTTCAATTTCGAAGATGCGAATAAGAAAAGCAAAGAGAACATGGATACGTTGCTGAAAAGCTATGCGTCGTTGACGAAGGCTTTCCAGGCAATCGCCACAGAAGCTGCCGACTACTCCAAGAAGGCGTTCGAGGACAGCGTTGCCCACATCGAGAAGATCAGCACCGTCAAGAGCGTCGAAGCCGCTTTCGAGCTGCAGACCAGCTACGTGAAGACCGCATACGAAGGCTATGTCGCCGAAGCCACCAAGATTGGCGAAATGTATGTCGATCTCGCCAAGGACACCTACAAGCCTTACGAAGCGCCGGTTGCCAAGGCCACGGCCGCTGTAAAGGCCGCCGTCGCCGCTTAAGGCGCCATCACGCCCTTTATCCCTGAAAAACCGGCTGCGCGCCCCGCAGCCGGTTTTTTGTTGTCTATGCGCGACATTGGCGATAGGCGGCCCGAAGAAAGTTGGTCAATCTTGTGCTTCACGACGCAAATGTGATTGCAGTGCAGACGAACAGCCTTAAAATCTAAAAAAGAACCACTAGATTAAGTGTCACGAACAGGCCGCGAATTTCTCCCAAGCATTTGCGGCTGGACAAGGGAATGAAGTAGAATGATCGCCATGCCGGTCCGGATGCAAGCAGACAGCGACGGGGATGGGGGCAAGGCCAGCCGTGGCACGTCCGTCATCACTCGGACACAGCCGAAGACCAAGAAGCCGAGCCTTTATCGAGTCCTGCTTCTGAACGACGACTATACGCCTATGGAATTCGTGATTCATATTCTGGAGCGTTTTTTCCAGAAGGATCGCGAAGCGGCAACTCTGATCATGCTGCATGTTCACAATCACGGCGTGGGTGAATGCGGTGTTTTCACCTACGAAGTTGCCGAAACCAAAGTGACGCAGGTGATGGATTTTGCCCGCGAGCATCAGCATCCGCTGCAATGCGTCATGGAAAAGAAATGAGGAACTGACGTGCCAACATTTTCAACAAGCCTTGAAAAAGCCCTGCACCAGGCTCTGACGCTAGCCAATGAGCGCCATCACGAATATGCGACCCTGGAGCACCTCCTGTTGGCATTGATCGACGATGCCGATGCAGCGGCGGTCATGGGGGCGTGCAACGTCAATCTCGACGCATTGCGCAAGACCGTCTCCGACTATGTCGATAATGAACTGGGCAATCTGGTCACGGGCTACGACGAGGATTCCAAGCCGACGGCCGGTTTCCAGCGCGTCATCCAGCGTGCGGTCATCCATGTCCAATCGTCCGGGCGCGAGGAAGTCACCGGCGCCAACGTGCTTGTTGCGATCTTTGCCGAACGCGAGAGCCATGCAGCGTATTTCCTGCAGGAACAGGAAATGACGCGCTACGACGCCGTCAATTTCATCTCTCATGGTATCGGCAAGCGCCCTGGCGCATCCGAGGCGCGCCCGCCACGCGGCGCCGATGAGCCGGAATCCGAACAGAAGGCATCACGCGAACATGATGAAAGCGGCCCGAAGAAGCAGCAGGATGCGCTGACGGCCTATTGCGTCAATCTCAACGAGAAGGCCAAGGTCGGCAAGATCGATCCGCTGATCGGCCGCCATGCCGAGGTCAACCGGACCATTCAAATTCTCTGCCGCCGCTCCAAGAACAACCCGCTTTACGTGGGCGACCCCGGCGTCGGCAAGACGGCGATCGCCGAAGGTCTGGCCAAGCGCATCGTCGAGAAGAAGGTGCCCGAAGCGTTGCAGGACGCGACGATCTTTTCGCTCGACATGGGTACGCTGCTCGCAGGCACCCGCTATCGTGGTGACTTCGAAGAGCGTCTGAAGCAGGTTGTCAAGGAACTGGAAGAATATCCGGGTGCCGTGCTGTTCATCGACGAGATCCACACCGTCATCGGTGCCGGTGCAACGTCCGGCGGCGCCATGGATGCGTCCAACCTGTTGAAGCCGGCTTTGTCCTCGGGGGCGATCCGCTGCATCGGTTCGACCACCTACAAGGAGTACCGCCAGTTCTTCGAAAAGGACCGTGCGCTCGTGCGCCGGTTCCAGAAGATCGACGTCAGCGAACCGACCATCGACGATGCCATCGAGATCATGAAGGGCCTGAAATCCTATTTCGAGAACTATCACAAGCTGAAATACTCGAACGAGGCGATCAAGTCGGCTGTCGAGCTGTCTGCCCGCTACATCAACGACCGCAAGCTGCCGGACAAGGCGATCGACGTGATCGACGAAACCGGTGCGGCCCAGATGCTGCTGCCCGTCAGCAAGCGGCGCAAGCTGATCACCGAAAAGGAAATCGAAGCGACGATCGCAACGATGGCCCGCATTCCGCCGAAATCCGTTTCCAAGGACGACGAGGCCGTTCTCGCCAATCTGGAAAAGGAATTGCGCTCTGTCGTTTACGGCCAGGACCTGGCAATCGAGGCGCTTGCGTCGGCGATCAAGCTGGCCCGTGCCGGCTTGCGCGAACCCAACAAGCCGATCGGCTCCTACGTCTTCTCGGGCCCGACCGGTGTCGGCAAGACGGAAGTTGCCAAGCAACTGGCGGCGTCGCTCGGCGTCGAACTGATCCGCTTCGACATGTCGGAATATATGGAGCGCCATACCGTCTCGCGTCTACTCGGCGCACCTCCCGGCTATGTCGGCTTCGATCAGGGTGGCCTGTTGACCGATGGCATCGATCAGCATCCGCATTCTGTGTTGCTGCTCGACGAAATCGAAAAGGCGCATCCGGACCTGTTCAACATCCTGTTGCAGGTTATGGATCACGGCTCACTGACCGACCATAACGGCAAGAAGATCGACTTCCGCAACGTCATCCTGATCATGACGACCAATGCGGGTGCGTCGGAGATGGCAAAGGCTGCCTTCGGCTTTGGCTCTGCCAAGCGCGAAGGTGACGATGTGGAGGCGCTGAACCGGCTGTTCACGCCGGAATTCCGCAACCGTCTCGATGCGGTCATTCCGTTCGCTTCGCTGCCGACGCCGGTCATCCACCAGGTGGTGCAGAAGTTCGTCATGCAGCTGGAAACCCAGCTGGCCGAACGCAATGTCACCTTCGACCTGCAGCCGGAAGCCATCGCTTGGCTGTCCGACAAGGGCTATGATGAAAAGATGGGTGCGCGGCCGCTGGCGCGCGTCATCCAGGAACACATCAAGAAGCCATTGGCCGACGAAATCCTCTTCGGCAAGCTGAAGAAGGGTGGCGTCGTCAAGGTGACTGTCGGGACGAAACCGGATGGCGCCAAGGGCCTGTTGCTCGACTACGTGCCGGAGACGGCGCGGATCAAGCCGAAGGCGGAGGTAGTGACCCCCGTAAAAAAGGCGTCGAAGGCAGCCAAGCCGAAGGAACTGGAAAGCGTCGGCGCTGAGCCTGACGCGCCCGCCAAGCCGAAGAAGGCAGCCAAGGCAACCAAGGCTGACGAACCGGTCAGTGCCAAGGCGGCCGAGCCGCCCCGCAAGGGCAGCACGGTGCCGAAGGTGCCGCGCAAGAAATGACGCATCCCCAATAGAGACACGGTGCCGGACTTGATTGTCCGGCACCGTTTTTTTGTGGCAATGAACAGACGGATGTTTTGATGGACGATGGCCAGACGACCGGCTCGGGGCGGACATGGTTCGTGGCGGGCATGCGGGGAATTTTCAGCCTGCCGGCAATCATCCTGATGCTGTCGTTTGTCGGCTTTTGCGCCTTTACCGCCCAGGCCGGTATCCCTGTCGAGCAGGTCGTGTTCATGACGGGCGTCGTCTGGGCCTTGCCGGCCAAGGTCATCCTTGTCAGCTCGATCCTTGGCGGTGCCAATTTGCTCACCGCCTTTGTCGCGGTGACGCTGTCGTCCATTCGGCTGATGCCGATGGTCGCAGCGCTCGTCCCTGAAATTCGCACCGAAAAAACGCCCACTTGGCTGCTGCTGGTCCTCTCGCATTTTGTCGCGATCACGGCTTGGGTGTTTGCCATGGAAAAGGTGCAGGCGGTGCCGCGCGAACATCGCGTCACGTTTTTCGCCGGTTTCGGTATCACGCTTGTTCTGGTCAACATGCTTCTTGTGGCCGCCGTTTACCAGTTCGTTGCAGAGTTTCCGCCGATTGTCGCAGGCTGCCTGTTTTTCCTGACGCCGGTCTATTTCCTGGTGTCGATCTGGAGCTCCGCGCGTCATCCGGTCATCTACGTGGCAATGATCGCCGGTCTTGTGGCTGGGCCGTTCTTCTACTGGCTTGCGCCGGAATTCGATATTCTGCTGGCCGGTGTCGGTGGTGGAACATTGGCTTGGCTGGCAGAACGCAATTGGCGCAAGCGCGGGGAGGTTCGGGCATGACCGTGCTTGAAGGCTGGTGGGCCTATGTGTTCATTGCTATTGCCGGATGGCTTGCAACGGATATCTGGCGCTGGCTCGGCGTTCTCGCCGGTAATCGTCTGCGCGAGGATTCCGAAGTCCTCAATTGGGTGAGGGCGGTTGCAACAGCCTTGGTGGCAGCCGTCATCGCCAAGCTGATCCTCTATCCGACCGGCATTCTCGAGCAGTCGCCACTCTGGCTGCGGTTGGGATCGATCGCGGCTGGTGCGGCCGCCTTCTTCATCAGCCGCCAGAAACCGGCCGTCGGCATCGCCACGGCGATTGGTGTGCTGGCGATTGGTCTATATTTCCTTGGCTTCTGAGGACCTTTTGCAGCGCCGTTTATCCAATTCTTAAGCGAGGCTGCATAGCATGCTGCGCGTAGAGGGGCACAGCTATGATTTTTCTTCCCGTCGAGCGGTTTATTCTGATCGTGATCGCCACTCTTTTCTCTTTGGATTTCACGCTGATTATTCTCAAGGGCGTTGAAATTGATTTCTACGGGTATGCAAGCGTCGCGGCGATCGGTCTGGCAATGATCGCGTTGGGCCAATATTATCGAACTATCCGGCCCGACTTGCGCGTTTCTGCTACTGTAACGGCAACAGGTTTGTTCATCATTTTCACTCTTGGCGGCTCGATTTTCAACTATATGCTTTTGCCTGTTCACTTCCCGACAATCGATGGTGTGCTTGCGCAAATCGATACAGCCATCGGTTTTTCTTGGCTTGAGACGATGATCTGGCTGTCAGGATACCCTCTGTTGGTCGGGCTGTTTCACATCATCTATGTGAGCTCTCTGCCCCAGATGATTATCGTCATTCTCATTCTCGGCTTCAGCGGCAAGACACATTCGCTGTACCGGTTTCTGTTGACGGGCATGATCGGCGTATTGGTCGCGATGATTTTTTGGTTCTTTTTTCCATCATTCGGCACCGCAGCCTTATATTCTCTACCGCCTGCTGTCCGTGATGCCATGCCGCTCGCGGTTGGGCCGGAATACGGCGCGCAATTGAACCGCCTTGCGCTCCATGGTGTGTCTTATCTAACGCCAAAAGATGTGCTTGGGCTTATCGCTTTCCCATCTTTTCACACCGTCATGGCGTGCATGTCGGTCTACTTTCTTCGGCATTCGCGCGTTCTGTTTTTTATCAGTTTGGCAATCAATTCAGTGATGCTGCCCGCGATCGTTGTCCAAGGTGGGCATCATTTGACTGACCTGTTCGGTGGTTTCGTTACATTTGGTTTGGCGTATTGGCTGTCCGGTATCGTTGTGGGTGAAGCAAACGCGAGACAGACCATGCCAGCCACTTCAAGTTAAAGCGCGTCCCTGATCCTCTCCGCATTGGCCGCAAGCACGGTCCCATCTTCCATCTGGCCGGAATGCGGCCGCAGGGGCACGCCCTCGTGACGCGGAATGACGTGGAAGTGCAGGTGAAAGACCGACTGACCTGCGGGTGCCTCGTTGAACTGCATGATCGTCACGCCATCGGCGTCGAAGGCCTCCTGGGTGGCGATCGCCACTGTCTGTACGGTAGCAATGAGAGCGCTGAGCGTCGCCGGATTCGCGTCGAGAATATTGCGGGAGGCGGCCTTCGGAACGACCAAAACATGGCCTTGCGCCTGCGGCATCACATCCATGAAGGCAAGGACATTGTCGTCTTCATAGACCTTGTGGGCGGGAATTTCGCCGCGCAGGATCTTGGCGAAGATATTGTTGCTGTCATAGGCGGCGCTGGTCATCTGGATCTCTCCTCAAAATCCTGTTCAATCGTCGGTCTCTTGCCGCTCGCCTTTGCGGAACGGGCTGTGCTCGGCCAGGATATCGCTCATCTGCTCGACCTCCTGCCGTTCGCGTTCGAGATAATCGGCAACGGCGCGTTTCAACCCCGGATGGGCGATGAAATGCGCCGAATGGGTGGTCGCAGGCAAGTATCCTCGCGCCAGCTTGTGTTCGCCTTGGGCGCCCGCCTCGACACGCTGCAATCCCTTGGCGATGGCAAAATCGATGGCCTGATGGTAGCAGACCTCGAAATGCAGGAAGGGGTGGTCTTCGACCGCGCCCCAGTGACGGCCATAAAGCGCATCGCTGCCGATGAAGTTGATGGCCCCGGCGATGTATTTTCCGTTGCGCTTGGCCATGACCAGCAGGATGTCATCGGCCATGCGTTCGCCGATCAGCGAATAGAATTTGCGTGTCAGATAAGGGCGGCCCCATTTGCGGCTGCCCGTGTCCATGTAGAAGGAGAAGAACTGGTCCCAGATGCTTTCGGTCAGGTCCCTGCCGGTCAGCCAGTCGATGCTGATACCGCCTTCGAGTGCGGCACGGCGCTCCTTCTTCAACGCCTTGCGTTTGCGCGACGCCAGCGTTTCGAGAAAGTCATTGTGCGACGCGTAGCCGTCGTTGAGGAAATGGAACTGCTGGTCGGTCCGATGCAGGAAACCGGCTTGTTCGAAGGTCGGAACCTCCTCGTCCGGCAGGAATGTCACATGCGCTGACGAGACCTGGTGACGGCGGGTAAGTTCCTGGAGACCGGCGGCAAGCGAACTGCGAACGACACCGGCATCGGCCGTCATGGCGGTCAGTAGCCGTGGCCCGGTTGCCGGTGTGAAGGGAACCGAGCATTGCAGTTTCGGATAATAGCGCCCACCCGCCCGTTCTAGAGCGTCGGCCCAGCCGTGATCGAAGACGTATTCGCCTTGGCTGTGATTTTTCAGATAGCAGATCAGCCCGCCCGCCAGGCCGCCATGGCCGTCTTCCATCAGCAGATGCTGGCCGAGCCAGCCAGTATCGGCAGTCGCCGAGCCGGATTCTTCCAGAGATGACAGATAGGCATGCGAAATGAACGGATTGTAGAGGCCGCCGGGTTGCCCCTTGGCGGCGCCTGACAATCCGTCCCAGCTGTCCTTCGAAATATCCTGAAAGGATGTCTCGACGCGGATTTTGACGTCACCGGTCATTCTTTAAGCGATAAGCCTTTCCTTGGGATCGAAACCCTCGAATGTCATCTGATCGGCGTGAGCATAGGTGTGATCGACGCCGGCCTGATCGCGCACGGTCCAGGTCAGGATCGGCCGGCCGAGCGAACGTTCCTTGGTGATGAACGAGTTTGGCAAATCCCCGTAGAAATAGGAAATGAAATCAAGCCCGAGCTGCATCGCGTCTTCGTGAACGAGGAACTGCTCCGGCTGGTTGCCGCCGGCTGTGAGGCCGATCGGGTAGGGCGGGTCCTGGGCTTTGAGATCTTTCAGCAGCCAATGGTCGAAACTCATCAGGGCAATAGGGCCGTCATAGCTTTCCAGCGCCTCCAGCACCGCGTCGGCAAAGCCCTCGTCGTCGCCCTTGCGGCCTTTCAGTTCGAGCACGATCGGCACCCGGCCCTTGACCAGCCTCAAAAGCTGTCCGAGCGTCGAGATCTTGTCGGCGGTGCCGCCGATGGCGATGAGCCCGAGTTCGCCAGCGGTCTTTTCGCGGATGTCGCCCTTGATGCCGCAAAGCCGCTGCATGTCGTCATCGTGAAAAACCACCGGCACGCTGTCGGCGGTGTATTGCAGGTCGCATTCGATGGCGAAGCCGTTTTCCGCCGCCTGGGAAAACGCCGAAAGCGTATTTTCCCAGATGGCATGGTTCATGTCGTGATAGCCGCGATGAGCGACCGGTTGCGCCGTCAGCCAGGACAGATCTTTCATGGATATCGTTCCGCTCAGGCGATTTCGATTACGGCGTCGATTTCGACGGCGGCATTGAAGGGCAGGGCGGCCATGCCGACAGCGGCGCGCGCATGAATGCCGGCATCGCCGAGGACCTTGGCGATCAGGTTGGAGGCACCGTTCATGACCAGATGCTGCTCGATGAAGGTCGGCTTGGAGGCGATGAAGCCGTTGAGCTTGACGATGCGGCGAATGCGCGAGAGATCGCCGCCCAGCGCTGCCTTGGCCTGGGCAAGAATATTGATGGCGCAGAGTTCGGCAGCACGCTGGCCGGTGGCGACATCGATGCCGTCGCCGAGATGGCCGGTGACTGCCACCTTGCCGTTTTCCATCGGGAGCTGGCCGGAGATATAAAGGTGCGATCCGCTGATGACGAAGGGAACATAATTGGCGGCGGGCGCTGCAGCCTGTGGCAATGTGATTCCCAGTTCCGTGATGCGTGCTTCAATATCTGCAGACATGGATAACTCCGGTCATTGTTGTGTTTTGTCGTCAAATGCTGCATGCACAGCATGTTTCATGAAGTGGTAAAATACCGCATCTCGAACAGTGATGCCTCGCTTTTGCCCGATGTGTTCTTATAGCATCATCAGCGAATCCAACAGGAGGAAACGGATGTTTCGTTCAGGCTTTGCCTCTGTCATTCTGGCATGGGCGTGTTTATCGGGTGTGACGGTCGGCGGGGCTTCCGCTGCGTCAGCCAACATCCTGGTGCCTCACCGCGCGGTCTATGATCTGGAATTGAAGGACGCATCGGAGCGCTCTGGAATTTCCGGTATGTATGGGCGGATGGTCTATGAATTCAATGGCTCGGCCTGCGAAGGCTATACCGTCAGTTTCCGGTTTGTGACCAAGGTCGATACGGGCGACGAGGTCAAGCTGACGGACCAGCAGACGACGACCTACGAGGACCTGAAGAACGGAAATTTCCGCTTTTTGACACGTTCCTTCACCGACGAAAAGCTCGACAAGGAAGTGCGCGGCTCGGCCCATGAGGCCAAGCAGGGCCTGACGGTCGATCTGACTTCTCCGGACAAGCGCCAGGTCGATCTCGCGCAGGGCCTATTTCCGACCGAGCATATGCTCGACGTCATCGACCGGGCAAAGAAGGGCGAGACGCTGTTTGAATCGCGGATCTTCGACGGCTCCGACGCCGGCGACAAGACGCTGATCACCACCACCATGATCGGCAAGCCGCAGAAGGCTGCTGCTGGCGACGCCGACGCCGACAAGGCAGCCGCCATGGCCGCAAAACCCTACTGGCCGGTGACCATTTCCTATTTTAACGACAATGCCACCGGAGACGCCGTGCCGATCTACCGCATGGAGTTCAAGCTCTATGAAAACGGCATCACCCGCGACCTCACCATGGACTATGGCGATTTCGTCCTGACGGGCAAACTCGCCGATCTGGAAGTCTTCAAGCAGGAAAAGTGCAAATAGGTCCGAGCGACCGGCCTGCCGCTATTTTCCGAGTTCGCCCTTGATTTATCGGCTGGCAGGGGGTAAGGGCAGCGCATTCCACACGTAAGGTTTGGGACCGTCCGGGAGAAATCCGGGCAGTTCCACCCGGTGGTACTCTCGAAGAGAGTGCTGTTTGCCTTGCGGAGGTTCAACCGGAAAAGGAGAAAAAGGCATGGCATTGCCCGATTTTAGCATGCGTCAGCTTCTGGAAGCTGGCGTTCACTTCGGTCACCAGACTCACCGCTGGAACCCGAAAATGAAGCCGTACATCTTCGGCGATCGTTCGAACGTTCACATCATCGACCTCGCACAGACCGTTCCGTTGCTGTCGCGCGCGCTGCAGGTTGTCAGCGACACGGTTGCCAAGGGCGGCCGCGTTCTGTTCGTCGGAACCAAGCGCCAGGCATCCGAAATCATCGCTGACGCTGCCAAGCGTTCGGCTCAGTACTACGTCAACGCCCGCTGGCTCGGCGGCATGATGACCAACTGGAAGACGATTTCGAACTCGATCCAGCGCCTGCGCAAGCTCGACGAAATCCTGAACTCGGAAGCGTCCGGCTTCACCAAGAAGGAACGCCTCAACCTCGAGCGCGAACGCGAAAAGCTGAACCGCGCACTCGGCGGTATCCGCGATATGGGCGGCGTTCCGGACCTGATGTTCATTATCGATACCAACAAGGAATCGATTGCCATCGACGAAGCAAAGCGTCTCGGCATCCCGGTTGTCGCGATCATTGATTCGAACTGCGATCCGGACCGTATCGACTTCCCGATCCCCGGCAACGATGACGCTTCGCGTGCGATCTCGCTGTATTGCGATCTGATCTCGCGTGCAGCGCTTGACGGCATTGCCCGTCAGCAGAGCTCGTCGGGCCGCGACCTCGGCGCTTCCTCCGATCTGCCGCTTGAGCCGGCTCTCGAAGAAGCCGCTGAAGCCTGATAGGGCGGGGCGGCGGTTCATCCCGCCGTTCCTTTAGACACGATCAGGATAAGGCCGTTTACGACTGAAAAAGTGAACGGCCTTGTTCTTTTGCATCGGACCAGCCCATCGGGTGCCGGTCTCAACGATGCCCACCACCGCGATGAACCCTTTCATCACGATGTCACATTCAGGGGTCATGCCCTGCCACATCCTCCTGGTATCGCGCCGGCTTTCTGGCAGCGCGCCAGCCGAACAAACGAAGAGGCAAAAAAGATGAGCACTATTACTGCAGCAATGGTGAAGGAACTGCGCGAAAAGACCGGCGCAGGCATGATGGATTGTAAGAAGGCACTCGGCGAAACCAATGGCGACATGGAAGCCGCGATCGACTGGCTGCGCGCCAAGGGCATCGCCAAGGCCGACAAGAAGTCGGGCCGTGCAGCTGCCGAAGGCTTGATCGGTATCGCCAGCAGCGGCACCAAGGCCGTCGTCATCGAACTGAACTCGGAAACCGATTTCGTTGCGCGCAATGATGCCTTCCAGGACCTCGTTCGTGGCGTCGCAGCTGTTGCTGTCGGCACCGACGGTTCTGTCGAAACCATCAGCGCAACCACCTATCCGGCAACCGGCAAGTCGGTCGCTGAAAGCATCACCGACGCGATCGCAACCATCGGCGAGAACATGGCTCTGCGCCGTTCGGCCCTGCTGTCGGTCGAAGAGGGTGTTGTTGCCACCTACATCCACAATTCCGTTGCTGACGGCCTCGGCAAGCTCGGCGTTCTCGTCGCGCTGAAGTCGACCGGCGACAAGGATGCCCTGAACGCCATCGGCCGCCAGGTTGCCATGCATATTGCTGCGACCAACCCGCTGGCCATCCGCTCGACGGAAGTCGATGCAGCCGTCGCCGAGCGCGAGCGCAACATCTTCATCGAACAGGCCCGCGAATCCGGCAAGCCGGATGCGATCATCGAAAAGATGGTTGATGGCCGCATGCGCAAATTCTTCGAAGAAGTCGCCCTTCTGTCGCAGGCTTTCGTCATGAACCCAGACCTGACTGTCGAAGCTGCCGTCAAGGAAGCTGAAAAGACTGTCGGCGCTCCGATCGAAGTTGTCGGCATGGCCCGCCTGCTTCTCGGCGAAGGCGTCGAAAAGGAAGAAACCGACTTCGCAGCTGAAGTTGCAGCTGTCGCCAAGGGTTGATTTCTTCATCCTGATTGGGAAAACCGCCATCCTTGTTGGGAAACATCCGGGGCATCGCGTGACAACGCGGTGCCCTTCGTGTATCCGGCATTATCATCACATTGGCGCAGGCTCCTTCGGGGAACATCCGGATGATATCGGCCGCGCTGGGGTGAACGGACCAGTTTTATGCACCATCTCGCATGTGTGCCTTCTTGGACAGGAGTGACGATGTCGGCCGAGCCTCTCTATAAACGTGTGCTGCTGAAAGCTTCGGGCGAAGCGCTTATGGGCAACCAGGGGTTCGGGATCGATGTCGCGGTGGCTGACCGGATTGCCTCGGACATTGCCGAAGCCCGCGCCATGGGTGTCGAAGTCGGCGTCGTCGTTGGCGGCGGAAACATTTTTCGCGGCGTCGCGGTTGCCTCCAAGGGCGGCGACCGGGTGACCGGCGACCATATGGGCATGCTGGCGACCATCATCAACGCACTGGCACTGGCGACCTCGCTGCGCAAGCTCGATGTCGATACCGTCGTGCTCTCGGCTATCGCCATGCCGGAAATCTGCGAGAGTTTTTCGCAGCGCGCCACGCTGTTCCATTTATCCCAGGGGCGCGTCGTGATTTTTGCCGGCGGCACCGGCAATCCGTTCTTCACCACCGATTCGGCAGCCGCCCTGCGGGCCGCCGAGATGGGGGCGGAAGCGATCTTCAAGGGCACGCAGGTTGACGGCATCTATACCGCCGATCCGAAGAAGGATCCGACGGCCACCCGCTTCGACCGCCTGACGCATAGCGAAGTCCTGCAGAAGGGCCTCGCCGTGATGGATATCGCCGCCGTCGCACTGGCGCGCGAAAACAGCATTCCGATCATCGTCTTCTCGATCCACGAGAAGGGCGGGTTCGCGGAAATCTTGACCGGCGGCGGCCGGGCAACCATCGTAACCGACAATTGAGCAGTTAAGGGCGGTCGCAAGACCGCCGCGATAAACGGGAGTTTGATCCATGAGTGAAGGTATTGACCTAAATGACCTGAAGCGCCGCATGGATGGCGCCATTGCCGCGTTCAAGAGCGATATCGCCTCGCTGCGCACCGGCCGGGCATCGGCCAACGTTCTCGATCCGGTCATGGTCGAGGCATACGGTTCGCGTGTACCGCTGAACCAGGTTGCCAACATCACTGTTCCCGAATCCCGCATGCTCGGTGTTTCGATCTGGGACAAGTCGATGGTCAACGCCGTCGATCGCGCCATCCGTGAATCCAATCTCGGCCTCAATCCGATCGTTGATGGTCAAAATCTGCGCATTCCATTGCCGGAACTCAACGAAGAGCGCCGCAAGTCACTGGTGAAAGTCGCGCACGACTATAGCGAAAAAGCCAAGGTCGCGGTGCGCAACGTCCGCCGCGACGGCATGGACAGTCTGAAAAAAGCCGAAAAGGATGGCGATATCGGTCAGGATGTCAGCCGGAGCCAGTCCGAAAAGGTCCAGAAAATGACAGATGAGATGATTTCCGACATCGACCGCTTGCTCGGCGATAAGGAAAAGGAAATCATGCAGGTCTAGTCTGCCTTTTTCCGAGTCTCTGTTTTTCGGGCCACCGATGTCAAACCCATTGCTTAGAAATGTCCCCACGCACGTTGCCATCATCATGGATGGCAACGGACGCTGGGCCAATTCGCGCGGACTGCCGCGGACGATGGGACATCGGAAAGGCGTGGAAGCCGTGCGCGAGGCGGTCCGCACCGCAGGCGAGGTCGGTATCCGGTATCTGACGCTCTTTGCTTTCTCATCTGAGAACTGGAGCAGGCCGGAAGCCGAAGTGTCCGACTTGATGGGACTGCTCAAAGCTTTCATCCGGCGCGACCTGGCGGACCTGCATCAGCAGAATGTCCGCATCCGGGTGATCGGCGACAAGAACAATCTTCGCGGCGATATCTTGCCTCTGCTTCTGGAGGCAGAGGATACGACGCGCAACAATACGGGTATCACACTGGTTATCGCCTTCAACTACGGCTCTCGCGATGAAATGACCCGCGCCATGCAAGCTCTGGCGGTTGACGTCGCCCAGGGGCGATTGACGGCCGACCAGATCACGCCGGAGCGGATTGCCAGCAAGCTCGATACGGCAGGTATTCCGGACCCCGATCTGGTTTTGCGCACCAGCGGCGAGGAGCGGTTGTCGAACTTCCTGCTCTGGCAGGCCGCCTATTCCGAATTGTTGTTTGTCCCGGAACTATGGCCTGACTTCGACCGCGAAGTCTTCCTCAATGCCCTGAAGACCTATGCCGGGCGGGAACGCCGGTTCGGTGGCCTGTCGCAGCCAACGCTTGCGGTTGGTTCCTGATGCAGAGCGAACTGAGACTGCGCATCATCTCCGGTATCATCCTTGCTGCAATCACCCTCGGTGCGACCTGGGCCGGCGGCACGGTATTCGAACTTCTGTCCGTCGCCATTGCCGTTCTGGTCTATTACGAATGGTCGACGATCACCCGGCTTGCCGAGCGTGATTTCCAGGGCAACGCTTTCGGTTGGCTTTCACAGGCGGTCATTTCCGGTCTCATTCTGTTTGATGGCGCTCATGTTACCCTGCTCGTCTTGGCCGCATGCGCGGCCATGGCAGCGGTCTGGGTGTTTGTGCGCGGCGGTAGCTGGTGGCTGCCTAGCGGTATTGTCTATGCCGGGCTGACCGGTATTTCCCTCTCGGCTATCCGCGGCGAGGGCGATATCGGCCTGATCGCCATGGTTTTCATCTTTGCCGTGGTCTGGGCGACAGATATCCTTGCCTACTTTACCGGCCGGGCGATCGGCGGCCCGAAGCTCGCGCCCCGCATTTCACCCGGAAAAACCTGGTCCGGTGCAGTCGGCGGCACGATTTGCGGGGTGATCGCGGGCGTTGCGGTGTTCATGAGCTATTTTTCGCTCAACGATGCACGCGTTCCGCTTCTGGCGCTGGCGCTCTCGGTATCCAGCCAGATTGGCGATCTCTTTGAATCCTATATTAAGCGCCGGTTTGGCGTGAAGGATTCGAGCAAGCTTATTCCCGGGCACGGCGGCGTCATGGACCGGGTTGACGGACTTGTTTTTGCCTGTTTTGCCGCGCTTTTAATTGCTTTGGTGCAAGTCGTGTCCACCGGTGGACAGAATGTGCCCCTGGGGGCAATCCTGCTGACGCCGTAAAACGCCCGCATACCTGATCGAGGACCTTATGGCTTACCTGGCCGATACACTTCAACTGATTGTCGGCTACATCGTGCCGTTCCTGCTGGTGCTGACGCTGCTCGTCTTCGTGCACGAAATGGGACACTATCTTGTCGGCCGCTGGTCCGGCATCCGTATCCTGGCTTTTTCCGTCGGTTTCGGCCCCGAGCTGTTCGGCTATACCGACAAGCAGGGAACGCGCTGGAAATTCTGTGCCGTCCCGCTCGGCGGCTATGTGAAGTTCTTCGGCGACGAGGATGCGGCCAGCGTCCCCGATTATAGCAAGCTGGACCAATATTCAGCCGAGGATCGCGACCGGACCTTCCTCGGTGCCAGGCTCTGGAAGCGCGCCGCCACGGTTGCTGCAGGGCCGATCGCCAATTTCATTCTGGCGATTGCGATCTTCGCTGTGCTGTTTACGGTCTACGGCAAGCCGATTGCCGATCCGGTCGTGGCGGAAGTCAAGGAAAACAGCGCTGCCGCCAAGGCAGGCGTGTTGCCGGGTGATCTGCTCGTGGCGATCGACGGCACGCACGTCACGACATTTGACGATGTGCGCCGCTATGTCAGCATCCGACCGGAAACGCCGATCACAATCCAGATCAAGCGCAAGGGCGAATTGCTGGATCTGCCGATGGTGCCCCAGCGCACCGAAATCACCGACCAGTTCGGCAACAAGATGGAACTCGGCATCATCGGCATCCTGACGAATCAGGAAACCGGAAATTTCCGCCTTGAAACCTTTGGTCCGATCGAAGCCGTGGGGCAGGGTGCTGTCGAAAGCTGGCACATCGTCACCGGCACGTTCAACTACCTGGCGAACCTGGTGACCGGCCGGATGAAGGCCGATCAGCTGGGGGGCCCTATCCGTGTCGCCCAGGCGTCCGGACAGATGGCGACGATCGGCGTCGCTGCCGTTCTGCAGCTGGCGGCGGTTCTGTCAGTTTCCATTGGACTTCTTAACCTAATGCCGGTTCCCGTACTTGATGGCGGGCATCTGATGTTTTATGCGGTGGAAGCCGTTCGTGGGAAACCGGTCGGACCACGCACACAAGACGTCGCGTTTCGGATCGGTTTTGCCATGGTGCTGATGCTGATGGTGTTTGCCACATGGAACGACATAAGTTCGCTCTTAGGCTAGTATTTAAGGCCTGTGGCGATGGTACGGGCGCAAGAGGGATGATCAGCTTTGTTGGAAGTTCAACAGGTTGATCGAAAGGAATTGTTTACGATAAAGCAATTCTGTAGTGGCCGTTAGGACACGGTTTCAATTGAAGTAAACAGAAATTAACGAGCTGGCTTGCTTGTATATGAAAAGCGGTTAAAACGGCAGCCGTGACCGGAGTCGGTACGAGTTCGCTGCGGGGCATTGGGAAGAAGGTAAGATTTATGAAAGCTGGTTCAAAATTTTTGAACGCGGTGTCGGCGGTTGCGCTGTCTGCAAGTATGGTCGCAACGGGGTCTGGCATCGTAACGCTTGCAAGTGCGACGGTCGCTGAAGCTGCAACGATCAACCGTGTCGAAGTTCGCGGCGCAACCCGCGTCAGCCCCGAAACGGTGCGTGCAAACATCACAATCGTTCCCGGCAAAAGCTTCAGCAACGGCGACATCGATTCTTCCGTAAAGCGTCTGTATTCGACGGGTTACTTCTCCGATGTCAGCATCAATGTCTCCGGTGGCACGCTCGTCGTCACCGTGAGCGAGAACCAGCTGGTCAACCAGGTCGTTTTCAACGGCAACCGCAAGATCAAGGACGACAAGCTGCAGGCTGTCGTGCGCACGCGCTCGCTCGGTCCGTACAGCGAAGCGACTGCCGAATCTGATATCCAGGCCATCAAGGATGCCTATGCCGGCATCGGCCGTGAAGATGTGACGGTGACAACGCAGGTCGTTCCGATCGCGGAAGGCCGCGTCAATCTCGCCTTCGTGATCAACGAGGGTGACCGCACCAAGATCACCGCAATCAATTTTGTCGGCAACAACGCCTATAGCAATGGCCGCCTCGAAGCTGTGATCTCGACGAAGGAATCGGGGATATTCTCCTTCCTGAATCGCAAGGACGTTTACAACGCCGACAAGCTTCGCGCGGACGAAGAGCTGCTGCGTCAGTTCTACTACAACCGCGGTTATGCCGACTTCCGCGTCGTGTCCTCGGACGCAGTGCTGGATGAGGCCACCAACGAATACACGGTCACGATCACCGTCGAAGAAGGTGAGCGCTACGACTTCGGAACGGTCAATGTTGAATCGACCGTCGAAGGCGTCAATGCCGAGGAACTGAAGGGTCTCGTCCGGACATCGGAAGGTACGATCTACAAGGCTAAGGACGTTCAGGACAGCATTTCCGCGATTTCAAAACGTGTCGCGTCGCAAGGCTATCCGTTCGCTCGCGTAACGCCGCGCGGCAACCGCGATTTCGGCAACCGCACGATCGCTGTCGATTATCTCGTCGACCAGGGCGAGCGCGCCTATATCGAGCGTATCGAAATCCGCGGCAACACGCGCACACGTGACTATGTCATCCGTCGCGAATTCGATATGAGCGAAGGCGATGCGTTCAACCAGGAAATGATCACGACGGCCAAGCGCCGCCTGGATGCCTTGGGTTACTTCTCGACCGTCAATATCTCGACCCAGCCTGGCAGTGCGTCCGATCGCGTCGTCGTGATCGTCGATGTGCAGGACCAGTCAACCGGTTCGTTTGGTATCGGTGCCGGCTATTCGGCCGGTAGCGGCGGCGGCTTCCTGCTGGAAGCCTCGATCGAGGAAAAGAACTTCCTTGGCCGTGGCCAGTACATCCGTCTTGCTGCAGGTCGCGGTCAGGACAGCCGTACGTATAACGTATCGTTCACGGAGCCCTATTTCCTCGGCTATCGTCTGGCTGCCGGTTTCGATATCTTCCAGAACGAAAACGACTATGACGACGACAACTATAGCTACGAAGACAAGGGCTTCAGCCTGCGCGTAACGGCGCCGATCACCGAGCGCATATCGACGACGTTCCGTTACAACCTGACGCAGATGGATTATCATGGCAATACCGCCGTGGGTGCAGGGCAGGATCTGTCGTCGCCATACATCAATGCGATCAATGGCAGCACTTGGACCCGCTCGTCGATCTCGCAGACGCTGACCTACAATTCGCTCGACGACTCGACTTTGCCACATGAGGGCATTCTCGCTTCGGCAACGCAGGAATATGCTGGCCTCGGCGGTACTTCCGATTTCTACAAGCTGACCGGTAAGGCCAAGTGGTACTACACCGTCAACGACGATGCCGACATCATTGCATCGCTTGCTGCCGGCGCAGGGCATGTGTTCAACACGGGCGGCAAGATGGAAGTCTTTGACCAGTTCCAGTTGGGCCAGAACGACATTCGCGGCTTCGAGCGTAACGGTGTCGGTCCGCGCAGCGGCAAGTACGGCGACTCCATCGGCGGCACGACCTACTTCACCGCTTCGGCCGAAGCGACGTTCCCGTTGCCGTTCGTTTCGCGCGATGCCGGTTTCCGCGGGGCGATCTTTGCAGATGCAGGCACACTGTATGGTAATGAAGTCGACACGACGCCTGACGACCAGATCCAGGGCACCAACAGTTCGCTGCGTGCATCCGTCGGTCTGGGGCTGATCTGGGCGTCGCCCTTCGGTCCGCTGCGCGTCGATTATGCGTTCCCGATCGCCAAGGAAGATTTCGACCGCGTACAGAACCTCAAGTTCGGTATCTCGTCGTCCTTCTGATCCCTGCAGTCCAGAACTGCCTGCCAAAACTGTTCTGGAGTGTTGGCCATGGAAAACAATTGGTTCTTCCCACCACATGATGGGATCCGCCTGAGCGATCTGGCGGATCAGATTGGTGCGGTGCTACAGACCCCAGAGTTGGGCGACCGGCTTGTCCGGTCCGTAGCGCCGACCTATCGGGCTGGCGAGTTCGATGTCTGCTACATGCTGCAGCGGCGCTTTCGCGATGAGTTTGACACATCGAAAGCAGGCGCGATCATTTGCGACGATACGATCGCCGCGATCGTCCCGCCACACATTCCGGTTCTTTTGACCCGCTATCCCCACACGGCTTTCGCCCTTGCCGGTGCAATCCTGCATCCGCAGGCCGTGCGCCCTGAGCAAAACCTGTCGGGGCCGGGTGGAATATCTCCCGCAGCTTTTATCGATCCATCGGCACAGATCGAGGAGGATGTCGATATCGAGGCGACCGCAGTTGTCGGCGCCGGTGCGCATATCGGCACGGGTACGCGGATTGCCGCTGGCGCCGTCATCGGCCCAGGCGTGCGCATTGGCCGGGACTGCACGATTTCGGCCGGAGCCAGCATCATGTACGCGCTGGTCGGCAACGAAGTCATCATCCACCCCGGCGCGCGGATCGGCCAGGACGGCTTCGGCAACGCGCCGGGACCGAAGGGTGGCATGATCAAGATCGTCCAGATCGGCCGCGTCATCCTGCAGGACAGGGTCGAGATCGGTGCCGGCACGACGATCGACCGTGGTGCAATGGACGATACGGTCGTCGGCGAAGGCACCAAGATCGATAATCTCGTCCAGCTTGGCCACAATGTTCGCGTTGGCCGTCATTGCGGTATCGCGGCCCAGGTCGGTATTGCCGGCAGCACGCGTATCGGCGACGGGGTGATGATCGGCGGGGCTGCGGCGATCAACGGACATATTACCATCGGTGACAGGGCCCAGATCGGCGCCATGAGCGGTGTCGCGTCGGATGTGCCGGCCGGCGAACGTTATGGCGGCATTCCAGCGCGTCCCATGCGCGACTTCCTGCGTGAGATTGCAGAGATCACGGCGCGCGCGCACAACAGGCAGAAGAAATCAGGAGGCAAAGATGAGTGAAGCTGGAACAACCGTTCTCGGTACGGCTGACATCAGGGAAATCCTGAAACTTCTGCCCCATCGCTATCCGTTCCTGCTGGTCGATAAGATCATCGAGATCGATGGCGACAATTCGGCGATCGGCATCAAGAACGTCACGGCCAACGAGCCGCACTTCACCGGACATTTCCCCGAACAACCGATCATGCCGGGCGTTCTCTTGATCGAGGGCATGGCCCAGACGGCTGGCGCGATCTGCGCCCGCAAGAATGGCGGCGGCAGCAACCTCGTCTATTTCATGACTATCGACAATGCCCGATTTCGCAAACCGGTCATTCCGGGCGACCGGGTCGAGTTTCATGTCGTCAAGCAGAAGCAGCGCGGCAATATCTGGAAATTTCATTGTGATGCAAAAGTTGACGGGCAACTTGTCGCAGAAGCTGATATCGGCGCGATGATCATCAGCAAGGAAAATGCCTGAACATGATTGCCTCTACTGCGAAGATCCATCCGCTCTCGGTCATCGAAGACGGAGCGGTGATCGGCGACAACGTCGTTGTCGGGCCATTCTGTCACGTTGGCCCTAAGGTGACGCTCGCAGACAATGTCGAATTGATCAGCCATGTGGTCGTGCTCGGCCGCACCACGGTCGGCAAGGGATCGAAGATTTTCCCGTCTGCGGTGATCGGCGGCGATTCGCAGAGTGTGCATCACAGCGCCGTCGATACGACATTGGTGATCGGGGAAAACTGCACCATTCGTGAGGGCGTGACGATGAATACGGGCACCGTCGAACATGGCGGCGCGACGATAATCGGAGACAACAACCTCTTCCTCGCCTATGCGCACGTCGCCCACGACTGCCGTCTTGGCAACAATATCATCCTGTCGAACAACGTCATGCTCGCGGGCCATGTCACGGTGGGTGATCGCGCCATCCTCGGCGGCGGCTCGGCTGTTCACCAGTTTACCCGCATCGGCCGCCATGCCTTTGTCGGCGGCCTCTCCGCCGTTTCCTATGATCTCATTCCCTACGGTATGCTCAATGGCAATCCGGGCTTGCTTGGCGGCCTGAATGTCGTCGGCATGAGCCGCTCCGGCATTGAGAAACCGGTTATCCACGCCGTACGGCGTGCCTATAAGCAGATTTTCGAAGGGCCGGAATCAATCCGCGTCAATGCCGCGGCAATCCGTAACGACTACCTTGATTGCCCGCCGGCGCTGGAAATCCTCGATTTCATCGCGGCCGAGAGCGACCGGGCGCTGTCGTCCCCGACACGGGGCAGCAAGGGCTGAGGCAGATGAGCATGCACAGCCGGCCAGAGATCAAAGACCGGCTGGCCATCATTGCCGGCAGCGGTTTGCTGCCGCTGCATGTTGCCGAAGCTGCACGCACGCACGGCGAAAATCCATTCATCATCGCACTTGCCAACGAGTCGGATCGGGACTGGTCGTCCTTCGATAACACGACACTCGGCATCGGTAATTTCAAGGCAATCAGCGGCGTCTTTCGCGATATTGGCATTGGCCGTGTTGTCATGTCGGGCGCCGTCCGCCGCCGGCCGGACTGGCGCGACATCAAGCCGACGATGAAAAGCCTGGTGAAGATACCCAGTGTTCTGCGCACGCTCCTGTCCGGGGGCGATGACGCGGTTTTGAAAATGGCGATCGAACTGATCGAAACCAACGGCGCACGCGTGATCGGCGTGCAGGACATCGTCCCGGAACTTCTGGCCGAGATCGGCACGCTGGGCGCCCGCACACCGGGTGCGGAAGATCAGGCAGATATCGAGGCCGCCGAAGCTGCTGCCATCGCCCTTGGTCATCTGGACGTCGGGCAGGGCGCCGTTGCTGTCGGTGGCCGTGTCGTGGCCCTCGAGGGGCCGGAGGGCACCGATGCGATGCTGGAGCGGGTCGCGCGGCTCAAGGCCGACGGACGCATCTCCAGCCGCCGTCGCGGCGTGCTGGTCAAGCTCTGCAAGCCGCAACAGGATTTGCGCGCCGATCTTCCTTCGGTCGGTCCATCGACGATCAAGGGTGCACAGGCGGCCGGGCTTGCCGGTATCGCGATTGAAGCTGGCCGGGCGCTCGTTCTTGATCGGGAGGAAATGATTGCGCTGGCCAACGAGGCTGGTCTCTTCATCACGGGAGTGGACCGCGCCCTCTTGCGAGGCGGGAAATGAGCGCAAACGGTCTGAAGCTCGCTGTCATCGCAGGCGAAGTGTCCGGTGATCTGCTTGGCGCCGATCTCGTCAAGGCGTTGCGCCCGCTGGTGAAGGGCGATCTCTCGCTGCTTGGCGTTGGCGGCGAGGGGCTGGAGGCTGAAGGCCTGAATTCGCTGTTCGACTATTCCGAGCTGTCGATCATGGGGATCTCGCAGGTTCTTGCCCGCTTGCCGAAACTGATCCTGCGTATCCGCCAGACGGCGAGTGCCATTATCGCGGCCAAACCGGATATCCTTGTCATCATCGACAGCCCTGATTTCACCCACCGCGTCGCGCGCCGCGTGCGCAAGGCTTTACCGGATTTGCCGATCGTCAACTACGTCTGCCCGAGCGTCTGGGCCTGGAAGTCCGAACGCGCCGTCAAGATGCTTGCTTATGTCGATCACGTTCTCGCCGTACTTCCTTTCGAGCCGGAGGTGATGCAACGGCTCGGCGGTCCGCCGACGACCTATGTCGGACATCGGCTGGCAATGGACGCCAATGTCCTGGCGGTGCGGCAACGGCAAATTGACAAGCGTGCTGCAAGCGTCAGCCTGGATTCGGCAACATGCCTGCTTCTGCCGGGGTCTCGCGGCAGCGAAATCAGCCGTCTGCTGCCGGCGTTCGGCGAGACTGCGGAGGAATTGCGCAGCCGGCATCCGCATATGCGGTTCCTGCTCCCCACAGTTCCACGGCAGGAAAAGCTCGTGCGCGAGATAACCGCGTCTTGGCCGGTAAAGCCGGAAATAACAGTCGGAGCCGCCGCCAAATGGAAGGCTTTCGCTGAGGCCGACGCAGCCGTTGCGGCGTCCGGCACGGTGATCCTGGAGCTTACCCTCGCCGGGATCCCCGTCGTCTCGACCTACAAGGCCGACTGGATCATCCGCCTGATGCACAAGCGCATCAAGATCTGGACGGCAGCCGTTCCCAATCTGGTGGCGGATTATGCCCTCGTGCCGGAATATCTGAACGAGGCCATTCGCGCCGGAGCGCTGTCGCGCTGGATAGAGCGACTGACCGGCAATACACCGGAGCGCGCCGCCATGCTCGCTGGATACAGCACCGTCTGGCAACGCATGAAGACGGAGAAACCGCCGGGCGAGACAGCCGCCCGCATCGTTCTTGATGTTTTGAATACAAACAAGCCCGGCCATTTCTGACCGGGCTTTTTCAATGGGTATTTCCTTGGCTTAGCGCTTGGAAACCGGGACGTAGTCGCGTTCCGGTTCGCCGATGTAGAGCTGGCGCGGACGGCCGATGCGCTGTTCCGGATCTTCGATCATCTCGTTCCACTGGGCGATCCAGCCGACCGTACGGGCGAGCGCGAACAGCACCGTGAACATGGTCGTGGGGAAGCCGAGCGCCTTCAGCGTGATGCCGGAGTAGAAGTCGATGTTCGGATAGAGCTTCTTCTCGATGAAGTAGCTGTCGGTCAGCGCGATGCGCTCCAGTTCCATTGCCACTTCCAGCAGCGGATCGTCCTTGTGGCCGAGTTCGGCCAGCACTTCATGCGTGGTCTTCTGCATGATCTTGGCGCGCGGATCGTAGTTCTTGTAGACCCGGTGACCAAAGCCCATCAGGCGGAACGGATCGTTCTTGTCCTTGGCGCGGGCAACGAATTCCGGAATACGATCGACCGTGCCGATTTCGGCCAGCATGTTGAGCGCGGCTTCGTTTGCGCCGCCATGGGCCGGACCCCAAAGGCAGGCAATGCCGGCGGCGATACAGGCAAACGGATTGGCACCTGACGAACCGGCAAGGCGAACGGTCGAGGTCGAGGCGTTCTGCTCGTGGTCGGCATGCAGGATGAAGATCCGGTCCATGGCGCGCGAAAGCACCGGATTGACGGTGTATTCCTCGCAGGGAACGGCAAAGCACATGCGCAGGAAGTTCGATGCGTAGTCGAGGTCGTTCTTCGGATAAACGAAGGGCTGGCCGATATGGTACTTGTAGGCCATCGCGGCGAGCGTCGGCATCTTGGCGATCATGCGCAGGCTTGCGACCATGCGCTGGTGCGGATCGGTGATGTCGGTGGAGTCGTGATAGAAGGCGGACAGTGCGCCGACACAGCCGCACATGACGGCCATCGGGTGGGCATCGCGGCGGAAGCCGGTGAAGAAGCGCGACATCTGCTCGTGCACCATGGTGTGATGCGTGACGCGATAGTCGAAATCCTTCTTCTGGGCTGCTGTCGGCAGTTCGCCGTATAGCAGCAGGTAGCAGACTTCGAGAAAATCGCCGTGCTCGGCGAGCTGTTCGATCGGATAACCGCGATGCAGGAGGATACCCTGGTCGCCATCGATATAGGTGATCTTGGATTCGCATGATGCGGTCGACGTGAAGCCGGGATCGTAGGTGAACTGGCCGGTCTGCTTGTAGAGCGTGCCGATATCGACCACGTCCGGACCGATCGACCCCGATCGTACCGGCAATTCCACCGTTTTGTCGTCCACGGTTACGACTGCGCTTTTTCCTGTCATGGGGGATCCTCCGTTTGCAGCAAATTGGCACACAATTATGCCGCAGATATTAACGCCGACCATGTGCTATCCGATTTACTCACGGCTGCCAAGTTGAACCAAAGGCAAATTGTGCGATGCAAAAATAGGCATATGGCGACGCAATAATTACACGTTCGGGCTATATGTCCAATGACATAATCGTTCGAAGACTGGTTGGCTTCCACCGCGTGGAAAAGTTCTGCATGTTTTTTGTGCACCAATCTCGTCGGTTGCATTTCGTTCTTTCCGGTTGCAGAATGTGGCGAGACGTTGGCGGGTGGAACGGCATCCATGACACAGGGGCAGGAGCCAGGGGTGGCACCGGGTGTGCAGCCCGACAGAGTGCATCTCCACGCCTTAGCGAGCGTTTCGTCCCTTCCTGACATTGCGACGAAACAGCCGGAAAACCGGGCCTGGCGCAGTCCCCTTGGCGATTTTACATCGACGCGCAAGAGATTGCGAGCCATTCACTGGCATGCTGAGCTGAAACGGGCTGCATTGGAGGAAGTGGCCTTCGGGCACGCCTTGCTGTTCGTTCCTGTCTTCCTTGGTCTAGGCTCGCTTGTGTGGTTTCGGCTCCCGCAGACGCCGGGCCATCTCAAACTTGCACTGCTGATGTGCGTTTTCGGCATGGCCGCTTTTGCGCTTCGCCACCGTCCGGCCCTTTTACGCACGGGCATGTTGATTGCCGCTTTGTTGACCGCAGGCATGGGGCTTGCCGCATGGGAGACCGCGCGTCTGCAAACCGTAGTGCTCGACACGCCGGTGACGACATGGGTGCGGGGTACCGTCACTGCGCGGGAAACCACGGATCGCGGCTATTGGCGATATACCGTCGCTGTCAGCCAGACCTCGGAGCCGGAACTGAAACGCCCGCCAGCCAAGGTCACGCTTTTGTCCCGCAGCCGCGAAACGCCTGTCGGGATCGGTGGCGGGATCGAGGGCAGGGCGCGATTATCGCCGCCGTCCGGGGCTGCCCTTCCCGGCCTCAATGATTTCGCCTTCGACAGTTATTTCAAGGGTATTGGCGCTGTCGGCTATTTCTACGGAAAACCGCAGGCTGTTTCAGACGTCGAAGACCTGGACAGAAGCGGGACTGCCGCTTGGCGCGCTGATATCGGCGAAACGATCGCCCGCTGGCGGGAGGCCGTCGGCACGCGTATTCGCGGTACGATCGGGGGCGACGCCGGAGCAATAGCGGCAGCGCTGGTCACGGCCGAGGAACGGGCCATCGGCCGACCGACGATCGAGGCGCTGCGCCAGGCGGGACTTGCGCATGTGCTGGCGATCTCCGGATTGAACATGGTTCTGGCCGCCGGAACCTTCCTGATCGGTGCGCGCACGCTGCTGAGCCTTGTTCCCGGGCTGGCCCATCGTTTTCCGATCAAGAAACTCGCCGCCGCCGGGGCGCTTGTGATGGTGTTTGCCTATATCCTCATCTCGGGCGGCGCTGTTTCGGCGGTGCGGTCCTGGATCATGATCTCCATCATGCTGATCGCCATGTTCTTCGACAGGCCGTCGATCAGCCTGCGCAATGTGGCACTGTCGGCGTTGATCATCCTGGTCATTACACCATCGGCCGTGACGGGGCCGGGCTTCCAGATGTCGTTTGCGGCAACGCTGGCTCTGGTTGCAGGCTATGCCCATTGGCGCGACCGGCCGGCCCGCGACATTCTTCCAAAAAGCCGCAGCGTCGGTCCGTTGAAGGCAGTCGGCGGCTTTTTCGCCGGCCTGCTGCTCAGTTCGGTGATCGGCGGCCTATCGACGATGATTTATTCGGCAGGCCATTTCCACAGGCTGGCGGCCTACGGTTTGATCGGCAATGTGCTGGCCATGCCGATCATCAGCATTTTCGTCATGCCCTTTGGTTTGCTGGCCATGCTGTTGATGCCGTTCGGTCTTGATCGTTACCCCTTGCTGGTCATGGGGCAGGGGCTCGAGTGGATGATATCCATTGCGCGGATGGTGTCCTCCTGGGGCGGCGAGGTGACAACCGGCCGCATTCCGGATCACGCCTTCATGCTGATTGCCGCCGGTGGTGTTTTGGCCTGCCTGTTCCGGACATGGCTCGCCGCATCCGGCCTCTTGATCATCGCTGCCGGTCTTGTGGTGACCTCGACAAGTGCGGTTGTTCGCCCGGATATCGTGATCGCCGAAGATGGTCGCCTGGTGGCCATGATCAGGCAAGCGGAGGCAGCCAGTAACCGGACCAAGCCTCCGGATTTTGTATTTTCCCAATGGCAGCGCGCTCTGCGCCTCAAGGATCATCGACAGCCGCAGCAACGGCCTGAACTGGCGATCAGGGACGCCGTTGAACCAGCATCAAGCGGTGGACAAGCGGCCGACGCAAGGAAAACAAAGCCTCCAATCGACCCGGGTGCGGCACGCGCGGTCATCCGCAGGCTTTTGGCGGACGCGGTACCCGGACGTTTTGTCTGCGTTGCAAAGCAGTGGTGTGCAGCGATGGCGCAGCAAGGCTGGCGTATCGTCACCGTTGACGATGCGCGTTTCATCGGCATCGCCTGCGAAGAGGCTGATATCGTCGTGACGCCGGTTCGGCTGCGGTTTCGCACCTGCCGCTCTGGAGCGCTGTTGCTGAGCGGCCACAGTTTGCGCCGCACGGGGGCGGTCGAGATTTATGGCGTCAGCCTCCGCTCTGTGGACAATACGGCCGATCGTGCGGACATGCGGGTGGTGACTGCGCAGGAGCATTTGCAGCGGCCATGGGCACAACACAGGACTTATGATTGGCGAACAGGGCTGTTCGACGCTGGGGAAGCGAATGAATGAATGTTCTACCCTGTCGGCCTGCTCGGAGTGACATCGATTTTTGCAAGATTGTTTATTCTTGATTAAAGCACTCCACAAATACTTGTCTTTCAGCCATAGTATGTCATATGAAGCCGCAATTGATGCAGGCGCGTTCGGCGCCGGCCGTCAAACGATGGATTTACATGGTCCCGCCATCTTATCCTCCCAAGGGGTCGGCGGGCAAAGACGAGGTAGGGATAAGTCATGCCGAACCGTGCAATGCCGAAATGGATGATGCTGGCGGCCGTGCTGCTGGCGTTCTCGAATGCCGGAGCGCTTCGCGCGCAGGAAGCCCCGGCTGCCACGGTCAATGAAACACAGCAGCCGGTTCAGGTCACGCCGCAAGCTGGCGTATTGCCGGTCACGCCTGCCAATGAAGCGACGCCGGCGGCGCCGTTGAACGATCAGGCAGCGGCTGCGGACGGGACCGTCCCGGACAGTGCCGAAGCGACCGCGCCCAACCCGGTCCTGCCGCATGATCTTTCGCCGCTCGGCATGTTCATGGCTGCCGACATTGTCGTCAAAGCTGTCATGGCGGCTTTGGCCCTGGCGTCGGTTGCGACCTGGGCAATCCTGTTTGCCAAGTCTTTCGAGCTTGCTGCCGCCAAGCGCAGTGCCAAGCGGGCGGTGCGTGCCTTGTCCGATGCGGTGGTGCTGCGGGACATGCGCGAGACGCCCACGGTGAAAAAGGGACCGGCTGCAGAGATGATCGCGGCCGCCAGCGATGAACTGTCGAAGTCGGAGGCCATACTGGATCTGGTCTCGACTCAAGGGGTTAAGGAGCGCGTCTCCTCGCAGCTCTCCCGCATCGAGGCCGGTGCCGGCAAGCGCATTGCCAGTGGCACCGGTATTCTCGCCACGATCGGCTCGATCTCTCCGTTCGTCGGTCTGTTCGGGACTGTCTGGGGCATCATGAATTCGTTCATCGGCATCAGCAAAGCGCAGACGACCAACCTGGCGATCGTCGCGCCGGGCATCGCAGAGGCATTGCTGGCAACGGCCATCGGCCTTGTTGCTGCAATTCCTGCCGTCGTGATCTACAACTATTTCGCCCGCTCGATCGGCGGCTACCGTCTCATCCTTGCCGATGCTTCGGCTGCGGTCGAACGCCTCGTCAGCCGCGATCTCGATTTCCGTCAGGCACGCCGCCTGGCGCCGCGCAAGGCCGAAAGCCACGTGCATTCGGAAGCCGGCATCGCGCGGATCGGATAAGACATGGCCAGCAAAATCAGCGAAGGCAGTGGCGACCTCGAAGAAAACAGCGAGATCAACGTCACACCTTTCATCGACGTCATGCTCGTTCTCCTGATCATCTTCATGGTGGCGGCGCCGCTTGCCACCGTCGATATGAAGGTCGATCTGCCGCAATCGGCAGCTGCTCCGGTGAAACGTGAAGACAAGCCGGTTTTCGTCACCCTCAAGGCGGATCTTTCCCTGGCGCTTGGGAACAATGAAATCGATCGCGACGGTTTCGTCGCCGAACTCAACGGCATGACTGAGGGGAATGTGGAAACCCGCATTCTTCTGCGGGCTGACAAGGCCGTCGATTACGGTGAGCTGATGACGGTCATGAACCTCATCCAACGGGCCGGATACACCAAGATCGGATTGGTTGGCCTTGAAGCCGCGCCGGCCGGGTGATGCCGGCAGCTCAGGTACGATCAAGTCAGGTTAGAACTTGTAGCCGATGGCAAGGCCGGCATGGCTGAGGCCATCGTTCGGCCCATCGCAGAGATTGGCATGCGACGAATGGTCGGCTGTCGCGAGGATTTGCCAATTGTCCGTGACGCGATAACCAAGCGCGATCTGTTCGCGAAAGAGCAGGCGGCACCCGAGATCCGGGCCCTTGCCGTTGCTGCCGTCCAGCTTGCCATTGTGAACGGTTCCGCCAAGCCCAAGTTCAACGAACAGGCGGCTGGTGATGTCGGCGGTCCAGCTGAAGCCGCCAAAGATCTGATCCACTCCATCGCCGGTACCAACCGAGGCGCCAAGATAGATCCTTGGTTCCAGAATTGTCTGCTGCCATGTCGTCGCAGTGCCGCTCGACAACGGATCGAAGAAGATGGTGGCGGACGGGAAGATGCCGGGCTCAGAAGAGCTGCCGTTGCTAAGGGATGCACTGGCACCAAAGCGCAGTTCGTCGAAAATCGTTTCAGCCGCCACTGCGCTGCTCAAGCTTGAGACGGAAACCAACGCGCTGGCCGATAGAAGGAGAAGCCGGGACGCGAAATGATTTGGCTGTTTGAAACGTCCTGCCACTTTATCGATCTCCACTTCCGGTGATTCGCGTCGATGCTGCGAATCTGCCCAAATTTCTTGCCCACGGGAAGGGCAGAATATGCGAACCGGCTGTTGTGAAGCTTGCTTTTTTGCAAGAACTGCATTCCATAGCTTGAAACGGTAGATGCGCGGATTTATGAGCTTGCCCTGCCCGGACAGCTGAAGCGCCGCCGGGTTGTTTTATCTGCGCAAGCCAAAAAGCGCGCACACGCCGGAAGACGATCCGGATCACAAAGGCAGGCAAGATGAATTTCGAAGCAGCACGCATCAAGATGGTCGATAATCAGATCCGCACCACGGATGTGACATCGCACGCCGTTCTCGCGGCATTCCTGTCAGTACCGAGAGAAGAATTCGTGCCTGCTGCACTGAAGCCGCTCGCCTATATCGATAGCGATATCGAGTTGTCGGCAGACGCTGCCGGCGGTCGGCGGTACCTGATGGAACCGTCGCCGCTGGCAAAGCTGCTTCAGCTGGCCGCAATTTCCAAGGATGACAAGGTTCTCGAGATCGGCTGCGGAACCGGGTATGCGTCGGCAATCCTGTCGGAACTTGCAGCCTCGGTCGTGGCGCTTGAAAGTGATGCCGCCCTTGTGTCGGAGGCGTCTGCAACTTTGGGCCGCCTTGGCCACGCGAATGTTTCGGTGGTCAGCGGCGATCTTGAAAAGGGCCATGCAGCTGGTGCACCATATGACGTGATCTTTGTTCACGGTGCCGTCGAGACGATACCGGAATCGCTGCTGGCCCAGTTGAATGATGGCGGCCGTCTGGTTGCCGTGGTCGGCCTCGGCAACGCGTCGAGGGCGCAGCTCTTCCTGCGTGAAAACGGCAGGACCTCGGAACGCCTGGCGTTCAATACAGCCGTCAAGCCGCTGCCGGGTTTCCGCCTGACGCGGGAATTTGTATTTTAATACGTCGTCCTGCGAGTGAACGACACGACATCTGATCGTGGGCATGGGATTGGCGAAAATACGATTTGCCAATCCTATAATTAAATATTAGTTAAAAATAATATGAGGATCGTAAAAAGGCGACACTTTGACCATTTTTCCTCGATATCGCGACGGGACAAGGCGTGACAAGCAAATCCGGCATAGCCGGGGCGTCACGTTCTCGCAAATAGGATGTGCCCTGCCGGCCTTTATTTTGGAGTGAGTTTAGTGTCGATTTTTCGTAAAACGGCTGTGGCGGCCGCCTTTTCCTCCGCCTTGTGGCTTGTGCCGCATACCGTTCTTGCGGAAACCATTTCGGCCGCAATGGCAAAGGCCTATCAGAACAACCCGGATTTGAATGCCGCGCGTGCCGGGCTTCGCGCCACCGACGAAGGTGTGCCGATCGCCAAGTCCGGTTACCGTCCGCAAATCTCGGCTACCGTGACCGGATCAGCGACACGGCTGGGTGAGGAGAGCTTTCGGCCCGGAACTCCGCTTATCAACCAAGACTTTACCGATGGATCTGCCGGGATCACCATTACTCAACAGATTTTCGATGGCTTTCAAACCCTGAACAACGTTCGGGCCGCAGAATCCACGGTATTTTCAAGTCGCGAAACGTTGAAGGCAAATGAGATTTCCATCCTTTTGGCGGCGGCGCAATCCTATGCCAACATCGCCCGCGATCAACGCATCGTGTCGATTCGCAAGCAGAACCTTGCCTTTCTCAGGGAGCAGTTGAGTGCCGCGAAGTCACGGCTGGACGTCGGCGAGGGGACCCGTACCGACGTCAGCCAGGCCGAAGCGGAACTGGCAGGAGCCCAGGCTATTCTCGTCAATGCCGTAGCGCAATTGAAACAGAGCGAGGCCGTCTACGTGCAGATCGTCGGCGATGTGCCAAAGGGTATAAAGCAACCAGCACCGGCATCGAAAGCACTTCCGAAAAGCCTTGATCAGGCTGTTGCCGCAGGTTTGCGCGATCATCCGTCCATTGCCGCCGCGCAGTACAATGTCGATGCCGCTGGATACCGGGTGAAGTCTGCCGAAGGGACAATGCTGCCAGGTGTGGTGGTGCAGGGATCAGTGTCACGCAACACGACCGATCGTGATAATGGCAGCGACTCCGCGAACGCCTCCATCACCGCCAGGCTTGAAGTTCCGCTCTATCAGGGTGGTGCCGAATACGGGCAGATTCGCCAGGCCAAGGAACGGATGGGCCAGCAGCGCATTCTGGTCGATTCGGCTCGCGCCGAAGTTCAGCAGACGATTATCACCGCCCATGCGCAATTTGAGGCAGCCCTTGCCACGACTGCCGCCAATAAGTCCCAGGTCGGCGCGGCAAACCAAGCCTTGGCGGGGGTCATAGAGGAACGCAAGGTTGGCCAGCGCACGACGCTTGACGTGCTCGACGCGCAGCAGAGCGTGCTGGTGGCCGAAGAGAGCCTCGTGACATCGCAACGCAATGCCGTCGTTGCCAGCTATTCGCTGCTTGCCGCCATGGGCCGTCTGACAATCCAGAGCCAGAATCTTCAGGTTGTCGAGTACCGTGCCGAAGAACATTACGAAGCCGTCAAGGACAAATGGTTCGGATTGAGAACCGTCGATGGTCGCTGACCGCAGCGCCTGATGTCAGCCTATTTTCTGAGCCGTCCGCGCATGCCACCCGGGCGGCTTTGTGCTGCCGCCATGTGATAGGTGACGCCGCCAACAAATCTGTGCAAGATTCCAACTAGATGATTCGCAGCGTTTTGTTCGGCGCCGAACTCGCATACAGTCCGGCCACTGACTGCGCGGCAATGTTTCGATCAAGCGCGACCGCAGAAACGGGGATAATGATGGCACAGCCCAATGTAGCGCGTGAACCTTCGATGGACGAAATTCTGGCGTCCATTCGAAAGATCATCGAAAGCAACGAGCCCGGCATTCCCGGTTTCCCCGCCAACGATCTCGGCCCGGCTCCGGACAATGCCTATCGCGGCTATGACGAGGACGAAGCCGCCGAAGACATTCACCTGACGATCGACGACGAGGTTCTTGCAAAAGAGTTCGAAGACGAGGAGCAGAAGCATTTTACCCCCGCCGAACCCCCGGTGCGTGCGTTTGAAGACGTCAACGCAAAACCAGCTGTAGCCGCGCCGCCAATGTCGCTTGCCGATGTCGCCGCGCGCGTTCGGGCAGCCTCTGAGCGGCATTCGGCACCGTTTCGCGAGCCGGAAAACCAGCCTGCCGCGCCCCGTGCCAAATCCGATAATCCGATGGTCACATCACGTATGGCACCATCGTCCTTGCCTTTGCAGGCTGAGAGCAAGCCGGATACGGCAGCGGCACCCACGGTTTCCGTGGTTCAGCCGATTGTTGCTCCCGAAGTGCGCAGTGAAGCGGTTGAACCCGTTGCCGTTCCTTTTGAACAGGCGCCGGTGCTGCGCCAGCCGCTGTCCATCGTGACGGAAAAGGATGTTGCGGCGCTTGTTTCGCCTGCCGTCGGCGAACAGGTCGCGCGCTCCTTTGGCGATCTGGCCCTCGCTGTCGATAGCAGCTCCCGCCGTTCGTTCGATGAAATCGCCGAAGACATGCTGCGCCCGATGCTGCACGAATGGCTCGACGACAACCTGCCGCCGCTCGTCGAGCGGCTCGTGCGCGAGGAAATCGAGCGCGTTGCGCGCGGTCCGAGGCGTTAGACCACGCATTTCTTCCCTGCAAAGCCGCCAGCAATCACACTGGCGGCTTTTTTGCTGTTATTGTTGACAGCAATGCCCCGTTCAGATTTACAAACCACCGATATCAATCAGCAAGTTTGGCTCCAAAATGCTTGAAAAAACCTATGATTCCGCCGCTGTCGAACCGCGCATCGCCAAGATTTGGGATGACGAGGACGCCTTCCGTGCAGGTGCAGGGGCAAAACCGGGCGCCGAGAGCTTCTGCGTGGTCATCCCGCCGCCAAACGTCACGGGCTCCCTGCATATGGGCCACGCGCTGAACAATACGCTGCAGGACATCATGGTCCGCTTCGAGCGCATGCGCGGCAAGGACGTGCTCTGGCAGCCCGGCATGGACCATGCCGGCATCGCCACGCAGATGGTCGTCGAGCGCAAGCTGATGGAACAGCAGTTGCACCGCCGCGAGATGGGCCGTGAGGCCTTCATAGACAAGGTCTGGGAGTGGAAAGCCGAATCCGGTGGTCTGATCTTCAATCAGCTCAAACGTCTCGGCGCCTCCTGCGACTGGTCGCGCGAACGGTTCACCATGGACGAGGGGCTTTCGAAAGCCGTCCTCGAAGTCTTCGTCTCGCTCTACAAGGACGGCCTGATCTACAAGGACAAGCGGCTGGTCAACTGGGACCCGAAGCTGTTGACCGCGATCTCCGATATGGAAGTCGAGCAGGTCGAGATGAAAGGCAGTCTCTGGCATCTGCGCTATCCGCTGGAAGACGGCGTCACCTATCAGCACCCCATCGCCTTCGACGAGGACGGCAAGGCGACGGAATGGGAAACGCGTGACTATCTGGTCGTGGCGACGACCCGGCCGGAAACCATGCTGGGCGATACCGGCATTGCCGTTCACCCCGACGACGAGCGCTACAAGGCGATCGTCGGCAAGCATGTCGTTCTGCCGCTGGTCGGCCGTCTCATCCCGATCGTCGCCGACGAATATCCTGATCCGACGGCCGGAACCGGCGCCGTCAAGATGACGCCGGCCCACGACTTCAACGACTTCGAGGTCGGCAAGCGCCGTCATCTCCGCCAGGTCAACATCCTGACGATCGAGGGCCATTTGACGCTTGCCGGCAACGAGGATTTTCTCGAAGGCCTGCCGGCCACCGACGAGCTGGAGGCCGTTGTCTCGGCGCTCGATGGCGTCGAGCGCTTTGCTGCGCGCAAGGCGATCGTCACGATGTTCGAGGAGCGTGGCCTTCTCGACAGGATCGAGCCGCACCAGCATACGGTTCCGCACGGCGACCGCGGCGGTGTACCGATCGAGCCTCGTTTGACAGAACAATGGTGGGTCGACAACAAGACGCTGGCCAAGCCGGCCATTGCCTCGGTTCGGCAGGGCCGCACGCAGTTCGTTCCGAAGAGCTGGGAAAAGACCTATTTCCAGTGGCTGGAAAACATCGAGCCTTGGTGCATTTCCCGGCAGCTTTGGTGGGGACACCAGATACCGGCTTGGTATGGCCCGGATGGCCAGGTTTTCGTCGAGAAGAGCGAAGAAGAAGCGCTGCATGCGGCCATTCAGCATTATCTCTCCCATGAAGGGCCAATGAAGGCCTATGTCGAGGATCTGTTGGAGAACTTTCGGCCGGGTGAAATTCTGACGCGCGACGAAGATGTTCTCGACACGTGGTTTTCTTCGGCCCTCTGGCCATTCTCGACGCTGGGCTGGCCCGACAAGACGCCGGAGCTGGAAAGATATTATCCGACGAATGTTCTGGTGACCGGGTTTGACATCATCCCGTTCTGGGTTGTCCGGATGATGCAGATGGGCCTGCACTTCATGAAGGACGATGCCGGAAATCCGGTGGAACCCTTCCATACCGTCTATATTCACGCCTTGGTTCGCGACAAGAACGGCGCGAAGATGTCGAAGTCCAAGGGCAACGTCATCGATCCGCTCGACCTGATCGACGAGTACGGCGCCGATTCGCTGCGCTTCACGCTGGCGATCATGGCGGCGCAGGGGCGAGACGTGAAACTCGATCCGGCCCGTATCGCCGGCTACCGCAATTTCGGTACCAAGCTCTGGAACGCCACGCGCTTTGCCGGCATGAACGGTGTCGCCAACGATCCGAAATTCGTGCCCGAAACATCTTCGCTGACGATCAACCGCTGGATACTCACCGAGCTGTCGCGCACGATCCGCGACGTCACCGAGGCGATCGAGAACTACCGTTTCAATGAAGCTGCGGGCAGCCTGTACCGGTTCGTCTGGAACCAGGTCTGCGACTGGTATCTGGAACTGCTGAAGCCCGTTTTCGGCGGCGATGATGAGGCCGCAAAGGCCGAATCGCGGGCCTGCGTTGCCTATATCCTCGATGAGACCTACAAGCTCCTGCATCCGTTCATGCCGTTCATGACGGAAGAGCTTTGGGCCCAGACCGCAGGCGAAGGCACGGCACGCGACGGCCTGCTCTGCCACGCAGACTGGCCGGCTGCGTCTTATGCCGATGACGCTGCTGCCGGTGAGATCAACTGGCTGATCGACCTGGTGTCGGGCATCCGGTCTGTCCGTTCGGAAATGAACGTTCCCCCGGCTGCGATCGCGCCCCTGGTTGTCGTTGAAGCCAGCATGGTGACAAAGGAACGCCTGGAACGCCATGCCGCGGCTATCCGCCGTTTGGCGCGTGTCGATGCGATCGATCTTGCGGCGGCTGCGCCGAAGGGGAGCGCGCAGATCGTCGTTGGCGAGGCAACGGTCTGCCTTCCACTCGGCAGCCTGGTCGATCTGTCGGCTGAAAAGCTGCGGCTGGAAAAGGCGATCGGCAAGGTCGAGCAGGAGCGCGAGCGCATCCTCGGCAAGCTGTCGAACGAGAAGTTCGTCTCCAACGCCCGCCCGGATGTGGTCGATGCCGAGCGTGAACGCCTGGCTGAACTCGATGGCCAGAAGGCGTCTCTCGCCGTCGCGTTGGCGACGGTCGCTGACGCCGTTTGAGGTTGAAGCATCTACGGGGAGGCATGCTGTTCGGCATGCTTATGCCACTGATATATATTTGAAAATGATCATAAAAGGCGGTTTCGGCCGCCTTTTTCTGTTTCTATTTTTCCATGCCGCAGAGCCTCTGACGCCCGAAAACGTGCCCTCTGCCTCTCCTCATGTCTTCGACGCCGCGGCTGGGGGGCAAAAAATGGCATTGTTGTGTCGAAGTTACAGTCGCCGTGATTTATGGAGGATTATTCCTTTTTCGGCGATTTCGTGATGCAAAGGTAAAATTATTTACCCCATCTTCTCATTTTGACGCGAATCTGGATTTTCTTACGTAAATTTTTGTTGCGCTGATGTGTCCAATTGCGAGATCTAGGTATTTGCCATTCGCCATTCGCAGTCGATAGTTCTTTTCGACAGGTCGGCGTTCGCGTCGGCCAATGATCTGTGTTCAGGGGGGAAACGGATGATCCACACGAAAATCAAGGCGACGATCACGGCGGCGCTTGCTGTGCTTTTGACGAGCACGGCCGCAAATGCTGGCGGTCTCGAGCGCGGCGGCTACAATATTGACCTGCTGTTTGATCCATCGACCTATGCCGCTGAGGCCGCGGCCACATACGTCAATCCGCAGCGCGAGCTTGATAATGTGGTGGACGTAAATCCGGCGAACGGCCTTGGTTCCAATGGTATTGGCGGCGGTCAGACCAATGGTGTTGGTGAAACTGAGGGGTATTGGGTGCCGCGCATCGGCGTGAAGGCCGGTTTCGGCGACAGCATCGACTGCATGGCAGACTATTCGCAGCCATGGGGTGCGCATACCAACCCGGGCTCAAGCTGGGCGGGTGCCAACGACAATATTGAAACCAAGATCGAGAGCGACAACTACGCGGCCACCTGCTCCTATAAATGGGATGCGGGCAAAGGGCAGTTCCGCATAATCGGTGGTGGCTTTTACCAGGAAGTTGGCGGTTTCAAGGAACGCTTTGTCAGCCCTTTCGTGGCTCCAGGGTTTGACGGCGTTGGCCGATTGGATTTGGATGGGAGCGGCTGGGGTTGGCGCGCTGGTGCAGCATATGAAATCCCCGAATATGCATTTCGTGCGAGCCTCGTTTACAACAGTGCGGTGGATCTCGACGATCTGGGCGGTACAGTCGATCTCACCGGAGTTAGATTGCCGGTCCGCAACGCTGGCGGCGCAGTTATCGGTACCGTTCCAGGCACGAAGTACGACGTATCCAGCTTTGCATCGATGCCGGACTCTCTGGAACTCAAGGTTCAATCCGGTGTAGCCCCAGGTTGGCTCGTCTTCGGATCGGTCAAGTGGACCGACTGGAGCCAACTGCAGGTCATTCAGGTCACTCCGAACAGCACCGTTGATCCGCGCAACCTTCCAACCAGCCTTGTTCTTCTCTATCGCGACGGTTGGACAGTGACCGGCGGTGTTGGTCACAAGTTCAACGATCAGTGGAGCGGTGCGGCCAGCCTGACCTGGGACCGTGGTACCAGCCATGGCTACGGCAACCAGACTGACAGTTGGACGCTTGGAACCGGCGTATCCTATTCGCCGACCGAAAACGTCGAATTGCGTCTCGCGGGCGCAGTCGGCCTTCTCACCAGCGGCAGTTCCGTCGGTGAAGATGTGAAATACGATTTTGGCAATGACATCGTGACCGCCATTTCGACCTCGCTGAAGGTCAAGTTCTGATCGTTGGAAACAGAGTAAAACAATGGCCCGATGCTCGCATCGGGCCATTTTGGTATGCGCTGGCATTCGTGAAGAAAGATGTGTCCCTGACTTCAGCGCTCATGCGTTTTGCATCTGCGCGGAATGGACCGCAGAGCGTGCCTCTAACCCGGGTTTCGTGACCATTAATTTCAATGGCGCTCACGGACAATTCTGTGTTTCCGGCATCACGTTTTGTGACGATTCAGCAACACATTCTTTCTATACTCTGTGACAGCCTGCTGGCTGGCGATTGTGTCTATTTCCCGCCACAAACTGGGAGCACCGATGGACTTGACAAATGCGCCGGTAGGTTTTGAGCATGCGGCGTTTGAGGGTAGATGAGTCATCGCGTTTTCGAAAAAATCCATGTCTCCCATGATGTTACGAAACTTCGAAGCAGCTTTTATTGGCTGTTTGGCAGGGTAGGTATCTGTGAGACGGATGGTGCGGCCGGGATGGGCCGCACTCTTGCCGGAAACGCTGGGTACTGTCTTGGAGATGCCAGTCTGTGCGGCGCTTTCGGCAGGGGCTCATTGGGAACTTTTGTGGACCGGATCTCGGGTTTGAACGGAAGAAATAGACTATCATGCTGATACGCGCTTACCGGTCGTTGACGTTTCTTGTTCTGAGTGTAGCGCTCACGCTGGCCGCTGAGCACCGCATGGCCTATGCGTTCGATCCCAACGCCGGAATCACCAAGGAATCGGGACCTTTCGCCCTCTTCAAGTTCGGTTTTTCCGCCTATAAGAATGGCCGCAAGGACGAGGCGGTCGAAGCTTACCGCTATGCTGCCGAAAAGGGCCATACGGGCTCCCGCTGGGCACTTGCCAATATGTATGCCTATGGCGACGGCGTGGCTGAAAACGACCTCGAAGCCTTCAAGATCTATAACGAGATTGCCGAGAAGGGCGTCGAGCCGGGTTCCGAGGACACCGGATACTTTGTCAATGCGCTGATTTCGCTGGCCGGTTATTATCGTCGCGGCATTCCGGACAGCCCCGTAAAAAGCGATCTCAGCCAGGCGCGCCAGCTTTATTTTCAGGCCGCGTCCACCTTCGGTGTTCCCGAGGCACAGTTCCAGCTTGCGAAGATGCTTCTGTCCGGCGACGGCGGCAGCGTCAATGTTCAGCAGGCGAAGAAATGGCTTAACCGTGCCCGCAAGAACGGTCACGCCGGTGCCATGGGTGTTTTCGGCAATGTGATCTTCCAGGAAGGCCAGACGGCGCGTGGGCTGGCCTACATGACCGCAGCACTTGACCAGTGTACCCCCAAGGAAAGGCCCTGGCTGCAAGCCCTGCAGGAGCAGGCCTTCTCGATTGCTGCCGAAGACGATCGCCGCAAGGCCGTCGCCATGTCGCACAGCATTCATCTCGACAGCGACAGCGATTGAGCCTTAAAGGCGTCAGCCCTTTTCAAGCAGCAAAATTGAATTGCGCCGCCACCGGAACGTGATCGGATGGCTTTTCCCAGGCGCGCACGTGCTTCTCGATATCTGTCGAGATCAATCTGTCCGCCGCTTCCGGCGACAGCATCAGGTGATCGATACGGATCCCAAAGTTCTTTGGCCAGCAACCGGCCTGGTAATCCCAGAACGTATAGAGCGGCGCAGCATCTGTTGTTGAACGGACGGCGTCGGCAAATCCCAGATTTTCGAGCCGTCGGAACGCCTGACGGCTACGCGGCTGGTAAAGTGCATCGTTCTGCCAGACCTTGACGTCCCAGCAATCGTGCGGCTCGGCAATGACATTGTAGTCGCCGGCGAGAATCAGCGGCTCTTCCAGCGCGAGCCGGCTTTGCGCAAAGGCGTTCAGCCGCTCCATCCAGGATAGTTTATAGGGAAATTTTTCCGTTTCGACCGGATTGCCGTTGGGCAGATAGAGCGAGCAGACGCGGATTGCGCCGCCCTTGACGGAAAATACCCCTTCGATGAACCGGGACTGCTCGTCCGTATCGTCGCCCGGCAAGCCGCGATTGATTTCGTCCGGCTTGAGCTTCGACAGGATGGCGACGCCGTTGAAGCCTTTTTGGCCATGCGTCTCGACATGGTAGCCAAGCGCTTCGATCTCGGCGCGTGGAAAGCCTTCGTCCATCGTCTTGATTTCCTGGAGGCAAACGATATCGGGCTGCGATTCTTTCAGCCAGGCCACGAGGACGTCGATGCGGGCCCGAACGCCGTTGATGTTCCAGGTAACGATTTTCATACGGATGACGTCCTTTCGGCTGACGGCGCAGCGCCTGTTCTGCTTTTAGCGCCAGTGCAGCTTTTTCACAAACCCGATGCGGCAGAAAGACGTGTAGAGTGCCCCCTAATTGCTTCCTGATCCCGGCCCGTTATAGTCTGTGCATGATCGATTTGCTCACAACCTACTGGCCGCACATCCTCGCGGCGCTTTCCATTGTCCTTGGCGTGCCGGCTGCCATTCACGCAACGATGACCAAGGACGAGGTGCGCTCGGCCCTTGGCTGGGTTGGCGTCATTCTGCTGTCGCCGATCATCGGTGCGTTGATCTACGCGATTGCCGGCATCAACCGCATCCGCCGCTCGTCGATCGGACAGCAGCGGTCGCTGTTCCGCGAGCGCGGACCGGACGCCATGGGCAAGTTCGATATTTCCAGCGCGCTGGTTGCCGAGCGGTTCGGGCAGCGATTCGGGGCGATGAAACTGCTCGGGGATCGTGTCAGCCGGCATCGCATGTGCGGCGGCAACGGCATCACGATGCTGGAGGGCGGCGATATCGCCTATCCGATGATGCTGGAGCAGATCGGTGGCGCGGCGCGCTCCATCCTTCTCGAAACCTATATTTTCGATCGCGATCCGATCGGCTTGCGATTCGCCGATGCCTTGATCGCGGCTGCCAAACGCGGTGTCGCCGTTCGGGTGCTCATCGATGCCGTCGGTGCGCGCTACTCGGTGCCAAGCATTGTCGGTTACCTGCAGCAAGGCGGCGTCACCGTCAAAGTCTTCAACGGCAACATCATCATGGGGCTGCGGTTGCCCTATGCCAACCTGCGGACTCACCGGAAGATCCTCGTCGTCGATGGCTCGGTCGCCTTTACCGGGGGCATGAACATCCGCTCGGGTTTTACCGGCGAGTTTGCCGGAGAAGGGCAGGCGCGCGACACGCATTTTCGCGTGTCGGGTCCGGTCGTCGCCGACCTTTTCCAGGTGGCGTCCGAAGACTGGCGGTTTTCCAGCCGCGAAGCGCTGGATGGGCCAGCGTGGAAAATCTCGGTGGCGCCGCCGTTGCAGAAACCCACCGTGCTGATACGGGCCGTACCCTCCGGACCGGACCGTGCCAACGAATCCAATCACAAGATGATGATGGGGGCCTTTTCCGTCGCCAGGCGCAACATCCGTATCATGTCGCCCTATTTCCTGCCTGACCGGGAACTGATCAGCGCGCTTGTGACAGCGGCGATGCGCGGGGTCGAGGTCGATATCATCGTGCCTGCCGTCAACAACCTTGTGCTGGTGGATCGGGCGATGACGGCGCAGTTCGACCAGACCTTGAGGGGCGGCTGCCGCATCTGGCGTTCCACGGGTGCCTTCAATCACTCCAAGCTGATGACGGTCGATGACCGCTGGGCCTATGTCGGCTCTTCCAATCTCGATCCACGCTCGCTGCGGCTCAATTTCGAGATCGATCTGGAGGTGCTGGACGCCGGATTTGCTGGCGCCGTCGGGCACAGACTACAGGCAGTGTTGAGCAACGCCCAGCCTGTGACGCTGGCAGGTCTGCGCGCCAAGCCGTTTACGACACGCTTGCTCAACAAGATATTCTGGCTGGGGTCGCCCTATCTCTAAGGCGAGATCTGGCCGTCAGACCGAGAAACTCGTGCCGCATCCGCAGCTTGCAACCGCGTTCGGATTCTTGATCTGAAACGACTGGCCGAGCAGGTTATCGACGAAATCGATTTCGGAGCCGCTCATATAGACCAGCGACATGCTGTCGATCAGAACTTTGGCCTCGCCCTTTTCGAGGATAAGGTCGTCGTCGTCGGCATCGCCGACCAGGTCGAACTTGTAGGAAAAGCCGGAACATCCGCCGCCTTCGACGGAAACGCGCATGGCCTTTTTCTCGGCATCCGATTTCAGGATCACGGCAATGCGTTTTGCCGCCGAGTCCGAGAGAGTTACGGTATCTATAGTCATATCTACCTCCTACCGGGGTCAAGAACCGGAGAGATTCGCTGTTTACGTCACCCGTTGTCTAAGTTGTGCCGACGGACGGGAAGGGCCAGTTGCGCGGCAAATCCTTGTTTTTATACGAGGTCACGAGCGATTTCCACTCGGTGCTTTCCTGCAGCGCCCACTATAGGTATGAAGGCTTTAATACCGCGTCAATGGGATGCTGAACGGGAAATGACATTGGATAGACATGCGCTTGGTTTCGGTGCCGGTGAACGCGCGATTTTTGCCTCGGATCCATGGGCCAGCCGCGGCCGGCTGTATCCTGAAGCCGGCAGCCCGACGCGCTCCGATTTCCAGCGCGACCGCGACCGCATTGTTCACACGACGGCTTTCCGCCGGCTGAAGCACAAGACCCAGGTCTTCATCGCTGCGGATGGCGATCACTATCGCACCCGGCTGACCCACACGATCGAGGTGGCGCAGATCGCCCGCGCGCTGGCCAGAGCCATGCGGCTGGACGAAGATCTCGCCGAAGGCGTCGCCTTGGTTCATGATTTCGGACACACCCCGTTTGGTCATACCGGCGAGGATGCGCTGCAGGAGATGCTCGCGCCCTATGGCGGGTTCGACCACAATGCGCAGTCGCTGCGGATCGTCACGAAACTGGAGCGCCGCTATGCCGAGTTCGATGGCCTCAATTTGACATGGGAAAGCCTGGAAGGGTTGGTCAAGCACAACGGCCCGCTGGTGGCCGCGAACGGCGAGGGGACGCGCGGTCCGGTACCTCAGCCCATTCTCGACTATTGCGCGCTGCACGATCTGGAACTCGCCAGTTTTGCCAGCCTAGAGGCTCAGGTCGCCGCGATTGCCGACGATATCGCCTACAACACCCACGATATCGATGATGGGCTGCGCTCGGGTTACCTCACGTTCGAGATGCTGGAGGAGATACCGTTTCTCGCCGGGCTGATGCGCGAGGTCGGCGATCGTTATCCAGGGCTGGAAGCCAGCCGCTTCACCCATGAAATCATGCGCCGGCAGATTACTGCGATGGTCGAGGACGTGATCACCGTTGCGCAGGACAATCTCAAGGATATTCGCCCACAAAGTGCTGCCGACGTGCGCAATGCCGGCAGGGTGATTGCGACCTTCTCGCATTCCATGGCGGAAACGGACAAGCAGATCAAGACAATGCTGATGACGCGGATATACCGCCATCCCGATGTCATGCGGGTGCGCAAGGACGCTGCGCTGATCGTCACCGATCTCTACAGGGCTTTCATGGCCGATCCGCGTGAGATGCAGAAACACTACTGGATTGACCAGATCCCGGGCATGGCGGAACCGGCCAAGGCCCGCCATGTCGGCGACTACCTGGCTGGGATGACCGATACTTACGCAATTTCCGTGCACAGGCGTTTGTTTGACCATACCCCTGATTTGCGGTAGTCACCGCGCCGGTTGGCGGCAGCATCAAGCATATCGGGCTGCCGTTGATGTGAACGATAGGAACGCGGCCTTGCGCCTTCGGGCGAAGCTGAGCGGATGGGTGTTATGAATCTTTTCACTGACTTCGGATCAAGAATTAAAAACGTTTTGGAAGCGCTTGATATCGTGCGTGAAAACCGATCAGCGCTGGATTTCAGCCGAATCAGTGTGGAATCGCCACGCGATGCCAGCCATGGCGATGTCGCGACCAACGCCGCGATGGTGCTGGCCAAGCCGCTCGGCACCAATCCGCGCGCACTGGCTGACCAGATCGTCGCCAAGCTGCAGGAAGACCCGGAAGTCATCGGCGTTTCTGTCGCTGGCCCTGGCTTCATCAACGTCAAGCTTTCGGTCGCTTACTGGCAAAAGCTGCTGACCGTGATGGTCGCTGAAGGCACCGAATACGGCAAGAGTGCTGTTGGGGCCGGCCGCAAAGTCAATGTCGAATATGTCTCGGCCAACCCGACCGGCCCGATGCATGTTGGCCATTGCCGCGGCGCCGTTGTCGGCGACACGCTTGCCAACCTGCTTGAGTTCGCCGGTTACGAGGTGACAAAGGAATATTACATCAACGATGCCGGCTCGCAGATCGACACGCTCGCCCGCTCCGCCTTTCTGCGCTATCGCGAGGCACTGGGCGAAAAGATCGGCGAGATTCCGGCGGGGCTCTACCCTGGCGATTATCTCGTGCCGGTCGGAGAGGCGCTGGTCGCTGAATACGGCTCAAGCCTGCGGATCATGCCCGAAGACAAGTGGATGCCGCTCGTCAAGGAGCGTACCATCGCTGCGATGATGGTGATGATCCGCGAGGACCTGGCTGCTCTCAACGTGCACCATGACGTATTCTTCTCCGAACGCACGCTACATGCGGACGGTGCAACGCGCATTCGTAACGCCATCAACGACCTGACCTTCAAGGGCCACGTCTACAAGGGTACGTTGCCGCCACCGAAGGGTCAGTTGCCAGAAGATTGGGAAGACCGCGAGCAGACGCTGTTCCGCTCGACCGAAGTTGGCGACGATATCGACCGGCCGCTGATCAAGTCGGACGGTTCCTATACTTATTTCGCTGCCGACGTTGCCTATTTCAAGGATAAGTTCGATCGCGGCTTCAACGAGATGATCTATGTTCTCGGCGCTGACCATGGCGGCTACGTCAAGCGGCTGGAGGCTGTGGCGCGGGCTGTATCCGGCGGCGCTTCGAAACTGACAGTATTGCTGTGCCAGTTGGTCAAGCTCTCCCGCGATGGCGAACCCGTGAAGATGTCGAAGCGGTCGGGTGATTTCGTCACGCTGCGGGATGTCGTCGAAGAGGTCGGCCGCGATTCGGTGCGCTTCATGATGATTTACCGCAAGAGTTCTGAGCCGCTGGACTTCGACTTTGCCAAGGTGACAGAACAGTCGAAGGATAATCCGGTGTTTTATGTGCAGTACGCCCATGCGCGCTGCATGTCGGTGTTTCGCCAGGCGAGCGCGGCGTTTCCGGATATCGATTTCGCCACCGTCGATCTCGCTGGTGCCATCGACGGCAACATCTCTGATTCGAACGAGCTTCAGCTGGTTGCCAAACTGGCAGAATATCCGCGTATTATCGAGGCCGCGGCACTGTCCCAGGAGCCTCATCGGATCGCATTTTACCTTTACGATCTTGCCAGCGCCTTCCACGCGCACTGGAATAAAGGTAAAGAGTCTCCAGAATTACGTTTTGTTAACGATAAAAATGGAGAATTGACTATTGCCAGACTTGGGCTGGTGCGTGCTGTCGCCTCGGTGTTGAAATCGGGCCTGTCTATTACAGGTACCGCTGCACCGGATGAGATGCGATAGTATTGTCACCATTTACCCACAATGCACTGGCAATGACAGGCTAGTAGTTGTGAGTGGAGCGTATGGCAGACAAACAATTGGCACGAAGCGGTACTGCGGATTTCGGCGTTTTGGCGGACGATGATCCGTTGGCAGAACTTGCCCGCATTGTCGGCTACGACAATCGGCCTGCGGTCCAGCAGCTGCAGGAACTCGAACGCCATCGCGAGATGGTGAGCAGGGAGCCTGTGTTCACCGAGCCGGTTCTCGATCTCGAAGACGAGCTCCTGCGCGAATTCGATGTCTACGACGCGCCGCAGGTTGCTCCTGCAGTTCATGCTCCCGAGCCGGTCTACCTCGAAGAGCCTGTGTCCTTCGCGCCGCTTGCCGAAGAATATCATGCTGCCGATGCGTATGCTGCAGAGCAGTCTGTCATCGAGCCCCATGCTGTAGAAATGGCCGCGCCGGTTGTTGACGCGGTGACGTCAGCCGAAAGCATCGAGCCGGTTGCCGACGAACAGCCAGTTTTCGTCGAGCCGGTTTCGCAGCAGGACGTTGCGTTCGAGGTGAGTGCGCCAGAGAATTCTCTGGCAAGTTCATGGTCACAGGAGCCTGAGGCGCCGGTAGCCGGCACTATCCCGGAAGCGGATAACGGCTGGGCAGTCGAGCAATGGAGCGAGCCGGTTTTTGACGGCGCGGATCTGGAGCGCGAGCTCGAACTTTCGATCAGCTACGACGAAGCGCAGGTCCAAGCGCCGCACGTCGAAACACATCCGGTGCCGAACTCCCACCTTGAGCCGGAACAGGATTTTTCTGCGCCGGCCTTTGCAGGCGTGGCTCAGCCAAGTGTTGCATCACCCGTGTTCGAAAGGCCGGTTGCTCCCGAGCCTGTAGATTACTCCCCATCCGTAAGCGCACAGCCAGTCATCGAGCCCGAAGCTTCGATGCAGTCCGAATTGCCAGAATGGCAAGACGAGCCAGTGCCCGTATCTGGCGACATCGTTATCTCGCCGGCGAATGCAAATGGCATCGATGCGCTTCTGGCCGATATCGAGCGCTTTCCGGTTCCGTCTAAAGCGGAGGTGAAGGCCGCCACTCCGGCCGAAGCCGCCCGCAAGGTCAACTATCCGTTTACGCCGACGTTCAGCCGTGCGACGCCCGTCGCTACCAATGGCGGGCCTTCGTCGCAAAAGGCGTATGCGACGCCGCTGGCTGCTGCCGTTGTGGCTGCGCCGGTGACGGTGGCTGTCGTCGAGGCCGCTTATCAACCGGCGGCGTTGGCCGCCGATCCGGTGGTGATCGAAGCTGCCGCCACCTTGAAGCCGCCCGTCAACGCGGAGCCGGATTTCGATCTCGATACGTTCGAACTGGATCTTTCCGATATCGATATCAACTTGGATATCGACCCTTCGGAGTTTGAGCCGGCAGTGGAAGAGATTGGCTTCGCGGCCGCCGAACCGGTAGCTGCCGTGCCGATTATTCCTGTAGCCGCACCTGAACGCTACATTCCGGAGGCCGTTGAAGAGGTTCGCGAGGAGCCGGAAAGCGCCTTGGCTTTCGATCCGTCGATGATTTCGGAAACGGAAGAAAGCCTGACGGCGATTGCCGATCTCAACGTTCCGCACTTGCCTGTTGTCGAGCAGGAACGTCCGGCTGCTCATCACCCGGATTACGATCTCGACATCGATGCTGAAATGGCCCAGCTTTTTGCCGCACCTGGCCGCAATGCACAGAGCGTCGATCACGGCGCCAGCGCAGCGCAGCCTGCTGCGCCTGTTCAGCCGTCCGGTGCTCGCGTCGAAGAGGATTTCGACGAGTTTGAAAAAGCCATGGAAGAGGACTTCCGCCGGTCGCTCAACCAGCCACAGAACAATGACCCGTCTTCGGACCGCCTTGCCGTCGGCTCCGGCTATGCCGCCAGCAACGATTACGATGACGAGCGCCGCGGTTCGGGCCGGCGGCGCCTGGCGCTGTTGGCAGCGACCGTTGCCGGGCTGGCGATTTTTGGCGGCGTCGGCGTCTATGCCTTCATGGGCGGTACCGGTTCGGCGCTGTCCGGCGGCGAGCCGAAAATCATCCTGGCGGACAAGTCGCCGGTAAAGATGGTGCCGGTTGAAAAGGGCGGAAAAACCGTTCCGAACCAGGACAAGGCCGTTTACGACCGTGTTGCCGGTGCGCAGGACACCACGCCTCAGCAAGGTACGCTGGTTTCTTCCACAGAAGAGCCGATGGATGTGGTTCAGCGGACGCTGACCCCGGAAAATCTGCCAAATGAAGGTGCCGATGACGACCTTCCCGGCGTGATCCCGGTGGATGAAGACGGTAGCACCCGGCTGTTGCCGGATGGACAGACAGCGGACAGTGCGGCAGCCGATGCGGAACAGTCGCCTGCGGTGTCGCCGCGCAAGGTTCGCACGATGATCGTCAAGCCGGACGGTACGCTAGTCGCCCGCGAGGAGCCGGTGGCTGAGCCGGAGCCGGAGACGAATGTTGCCGCCAATAACGGCGATCCCCAGGTCAATGTCGTGAAGACGACGACTTTGACCAAGCCGATTGAGACGGCCTCCACGCCGAAATCGCAGCCGGTGGTGGAACAACTTGCCGAGCAGGGGCAGAAGAGTGCGCTTGCCGAAGCTGCCGCCGTAACGGTCGATGAAACCGCCCCGGTCCGCGCCGTCAAGACGACGGATGTTGCCGAGGCCAATCCAGTACCGCAGACGCGCCCGGTTGCTGAACAGAAGGTTGTCGACACGTTCAAGTCCGACATCGCTGCAACGCAGCCAGCTGCCGAAGTGAAACCGGTGGAGACCGCCTCGATTGCGCCCGGTACTTATGTGATCCAGATCGCATCGCTGCCGTCTGAAGCCGAAGCCCAGACGTCCTACAAGACGCTATCCGGTAAGTTCGGCAGTGTCATCGGCGGCAAGGGTGTCGATATCAAGAAGGCTGAGATTGCGGGCAAGGGGACCTATTACCGGGTTCGTATTCCGGCTGGCTCCCGCGACGCCGCCAACGCGATGTGCGCGCAGTACAAGAGCGCCGGCGGCAGCTGCCTTGTGACGCGATAATCTCGTCCAGCCATCAAGCTTTTGAAGGCGCGGCCCAACGGCCGCGCCTTTTGCATGTCCGGACCTTGCCGCAACAGCTGGGAATGGTGAGGCAAGACGAGAAACCGGCTTTCGCCTTGCCGAGCGCTGCGGCTATCATGCGGTATGACCGAATCAAAAGCATTCATTTCAGGCTGCAAAGGCCTGACCATCACCCCGGACGAAAAGGCATTCTTTGCGGACGAGCGTCCGTGGGGCTTCATCCTGTTCGGACGCAATATCGGCGAAGCCAACCAGATCGCCGATCTGACGGCGTCCTTGCGCGACAGTATCGGCAATCCCGATGCTCCGGTGCTGATCGACCAGGAAGGCGGCCGCGTCCAGCGCATCCGCCCACCGATCGTGGCGCAGTATCCGAATGGAGCGGCCATCGGCGAAATCTACCGCCGCGATCGCGAACAGGGTTTGCGCGCCGCCTGGCTGATGTCGCGCCTGCATGCGTTTGACCTGATGCGGTTCGGCATCAATATCGATTGCCTGCCGGTGCTGGACGTGCCGATCGAGGGCAGCAGCGACGTCATTGGCAACCGTGCCTATGGCTACGATCCGCGCGCTGTTGCGGAGATCGGCGCTGCGGCAGCTGCAGGTCTGAAGGCCGGCGGCATGCTGCCGGTAATGAAGCACATGCCGGGGCACGGGCGGGCGTTCGTCGATTCACATCACAAGCTGCCGGTGGTCGATGTTTCCTTCGACGAACTGACCAAGAGCGACTTTCTGCCTTTCGTGGCAATGAAGGACGAACTGATGGGCATGTCGGCTCATATCGTTTTCACTGCCATCGATCCGGACAATCCGGCAACGACATCGGCCAAGGTGGTACACGACGTCATTCGCGGCCATATCGGTTTCGACGGTCTTTTGATGTCGGACGACGTCTCGATGAATGCGCTGGCGGGCGATATCGAGGCGCGGGCGCGCGGCATTATTGCAGCAGGGCTCGATCTGGTGTTGCATTGCCATGGCATCATGGATGAAATGCATCAGGTAGCGCGGGCCGTACCGGTCATTTCCGGAGACAGGCTGCGCCGTGTGAAGGCTGTTGAGGCTGGTTTTGCCAAGCCCGACGCTTCGGACGAGGCGGCGTTGCGCGACGAGTTTAACGGCATGCTGACTATCGCATGAACTGATTCCAGGGGCAGGGTAATCGTGAGCAACGCCGGCGACATGCAGAAGAAACCGGCGACACGGGCGCCGATGGACCCGCTGTGGCAGGATGAGCCTTCCGATCGCGGCCTGCACGAGGAAGAGCTGGTCGTCGATATAGCCGGTTTCGAAGGTCCGCTCGACCTTCTCCTGCATCTTGCCCGCAATCAGCGCGTGGACCTTGCCCGTATTTCCGTGTTGGCGCTGGCCGAACAGTATATCGCCTTCATCGAGCGCGCCCGCAGCATCCGGCTTGAGCTTGCAGCAGATTATCTGGTGATGGCGGCGTGGCTTGCGTTCCTGAAGTCCCGCCTGCTGATCCCCCAGCAGGCAAAGGACGAGGGGCCGTCCGGCGAGGAAATGGCCTCGGCTCTGGCATTCCGCCTCAAGCGTCTCGAAGCCATGCGCGAGGCGGCCACCCGGCTGATCAACCGCAACCGGCTTGGCCGTGACGTGTTTGCCCGTGGCGCGCCAGAACATATTCCGGTCGAAAAGAAATCCGCCTTCGAGGCCTCGCTCTACGATCTGCTCCATGCCTATGCGTCGTTGCGCCAGCGCGAGGCGGTGATGCAGGTGACGATCGAGAAGCGGCAGGTCTGGTCACTTTCCGACGCGCGGCTTCTGCTTGCCCGGCTGATCGGCGATATGGTCGACTGGACGGCGCTTGATCATTTTCTGCTACGCTACATGACGAGCCCAAAGGAACGCGCCACGGCGATTGCCAGTTCCTTTGCCGCTTCGCTGGAAATGGTGCGGGAGGGGCGTCTCGAAATCCGCCAGGACGGCGCATTTGCGCCGATCTATCTTCGCCAGGGACCAAATCCACTCACCGCCGACGTGTTGGCGGATATGGAGGCGGGGCGTGATTGATCCGCAAGAGCGCCTGCCGGGAACGAACGAGGAAGAGGACGGCGCAGAGACAACCACACTCCGGATTGACCCACGGATTGAACTGGAGGCCGAGCGGATCGCCGAGGCACTGGTTTTCGCCTCGGCCCAGCCTGTCTCCGAGGGCTATATTGCGGCGCGCCTGCCACAGGGGGCAGACGTCCGGCGCATCATGATGCGGTTGAAATCCATATATGCCGGGCGCGGTGTCAATCTGGTGCAGGTTGCCGATTACTGGGCGTTCCGCACCGCAGCCGATCTCTCCTTCGTTGTGCAGACCGATGAAAACGAGGTGCGCAAACTGTCGCGTGCGGCCCTCGAAGTGCTGGCAATCATTGCCTACCATCAGCCGGTGACGCGGGCTGAAATCGAGGATATTCGCGGTGTCCAGACCTCCAAGGGCACGCTCGACGTGCTGATGGAGGCCGGCTGGATCCGCTTTCGCGGCCGCCGGCGCACGCCCGGCAGGCCCGTGACATTCGGCAGCACGCGGGAATTCCTCGATCACTTCGGGCTGGAGGAGCTGCGTGACCTTCCGGGCCTTGAGGAATTGAAGGGGGCAGGATTGCTGTCCGGCCGCATTCCGGCCAATTTCCAGATCCCGGTACCGCTCGGCGACGACGGTTTTGGCGAGGACGAAGATCCGATTACCCAGCTCGACCTGGAAGAGCTCGGCCTCCTGCCGCCGACGGGCGGAGACGGCGATTAGGGCCACGTCAATATCCTCTCCATTCGCTGGCTTATCTGGTCACGTCCTCGTGAACAATGCGCTGGAAAGTCCGGTTATTCATACAGTTGGCTGTATCTCCGCCGCAGTCTCGGTGTAAGGATTGCGCGACGGGCGCCTTTCCGCTAACCCACTAAACGGATTGCTGTTTGAAAAAGATGGTTGAACATCTTAAATCGGGGTTACAGGCTTCAAGGGAGTAAGAATATGGGTTCGTTTAGTATCTGGCATTGGCTGATCGTTCTGGTCGTCGTTCTGCTTCTGTTCGGCCGCGGCAAGATCCCGGAACTGATGGGCGACGTTGCCAAGGGCATCAAGAGCTTCAAGAAGGGCATGACCGAAGACGAGACGGCGGCGACCGCCGATAAGGGCGTCGATGGCAAGACGGTCGAACACAAATCCGACGAAGTCCGCTGATCATGCATTTTGTTCAGGGCCTGACCTGTCCGGGCAGGCCCTGTCGCCTTCGGTTTTGTGGAGTTCCTGAGAATGCTTGATGTCGGCTGGACCGAGCTTGTCGTTATCGCCATCGTTCTGATCATCGTGGTTGGTCCGAAGGATCTGCCGCCAATGTTGCGAACCTTCGGCAAGATGATGACGAAGATGCGCGGCATGGCAAACGATTTCCGCCAGCAATTCGACGAAGCTCTCAAGGAAGCGGACCTCGACGACGTGCGAAAGACGCTGAGCGACGCACAAAAGCTCAACCCGGCCCACACCATCCGCGAGGCGATGAACCCGCTCAGGCAGATGGGCAACGATATCAAGGCCGATTTGCAAAAGGCGACCGCCGCTGATTCAACAGCAAAGGCGCAGGACACCGTGCCTCCGGCCACTGTTTCCGCAGAGGCCGCCGTGCCTTCCGACCAGCCCAAGGTCGATCCGGTTGCCGCTGCCGCTATCGCATCCGCAGCCAAGCAGATGGACCGTGCCGCCGAGGCCGAAAAACCGAAGGCCAAGCGCGTTGCCAAGCCGAAGACGGTGGTAGCCGAAGTTGCTGTTGTGCCAGTTGCAAAGGCGCCGGCGAAAAAGGCGAAAGTGGTCTATTCCGGTGACGTGAAGCCGGCCGTCAGCAAGCCGGCTGCAAAGACTACGAAGAAAAAAGGTGACGCATGAGCGGCGATATCGAAGACAAGCCCCAGCCGCTGATGGCGCATCTGATCGAATTGCGCGCGCGCCTGATGTGGGCTGTCGGGGCGTTTTTCGTGGCGTTCCTTGTCTGCTTCTATTTTGCCAAGGGTATTTTCAACATTCTGGTCCAGCCTTTCAAATGGGCCGTGGACTGGGCTGGTCTCAATCACGGTTCGGTTGAGTTGATCTACACCGCGCCGCAGGAGTTTTTCTTCACCCAGATCAAGGTGGCGATGTTCAGCGCGCTGGTGATCGCGTTTCCGGTGATCGCCTCGCAGGTCTACAAGTTCGTGGCGCCAGGGCTCTATAAAAACGAGCGGGCGGCTTTCCTGCCGTTTCTGATTGCCTCGCCGCTGCTGTTCATCCTGGGCGGGTGTCTGGTCTATTTCTTCTTCACGCCGATGGTCATGTGGTTTTTCCTGGCCATGCAGCAGGATGGCGGCGAAGGGCAGGTGTCGATCCAGCTTCTGCCCAAGGTGTCTGAATATCTGAGCCTGATTATGTCGCTGATCTTCGCGTTCGGCCTGGTGTTCCAGTTGCCGGTCATCACCACGTTGCTTGCGCGCGTTGGGTTCGTGACGGCGGACGGCCTGAAGGCAAAGCGGAAATACGCGATTGTCATCGCTTTTATCGCTGCAGCCATCCTGACGCCGCCGGATCCGGTGTCCCAGATCGGCCTTGCTCTGCCAGCCATCCTTCTCTACGAGATTTCCATCTACACGGCCCGACTCATCGAGCGGCAACGGGCGCGCGACGCTGCTGCGCGCGCGGTTGCCGAGGCGGAAGAAAACGTCGGCTGATACGCGAGCCGTATCCGCCGATGCGTTCGGGTCTCAGTTTTTACCAAGACCGATCAGGACCTGAACGACCATGCTTGATATCAAATGGATTAGGGACAATGCCGAAGCCCTGGACGCCGCACTGGCAAAGCGCGGCGCCGAGCCCCTGTCGGCTGCACTGATTTCGCTCGATGAAAAGCGCCGTTTCCTCGTTCAGTCGCTGCAGGACATGCAGTCGCGCCGCAATGCCGCTTCCAAGGAGATCGGTGCTGCGATGGCGCAAAAGAACAGCGATCTCGCCGACAAGCTGAAGGCGGAAGTGGCCGAGTTGAAGACCACCATGCCTGCGCTGGAAGAGGAAAACCGGCTGACCGATGCCGCTCTCATCGAGGCGCTGTCCAGCATTCCCAACATTCCGCTCGACGATGTTCCGGTCGGCAGCGATGAGCATGGCAACGTGGTCAAGCACAGCCATGGCCAGAAACCGGGCTGGAATCACAAGCCGAAGGAACATTTTGAAATCGGCGAAGAGCTCGGCTGGCTCGATTTCGAGGGTGCCGCCAAAATCGCCGGTTCGCGCTTCACCATCGTCAAGGGTCAGCTGGCGCGTCTTGAGCGGGCGCTCGGGCAGTTCATGCTCGACCTGCACACAAGCGAACACGGCTATCTCGAAGTCCAGCCGCCGCTGATGACGCGTGACGAAGCCATGTACGGCACGGGACAGTTGCCAAAATTCTCCGAGGATCTGTTCAAGACCACGGATGGCCGCTGGCTCATTCCAACCGCCGAAGTGCCGCTCACCAATATGGTGCGCGAACAGATCCTCGACGCCGATACTTTGCCGTTGCGCTTTACGGCTTTGACGCCTTGCTTCCGCTCGGAGGCCGGGTCCGCTGGCCGCGACACTCGCGGCATGCTGCGCCAGCATCAGTTCAACAAGGTCGAACTCGTGTCGATTACCGATGCGGAAAGCTCGATCGATGAGCATGAGCGTATGACGGCCTGTGCAGAAGAAGTCTTGAAGCGCCTCGGCCTGCACTACCGCGTCATGACGCTCTGCACCGGCGACATGGGTTTTGGCGCCCGCAAGACATACGATCTGGAAGTCTGGCTGCCGGGGCAGGATGCCTATCGCGAAATTTCATCCTGCTCGGTCTGCGGCGATTTCCAGGCGCGGCGGATGAACACCCGCTACCGGGTCAAGGACGACAAGGCCCTGAAGTTCGTTCATACGCTGAACGGCTCTGGTACCGCTGTCGGCCGCGCGCTGATCGCCGTCATCGAAAACTATCTGAATGAAGACGGTTCGGTAACCATCCCGGACGTATTGTTGCCCTATATGGGCGGCCTCACGAAGATCGAAAAGGCCGGTTGAGCCGCGTCTTGCGGCAGGGGTTGAGATGCGAATTCTGCTGACAAATGACGATGGCATCCACGCCGAAGGCCTTGCCGTGCTCGAACGGATCGCCCGGACGATTTCCGACGATGTCTGGGTGGTGGCGCCGGAAACGGACCAGAGCGGCCTTGCGCATTCCCTGACCTTGTCGGAACCGTTGCGGCTGCGGCAGATTTCGGAAAAGCACTTTGCCCTGCGCGGCACGCCGACCGATTGCGTCATCATGGGCGTGCGCAAGGTTCTCGATATCAAGCCGGACCTGATTTTGTCCGGGGTCAATGTCGGCGCCAACATGGCCGATGACGTCACCTATTCCGGCACGATCGCCGGCGCCATCGAAGGCACGCTGCAGGGCATCCGTTCGTTTGCGCTGAGCCAGGCTTTTCGTCATGCGGATGGCGGCATCGTGCCGTGGGACGTCGTGGAAACCCATGCGCCAAAACTGCTGAAGAAGCTGATACCGCTCGATCTGCCGGACGGGACCTTCCTCAACCTGAATTTCCCCAACTGTTCGGCTGATGCGGTGACCGGTACCGAGGTCACCTGCCAGGGCAAGCTTGATTTCGGCCTGTCGATCGACGAGCGCTCCGATGGGCGAGGCCATCCATACTACTGGCTTCGTTTCGGCGAGCGCTTCGGTGATTTCAGGGCTGGAACCGATATTCATGCGATCCGCGAGCACAAGATTTCCGTGACCCCGTTGAAGCTCGACCTGACCGATTATGCCGTACAGGATCGTGTTGCCCGCGCGCTTCTCGATGGAGAGGGCGATTGAGCCCGCGCGTCGTCGAGCAGGAGGGGTTTGCCGCCTTGGTGTTGCGCCTGCGGGCCGAGGGCATCTCCAACAAGGAGCTGCTCAACGCTGTCGAGCAGACGCCACGGTCCATTTTCACCCCGCCGCAATATCAGGAAAATGCCTATTCCTCACGGCTCGTTCCGCTGGAGTGCGGCGCCTTCATGGAAGGCTTCGATTTTGCCGTGCGGCTTTTGCACTGCCTGAATATCAAGGCGGGGCAGCGCGTCCTTGAAGTCGGCACCGGCAGCGGGTTTACGGCCGGCGTGATGGGACGGATGGCCGAGCGGGTGCTGACGATCGAGCGTTACAAGACTCTTGCGACCGGCGCCCAGCGAAACCTCGAAAAGGCCGGTATCCGCAACGTGATCGTGCGCCAAGCGGATGGAAGTATTGGGCCGACGGGCGAGGGAACCTTCGACCGCATCCTGGTAACCACCGCATTCTCCAGCCTGCCGCGGGTGTTTTCCGATCACCTCGTCTCGGGTGGCGTTCTCATCGTACCGATCATGATGAGCGAAACCGAATGCCGGATCGTCCGGTTGACGCGCACCGGCAGCCGTTTTGACCGCGAAGATCTGTTCGAGGCGCCTTATCTGCCGTTCGTTGCGCAGGTCGCGTCCTTTCTCTGAGTTCCGAAACGTTCTGTTTTGACAGCATGATTTTTCGGGTGGGACCCGAAAATCGTCAGGAGAGAGCACCGATTCCGTCGTTTGTTGCGGCCGTGTAGCGCGCCTGCGTGCATTCCTCTTTGCTTGTTAAGGGGTTTATTGCTGCAAAAACAGACTGTTAATTTTCCGTTAATTTTGGTCAGTTTGACGCAAGCCTCGGGGCATAACCGAACATGCAGATGAGCTGACCTCTGACCGGAAGCGTATGTGTCAGTTCCATTCCAGGCGCCAAAACGCAGGAGACGGCAGATGCAGATCGCAAACAGACTGACCTCGGCAGCTGCCGGAGACGGCCTGAACAATCTTGCCGGCCGGGCTGCAGCGCAAGGTGCTTCCGGCGCCCGGGAAGACGGCGCCGCGCCCGCATTGCCGGCGGGCGGCTACGATCCGTCCTCGCGTGTTTCGCTGTCCGCCGAAGCTCTTCTATTCCTTGGCCGAACCAAGCGGGTGCAGGAAAAATACCCGCCACTGACAAAAGACGAATGGAGCAACACGCTTTCACCGCAACTCGCCGCCCGCGAATATCAAGCTTTCGGAAAATATGGCGAGACTGGTGACCACAAGGCCTATTACCGCGCCTTCATCGAGTACTACGACAACTTGCGTCCGGAAGATCAGAACAGCCTTCGCTATTTCGGCACCAGGGATGCGGCCATCGCGGGGGCTCGCTCCGTCGCTTACAGCGACGAAAGCGGCATAGCCTGCGGATCGACATTCCAGACGCTCGTCAGCGTCCTGCTGGACGCCGACAAGGTACAGTCCGAGTTGACCGGACCGAGGGACAGCGGCGGAATGATAACCGGCGATATGTTCGGCTGGGATACCGGGACTATCAGTTACGAGGATGTCACGCAGACACGCAGCCTTGTGTCCGGAATAGAACAGTTCTATCGCGAAAATTTCTAAGCCAAAACGCCCCCTTAAAATCGTAATTTGCGGTTTTTTGCCTTGAAGCCATCACGTCCCGGTCAAGGCCAAGGGCTTTGACAAATCGAGACGGCGCGCTTGCGCGCCTGCGTTTCGGCCTGTGCTGGCCAGGATCTGCCATTCGATATGGCGTGCCATAATCATCATGGTTATCAATTCATCAAAAAAAGTTGACGCTAATATCGGTTTTAACCGTGCGGTAACTCTAATGCGTTTTAATCATTTCACACCGAGTTGTGTTCCAAGTGGGTAAAGTGTCATGCGTATTAGAGTTTCGTCGAGTGTGGGAAAATCCGCTGTTCGCCTGCTTGCGGCGTTATTGCTGGCAAGCGTAGCGACAGGATGCAGCTCCGATGCAAGCCGCTTTGGCGGGCTTTTTTCGAAGTCCGATAATCTAACGACCAGCTCGATATCCGGCAGCAATGTCCCAATTCCGCGCAGTGATGTGCAGGGTGGAGGTCTGGCGGCGGCCCCAGTGGGGCAGGTCAATCGCCAAGAGGCGGTCAGTCAGCCTTTCCCGGATCCGGTCAATACGGCATCGGCGCCGGTCTCTCGTGCCCGGGAAGCTTCGACGCCGATCAACGTTCAGCGCGGGGTCCTTGCTGATCCTACGGCAAAGGCCCGCGACACCTCGCTCTCCCAGCCATTCCCAGCGGTGCGTGAAACCGCAAAGGCCGGCCAGAATCTCAATGCTGATCCGATCACGACGGCGACGACATCGAAGGGTGGCTGGTCTACAACGAATGCGCCTGCCGTCCTGCTGCGTCAGGGCGATACGGTCGCTACGCTCTCCAAGCGGTTTGGCGTGCCGGAGAAGGAAATTCTCAAGGCTAACGGCTTGACGTCTTCATCCCAGGCGGAGCCGGGCCAGCGCATTCTGATCCCAACCTTCGGCGTTGCCGGCAGCGCCGCCAAGGCGTCCGCATCGGACGCGGCGGCCAGCCTCGACGTCGATAAGCAAAAGAATGTTCCGGTCCAGCCGGACAGCCGCGACGTGGCAATCCTGCCCGGCCAGTCCCAGTCCCGTGAAAAGGGCGTCAACCGCACCGATATGGCTGCCGGTAAGCAGCCGGTTTCCGGCGATGGTAACGGTCAGGGCGGGGCCTACACAGTCAAGGCAGGTGATTCCATCAACCGGATTGCCAAGGCAAACGGCGTGTCGGTCGATGCACTACGCAAGGAAAACGGCCTGACCAGTGCTGCAATCCGCATCGGCCAGACGTTGAAAATTCCGGGCGGCAATGCTTCGGGTGCAGATCAGGTCGTCACGGCTTCTGTTCCGAAGAAGGCCGACGCGAAGGTTGCCAAGGCAGACGGCACGAAGCCGGCCGAATATACGGCGCCGGTCGCCAAGCAGTCGGTGACGGAAGTCGCATCGAAAGAAGACACGACTGAGGCGTCGCCGAAAGCCACAGGCATCAGCAAGTATCGCTGGCCGGTTCGCGGTGCAGTGATTGCCGGATACGGCGCCAATGTCGAAGGCAACCGCAACGACGGCATCAACATCTCGGTTCCCGAGGGCACGCCGATCAAGGCCGCCGAAAACGGTGTGGTCATCTATTCCGGCAGCAGCCTCAAGGAACTCGGCAATGCCGTCCTGGTTCGCCATGACGACGGCACGGTCACCGTCTACGGCAACGCGTCGGAACTGAAGGTTCAGCGCGGCCAGAAGATCCAGCGGGGCCAGACGCTGGCAGCATCCGGCATGAGCGGCACGGCAACGCAGCCGCAGGTACACTTCGAGGTGCGCAAGAACGCCAGCGCAGTCAACCCGACGACGTTCCTGGAATAGTTCGGGGCTGCCATCGATCATTAAAAGAAAAGCCCCGTTTCGGGGCTTTTCTTTTGCGTTCAGACCAGATCGATTTTCTTGTGAGCGCGGCCCGCGAGGTCCTGGATGAATTGCCAGGCGACACGGCCGGAGCGCGCGCCGCGCGTCGTGCTCCATTCCAGTGCGTCGGCGTGAAGCTGCTTGGGGTCGGCCTCCAAGCCGAAATGAGCGGCATAACCGTCGATCATCGCCAGATAGTCGTCCTGGCTGCATTTGTAGAACCCGAGCCAGAGCCCGAAGCGATCGGACAGCGAGACCTTTTCTTCGACTGCCTCGGACGGATTGATCGCCGTCGATTGCTCGTTTTCCATCATGTGACGCGGCAAAAGGTGGCGCCGGTTGGATGTTGCGTAAAGCAGCACATTTGCGGGCCGCCCCTCGATACCGCCGTCGAGTACGGCTTTCAGCGATTTGTAGGACGTGTCGTCGTGATCGAACGAGAGGTCGTCGCAGAAGACGATGACCGGAACAGGGGCAGCTTTCAGGATTTCCATCAGGGTCGGCAGCGTGGCGATATCCTCGCGGTGCACCTCGACCAGTTTCAGGCGGATGCCGGCATCTGCAGAAACGCTGGCGTGAACCGCCTTGACCAGGGAGGATTTGCCCATTCCGCGCGCCCCCCAGAGCAGCACGTTGTTGGCCGGAAAGCCTTGCGCAAACCGAAGCGTATTGTCGAACAGGATATCGCGGACATGGTCGACGCTCTGGATCAGCTTGAGTTCGACGCGGTTCGGCTTGCTCACCGGTTGGAGATGCAGGCGCTGGGGCGACCAGACGAAGCATTCAGCCGCATCCCAGTCGTTGACGGCAGGGGCTGGACCGGCGATCCGCTCGATGGCAGCCGACAGCTTGCGCATTTCGGCAATCAGAAGGTCTATTTTTGTGTCCTGCATGAGAGCTTCCCCGATGATGACTAGGATTTTGGCTGTGGGGCCAACCTGTCCGGTAGCATGGCTGATCTAACGGTAAAAGGCGTGAAATCCGGTAGAAAGAGCTTCTCCTCGGGCCGATTTCATGTATGAGGCTGAAGGCAGAAGCCGGTTGGTCTGTTGTTGCATTGAAATCAGCATTTCCTATATTCCGGCGATCCGAAACGCGGGCATCCGTCCGCCAAACTGCATTCAAGGAGTGATTGATGTTCATTACCGAGGCATTCGCCCAGACGGCACCCGGCGCAAGCGCCGGCGGCGCTGATATTCTCATGTCCATCCTGCCGTTCCTGCTGATCTTCGTCGTGATGTACTTCCTGATCATCCGTCCGCAGCGCGCCAACATGAAGCGCCGCGAGGAACTGCTGAAGAACATCCGTCGCGGCGATCAGGTCGTCACCGGTGGTGGAATTCTCGGCAAGGTGACGAAGGTCGTCGATGACAGTGAACTCGAAGTCGAAATAGCTGACGGCGTGAAGATTCGTGTGGTACGCAGTGGTGTATCCGAAGTCCGGGTGAAGGGCGAACCTGTCAAGGAATAAGCTTGCGGGGGAGGCCGGGCACACTGGTCACCTTGTAACGACATATCTTTGAGAGCTTCATGCCGTATTTTTCCCGCTGGAAAACCATCATCGTCTGGCTCGTCGTGCTGTTCAGCATTCTGGTCGCCCTGCCGAACGCAGTATCGACCGCCAAGCTGGATACGCTGCCGAACTGGCTTCCGAAGAAGCAGATGATGCTCGGCCTCGACCTTCAGGGCGGATCGCAGATCACGCTGAAGGTCGAACGGGAAGATGTCGTCAAGACCCGCCTTCAGGCTGTTATCAATGATGTCGGCACGCGCCTTCGCGCTGCCGGCATCGGCTATTCCGGACTGTCCGGCACCGGGCAGGGGATCCAGCTTCGCCTTCGCGACCCAGCACAGGCCGATACTGCGCGGGCGGCCTTGAAGCCTCTGAGCGATCCCGTCAAGGCCACCGGCCTGACGAAGACCGACTTCAGCGAGGTTACGGTCGGGAACTCCTCCGATGGCAGCTTGTCTATCGCCGTCACGGATGACGGCATCAACCACAGGATTTCTGCCACACTCGACAGCGCGATCACGGTTCTGCATCGCCGCCTGACGGAGCTCGGCTCCCTGCAGCCAAAGATCCGCAGGCAGGGTGGCGACCGGATCATTGTCCAGATCCCCGGGCGTTATGATCCCGAGCAGATCAAGTACATCCTCGGTCAGGCCGGAACATTGTCGTTTCGCAGCATCGATATGTCGATGCCGGTCCAGGATGCGGTCAACGGCCAGCCGCCGCTCAATTCCGAAATCCTCTATTCTGCCGACGACCCGCCGATCGGCTACCTGTTGCGCCGCCAGCCCATCATCGACAACGCCGACATCGTCGATGCCCAATCGGCGATCAACGCGCAATCCGGCAATCCCGTCGTCAACCTGCGGCTTGGAGCCGAAGGCACCGCGCGGTTTGCTCAGGCGACGACCGATAATTCCGGCACGACGCTCGCCATCGTTCTGGACGGAGCGGTGATTGCCACGCCCCTGGTGCGCAAGGCGATTACCGACGGAACCGTCCAGCTTGTCGCGGACATGAGCCCGGAAGGCGCAGACGATCTGGCGCTGCTGTTGCGCGCCGGAGCCTTGCCGGCGCAGCTGACCGTTGTTGAGGAACGGTCGATCGGAGCGGGGCGCGGCGCTGATTCCATTCATTCGATCGTGACGGCCGGCGCAATCGGCGCCGTGCTCGTCATCGCCTTTATGGTTGGTTTTTACGGGCTGTTCGGCGCAGTGGCGAGCCTTGCCGTTGCTCTCAACGCCGTTATGATCATCGCCGTTCTGACCGCCACCGGGCTCCCATTGACGCTGCCGGGCATTGCCGGGATCGTGCTGACCATCGGCATGGCGGTCGATTCGAACGTCTTGATCTACGAACGCATCCGTGAAGAGGTACGCCAGGGCCGTTCGGTGCGCGAAGCCTTGCAATATGGTTTCTCACGCGCCTTTGCTGCCATCGTCGATGCCAATATCACCACCCTGATTGCAGCGATCATCCTGCTGTTTCTCGGAACGGGTTCTGTCCGTGGCTTTGCCGTGACGCTTGCCATCGGTATCGTCACCACGCTTTTTACCGCCTTTACCCTGACCAGGGTCATGCTGGAAATCTGGGTCTCGCGCCGCCGGCCGACGGCTTTGCCGGACGGCATTCGCACCGGCATATTTGATGGTGCCGCACTTCGGTTCATGGCGATCCGCAACTATGTCTTCTCGCTGACCGCGCTTTTATCCGTCGTCAGCATGCTGTTGTTCGGCGCGCTCGGCATCAATCTCGGCATCGATTTTTCCGGCGGCTCGGTGATCGAGCTGAAAGCCCGCGAGGGCAATGCCGATATCGAGGATATTCGCGGCCGCCTCTACGAACTCAACATCGGTGACGTCACGGTAAAGCCGTTCGGTTCGCCGCAGGATGTGGTGGTCCGGGTGCATTCGCGTGATGGCGGCGAGAATGCCGAGCAGACATCGGTGATCATGATCCGGGGCGAGCTTGAGGATCAATACGAGTTCCGCCGGGTCGAAGTCGTCGGGCCGTCGGTTTCCGGCGACCTGACCACGGCGGCCACCATCGGCGTGCTGGCTTCGCTGCTGGCGATCCTGATCTACATCTGGGTCCGGTTCGAGTGGCAGTTTGCTGCAGGCGCCATCGTCGCAACGCTGCATGACGTGCTTTTGACCATCGGCCTGTTTGTCGTGACCGGGATGGAATTCAACCTCACGAGTATCGCAGCCCTTTTGACCATCGTCGGTTATTCGCTCAACGATACCGTTGTCGTCTATGACCGCGTTCGCGAAAATCTCAGGCGATATCCGCGCATGCCCTTGCCGATCCTGCTGGACACGTCGATCAACCAAACCTTGTCGCGCACCGTGCTCACCGGTGCCACGACGATGCTGGCGCTGGCAGCCTTGTGCCTGTTCGGCGGCGAAGCGATCCAGTCTTTTGCGTTCGTGATGCTGTTCGGTGTGGCTGTCGGCACGTTCTCGTCGATCTATGTTGCGGGTCCGGTTCTCATCCTGTTCAAGCTGCGGCACGGAACCCCCGGCGATGCTGAAAAAACCGGCGGCATTGCTGTGCAACCGGCCGGGGGAGCGCAATAACATGCGAAAACCCATCGAAATCCGGAAAGCTCATTTTCCGGGCCGGGCGCCGATCGACAGTTACGGCAATGGCGGCTTCCGCTTTGCCGAAATGTCCCATCGTGGCTCGCTGCTGATGCTGCCTTCGGGCATCTATGGCTGGGAGATGGTGGAAGGTGATCCGCTGACAGCCGACAATTTCCAGAGGGTTTTGGAAGAGGCGGCTGATATCGAGGTTCTTCTTGTGGGAACGGGCAAGGATATCAGGCCATTACCGGCCGCTTTGAAGGCGGTGTTCAAGGAACACGGGATTTCATCCGATCCGATGAGTACGGGTGCAGCCATTCGAACCTACAACATCATGCTTGCCGAAGAACGCGCCGTCGCCGCCGCCTTCATTGTCGTCTGACCGATAAATATGCCAGAAAATACTGCCATTCTTCAGCAGCCCGTCTACGACTTCAGCCTGGCTGCGTTGCGCGACAGCGACCGCGATCGTTATCTCGCCTGCCTCCTGTCGCCGCAGGACAGACGCGGTCCGCTCTCGGCACTCTATGCGTTCCATGCGGAGATTGCCCGTGTCCGCGATCTCGTGCGCGAGCCGCTGCCCGGTGAAATCCGGCTGCAATGGTGGCGCGATGTGCTCGATGACCCAACCGGTGCAAGCGGCGAGGGCAACCCGCTGGCCGAGGCGCTGCTTGCCTGCGTGAAAAGCCACGATCTGCCGGTTCCGGTGCTGCAGAACATGATCGATGCGCGTATCTTCGATCTTTATGACGATCCGATGGAAAGCCGGGCGTCGCTCGAAGGCTATGCCGGTGAAACCGCGTCGGCGCTCATTCAGCTGGCAAGCCTGATTCTCGATCCCGCAGAGGCGCAAAACTCGGCGTCGGCCGCCGGCCATGCCGGTGTTGCCCAGGCGATTGCCGGTCTTCTTCTGCTCCTGCCGCTGCATCGACGGCGCGGGCAGGTCTATTTTCCGGGCGAACTTCTGGCCGCGACCGGGCTTGACCGCGACAGTTTCCTGTCCGGCGAGAACGGGCAGTCCGTAACCCTGGCAATCCGTGCATTTGCCGGTCTTGGCCGCGAGCACCTTGCCAAGGCCCGGGCAGCGGCCGGTTCCATTTCGCCTGCGAATCGGTACGCATTCACCGCGCTGGCGCTGGCCGAACCGGTTTTCGATCGCGCCGAGCGTGCCGGGGCAAAACTCTTCGTGCATTCGATCGTACCGCCGCAATGGCGCCGGCAGTGGTGGATGTGGAAAGCCGCACGCAGCGGCAGATGGTGAAACGCAGGCGGCGTCTTTCATAGTCGTCAACGCTGTTGCGCGATGCCGCGGGCACATTGGCGCAAGCTTCGCCTTTTAGGGTCGCATCCGTGGTATCGTTTTGAACGGTGTGAAGAGGAACCGGCGCTATGGGTTGGCCGATCGTCATCATCTGCATTGTGCTCGCAGGTTTTTTCTACATGCGGATGAAGGCGCGTGCCGAAAGTGACCGGCGTGAACCTGATGCCGGTGTGGCGATCCTTGATTTTGGACGGGCCTTTCCTGACGAAGCGATCCGGGCCATTCACGCGACGGCCGATGAGAAAGCCTATTTCGTCCGCCTGCATGACGGCAAGGCTGGTTTCATGGCAGCACATGGCACGCATTTCGTCTGCCATCTGATCGAAGCCGGCAAGGTCAACGTCGGCAACGCCGACAGCGGACGCGGCCTGAAGGTGCACTTCACCGATTTTTCCTATCTCGACGGTGTCTATGAGTTTGCCAGCCCGGAAATAGCAGCCGAGGTTTCCCTCTGGCTGCTCGGCAGTTTCAGCCCGCAATCGGAACTTGCGGCTCTTTAGACGGATTGGATCGTCTTCAGCCAGGCTGCGCAATCGTCGAGCGCCCGCTGCGCCACCAGTTGCTTCTTCATCACCGTCTTGTCCTTGCCGCGAAAGCGCTTGACGCCTTCGGGCTTGACGATCGCCCCCGGCTCCAGCAGCGGGAACAGGCCGAAATTGATGTTCATCGGCTGGAACGAGCGTTTTCCCGGTTCGTCATCCGAAACGATATGGCCACCGGTAATGTGGTTGAGCAGCGAGCCGAAGGCGGTGGTCTCCGGAGGAAGCGGCAGGGATTGGCCCTTGCGCTCTGCAGCAGAAAAACGGCCGGCAAGCAGGCCGATGCTGGCGCTTTCGACATAGCCTTCGCAGCCGGTGATCTGGCCGGCGAATCGCAGTCCCGGCCGTGACTTCAGCGTCAGCGACCTGTCGAGCAGCACCGGTGAATTGATATAAGTGTTGCGGTGCAGGCCGCCGAGGCGGGCAAACTCGGCTTTTTCCAGCCCGGGAATCATCCGGATCACTTCCGCCTGGGCGCCATATTTCAGTTTTGTCTGGAAACCGACCATGTTGTAGAGCGTGCCAAGCGCATTGTCCTGGCGCAGTTGCACGACGGCATAGGCCTTGACGGTCGGGTTATGGGCGTTGGTGAGGCCCATCGGCTTCATCGGGCCATGCCGCAGGGTTTCGCGGCCGCGCTCTGCCATCACCTCGATCGGCAGGCAACCGTCGAAATAGGGTGTGCCTTCCCATTCCTTGAAGCCGGTCTTGTCGCCGGCAATCAGCGCATCGACGAAGGCATTGTACTGCGCCTCGTCCATCGGGCAGTTGATATAGTCCTTGCCCGTGCCGCCCGGCCCGACCTTGTCGTAACGGGACTGGAACCAGCAGATGTCCATATCGATGCTCTCGGTATGGATGATCGGCGCGATGGCATCGAAGAAGGCCAGCGCGTCGGCGCCGGTTTCAGCCTGGATGGCGCTGGCAAGCGAAGGCGCCGTCAACGGGCCGGTGGCGATGACAGCCAGATCCCATTCCTTCGGCGGCAGGCCACTGACTTCCTCGCGCATGACGGTGATTAGTGGGTGGGCGTCGATTGCCGCAGTCACCGCGTCCGAAAAGCCGTCGCGATCAACCGCAAGCGCTCCACCTGCCGGAACCTGGTTCTTGTCGGCGCAGGACATGATCAGCGAACCGGCAAGCCGCATCTCTGCGTGCAGGACGCCGACGGCATTGCTGGTGGCGTCATCGGAGCGGAAGGAGTTGGAACAGACCAGTTCGGCAAGGCCGTCGGTCTTGTGAGCATCCGTGCCACGGACGCCGCGCATCTCGTGGAGAATAACCGGAATGCCTGCCTCGGCGATCTGCCAGGCGGCTTCTGAGCCTGCGAGGCCACCGCCGATAACGTGGATGGGGGAGTGCGAAGATGTATCTGTCATGCGCCGTTTATTAGAGCAAGGCGGGCAGGAAGGAAACCGGTTCCGTGCTGTTGATTTTGCAAAGCCCGGAATCAAAAACGGCACTCCATGGTGCCGTTTTTAGTTCCTCGACATTCCCGGCCCGGTCAACGGACTGGTCCGATTAACGGAAGGAACGCGAAGCGATATTGCGGATGTCGAAGCGGGTGATACCGATGTCCGTCAGGGCGTGGTTGGACAGGTTGCCAAGTTCAGCAACGGTGCGGCGGTAGTTGATCCAGCTTTTTGCGATACGAATCGGGTTCATGATCTTTTCCTTGAGACATACAAATGAGCAGTGCAGTGATTGCCTGCTTCGTTGACATCCTTGTACGCCTTTCGCCGGAAAAGATGGAGTGCAAAGAAAATGCATCTGCTATGCGTTTGTGCAATGCGATGCTTTTTCTCTGGGCATTTTGGGAGGCTGATGAAAAAGAAGCCATAGGTTAACGGTGCGGCCAGCGAAACCTGAATCCATTTAACCATTTGTTTTTTAGGTGTGTTTTTTGTGGCGAAATTATGTGGCGATACGAGCTGCGAGCCAGATTGCACGGATAGGCGCGGTAAGCATGCCGCTGCAACGAAAATAGGCATTCGCTGATATGCTGCACTGCGTCGAAAGCTGTGGTTGATCTGTGATTGGGCGCTGCGATGGTCCGTCAGGCCGTTCAAACCCTGCAGGCGGAATCTGGACGAAAAAAAACGCCCGCCGGTTTGAGCCGGAGGGCGTTTGGTCGCTGCGCATTAGGCTGGAAGAACCGGCCGGTTGCGAGACTTACTTGACTGCCTGGCGGGCAACGTACTGGATGTCGCCACGGCCGATGCCGAGGTCGTTCAGTTCGCGGTCGGTCATGCGGCCGAGTTCGTTGCAGGTCTGACGATACTTGCGCCAATTGTTGAACGAGCGAGCGATGTTCATGATGCTGGTCCTTTCTAGGTTTGCCAGCACCGTGCTGGCCCTCATCTGATGGTTGGAATATAGGCCGTTCGGCGCTGAAATTACAGAGACAATGCTGCATCGCACCCATGCGCTTCTTGCACGCCTCAAGGTCACGATTGACATCACCTGACCAAATTCTGTGCGAAAGCGACAGAATTAGATAAGGGCGGCCTGATTTTCAAAAGAGAGTTTGAACAAAAAACAACGCCCGTCAGGGGAGGAGGTCCGACGGGCGTTGCTTGTTCTGATCGACAACTGGGAGGAGGAGTGTTGCCGATCCCATCAGGGCGCGCTGGGAGGAGGAGTGCGCTGCCCTGAAGCTGCATTCAAGATAATTGCTGCTAGTAAGAATGTGTAGCGACAATGCCGAATGGCACCCATGTGGAAGGTGCATAGCTGGCGACATTCCAATGCGCCGGCCTGATCAAATTTTCGACAAGTGCCAACCCGGCGCTCAACAAAGCCCAGAAAACATAGGTTTTTCTGAAGAGGCTGAAACGAATAACGCCCGCTGGGGGAGGAGATCCAGCGGGCGTCATTTAAGGGGATGAGCAACTGGGAGGAGGAGTGTTGCCCATCGGATCGGAATGGCGCTGGGAGGAGGAGTGCGCCAGTCCGAATTCTATGAAGCGAACCTTTCAGTCCGCTGGCCTTTTCCACTTCTGAGCGGAAGCGGCTGGCCTTGCCGCTGACGGCCCCGATCGCTTTCGCTGATCTCGTTCCGTCTTCTTGAGTTCAATATAGCTGCGGACCTGTCATTTGTGCAGTGCAATATTATCATGGATGATATGCAGATTATGCATGACGTTAACTGTTCGCCTTCGGTCTGTTGGATGAGGAATGATCGCATGCAAACCTTCATGCTTCGTTAACGATGATCACCCTTCAAAATTTCTCTTAAACGGTACTGGAAAGGATGCGGTGACCTGCGCAGCGGCGAGCGGAGCTTTTGATTCGAAAGGAATTTATCGGCCTACTGTTACCCCTGCACGAGCGCTGCTGCTCTAGGAATTGCCGATGCCTATGATATGTGTTGCGCAATAAGCGCATGCAAGGAGATCGGTCATGTACCGGGGGCGGATCGAAAAAGACTTCAACACATGGGTTTCAAAGGGGATGCTGGACCCCGCAGCCGCAAAGGCGATGCTCGGCGAATACGATGCCCGCGAAACCGTCTTCAGTGCTGGCAGGGTGCTTTTGGTTCTGGCTGCCATCCTGCTGTCGGCGGCTATCCTGCTGCTGGTTGCGGCCAATTGGGAAGCGATCCCACGCCTCCTGCGCGTCGCCGGTATCGTTGCCCTCATCTGGGTCTTTTATCTCACAGGTGCCGCCTGCCTTGGCCACGGGCTCAAGGCAATGGGTACCGCGCTGCTGGTGCTGGCGACTATGACGTTTGGCGGTGGGATCGCGCTGGTGGGGCAGATGTATCACCTGTCGGGCGATGCGACGGATGCGCTGCTCGTCTGGTTTGCCGCAGCCTGCGTCGCCGCGGCCGCCTTTCGCTCTGCCGCGCTTGCGGTGCTCTGCGGTTTTCTGGCCTGGGCTGTTTTCGGAGAACTGGTGATCGATAATGATACGTCTTTCGAGGGGAACGGCTATATCTACCTGGTGCCGATGCTGATCGTTATCGTTATCGGCTTGGTGCGTTACACCAATGCCGGCATTGCCCGGCATCTTGCATATCTTCTCGGCCTGGCCTGGCTCGGATGGTTTTACATCGAGCTAACGGAGGTTTGGGTCGCGGGTCTTCTGTTCGGGGCCGGCCTCGTGGCGTTCCTGGTAGCGAGCCTTCCCCTGTCGCCGCTCTATCGTTTTGCACGCGATGCGGGAGCCGCACCGGCGTTCTATAGCTTCGCGCCTGCCGTGATGGGGCTGGCCGCGTTGCATACGGAGGTCGATGGTCTTGGCCAGGAGATCGCGATCGGTGCAACGACGCTTGCGGTGGCATTGGGCGGCATTGCCATCGCCGGCCGGCTGAACGGCGCTGTCCGATTTCTCGGCTACGCGGTTTTTGCGGCAGAGACCCTATATCTGGCCTCCGAGACATTGGGCAGTATCCTCGGCACATCCGGCTTCTTCCTGATCGCCGGGGTCGTCATCGCCTTGATCGCCTGGCTGGTCATCCGGCTGGAAAAACGGCTTTCGTCCAAAACCACGGTGGAAGGGAGCGCGGCATGAGCAACAATCCGTTGATGAGGCCCTTGTTCGCGGCAATCCTGGTCGCTCTGCTGCAGACTGCCTTCCTCGGCTACATGATCGAAAGCCGGGCCTCGATCCTGCGCAACGGTGTCGATGTGGTGCTGAAGACAGTTCCCGTCGATCCGCGCGACTTGCTGCGCGGCGACTATGTCATTTTATCCTACGATATCTCGGCCATTCCGGCCGACAAGGTAACGGGCGGTTTTCCCACCGAGGCTACCGATGCACAGCTCTCCGTGCGTCTGGAAAAACAGCCGGACGGTTTTTGGGGTGTTGCGGAAGCGTCCTTCAGCACTCTTGCGCCAAGAGAGGGCAGTGTCATTGCCCGCAGTGCGCCGTTCTACTTCTATCCGGCGTCGGATAGCCAGCAGGCTTCGCTGAATGTCGATTACGGTATCGAGCGCTATTATGTGCCGGAAGGCGAGGGCAAGGTTCTGGAGGAGGCGCGCAATGCCAGCGCACTGTCGGTGACCGCACGGGTCGATGACGACGGACGAATGCAGATCCGTCTGATCGCCGTCGATGGCAAGCCGCTCTATGAGGAGCCGCTTTATTGACGGCGAGAAGCGGTTTCTTGGCCGGCAGGTGACAGGAACACGACAAAAACCGCATTTTTCCTTCGATCCCCATTTTTCCTTTGATCCCTTGGAAACGGGTGATATAGAGACGCCGCGCTCGGGAACGCCCTGAACCCGGTGCAGGTCTGTCACAGGCGTTGTCGCCGAAGACTTTTCTGCGCCGATGCGAGCAGGCGCTGCGGTTTTCTGAACGCGGGTATGGTGAAATTGGTAGACACGCCAGATTTAGGTTCTGGTGCCGCAAGGCGTGGGAGTTCAAGTCTCTCTACCCGCACCAGAATAAAGGGACGTCCAGGGCTTGCCTTGGCGTCGATCGAGAGGACGGCGCCATTTTGCTTGCAAAACGGTGACTGATTTGCGTAAAGCCACTCCCGGCAAATGGATCGGCTCAAGTGCTCGTGTACAAGAACACCGACAGAGCCCTGTCAACGTGAAATGAAGGTTTGAACATGCAGGTTATCGAAACGCTCGCTGAAGGGCTGAAGCGCGAACTCAAGGTCGTTATCCCGGCCAAGGACATGGAAGCTCGTATGAACGAGCGTCTCGCCGAAACCAAGGACAAGGTCCGTATCAACGGCTTCCGTCCGGGCAAGGTGCCTTTCGCACATCTGAAGAAGATGTACGGCAAGTCGATCATGGCTGAGCTCGTCAATGAGCTCGTTCGCGAAAAGCCGACCGAAATCCTGTCCGAGCGCGGCGAAAAGTCTGCGACGCAGCCGGAAATCGCGATGACCGAGGACGAAGCCGAAGCGGACAAGATCCTCAGCGCCGAAGCAGATTTCGAATTCACAGTCGCTTACGAAATTATCCCGGCGATCGAACTCAAGGACGTCAGCGGCATCAAGGTGACCCGCGAAGTCGTTGATATCGACGAAGCCGAAGTGACCGAGCAGATCCTCAAGATCGCTGAAAATGCCCGCACGTATGAAACCAAGAAGGGCAAGGCCGCCAACGGCGACCGCGTCACCATCGATTACCTCGGCAAGGTCGACGGCGAAGCGTTCGACGGCGGCAAGGACGAAGACGCTGAGCTGGTTCTCGGTTCCAACCGGTTTATCCCGGGCTTTGAAGAACAGCTCGTTGGCCTGAAGGCTGGCGACGAGAAGGTCATCAACGTGACGTTCCCGGCCGAATACCCGGCTGCAAACCTCGCTGGTAAGGACGCCACTTTCGACATCACCGTCAAGGACGTCGCTGCCGCTGCTGAAGTCGAAATCAACGACGACCTCGCCACCAAGCTCGGCCTTGAATCGGCTGACAAGCTGAAGGAAGTTGTTCGCGGCCAGATCGAAAGCCAGTACGGCTCGATGACCCGTCAGAAGGTCAAGCGTCAGATTCTCGACCAGCTGGACGAACTCTACCAGTTCGACACGCCGCAGCGCCTCGTCGATGCTGAGTTCGACAACATCTGGCGCCAGATCAACACCGACCTGGAACAGGCTGGCAAGACGTTCGCCGACGAAGACACGACGGAAGAAGAAGCCCGCGGTGAATACCGCAAGCTGGCTGAACGCCGCGTTCGTCTCGGCCTCGTTCTATCTGAAATCGGCGAAAAGGCCGGCGTCACGGTAACCGACGAAGAAATGCAGCGTTCGCTGTTCGAACAGCTTCGCCAGTTCCCGGGCCAGGAAAAGCAGATCATTGATTACTTCCAGAAGACCCCGGGTGCCGCCGCCTCGCTGCGCGCCCCGATCTTCGAAGAAAAGGTCGTCGATCACCTGCTCTCCGAAGTGAAGGTCACCGACAAGACCGTCAGCAAGGAAGAACTGATGGCCGACGACGAGGAAGGCGCTTCGGACACGAAGAAGGCCCCGAAGAAGAAGGCTGCCAAGGCCGACGCTGCGGAAGGCGAAGAAGCCGCTGCACCGAAGAAGAAGGCTCCGGCCAAGAAGAAGGCTGCCGACGACAGCGCCGAATAAGCTCGCGCATCGTTGCATGATTTGAAAAAGCCGTCCCGAGAGGGGCGGCTTTTTCCATTTGCGGGGCAGGGAGATTTGTTTTGGCTTAACCTAACCCATCCAGCCATTACCGGTGGGCGGGATCAGGACGCGTTGAAAAGTTCTGTAACAGCAGGTTTCAGTAATGAGTTTGCCGGAAACGTAACCCGGGACCGGGCACATCAGATTGTGACGAAGTGTCGATTGGGCGTGTTCAGCCGCTAAGGCGCCGGCAGCATGCTGGAGTTGGCCACGAGCCGCCATCTCCCTGTCTCATCGGTCTTGAAAGCCGTGTCGGCTGCAATATCCGCAACGCGGCAAGCGCCCTCACGCCGCCTATATTTTCGGGGCAACCTCGCCCATCCGGTTACCGGCATCAAGGCCGGCAATCTTGTAGGCTTCGGCCAGCGTCGGGTAGTTGAAGGTATTCTCGACGAAATATTCGACAGTGCCCTTCAGGTTGAGTACCGCCTGGCCGATATGGACGAGTTCGGTCGCACCTTCGCCAACGATGTGGACGCCGAGCAGGCGCCGGGTCTTCAGCGAGAAGATCAGCTTCAAGAGCCCTGAATCAAGTCCCATGATGTGGCCGCGCGATGTTTCGCGAAAACGGGCGATGCCGCATTCATAAGGAATGCCGCGCTCCTTGACCTCTTCCTCCGTCAGGCCGCAGGTCGAAATTTCCGGGACAGCATAGATGCCGTAGGGGAAGAATTTCGGCGGTTCCTTGGCGATCGCACCGACCGCAACGCGGGCTGCGATGCGGCCCTGTTCCATCGAGGTGGAGGCAAGGCTCGGGAAGCCGACGACGTCGCCGGCGGCATAGATGTTCGGAACCGATGTCTGGAACGTCTCCGGGTTGACGCTGAGGCGGCCACGATTGTCGGCCTGAAGACCAGCGGCCTCCAGATTGAGCGAATCGGTGGCGCCCATGCGGCCGGCGGCAAACAGCACCATTTCGCAGATGATGACGCGGCCGCTATCAAGCTTGATCGAGCATTTGCCGTCCGCCATCCGCTCCACCTTTTCGGCCTTCTGGCCGAGATGCAGCTTCATGTTGCGGTCGCGCAGCTGATAGGTGAAGTCCTCGACGATTTCCTTGTCGATGAAATCGAGCATGGTGGATTTCGGATCGATCAACGTGACCTGCGTATCCAGTGCGCTGAAAATCGTCGCATATTCGATGCCGATAACGCCGGCACCGATCACGGCCATGGAGCGGGGCAGGTCCTGGATTTCAAGCAGCTCGTCGCTATCGAGCACCGTCTTTCCGTCGAACGGTATGTAGTCCGGGCGAAAAGGCTTCGTGCCGACAGCAAGCAGGATGCTGGTGGCGGAAACCTGGATGATTTCGCCGTCTTCCTTGAGGATCTGCATTGTCTGCGGGTCGATGAAGCTGGCCTTGCCGCGGATATGCTGAACGCGGTTGCGGGCGAACTGGTGTTCCAGCACCTCGACCTCGTGATCGAGGGTGATCAACAGGCGGCGGCGAAGATCCTCGGCGCTGATTTCTTCCTTGACCCGGTAGGCCCGCCCGTAAAAGCCGCGCTCGCGCCAGCCGGTGAGATTGAGTGCGGTTTCGCGAAGGGTTTTGGAGGGGATGGTTCCGGTATGCACAGAGACGCCGCCGACACGCTTTCCCTGTTCGATGACAAGAACCTTCTTGCTCAGCTTGGCGGCCTGGATTGCGGCTCTGCGCCCTGCAGGTCCACTGCCGACAACCACGAGATCGTACTGGTTCATGACGCGTTTCCGATGATGGAGGAGAATCATTGTGCGTTGCGGCAAATGTCGCCCGCAAGCGTCTATAACGTCAATCTTACAGTTTAATAAAGCCTTGGGAACAAGCCCAGGCTTACCGGTGCTTATTTTATGAAAAGCGATTATATTGTATCGGGCAATCCGCTGTTTGCGGCGAGGAGCGCGCTTTCAGCGACAGGTGAGACTGACTGCGGTTTGGGGCGGAGGATTTGTCATGGCTTTGCAGGATGTAGAGGATCGGCAGGAAAGCGAGACCGATGCGTCGCCTGACATGGTCGAGGCGCCGCCTGCAAAACCACGCAGCCGTCCCGGTGTCGTTGCGGCTGCCGTTTATGAACATGGTCAGCGCATCCTCGATATCGAGATCAAGGACGCACACGAATGGAAAGGCCGCGACAAGGCGGTGGTCTGGATCGGCCTGCATGAGCCGGATGAGGCCCTGTTGCGTGAGGTCCAAGCCGAGTTCGGTCTGCATGAACTGGCCATAGAAGATGCCGGCCATGCCCATCAGCGCCCGAAACTGGAAATCTACGGCGATGCCATCTTCGTCGTCGCGCGCACCGCACACATGATGGGCGAGGAGATTGTCTTTGGTGAAACGCATCTGTTTGTCGGCCGCGGCTATGTCGTCTCAGTCCGCCACGGACCGTCAACATCCTACAACCTTGTCCGGCAACGCTGCGAAGCGTCGCCTGCCGCATTGGCGCATGGCGAGAACTACATCCTCTATTCCATTCTCGATTTCATCGTCGACAACTACATGCCCGTCGTTGAAGGAATCCATACGGAAGTGGAGGAACTGGAAGAACGGGTTCTGCGCGACCGGCTAAACAAGAAGGATATCGAACGCCTCTATTTCCTGCGTCGAAGCCTGCTGCGCCTGCGCAATGCCGTGGTGCCGCTTGTCGATGTCTGCCGGCGCCATGAGCATCTCGATCTGCCCGGCATGGACGCAACGTTGCACGCGCTGTTCCGTGATGTGACCGATCATGTCCGGCGGGTGCAGGAGGATATCGACACCTTGCGGGAGGTGCTGGCCTTTACCTTCGAAGCCAGCTTGATGATCGGTCAGTCGGAACAGACCGAAATTTCCCGAAAGCTGGCATCCTGGGCCGCGATCCTCGCTGTACCGACGGCGATTGCGGGTATCTACGGGATGAATTTCGACGACATGCCCGAACTGAAGTTCAAGTATGGATATTTTGTTGTTCTGGCGCTCATCGTCATCGTCTGCAGCATGCTCTACCGCATGTTCCGGCGGGCGAAGTGGCTCTAAGCCGGTACTGCATGATTCCTTAAATCGGAATCGATTTCAGGGAAAATTATGCAGAAAATTTAAAGTGCTACAGCGACCTTTGCGCGCCATAAATGACGCGCGGCGCTGTAGGCGATCAGATCAGGCGCAGCCCCTTGAGGCTGGCATGACCATCCTTGCCGATGATGATGTGATCGTGAACGGTGATCCCCAGCGGTTTTGCCGTATCGACGATCATCTTGGTCATTTCGATATCAGCCCGGGAAGGGGTCGGATCACCGGATGGATGGTTGTGCACGAGAATAAGGGCCGTCGCGGACAGTTCGAGCGCCCGCTTGACAACTTCACGCGGATAGACCGGCGTGTGATCGACTGTTCCGGTCTGCTGCACCTCGTCTGCGATCAACGCGTTGCGCTTGTCGAGGAAGAGAATGCGGAGCTGCTCGCGGGTCTCGTGCGCCATGGCTGCATGGCAATAGTCGATCACCGATGACCAGGAGGCCAGGACCTGCTTGCCCTTGAGCTCGCTCTTGAGTGTCCGATGGGCAACGGTCGAGATCAGCTTCAGATCAAAGGCCACGGCCTCGCCGATGCCCTTCACCTCCTGCAGCAAGGCAGGCGAGGCGCCGAACACACCGGCGAGCGTTCCGAAGCGTTCAAGCAACGCCTTGGCGATCGGTTTGGTATCGCGGCGCGGTATCAGCCGGAACAGCAGCAGTTCGAGGATTTCATAGTCGGCCAGCGCCGTGTCGCCATGGTCTTTGTAGCGCGTTCTCAACCGGTCGCGATGGCCATGATAGTGTGCATCGTCCTGTTGAACGGTGGGCATGCCAAGGCTGGAGCGTTTGGGTTGCTGTTCGGCGAAAAAGCCCCTTTCATCAGCCGGTTGCGAGTGATCGCCTTCGGAAGAAAAAGGGAGCTTTGTCATCGCAAACCTTATGCCGGCAGGCCCGGACGGTCGAGACCGCCAGGCGATAGAGTGAAAATCTCGCAGCCGGTGGCGGTAACGCCCACGGCATGTTCGTATTGCGCCGACAGCGACCGGTCGCGGGTGACGGCGGTCCAGCCATCGGCCAGAACCTTTACATGCGGGCGCCCCAGATTGATCATCGGCTCGATGGTAAAGATCATGCCTTCGCGCATTTCCGGGCCTTCGTTGGCGCGGCCATAGTGCAGGATGTTCGGCGCATCATGAAACAGCCGGCCGACGCCGTGGCCGCAGAAATCGCGCACCACCGAACAGCGTTCGGCTTCGGCAAAGGTCTGGATGGCTTCGCCGATGGCACCGGTACGCGCGCCAGGCTTGACGGCGGCAATGCCGCGCATCAGGCATTCATGGGTGACTTCGAGCAGACGCTGAGCGGCGCGCTTGATTTCGCCGACCGGATACATCCGGCTGGAATCGCCGTGCCAGCCGTCGATAATGTAAGTGACGTCGATGTTGACGACATCACCTTCGCGCAACGGCTTTTCGTTGGGAATGCCGTGGCAGACGACGTGGTTGATCGATGTGCAGGACGACTTGGTGTAGCCGCGATAGTTGAGTGTCGCGGGCAGGGCGCCGTGATCCATGCCGAAGTCGAACACGAAACGATCGATCTCGTCGGTGGTTACTCCCGGCTTGACGCGGCTTGCCAGTTCGTCGAGGCAGCGTGCCGTGATCTGGCAGGCGCGCTTGATCCCGGCAAAATCCTCGGGCGTATAGAGGCGGATAACGCCGGTATTCTTGTAGGGCGCTGACGCTGCCTCGATATAGGTGACCATTACAATACTTTCAGTTGTCTTTGATCAATGTCATAGATCAGCACAGGCGGGTTCGTCTATCGGGATCAGCCCGCCAGGCGCAATTTGCTGCGGCGAAACCCGGCATGTGACGGCGAAGGTCTCAACCCCGCGCTGCATCGCCCGCCGAAAAGCCTTTGCATAAACCGGGTCGAGATCGCGGCATATGCTGAACTTGGCGCAGTCGTCCCGCTGGATCAGGTAGAGCATGATGCCGCGATGGCCCGCCTCGACCATGTCGCCGAGTTCTTCCAGATGTTTTGCACCGCGTGCCGTCGGGCTGTCTGGAAATTCGGCCAAGCCGGGTGTGCGGCTGAAATGCACGTTCTTGACCTCGACATAGGCACGGCCGCGTTCGGGATCGCTGAGCAGCATGTCTATGCGGGAATTGCGGCCATATTTCTGTTCGCGCTGGACCGTCGAATAGAGATGAAGGTCGCCGACCTGTCCCGCCTTGATGGCTTCCTCGGCCAGCCTGTTCGGCAAGCCGGTATTGATGCCGACGACGGTGCCACCGACCTCGACCATTTCGAACATGTGCTGGTATTTGCGCGTCGGACTGTCATGCTCGGAAAGCCAGATCCGCGAACCGGGTGTCGTCAGCCCGCGCATCGATCCGGTATTGGGGCAGGAGCCGGTGATGGCGCGCCCATCCTCAAGTACGGCATCAAAGAGAAAGCGTTTGTAGCGCTGAATGAGGACGGCGGGCACCAGTGGCCTGTCGAAGAGCATGAAGTGTCGGTGTCCGTTGTTTGATCAGGCGCGTGCCCGGACATAGGAGCCCGGCGCTTCTTCCAGAGAGTTGAGTTTGCCGCCCGTCTTTCGTGCCGGGACGCGATCGCCGTCGAGCGCTTCGATCCAGGACTGCCAATGAGGCCACCAGGACCCCGGCGTTTCACTGGCCGTCTTCACCCAGTCGTCGAAATCGCCCGTAGCCGGGCCGCCGGTCCAGAACTGGTATTTTCCCTTGTCCGGCGGATTGACGACGCCAGCGATATGGCCGGAGCCGGACATCACATAGGTAACGTCGCCGCCGAAAAACTGGCTGCCGACGAATACCGATTTTGCCGGGGCGATATGGTCTTCCTTGGTGGCGAGATTGTAGATCGGGATTTTGACGTCACCGAGCGAGATCGTCTTGCCCGCCAACACCATCGTGCCCTTTGTCAAGTTGTTCTGCAGATAACAATTGCGCAGATAGAAGGAATGGTTGGCCGCCGGCATCCGGGTCGAATCGGAATTCCAGTAGAGCAGGTCGAAGGCCGAGGGTTCCTGGCCTTTCAGGTAGTTGTTGACGAAATAGGGCCAGATGAGATCCGACGCTCGCAGCATGTTGAAGGCCATCGCCATCTTCGAGCCATCGAGATAGCCGGTCTCCTTCATCTTTTCTTCCATCTGGGTGATCTGCTCCTCGTCGGCAAACACCTTGAGATCACCGGCATGGGTGAAATCGACCTGGGTGGTAAACAGGGTGGCAGAGCGGATGCGCGTGTCGCCTTCCTGCGCATGCAGGGCAAGCGTTGCGGCAAGCAGGGTGCCGCCGACGCAGTAACCGATCGCATTCACCTCTTCTTCACCGGTCGCCTGGCGGATAGTGTCGAGTGCAAAGCCGATGCCTTCGCGGGCATAGGATTCCCAATCCTTGCCGGCGTGGCGTTCATCCGGATTGACCCAGGAGATGACGAAGACGGTGTGGCCCTGATCCACCGCCCATTTGATGAAGGATTTTTGCGGGTTGAGATCCAGCACATAGAACTTGTTGATCCATGGCGGGCAGATCAATAGCGGGCGCTTCAGCACGGTTTCCGTCGCGGCATCATATTGCAGCACCTGGCAGACATCGCTCTGGGCGATGACCTTGCCGGGTGTGATCGCGATATTCTCGCCGACCGCAAACTTGCTGACATCGGTCTGGCGCAGTTTCAGGTCGCCCTTGCCGGCAACGATGTCCTCGGCCAGCATCTGCATGCCCTTGACCAGATTGGCGCCACTGGAGGCGACGGTCTCCCGGTAAAGCTGGGGGTTTGTGGTGACGAAATTGGCCGGCGACAATGCGCTGGAAATCTGCCGCACATAGAAGGCGGCCTTGTGTTTGGTGTGGTCGTCGAGGCCTTCGGCGTCGCGCACCATCTTGTCCGCCCAATTGGACGTGATGAAATAGGCCTGGCGCAGGAAATCGAAGAACGGATTGGCGACCCAGTCGGCATCGGAAAACCGCTTGTCATTGCGCGGTACGTCGTCGGGATCGCTGACCGTCTCGCCGCCCATTCTTTGCAGGGTGCGGGTCCACATCGAGAAGAAGCTGCCCATCAGGTAGGTCTGGGCTTCAAGCGTGCGCCGCGGATCGGATAGCCAATATTCGGAGACTTTGGAGAGGGTCTTGACCATGTCGACCATCGGGTCGGCGGCCATGTTAATCTTCTCGCCGCTTTCGCGGGGCGCAAGCCAGGCGGACGCCGCCTTGCCGAGCTGCTCGACCGTGCGGGCGAGATTGATCGTAAAGGCTTCAGGGTCCTTGACGATGTAGGGATCGACGGATTTCGGGTCGAAACCGGGAAAACCATCCGTGCTGGCGCCGGTCTGGCCCTCGGCCTTCCTGTCTTCTGCCACCCAGTTTCCTCCACAGATGTTTGTTTGTTTTGTCTTTTTACATTCTGCCTTAAAATGATTACAAGTGCCAGCGCATGTTGGACTCGGGGCACATTGGCTGTCCGCCGGTTTCGGTTAGAGTTCAACCAAAGTGCCGGGCAGGGGCGAGATGACGAAGTCGGGGAAAGCAGTGATGACGCGGATGGTGACGGCCTTTGGAATGGCAGGTTTGGTGCTTGCTCTTGCCGCGTGCAGCTCGGCAAAAGTCGAAGAGCAGCCGTCGATCTATTCCGCCACCATGGCCAAACCCATTCCCACGGATGTTTATCCCGTCATCGAAGGAAAACTGCCGGCTGCCGGCCCCCAGATGAGCAATGAAGAGGCTGCAAGCCAATCGGCGCGGCTGACGGCGCTTGGGGCTGCCCGCTCGTCGGGAAAAATCTCCGAAGCGGAATATCAGCGCCGCCTGAAGGAGCTGCAGCAGCTGGCCGCCAATCACGGTGCCAATACGCTGAAGCAGATACAGAAATAGCGCTTGCGTTTCGGCTGATTTGGACGCAAAGCGTTTCATGGCCGCGTGGGCCTGATTGCACCGCGCGCGTTTCCTTGCACGCATGAATCCTGCACGGGGACGGCGCAAGACGAGGTTTAGAAATGGAAGAGTTTCACAAAGTCCGGCGTCTGCCGCCTTACGTTTTCGAACAGGTCAACCGTTTGAAAGCCAGCGCGCGAGCGGGTGGAGCTGATATCATCGACCTCGGCATGGGCAATCCGGACCTTCCGACACCGCAATCCGTGGTCGATAAGCTGTGTGAAGTCGTTCAGGACCCGCGCACCCACCGCTATTCGTCCTCCAAGGGCATTCCGGGCCTTCGCCGCGCGCAGGCCGCCTATTATGCCCGCCGTTTCGGCGTCAAGCTCAATCCCGATACCCAGGTTGTGGCGACGCTCGGTTCCAAGGAAGGCTTCGCCAATATGGCGCAGGCGATCACCGCACCTGGCGATGTGATCCTGTGCCCGAACCCGACTTATCCGATCCATGCCTTCGGCTTCCTGATGACCGGCGGCGTCATCCGCTCGATTTCGGTCGAACCGGATGACACTTTCTTCCCGCCGCTTGAGCGGGCGATCCGCCATTCGATCCCCAAGCCGATCGCGTTGGTCATCAACTATCCGTCCAACCCGACGGCGCATGTGGCAACGCTGGATTTCTACAAGGAAGTCGTCGCCTTCGCCAAGAAGCATGACATCGTCATCCTGTCGGATCTGGCCTATTCGGAAATCTATTTCGACGGCGTGATGCCGCCGTCCGTTCTGGAAGTTCCAGGCGCGATGGACAACACGGTCGAATTTACCTCGATGTCGAAGACATTCTCCATGCCCGGCTGGCGCATGGGCTTTGCCGTCGGCAACGAACGCCTGATCGCCGCCCTGACGCGGGTCAAGTCCTACCTCGATTACGGTGCCTTCACACCGATCCAGGTGGCGGCGACCCATGCGCTGAACAGCGATGGCTCGGATATTGCCGAAGTCCGCAACATCTACAAGCGCCGCCGCGACGTGCTGGTCGAAAGCTTCGGCAAGGCCGGCTGGGACGTGCCGCCGCCGGCAGCCACGATGTTTGCCTGGGCAAAGATTCCGGAAAAATTCCGTCATCTCGGTTCGCTGGAATTCTCCAAGCTTCTGGTCGAAAAGGCCGATATCGCCGTGGCACCTGGTATCGGGTTCGGTGAGCAGGGCGATGACTATATCCGCATCGCGCTGGTCGAAAACGAACACCGGATTCGTCAGGCCGCCCGTAGCCTCAAGAAGTTTCTCTCGACAGCCGACGATACGTTGCACAACGTCATCTCGCTGAACGCTCACCGCTGAGGCACCGGATTTTTCCGGTACCCCTCAATCTGCTCCGCCGTTTCAGGCGGAGCGCTCTCGATATGTTAGGAAATATTGTATGGCAGATGCCCTTAAAATCGGCATTGCGGGCTTGGGAACTGTTGGTGCCTCGCTCGTGCGCATCCTCCAGGAGCGTCACGAGGCGCTGGCGACGACATGCGGCCGGGCCATCGAAATTACCGCTGTCACCGCACGTGACCGGAACCGCGATCGCGGTGTCGATATTTCCGCCATCGACTGGCATGAGGATGCGCTTTCGCTAGCACAGACCGCCGATATTGACGTATTCGTCGAATTGATGGGCGGTGCTGGCGAACCGGCGCTCTCCGCCGTCAAGGCTGCCCTGTCGCGCGGCGTGCATGTGATCACTGCCAACAAGGCGCTGCTGGCCTCCCACGGCATTGCACTGGCCGGTCTGGCTGAAGAGCATGGCGCGCTGTTGAACTACGAAGCTGCGGTCGCCGGTGGCATTCCGGTGATCAAGGCGCTGAGAGAATCGCTGACGGGCAACACGATCTCGCGTGTCTACGGCATCATGAACGGCACCTGCAACTACATCCTGACCAAGATGGAAAAGGAAGGCCTGTCGTTCGAGGCCTGCCTGAAAGAGGCGCAGCGCTTGGGTTATGCCGAAGCCGATCCGGCCTTCGACATCGAGGGCAACGATACGGCCCATAAGCTGTCGATCCTCACCAGCCTTGCCTTCGGAACGGCGATCGCTGCCGATGACATCTATCTCGAAGGCATCACCAATATCTCGATCGACGATATCCACGCAGCCGCCGATCTCGGCTACCGCATCAAGCTGCTCGGCGTTGCCCAGCGCACCGACAGCGGTATCGAGCAGCGCGTGCACCCGACCATGGTGCCGCTCGATTCGGTGATTGCGCAGGTCGATGGCGTCACCAATGCGGTGGCAATCGAATCCGACATTCTCGGCGAATTGCTGATGGTCGGTCCAGGCGCCGGCGGCAACGCAACGGCATCCGCAGTGCTTGGCGACATCGCCGATATTGCCAAGAGCCGTCCGGGCGCCCAGCACGTGCCAGCGTTCGGCCGTCCGGTCACCGCGCTCCTGCCTTACAAGCAGGCGCAGATCCAGAGCCATGAGGGCGGATATTTCATTCGCCTGAAGGTTCTCGACAAGACCGGCGTGTTCGCAAGCATTGCAACGCGCATGGCGGAAAACCGGATTTCGCTGGAATCGATCGTCCAGCATTCCAAGCAGCCTGTCGATACCGACGGTCCGCAGACGATCATTCTTGTCACCCATGCAACGACCGAGGATTCGGTCCGCAAGGCCGTCGCCTCGATCAAGGGCGAGGGCTATCTGGTCGGCGAACCGCAGGTAATCCGGATCGAACGGCCGAAGACGGCTTGATCCGAAATCGCAGATGAATGTCTTGCGGCCCCATCCGGCTTATCTCCGGGTGGGGCCGTTTTCGTTGCGGTTTGCGCCTGATGCAAAACCCGCGTACGAACGGTCAAAAGTCATGGGTGTACGATGAGTGATGTGCCAGATCCCGTCCAGCGGGCGTTTCTCAATGTGGAGCGTTCGGTCACCGGCCAGCGCTGGGTGTCGCGGCTGGATCAGGCCGGGCAGAATCGCGCGCTGGCGATCAGCCAGGTTCACGGCTTTTCCGATCTCATCGCCCGTGTGCTGGCCGGGCGCGGCGTGACGATGGACGATGCGGTGGCATTCCTCGATCCGACCATCCGCTCGCTGATGCCGGATCCCGATACGCTGACCGATTGCAACAAGGCCGCAGCCCGCATCATCACCGCCATCAAGACGCGAGAAAAGGTCGCCATCTTCGGCGACTACGATGTTGATGGGGCAGCGTCGTCGGCGCTGATGTTCCGGTTCCTGCGTCATCTCGGCGTCGATGCGGAAATCTATATTCCAGACCGTATTTTCGAAGGCTACGGCCCCAACCCCACGGCCATCAATCAACTGATCGACAATGGCGCCCGCTTGATCGTCACGGTCGATTGCGGCTCGACCAGCCACGAATCGCTGGCTGCTGCCGAAGCGCGCGGCATCGATGTCGTCGTCATCGACCACCATCAGGTCGGCGCGGAACTGCCGCCCTGCGTGGCGCTGGTCAATCCAAACCGCGAGGATGATCTGTCGGGGCAGGGGCATCTCTGCGCGGCTGGTGTCGTCTTCCTTGTTCTTGTCAACGCCGTGCGCCAACTGCGAGAAGCCGGTGACAAGCGCGCTGCCTCGTTCGATCTGCTCGCCTTGCTCGACATCGTGGCGCTGGCAACCGTCTGCGACGTGGTGCCGCTCAAGGGCCTGAACAGAGCCTATGTCGTCAAGGGACTGGTCGCCGCGCGGCATATGCAGAACCCGGGCCTGTCGGCGCTGTTTCGCAAGGCAGGCCTTGGCGGGCCGGTGACGCCCTATCATTTCGGCTTCCTGATCGGCCCGCGAATCAATGCGGGCGGACGTATCGGTGATGCCGCACTTGGTAGCCGCCTGCTTACGCTGGAGGATGAAGGCGCTGCCGAAGAAATCGCCGCAAAACTCGACGAACTGAACCGCGAGCGCCAGGTGATGGAAGTCGCGATGCTGGCCGAGGCGGAAGCCGAAGCGCTGGCGGAATACGGCACCGGTGAATCGGCCTCGATCATCGTCACGGCCCGCGAGAACTGGCATCCCGGCATTGTCGGCCTTCTGGCTGCGCGCCTGAAGGAAAAGTTTCGCCGTCCAGCTTTTGCGATCTCGTTCGATGCCAACGGCAAGGGAACGGGATCGGGGCGCTCTATCAGCGGCTTCGATATCGGCAAGATCGTTCGCGCGGCTGTTGATAACGGCCTGCTGATCAAGGGCGGCGGTCATGCGATGGCGGCAGGCTTGACTGTCGAGCGCGCCAATCTCGGCAAGCTGCGGCATTTCTTCGACGAGAAGGCCCAGAATATCGTCAAGGACCTCGTCTCGGCCGAAACGCTGAAGATCGATGGCGCTTTGGGTGCTGCCGGTGCCAATCTGGCGCTGATCGACCAGCTTGAGCAGGCAGGCCCGTATGGGGCAGGGCATCCGCAGCCGATCTTTGCACTGCCGGCGCATCGCTTGCGCGATTCGCGCCAGGTTGGCGTCAACCATGTGAAGGTGACGCTGGAAGGCCAGGATGGCTCAAGGATCGAAGGCATCGCATTCCGGGCGCTGGAAACGCCGCTGGGTGACCTATTGCTGTCTGAACGTGGCATGTCGCTGCATGTGGCAGCCTCGATATCGGCGGACATGTGGCAGGGAACGCGCCGCGTGCAGTTGCGGGTCATCGACGCAGCAAAGGCGTTCTGAGCGTCCGCTACCGGCGTCTCACGTCTATAGTTGAATGTCGGGAAATTGGAGAACCATGGTACGCCCTAGGGGAGTCGAACCCCTCTTCCCAGAATGAAAATCTGGTGTCCTAACCGATAGACGAAGGGCGCATCAGTGGTGTGGGCGTCTTATAGTCAGACATGCCGAATGCTGCAAGCGCTAAATCACGTTTTTTCAAGGATTTTTCGCAGTAAAAACAGCAGTAAAACAAAGGGAGTTTATGTCGCTCAAACCGGCCCGCGCCGAAGCGTTTTCGCGGGCGAATGGGGCATATTTTTGCTGTCGGGGAGGTTCACAATGGTACGCCCTAGGGGAGTCGAACCCCTCTTCCCAGAATGAAAATCTGGTGTCCTAACCGATAGACGAAGGGCGCAGCCGTTGTGTGGGCGTCTTATAGTCAGGGGTTTTGAATACCGCAAGCGGCAAAGTTCATTTTCCTGTAAAAAAGTTCCGGTAAAGCGCAGTTTTCAGTTTTTTGATGAATTAATCAATTAAAACAGCTGGTTGCGTTCAGCCTTTGCGGCGCCGGCAACGCCAATTCCAGTCACGGGACTCTCCGGTGTCGATATGAACCGATTCCGTGTGACAGTAGGTTCCGACCCCGCCGCGGCCCGGAATGGTGCGTAGATATTCGGCAAGCTCCCATTTGCTGACGCCTGGCACCTGAATGTCGGCGGCCTGGCAGGTCGTGTGCAGCGAATGCTTGCTTCCGCCGGCGCTTGCATTGTGTTTCAGGTCCCGCAGGCCTGATGTCACCATGATCTTGCGGCCGTAATGGGTTTCCACGACCTTGAGGACCTGCAACAGTTCCGGTTCGAAACAGCCCGTTTCAACTTTCTCCGTTTGCAGCCAGAGCCCGTTCGGTGCGAGACGGGCAAGGCCGGGCAGCGATGCCATCTCGACGGTAGCGCTATCGTCGTCGTGTCCCGGTTGCGAATCATCGACGGTGGCAAACATCGACGTGGTGCGCACGCCGGGCAGGGCGGTGAAACCGAGCGCAGCAATCTGTTGCGGTTTCAGGTCGCTTGAAAGTGACTTTTTCGCCGGCGTCTTGGCGAACCGGTCTTTGTCGAACTGGCTCCGGTTCTTGCGTTTGGCAGCGAACAGACCGGCAAGCGTCAGAGTTTTTTCCGCTTCTTCCGGTTTATTCTGGTCATTTTGCGAATTTCCGGAACCGGGTACCACTGCCGTCGCGCTGTTGAGACCTTGCGTGGACGCGGTTTGAACGGCGGCAGACTGCTGGGTATCACCGCCGCGCAAGCTGTCCCCGCTTGAAGGAATCGGCACGGCAACGGGCAGCGGCGTGCCGTCCGTGCCGATTTCGGCGCTTGCCACCTGTTGGGCGGCCGCCGCGCTATCGGCATTGCTCGCGCCTTCGAGCGGCAATTGCAGCTGGTTGGCTGCCGGCTGGCCGCGGTTGAAAAGACTATTTGTCGCCGGATTGACGCCGGTTGCCTGGCCGGCCGGCAGCGGCGCGGTGCCTGAGACCGTCGCGTGCCCCTGAACCGGCACCGGGTTCGGCCTTTGGACCGCAAAGATGCTGTTCGACGTGGCGTTGAGGCCGGTGCTCTGCATTGTCAGTGATGACGGCTGGCCGTTGTTGGGTGCAGGCATCATTGCGTTTGCCTGGGCTCCAGCCTGTTGTTGCCCATTGACGCCAACGGCAGAGACCTGCCGATCCTCATGGGAACCGGGCGCCGCTTGGGCCGCGCCGGCGATTTCCGGGACCACCGCGTCTGCAGCCGATGCTGCGTCCGCCGTGTCCTTTGCGGCGGTGACGCAACCCGACAATATCATCGCCGAAACACTCAGCGCAAGGAAGCAGCCAAGGCCGCGAATCATCGCCGCTTTCTGCAAAATAGGACGCAACGTTGGATCCCCACTCTATGCGGGCCGGACGGCATTTGCCGTCATGGCCTTTCATCAGACGTGACAAACCGCACAATCGGCGTAGCCCCTTTTCAGGGATTGCCACGCGTCCTCCAATGCGGTTTGACCGGTTCAACCGGGAAAGGGTGCTCGCCAGCGTGACGCATTCTGCACCTGCATCCCAATAACGTTTCGTTCAAACATTAAAGAACGTCCGGTTATTTGTAAACCTGCGCTGACGCAGGCGATTGTTGGAGCTCAGCCACCACCGGCGCTGAAAAGCCGTACCAGATATCGCCCGATCGCATTGTGCGGAGCTTACCAGGCGCCGGTGTTGCCCATCGAAGCCCAGGGTTCCTGCGGCGCGAGGTTCTCGCCCTTCTGCAGGATTTCGATCGAAATGCCGTCCGGCGAACGAACGAAGGCCATGTGGCCATCGCGCGGCGGCCGGTTGATGGTGACACCGTTGTCCATCAGATGCTGGCAGGTCGCATAGATGTCATCAACCTCGTAGGCGAGGTGGCCAAAATTGCGGCCGCCGGTATAATCCTCGGTGTCCCAGTTGTAGGTGAGTTCCAGGCAAGGCGATAACGCGGTCTTGGCGTGATCGAGATCACCGGGTGCGGCAAGGAAAACCAGGGTAAACCGGCCTTTTTCATTCTCGTAGCGGCGAATTTCGACAAGGCCGAACAGCTTGGACCAGAAGTGAAGCGAAGCGTCCAGATCTTTGACGCGAACCATCGTGTGCAGATAACGCATTGGTATATCCTTGTTTTGCGGAAGATGGATTATATTTAGCCGACAACCAGCCTGAGGCAAGGCTCAACGGCTAGTTTGGTTCGACAGCAAATTTCATCCGGGGGCTTGCACATAAGCGGCGGGACGATGTTATTCTGATCGTCAAGAATCAGTTAACCGTAATGATGTGACGCGTAATCGAGGGGCTGGACAGGCAATGGCGGACAGAATTTCAGCGAAGGGCGTCACGCCGGATGACGATTTTGCCAGCGACGCACTCGATCTGGTTGAAATCACCGGCGTCATCAAATGGTTCGACGTTGCCAAGGGATTTGGTTTCATCATCCCGGACAATGGCATGCAGGATGTCCTCGTACACGTGACATGCCTGCGCCGCGACGGCTATCAGACCGTGCTGGAAGGGTCTCGCGTGGTTGCCCTCATTCAACGCCGCGACCGGGGTTATCAGGCTTTCCGCATCCTCTCCATGGACCAGTCGACGGCGATCCATCCTTCTCAGCTTCCACCGGTCAAGACCCATGTTCAGGTGACGCCGACCAGCGGGCTGGAGCGATGCCTGGTCAAGTGGTTCAACCGCACCAAGGGCTTCGGCTTCCTGACACGGGGCGATGGTACCGAGGATATATTCATCCATATGGAAACGCTGCGTCGTTTCGGGCTTACCGAGCTGCGTCCCGGGCAGACCGTTCTGGTGCGCTTCGGCGATGGGGACAAGGGGCTGATGGCTGCGGAAATCCATCCTGACGTGCCGGCTCCGGTGGGCAGGGCGCATTGATGAGCGCGGCGCATCTCCCGCGCCTCGCCGGAAGCGCCCTCGTGGCGCTTTTTTTGTGGCTTGTACCCTTTTCGGCCGCCGCTGCCGACGTCACCTTCGAAACGGCGCCTTTGCAGATCATTGCGACCGGCGGCAAGGTGCATAAATTCACCGTCGAGCTGGCGGTGGACAATGATCAACGATCGCAAGGCCTGATGAACCGCCGCCATATGGCGCGCGATCACGGCATGCTGTTTGATTTCGGCGTGACGCGTCAGGTGATGATGTGGATGAAGAACACCTATCTTCCGCTCGATATGCTGTTCATCGCCAAGGATGGCAAGATCGAAACGATTCGGGAGAATGCCGTCCCGCTGTCGGAATCGATCATCGATTCCCGCGTTCCCGTCGCTTTCGTTCTCGAACTGAACGGTGGAACGGTGAACCGCCTCGGCATCGCGCCGGGTGATATTGTCGATAGCGCCCGCATCTCCGATTTGAAGCCTTGATTGCGGGATCGATTCCTTTCGCTGCGTCTGTGGAATTGTTCAATTTAAGTGTTGCAGGGGCAGGGGGAAGCGTGTATCTCCCCGACATCGACGGGTCACGGAGTGTAGCGCAGCCTGGTAGCGCATCTGGTTTGGGACCAGAGGGTCGGGAGTTCGAATCTCTCCACTCCGACCATCGACTTTCCCAATTCTACGGCATCAATATTGAACGAAGCTCATGCTTTTCGGGGCAACGTGCTCGGCTTGGTGCGCCGGCTTTCCGTGGCGAAATGGCACAAGCGGCAAAATTGGCGGATATATCGCTGCAAGGTCATTTCGTTTTAATTCGTTCTGCGCTATGGCAGTGCGCAGAGACCGGCAGCGCATTGCGCCGCCGTCAGCAGTGAACCATGGTGGAGCCGCCCAAAAGATGTCCGCGAAAATCTATCGACCCGCAAAAACCGCCATGCAGTCTGGCAAGGCCAAGACGAATTTGTGGGTTCTTGAGTTCGATCAGGAAACGCCGCGCACCATCGACCCGATCATGGGCTATACGAGCTCTGCCGACACGCGCCAGCAGGTCAAGCTGACATTCGAAACGGCAGAACAGGCTGTTGCCTATGCCGAGCGCAACGGTATCGAGTACCGCGTCATCGCGCCCAAGGAACCAACCCGCAAGAGCGTGTCCTACAGCGATAATTTCCGGTTTAGCCGCACGCAGCCCTGGACGCATTGATCCGGGTTTGCCGGTTCAAGGAGGGAACCCTCCTTCAAGCGGCCCCTTAGCTCAGCTGGATAGAGCACCTGCCTTCTAAGCAGGTTGTCGCAGGTTCGAGCCCTGCAGGGGTCGCCAACAAAACTTTCGCCCGACATCATGGTCTTCCGGCCGCAAGCGGAAAAGAAGCCCCGTGGCGAAACTGTCGCCGGAACCCGCGGCTGCCAGCCATCGGCCTTTCATCAGCGTAGCACCATCCCATGTCGTGGTCATCGCGCATGGAGGCAGCACGTTCCATCCGCCACAGCAACAACAGGGCGCGCGGGCAGCCGGGGCAGGCTGGCGGTGCGCGGCCGTGGGTTTGCGGCCTTAAAACAGGTGCGCTGATGGCATATACAGGATTTCTTGATTGTGATCTTTTCCCGCTGCTGGTCTTATCGCGCCTTCATTGACATGAGGGAGACGATAATGACGGATCAGAAGGTTGCAATCATCACGGCGGGCGGGTCCGGCATGGGTGCCGTTTCGGCGCGGCGGCTGGCGGCGGAAGGATATCGCGTCGCGATCCTCTCCTCGTCCGGCAAGGGTGAAGCCTTGGCGCAGGAACTCGGCGGTATCGGCGTCACCGGATCGAACCAGTCGAATGACGACCTGAAGCGGCTGGTGGATGCGGCCTATGGCAAATGGGGCCGTGTGGATGCGCTGGTCAATTCGGCCGGCCACGGGCCGCGCGCGGCCGTGCTTGATCTCAGCGATGACGATTGGCACAAGGGCATGGACGTGTATTTCCTCAATGTCGTTCGCCCGACCCGGCTGGTGACGCCGATCATGCTGGAGCAGAAATCCGGTAGCATCGTCAATATCTCGACCTATGCCACCTTCGAGCCCGACCCGCTGTTTCCGACATCCGGCGTCTTCCGTGCTGGGCTTGCCGCCTTCACCAAGCTGTTTGCCGACAAATACGCTGCCGAAAACATCCGCATGAACAATGTCCTGCCGGGCTTCATCGACAGCCTGCCGGAGACCGAGGAGCGGCGCCTGCGCATCCCGATGGCGCGCTACGGCACGTCGCAGGAAGTGGCCGAACTGGTGGCGCTCCTGGCGACCGACCGCGGCGGTTACATCACCGGCCAGAACATCCGCATCGATGGCGGCATCACCCGGTCGGTGTGAGTTCCAAAGCGTGGGGGCGAGGCATCAATTGATGATGAACTCGCCCTTCAACGCGCGCCAGTCCGTTGCCGAGATCAGCGTGCGGTGCACATAGCGTACCGAATGCAGCGGACCTTCCAGCTTTTCCTGCCAGAATTTTAGAAAACTCTTCATTTCCGGAAACTCCGGCGCCAGGTCGTAGTGCTGCCAGATATAGGTTTGCAGAAAGGCAGGATGATCGGGCATCCGGTAGAGAATCTGTGCCGTTGTCAGACCGTATCCTTTGAGCTGCAGTTCCATTTCGTTTGTCATGTCGGACCTCATTTTGTTCAATGATGGTCCCTGCAATTGAAGCACGCGAATGCTTAATGCGATATTAACAATATCTCACACGAAAACAAAATATCGTTCAGAAACAAAGGTTTGGCAGCAATGCACATCGAGTGCTGCCAAACTCGTTCGCAGATCAGCGTTTGAGGTGGCGGGTCAGCCGGGTTTCGATCCACGCCCAGAGATTGCGCAGTATTTCGACCATGATGAGGTAGAGAACGGCTGCCCAGAGATACATCTGGAAATCATAGGTACGCGAGAAGGCGCGGCGGGTTTCACCCATCAGGTCAAACACGGTGACGATCGCAACGATGGCCGAGCCCTTGATCATCAGGATGATCTCGTTGCCATAGGGGCGAAGGGCGACGATCATTGCCTGCGGCAGGATGATCTTGAAGAATGCGACAGCCTTGGGAAGGCCAAGGGCCGCCGCCCCTTCGTGCTGGCCGCGTGGCACGCTCTCGATTGCGCCGCGCAGGATCTCGGCCTGGTAAGCGGCGGTGTTAAGCGTGAAGGTGAAGAGCGCACAGAACCAAGCCTCCTTGAACAGCGACCACAGCCCGGCTGCCTCAAGGTAGGGACGGAAACTGCCCAGGCCGTAATACACGAGGAAGAGCTGTGTGATCAGCGGCGTTCCACGGAAGAAGTAGACGTAGCCATAGGCGATCCAGGAGAGCACCTTGTTCTTGGTCATCCGGCCATAGGCGATCGGCAGGGAGAGAATGCCGCCAAGCACGACGGAGATGGCCACCAGCGTCAGCGTGACGCGCAGACCGGACAGGAAACTCGGGCCGTATTTGGCGAATTTTTCCGGGCTCCACGAATCGACGGCGAACATGAAAATGCCGACGGATGCGGCGAGCCACACACCGAGCAGGACATGACCGATCAGGCGGGAAAACGTGTAGCGCTTCAGCGCTTCAGGCGGCGCCGGCAGTGCCGGGAGCATGGTTTCAGCGTGGCTCATCGGACGGTCTCCGAACGTTTGGTCCAACGCTCAAGTGCGGAAAACACCAGCGAGGAAAGCATTGCCAGGATCAGGAAGAGCAGGCAGGCGATGGAGAAGAATTCGAAGGCATTTTTTGTAACTCGGGCGGCAATACCCGTCTGGCGCAGAATATCCGGCAACCCGATGACCGAAACGAGCGCTGTATCTTTCAACAGCGCCATCCAGAGATTGCCAAGGCCGGGCAGGGCAATGCGCACCAGCTGCGGCAGGATAATCAGCCGCATGGTCTTGCCTCGGTGAAGGCCGAGCGCGTCGCCGGCTTCATATTGCCCACGCGGAATGGCCTTGAAGGCGGACAGCAGCACTTCCGAACAATAGGCCGAGAAGACGACGCCCAGTGCGACCATGCCGGCGATGAAGGCGTTGATCTCAACTGGGCCCTCGTAACCGACGGCTGCCATCACCCGCTGCGCGACGATCTGCAGACCGTAATAGACAATGAACAGCGTTAGAAGCTCCGGCAGCCCGCGGAAGATGGTGGTGTAGATGTTGGTGGCCAGCCGCAGTGATTTTTCTTCGGACTGCTTTGCCAGCGCGATAAAAAAACCGACGAAAAGTCCGATAGGCAAGGTGCAGATCGCCAAGCTGGCGGTGATCAGGAAGCCGTAGGCGATCTCGTCGCCCCAACCTGTGTCGCCGCAGGACAAGAGCGTGTGTTGCGCAAAAAGCCGGAAGATGCCGATTGGGCCGCACATCGGATCGATCATGCCGGCAAACCACGAGACAGCGGAAGAGAGGGCAGCAAAAGCAGCCTGCATGCGTCAAATTTCCCCGGTACGGCGTCTTGGTGCGCTTATTGTTATTCTGTGTGTCAGACAAGAATGGCGGAAGGGCAAGCCTTCCGCCATCGTATTTCAGCAACAGGTAAAGATTAATCGCCGTAAACGTCGAACTCAAAATACTTGTCGTTGATTTCCTTGTACTTGCCGTTGGCGCGGATCGCCGCGATGGCGGTGTTGAACTTGTCCTTCAAGGCCGTATCGCCCTTGCGGACAGCAATGCCGGCGCCGATGCCGTTGATGACCGGATCGGGCTTGAGGGCCTTCAGAAGTTTGCAGCAGGCACCGTCTGCAGTCTTCAGCCAGGAGGTCAGAACAACGACATCGTCGATGACGGCATCGACGCGGCCGTTAGCGACGTCAAGCTTGTATTCGTCCGGGGTCGGATAGAGCTTGAGTTCTGATTCCTTGAAGAAGGCCTCGCCATAATTGGAATGAGTCGTCGATGCCTGCGCGCCCAGCGACTTGCCGGCAAGGCCAGCTTCCGTCGCTTCGGTGATTGGCGAATCCTTCGGAACGACGATGGCCGGTCCCGTGTTGTAATATTTGTTGGTGAAATCGACCTTTTCCAAGCGTTCCGGCGTGATCGACATCGACGCAATGATGGCATCGAATTTCTTGGAAACCAGAGCCGGAATGATGCCGTCCCAATCCTGGGTGACGAAGGTGCATTCTGCCTTCATCTCGACGCAGAGCGCCTTGGCAATATCGACATCAAACCCCGTCAGGGTGCCGTCGGCTTCAAGATTGTTGAAGGGCGGGTAGGCGCCTTCCGTCCCGATGACGATTTTTTCGCCATCGGCCATGGCAGTGCCTGCCATCAGCGCGAAAACGGCAGCCGAAGCGGCCATGGCGAGACGTCTGGAAATACGCATTGTGATCCTCTCTGTTGGCGGTCAGCCGGTTTCTTGTTCTTTACGGCCGCCGGTACGCCGACCGTCGTTGCGATCGGGCTGGGGGGATATTCCTACGCTTTAAATGAAAAAATCAACAGGAAAGCATGGGTTGCCTGATGAAAAGTCTGCACATCCTGATGCGTTTACACTGGTTCCACGCGGAAACAGGCCTATGTCTGGCGAAGATGAACGCAACATTCATCCTGAGTTAATGCAGGTTTCGATAATCGTCTCTCATTGATTTGGGCCAATGCGCCTTCTTTTCACCGCTTCGATCTGTCCAAACAGACGAAAGTGGAGGACCGGGCGTGATTCCGGTCGAAAAACAACAAAACGGGACCTCTGAAGGAGGAAATATATGAGCATCCGATCCAAACTTTTCGCCACTGTCGCCATGCCCGTGCTGGCGGCTTCGATCGTTGTGCATCCGGCGTTGGCGGCTAACCTCGCTGCCTCGTTCGAGGTCGCGCAGGCAGAGGAAGCGCCGCAGGGCGAAGGACAGTCGAACGAAGAGGAACTGCTGCGGCTGCAGCAACAGCAGGCCGAAGAAGCTGCAAGGGCCGCCGCCGAGCAACAGGCCGCCGAGCAACAGGCTGCGCAGGAAGCCGAGCAGTTGCGCCAGCAGGAACAGCAGGCAGCCGAGCAGAAGGCTGCTGAAGATGCCGCTGCCGCTGCTGCTGCACAACAGGCAGCCGATCAGAAAGCTGCAGAGGATGCTGCGGCCGCCGCTGCTGCACAACAGGCAGCCGATCAGAAAGCTGCAGAAGATGCTGCGGCCGCCGCTGCCGCTGAACAGCAGGCGGCGGAGCAGAAGGCCGCGGAGGATGCCGCCGCTGCGGCTGCAGCCGAACAACAGGCCAATGAGCAAAAGGCCGTTGACGATGCCGCCGCTGCAGCTGCAGCCGACAAACAGGCTGCCGATCAGAAAGCGGCCGAGGATGCCGCAGCCGCAGCGACTGCAGCCGACAAGCAGGCCACGGATCAGAAGGCGGCCGACGATGCAGCGGCTGCTGCAGAACAGCAGCGCCTTGCTGATGAACAGAAGGCCGCTGAACAGAAGGCCGCTGAAGACGCACAGAAGGCACAGGAGCAGCAGCCTGCTCCGGCTGAGGAGCAGCCGGCCACCGCACAACAGCCTGCCACTACCGAGCAGCCGGCCGTCGAGGGTCAGCAGCCGCCGGTATCGCAGGAGCAGCCGGCAACGGCAGAGCAACCGCCGGTATCGCAGGAACAGCCGGCGACGGCAGAGCAGCCGCAGACCGATCCTGCCGCAGAGCAGCCGCAACAGACGACTGAGACACCGGCTCAGCCCGTTGTCGTGCCCGAGATCGTCGATACGACGACCCCGGAACAAAAGCAGGAAATCGCTGCCGATCCGGCCAAGACGGATGATACGATCGTTCTGCCGATCGAAGGCGGCGCTGCCGTCCTCGACAGCGACAAGGATGCCGACAATGCCGGTGGCCAGACGGCACGCGAAGAACGCAAGAAGCTGCGTGAAAGCCAGCGCGCCGAGCAGGAAAGCGTCTTGGCTCCAACCAACGATGCCGAAGCCCAGGCGAAGATAACCAAGGTCGAATCACAAGCCATTCAGGCTGGGATCACCGAGGAAGGCCAGAAGCTTGACGCGGCGCCGGTCTTCGTTATGCCCGGTGTTACCAATGTCGAGAACAATACGGTCAACAACAATGTGACCAGCAACACCGTCAACAATACGATTACCAACAACACCGTGACGAACAATGTCACCAATGTCGTTGTGCAGCAGCAGATCGACAACCGCACTGTCCTCAGCGTCGACAATCAGATCATCATCCGCAACGACGACCGTCCGCGTCTGCGCCGCGACTCTGAAGAGAGCTTCTACGAGGAGCTCCCGCGTGGCCGCGTTCGCGAAACGATCGTCCGTCCGAATGGCTCGCGGCTGGTGACGGTTTATGACCGCTATGGTGACATCATCCAGCGCTCGCGCATCAACCGCGACGGCGAGGAGTATCTGATGGTCTATGCGCCGGAGCCGGAAGCGGACCGTCCGCCCCGCATCCGAGACATCGGCTACGAATTGCCGCCGATGCGCCTGAGCATTCCGGTTCGCGATTACATCATCGATACATCGAGCGAGCCGGATCGCGACTACTACGACTTCCTGGCCGAACCACCGGTCGAACGGGTTGAACGTGTCTATTCGATTGACGAGGTGAAGTATTCTGCCCGTCTCCGCGACAAGGTTCGCCGCATCGATCTGGATACGATCACCTTTGCCACCGGCAGTTCGGAAGTGCCGCTTGCCCAGGCGAAGACCCTGCGCAAGGTGGCCAACGCCATCAGTGAAGTGCTTCAAAAGGACCAGGGCGAGACCTTCCTGATCGAGGGCCATACCGATGCCGTCGGCAAGGATCAGCCCAACTTGGTTCTGTCCGATCAACGCGCCGAAGCAGTCGCCGAACTTTTGACTGATGTCTACGGAATTCCTCCGGAAAACCTGGTGACGCAGGGCTACGGCGAACGGTTTCTGAAGGTGAAAACCCAGGTCGCCGAACAGCAGAATCGCCGCGTGACAATCCGTCGCGTGACACCGCTGGTCCGTCCGGTAGCCCAGAAATAGCCATAGTCCGGTCTCTCTGATGGAGATGCCGCTGGAGGACGGCCCGGTGCGCAAGCGCCGGGCCGTTTTGCTTGGTCTTTCCTTATCCTCCGGTATTGCTGCCGGATCGCATTGTGAGTTTTTGATGAAAACCCTCCTCGCCGCGCTTTTGATCTCCGTTTCCACCAGCCAAGCCTCACTCGCCGCAACCCGGCTGGTGGAGCCGCAGCTGAGGCTTGAAAGCCAGGAGAAGGGGGCGGCACCCCGCGTTGCCCTGACGTTCGATGCCTGCAGCGGCAAGACGGACGAGCGTATTCTATCGACCCTGATCGATAACCGTATTCCGGCAACCATCTTCGTGACGGCCCGATGGGTGAAGCGCAACATTGCAACGATGGCCGTCTTCAAGGCGCATCCGGATTTGTTCGAGATCGAGAATCACGGCGCAATGCACGTTCCAGCCGTCGATCATCCGGTGTCGATCTACGGCATTGCCGCTGCCGGTAGTCCGCAGGCTGTCGAAACGGAAGTTGCGGGTGGCGCGGCTGCGATCGTCGGGCGGGGATTGCAGCCGCACTGGTTTCGCGGCGCAACGGCGAAATACACCCTGTCGTCGATCGGGCAGATCCGGCAGATGGGATTTCGCATTGCCGGTTATTCGGTCAATGGCGATGGCGGCTCACTGCTGGGGGCTGCGGCTGCGGCAAAGCGGTTTGCGTCTGCCAAGGATGGTGACGTGATCATCGCCCATATCAACCAGCCGACCCATGCCGCCGGTTCCGGTGTCGTCAAGGGTATCCTGGACCTGAAGGCCAAGGGTTACGCTTTCGTCCGGCTGAATGATGCGACGGAAGATGGCAGCGACGAAACCACCAACTGATGCGCAGGTCAGCCCGGCCGTTTTGCCAGCCCGGTAATGCGCTCGATGAAATCGGCGATCGCCTGCGTGTCGTCGAGATCGAACACGGTGAGACCGCTGTCCTCGACCGGGTGATCGGCGGCAATCGCGACAATGTACGGATCGGTCGGGGCGAGCGGTTCGCGGTTCTGCGCTTCCAGCCGCCGGGCCTCAATCTTCGGGATCGGTTCGCGCTTGTAACCTTCGATCAGCACCAGATCGCATGGCGCCAGGCGGGCGAGAATGTCCGGAAAGCTCGGCTCAGGGGCGCCGCGCAATTCATGCATGATGGCATAGCGCGTGCCTGATACGATGGTCACTTCATGGGCGCCGGCCTCGCGATGGCGAAAGCTGTCGGCGCCGACCTTGTCGATATCGAAATCATGATGGGCGTGCTTGACCGTCGAGACGCGGTAGCCGCGCTGCGTCAGTTCAGTGACCAGGCGAACGGCAAGACCGGTCTTGCCGGAATTCTTCCAGCCCGCGATTCCGAAGATTTTCGGGCCGGCATTTTCTGACGGTCTCATCTTTCAGTTCCCTCGATAAAAGTCAGCCAGCGTTCGGCCATTTCAAGCTCGGCCGGGGTGTTGATGTTGAAGAACGGGTCGATCGGTCCGTCTACCGTTTCGATCATGGGAAAATCGACCCTTGCTACCGGATGTCGTTCGATGAAGCCGCGCACCCGCCGCTTGTCGTCGGTCCGCAGCCATTGTTCGAGCTCATCGGCGAGGGCGACCGGCCAAAGGGCGAAGACGGGGTGCATGATGCCGGCCGTATAGGCGACGGCGATCTGGCCGGGCTCTGTGATCGCCGCCTGAAGACGGGCAACGAGGTCGGAGGGAAAGAACGGCGTGTCGGTTGGAACTGTCGCAATGTGGCTGGCGACAGGAAAATGCCTTGCCGCATGGCGCATGCCCGAAAGCACCCCGGCCATCGGTCCGACCTGGCCTGGAACGGTATCACCAAACACGGCGATGGCGGGAGCAAGGTTCAAGCTGGTGTTCGTGTTGCTGTTGACGCTGAGGCCGGCCGTCTGCGGGGCGAGGCGCTCGATCACCCGGTGAACAAGCGGTTTGCCGCCAAGCATCACCGCCGCCTTGTCCTGGCCCATGCGCGACGACAGGCCGCCGGCGAGAACAACGCCTCGCGGGATATTTGCCGAGGGGCCTGTCTGTGCACTCATCAAACTATCCTGCCTTCAACCCACTCATTTCGGCGAACCCGGTTCGGATTGCTGCGCCAAGACCATTCGCCGCTTGTTTTCACGGGCGAATGTATAAAGCCCGGACGCGATGATGATCGCCACGCCGGTGACCATCCAGACATCCGGTTCTTCCGAAAAGAACAGGATGCCGATGCTGATCGACCAGATCAGGCTGGTATAGCGGAAGGGGGCGACAATAGCGATTTCGCCGTTGCGCATGGCCAGCACGATACACTGGTAGCCGACAAGCAGCAGCAGGCTGGCCCCCGCCAGAATTCCGATCGAGGTCATGGTCATCGGTTGCCAGCCGCCGAGCGGTACGATCAGAACCGCCCCGGTCATGGTGATGACGATGGCGGTAATGACCGAGATGAACAGCGACGGCACGGCCGGATCGATCTGCCGGGTGCAAAGGTCGCGGATCGCTGCGAAGACGACGGACACAACGACACTGAGTGCCGCGGCGGTAAAACCGTCGGGGCCGGGCCGCAAAATGATGAGTACGCCGGCAAAGCCGATGAGGATTGCCAGCCAGCGCCGCCAGCCGACGGGGTCGCCGAGGAACAGCGCCGCACCCAGCGTGACGGCCAGCGGCAGTGCCTGCAGGATCGCCGAGGCATTAGCGAGCGGGATCTGGCCGAGCGCATAGATGTAGGAGATCGAGGCGCCGACTTCGGCTGCGATTCGCAGGGCGACGACCGGCGACAGAACCAGCCGGAACGAACGCATGGCGCCGAAATGGCGGGCGAGCAGCAGGACCAGAACCGATGTGAAGAAGCCGCGCACCAGCATGATCTGACCCGCATTCATCACGCCGGTGACGGATTTGATCAAGGCGTCGTTGCAGGTGAAGCCTGCCATGGCCAGGCACATGAAGATAGCGCCGCGGAAATTTGCGGTAGGTTGCATTCTTTTTACAGGTCCGTTCTCATCACTGCCCCGGTTTTGACGAATCAGCGATGCGGCGGGATGAAGTCTGCGCTGCTGGTTTTGCCTATCTCTAAAGCATCGGCATTTCTTTTATGCAACTGCTATCCTTGATCTGTCTGAATTGACGGCAGAATAGCAAGAGTAGCCATTTCTATCCGTGTCGTAGAACCGCGAACTACGGCCCTGCGGGTTTTTAAAGCGCAAGATTAAACCCCGGGATTTTTGGCGAAATATTAAGTTTCGGCACCTATCGTGCCGGAATTCCGCTGCCCTTCGCATGATGCGAATAAGGTTGACGTAACGGCAAGTATTTCCGTTCGTGTCAACCGGATGACATTCCGGAAAGCGCCATGGCTGCGCCCCGGTTCGTTCGTTCTCAACCAGAGAGCAATCTGGCGGAAATGTCCGATTTGCTCAACATCTGGAGTTCGGAATGTCCCTGATCGATCGCTCTCTGCAGCGCCTGCGCATTGTCACCAAGGTTTTGCTGTTCGTCGTGCCGCTGGTGGCGCTGATCGCCGGCATCGGTCTTGTCGGATACTTCACCGCAAGCACGTTGAATGGGCACATGACCGTGACGCGTGAAACGATCAACAATCTCTCCGACTTCCAGTCGTTGCGCAGCGGGCTGCAGAATTTTTCCGACAATCCCACCGAAGAGACACGCGCGACGCTTGCCAGCCGGATAGATGAACAGGAAAACGGTATCCGCACGCTGGATGACCTGCTGACCGCCGGCGAAGACAAGGCAAAGATCGAATCGGTCGTTTCGCTTGGCCAAGCCATGCGCGGGCAGCAGGACAAACTCTGGTCGCTCAAGACCGAGCGCGACACTGTCACGGCATCGCTCGACGCGGCGCTTGCAGACATGACGGTGCAGGGCAACACCGCCTTCAAGCAGATCGATATCCTGCGCAAGGAATCGGGCGAAAAGGAATCCTTCGCCAAAGCACTGTTGTTCGATGCCGCCGCCTATCAGGGCCTTGCCGAACGCATCAAGAAATTCCGCCTGCCAGTCACTATGGCGATCGCGCCGGATGCCAAGGTCCAGCAGGCCACGACGCTGATGCCGCATCTTTTGAAGCAGATTGCCGAGGCCGAAAAGATCGCGTCCGACAAGGTTTTGAAGAAAATCTCTGAAGTGAAGGCCGATACCAAGGTCATCCAGGATATCCTGGCCAACAGCGATCCCAACGACGTCAAGAAGACGCAGCTGAGCTCGGCAATGATCAAGTTTTCGAAATACGAGTCCGATTTCGCCAAGGAAGCCGTCACCAATTCGGATACGGCGGCCAAGCGCTTCGTCGGCATGGACAGCGAAATCTCCACCCTGAAGACGCTGATCGGCCTGATGAACGAGACCTTCAAGGGCCTCGACGACACGCGCCTGCATATCAGCGAACTGCACCGCAAGCTCGACACGGCGAGCCGCGACAATGTCATGACCGATATCGCCGCCGTACGCGAGAGCGTGACGAAGCTGTCGGAACTCGGCGGAAAGAACGCGGCACTGCGCGATCTCGCCGGCAAGCTGGCACCGTCGCTCGAGCAGATCGATACCGGCACCGCCCAGCTGATCGATGTCGGCGCCCGCTGGCAGGCGGCGAAGACCGAAGCCGCAGCTCTTGTGGCGGACGCCAGCCAGACGCTGGAGAATTTCGTCAGCAGTGCCCAGGAAGCTGGCAAGAAGGACAGCCAGCGCTCCGCCGATGTCTCGATCATCGCCATGGTTGCCGGCACGCTGCTGGCGATCGTCGGTGGCCTGATGCTGATCGAAACGCTGCGCGGCCCGTTGAAGCGGGTGACCGAGACGATGACCCGGTTGGCCAATGGCGATCTTGAAGTCGCCATCGAAGGCCGCAACCGTGGCGACGAGATCGGCGACATGGTGCGCTCGGTTGCCGTCTTCCGCGACAACGCCGTCGAAAACGTCCGGCTTGGCCAGGAAGCGGAAGCTGCCCGCACGCTGTCAGCCGAAGAGGAAGCCCGCCGCCGGCAGGAGCGCGCCCGCATCGAGGCCGACCAGATGGAAGCGCTGACGGCACTCTCCGATGTGCTCGCCAAGCTTGCCGACGGCAATCTGGAGGAGGGCATGGCGGAAGATCTGTCCGAAGATTACATCGTCATGGCCCGCACCTATAACAACGCCGTCGAGGCGCTGCGGGCGACGCTGATCGATGTCCGGTCAGTAACCGACGAAATCACCAGCGGCACCGGTAACCTTGCGACCTCCGCAGATGATCTCGCCCGCCGCACCGAACAGCAGGCCGCAGCGCTGGAAGAAAGCTCGCGTGCCCTTGGCCAATTGACGGAGATCGTCCGCTCGACGGCCGAAAGCGCGCGCAAGACCACCGTCTCGGTCGATCAGACGCACAGCTATGCCAAGCATTCCGGCGAAGTCGTTGCCAAGGCAATCGACGCGATGGCGGCGATCAACAAGTCGTCCGACAAGATTTCGACCATCATCGGCGTCATCGATGAGATCGCCTTCCAGACCAACCTGCTGGCGCTGAATGCCGGGGTCGAAGCAGCCCGTGCCGGTGATGCCGGTCGCGGCTTTGCCGTTGTCGCACAGGAAGTGCGCGAGCTTGCTCAGCGCTGTGCGGGGGCCGCTCGCGAGATCAAGGGGCTGATTTCGGAAAGCTCCGTGCAGGTGCGCGGCGGTGTCGAATTGGTTCAGGAAACCGGCAATGCGCTGACCGTCATCAACGACCACATCTCGACCATCCACCAGCTGGTGAGCAACATCGAATCGGCCGCCGCCGACCAGTATCGCGGCCTCAACGAGGTTAATCAGGCGGTGCGCGAAGTCGAACTGATTACCCAGCAGAATGCCGCCATGGTCGAGGAAAACACCGCCGAAATCCACGGCCTGCGCCATCAGGTCGATATTCTCAACGAGAAGATCGAACGCTTCAAGACCGGCACCAACCGCTCGGTCTCGGGCGGCCGGGTGCAGGGATACGGCAGAAGCTACGCGGCTTGAGGTTGGCGGACTTTGACGGCAAGCTCGATACCGAGTAAACGTGAGAAACAGGCTTGCGCGTTTGCCGATTATGTCCATGCCGTTACCGGCGGTTCCTTCTCGTGAAGTCTGCGTGCCGGCTCGGTCTGGTGCAGATAGACGGCAAACGTGTCCCACGGCGGGGTGGTGGAAAGCTGAGAGAGAATCCGGCCAACTTCCCCGCGATGATAGCCGCCATGCAAGATGACGTGGGTCAGCATTTCCGCCCTCGACATGCAGCCCTTGTCACCATCGGTGAAGTCGAACCGGATAGCGTCTGAAAGCTGTTGCGGAGGCACTGTCTGGACATAGTCCAGATACCACCGGTCTGACGCCGATACGGCGGCCCGCAGCTCGTTCAATGATGGGGTGTCGGCTGTGTTGTCAGAGGTGTAGCCGTGCGTCTTGCCCGTCAGATGCGCTGCGAATATTTGAGCGACCACATAATAGTGGTTGATCAGCCGGATCGCCGTATGACGTTCGGTTTTTTGTGTGTCCGGATCCAGTTTTTCCAGCTTGCCGAATAGATCGGCATTGGCCCATGCGTGATAGCCATACAGGGTCAGAAAACAGCCGCTCATGGTCGGATATCCCTTTGAATTCCGCGGAATGTGAGTAACGTGTTTATATTCAACAAGGAGGATATCGTTGTCTACTCGCATTGCGAAATCGCCGCCCGTCATGCGCAAAGAGCCTCGTCAGGCGCGCTCAAAGGCGACCGTCGAGGCGGTCATTGAAGCAGGCGCTCGCATTCTGAGCGATCAGGGGTGGGCCGAATTTACCACCAATAAGGTGGCCGATGCCGCCGGGGTCAGCGTCGGCTCGCTGTATCAGTATTTTCCCGACAAGCTTTCCCTGATCGAAGCCATCCGCCGCCGTCACCTCGATGACTGTCTCGCCGTTATGCGGAAGTCCTGGAAGGAGGGGCTGCCTGTGGCGCTGTTCGTGGAGGGGCTCGTTCGTGACATGATCGCGGCGCACAGCATCCACCCCGGGCTGCATCGGGTGCTCATCGACGAGGCACCCAGCTTCCATGCTTCCAAGGATCCCCACAGCGCATTCGAAACGGAATATCTCGGTTATTACGCCAGAGCTGTCGCGTCCTACCGGAAGCACGAGACGGACGCCGCCAATCACACCGTCGCGCTGATCATCTCGGATGCCATTGACGGGGTGATCCACAACGCTGCGCGGCGGGGGATGCTCGCTGAGCCACAGGTGAAAGACCAGCTTGTCCGGATGATCGGCTTGTATCTCGGCGAGGCGGCCACGGCATGAGCCGCGTCCGTTTTTTTCAGTGGGTCGATATGATCGTCCGCAGCAAAAGGCCGGACACCCGGTGTTTCAATCTACGGGAGATCACCCCCCGGTGACGCTCATGTGGCGAGCGACAGCGGGCTTGTTGCGGGTGCGGTCGATGATGAAGTCGTGGCCTTTGGGCTTGCGGGTGATCGCCTCGTCGATGACGCTCGACAAGTAGGCGTCGTCGTCGGAGGCGCGCAGCGCGGTGCGCAGGTCGGCGGCGTCGTTCTGGCCGAGGCACATGTAGAGCGTGCCGGTACAGGTGAGGCGCACACGATTGCAGCTCTCGCAGAAGTTATGGGTCATCGGGGTGATCAGGCCGAGCCTGCCGCCGGTTTCCGCAACCTGCAGATAACGCGCCGGGCCGCCGGTCTTGTAGGGGATGTCCGCAAAGGTGAACTGTTCAGCCAGAGTGTCGCGCATCTCCGAGAGCGGCATATAGTGGTCTGTACGGTCCTCGTCGATCTCGCCCATCGGCATGGTTTCGATCAGCGTCAGGTCCATGCTGCGGCCATGTGCCCAGCGCATCATGGCGGGGATTTCGGCGTCGTTGAAGCCTTTGAGCGCGACGGCATTGATCTTGACATGAATGCCGGCTGCCTGCGCGGCATCGATGCCTTCCATGACCTTCGACAATTCACCCCAGCGGGTGATCTGCCTGAATTTTTCGGGGTCAAGCGTATCGAGCGAGACGTTGATGCGGCGCACCCCGCAGTCGGCAAGCTCGCCAGCGAATTTCGACAGCTGCGAGCCGTTGGTGGTCAGCGTCAATTCGTCGAGACTGCCAGCATGGACGTGCTTGCCGAGTTCGCGCACCAGGAACATGACGTTCTTGCGCACCAAGGGCTCGCCGCCGGTCAGCCGCAGTTTCCGCACGCCCTTGGCGATGAAGGCGGAACAGAGCCGGTTCAACTCCTCCAGCGTCAAAAGATCCTTCTTGGGCAGAAAGGTCATGTTCTCCGCCATGCAATAGGTGCAACGGAAGTCACAGCGATCCGTCACCGAAACCCTGAGATAGGTGACAGCTCTCCCGAACGGGTCGATCATCGGTGTTTTGGCATCGACCAGCTTGTGCGCGCCGATCCTGTCGATGGTAACGGTATTCAAGACAATTCTCCCTGTTCCTTCAATGTCGTGACCAAAACCGGCTGCGTCAAGGCGAAAGCGGTCAAAACCATGAGAAAACCGGCGCGAAACACTTTCTTATGATCGGGGGAAGTACGGGCTTATGATCAAGGGAAGGGCGCACCCGGGCGCAACCAATTCCCTCGGGCAGGAAACTGCGCTAGTGCTTGCGGGCACCAATGGAGACTGCATGGCATGAGCGATATATGGCCGACCGAACTGCGTGTGTCGAAGGACCGTCACCGGCTGACGGTCGCCTTTAACGACGGTACGTCCTTCGATCTTTCGGCGGAAATGCTGCGTGTTCTCTCGCCATCGGCGGAGGTGCAGGGCCATGGACCGGGGCAGGGCCTGACCGTGCCCGGCAAGCGCAATGTATCTATCATCTCGATGACGCCGACCGGCAATTACGCCGTGCGCATCGGCTTCGACGACGGCCACGATACCGGCATCTTCACCTGGAATTATCTGCGCGAACTGGGTGCCACCGGCGAGACGCTGTTTGCGGCCTATGAGCAGGATCTGGCTGACAAGGGCATGACCCGGGACAAGGCGGAAAAGCCGCGCTGACGCGCCCATTCCCGTCTATCTAAGCGCTTGTGGATTAGGGATCAGCGGAACATCCCATCGAGAGCTAATCCCCGCGATCTCGTCATCGGCGGCCAGACCGCCTTCGTGTTCAAGAATTGAGAGACGGCGGGCTTCTGAGCGGCTCAACTTGAGCCGCACGCCGAGACCTCGTTCATCGTCATCGATAAAGGCCGGTAGCAGGTCAAGCGGTTGGCATGCTTGCCACAATACGCGTGCTACAGCACGAAGAAGCCGATGATGGCGGCAATCGGCACGGGCACGCCGACGAGCCAGATCAGCAATTCCCGCACCATGAAATTGCGGTAATCCGATTGGCCGCCTGGTGCCGGGATAGGGGTCTGGACAGGTGGATTGGTCATCATAACCACAGCATCCAGATCAGGATGACGGCGATGAGGGGAACACCCATGAACCATAGGAGACCAGCGCGCAGCATGTGACTTTCCTTCCTTAAATGATTCTGTTGAGCCGGTGTAACGCGCGGTTGTTCGGTTTCGTTCCTTCCACCTGTCGCTGTCGATCCAGTTGCGGGAAGGTAAGGTATCGAAACGTGGCCGGGTGACCGCTTGAAATATGTTTTAGGACGAGCCTTGACGCTGCAGAGAGGAGTTTTTGCAGACATGTTTCCCGTCAAACAACTGCCGGAATAGAGAAGCATCGCGTCTTTTCTGATGTTTTCGGAAAACGATGTTTTCGGAAAAAAACGGGCCGAAGGCATCTCTGCCGTTCGACCCGTCCGGTAAGGATCGGTAGGGGGAATGTCCAGACATTCGTGGGCCTGTCAAAGGCTGCGAACGGGAGGTCTTACCTCCACATCATGCCTGAGTGATCCCAATCCATTTGACATAAAGCGCAGAAAATTTGACATTTCCCGGATGTCGCTGCTCAAGAATTCTGATTGCGCCGTTCAGGTTGTGATTATCGTCCTGCCCGAATCGTCGATCATGTCACTGGCCTCGGTGCTGGATCCGATGCGTGCTGCCAATAGGGTGGCCGGTAAAATTCTATTCGACTGGAAAATTCTGTCTCCGGATGGCGAGCCGGTTCTTCTCACATGCGGTGTCCTCATTGCAGTAGATGGGATGTTTTCGGCGCGTGAGCAGGGTGATTGCCTGTTGATCATCGGCGGTTTCAATCTGGACCGACATGCGCAAAAACCGTTCATCGCTGGCCTGCAGGCCGCCGCCCGGCATTTTTCCACCGTCGCCGGCATCGAATCCGGTTGCTGGCTCTTGGCACGTTGCGGGCTCGTCAATGGGCGCTCTGCAACGGCACATTGGGAGGAACTGGAGGATTTCGCACTGGCGTTTCCGGATGTTTCCGTCCGCGCCGACCGGTTCGTGACGGATGGAAAATTCTGGACCTCCGGGGGCGCATCGCCGACCTTCGACATGATGCTGCACCTGATCCGGCAGCGGTTCGGCTCATCCATCGCGCTCGATGTGGCGAGCATCTTTGTCTATGACGAGACGCATGCTGCGACGGATGCACAGCCGCTGGTGTCGCTTGGCCGAATGGAAGCGCTCGATCCGCAGCTTGCCCAGGCGATCCGCCTGATGGAAAGGACGCTTGAGCGGCCCTTGTCGATCACGGCGCTTGCGCTGCGTGCCGGACAGTCGCAGCGTCAGCTCGAAATGCGGTTTGCCCGGTCGCTCGGGGTCAGCCCCGCACGTTACTATCTGCGGCTGCGGCTGCAGACGGCGCACCGGCTGGTGAGCGATACGCAACTGAGTATCCGCGAGATCGCTCTTCGCTGCGGTTTCGACAGCCTTTCGTCTTTCTCGCGCGCCTTCAAACGCCAATATGGTGACAATCCAATGAAACTGCGCCGAGGCCGCTAGTGACGGAATACCATCATCATGCCTTATATGATCTGTTGAGAGCCGGCGCGAAATCGGAGGCGTATGCAAACAGAACAGGCGGCCATCACCATTGCCTCTTGCCTCAACCTTGCGGCGCCATATCTCTCGCTTGAATGGAGAGATCAACGACAATGAAAACCATGATTCTGGCGGCCGCCATCGGCGTTTCGACCCTGCTGCTTGCCGGGTGTGTCAGCGAAAGCGTTTCCTATCAAGGCAACGGCTACAACTCGCGCCCGCGCGAATACTCCGAGCGCTATAACCGCAATGAGCGCTGGCGTGACCGCACCGATGATCGGGAAGGCCGGGAATACGGTCGCCGCGACCGCAGCAATGATGAGGGCCGCGCGGACTGGCGCGAGCGGGATGGACGGAGCGGTGATCGCCGCTGCGGCAACGATCCCCGCTGCGAAGCTCCGGAATACAATCCGGAACGGCCCGGCTATTACCGCCGCGGCTGACCCGGACAAGACTGTTTGATAATCAGAACCGGCATGAGGCATCTGGCCGCGATGGTTCAAACTAAAACAGCGTCGCCTTCGCGGGTGACGCTGTTTTTGTTTTGAGGCTTTGGACGGCGTTCGATGACGCCGCAAGCGGGCATGGGATACCGGTTAAGACTGCTGTTTCGACGCAGTTCAGTCAGCGCAGATTGCCGACGGGAAACTGGAAGTTCACGCCGGCGAAAATCTGCCACCGTGGTGCACCGGGGCCGTCGTGCCAGACCGTATATTGCGGTTCGATGAACGCGTTCATCGTGATGCCCTTGTCGAGCTGGAACACCTTTCCCACACCCAGGCCGACAGGGATGTAGCTGGCCCCGCTTTCCATATTGAAGTTCCAGGTCGCCGAAGAGCGCAGGTAAAAGCCCTTGTCCAGGTTGACGTTGACGATCGGCTGCAGCGTGAGAAGATTGACATCGTCGCGCAGATCACTGCCGGCAAACGAGGCCTGATAGGTGACAAGGCCGCCGAGAAGACCCCAGCTCTGCGGTGCCACCATGACGCCGGCAGCGCCAGCCTGCCACTTTCCACTGCCAAGCTCGTCTTCGCTCGCGGTCGGAATAACCAGAACCGGGCCTGCCGCAAAGGTGATATCGCCTGCCTTTGGCAGCACGAACAGATCGATCAGTGTGAGATCGCCGATCCCCGTCACATAGCCGTCCGGCACCTCCGGTGAGGTTGCGACGGGCAAGGTAAAGCGTATCAGCTGCGGCAGTCCGAAAGCATCCGAGGGAATGAGGCCGCGCAGGAGAAACTGGTTGGCATGCTTGTCTTCCGGAACATCGATGAAATCCGGAATAAAGTAGTCCTGAAAATTGATCGTTATTTTCGGCGTCAGCGGATTGTTCGCAGCGTTGATGTCCTCATGTTCCTGAGCCAACACGGTTGTCGACGTGCACAGGATGGCCAGAAACGCGGCTGCAAGGGGATTGAAATACTGCATCTAGGAATCTCCGCGTCGAACGGGGGCAATAGAGCACGATTCTGATCCCGGCGGGAGTACGTTATGGTTACTGCGGCGAAACAATGCCCTCGAACTCCCTATCAGCACCGGCGACACATCAGGATGCGCCGCACAAGCACAGACCGCGGTACCGGCTTCCTCACTCAGGCTGGACTATAAAAACAAGGGTAGACCCCGCAGCTGCACGGTTCATGTCAACGGAGCGACGTGGTTCTGAAATCTGATGAAATCGAATGGAATTTTGGGATCTGCGATCGGATGACGATTGCACCAAATATCCGCTAAATTATTGATTTTCATATATTTTATGGTGAGAGCGCAGGGATTCGAACCCTGGACCTACTGATTAAAAGTCAGTTGCTCTACCGACTGAGCTACGCTCTCCCAAAGCCGGTCTGTTATGACCGGCGGAAGTGGGCGGACATATGCACAGCGCGCTTGTTTTGGTCAACCCAAAAAACGGGCAAAAGTGCAAAAACGATGTTTTCCAAGGAGATCGCCAAAAGGTGATTGGTTTGGCACCCGCTTCGGCGCTAAGACGGCCGGGCTTGTTGCAGGCTGGAGTTTTGACCTGGTGTCCATCGCTGATATTTCCATCTGGACCGCCGTTCTGGCGGGCGCACTCTCCTTTCTTTCGCCCTGCGTTCTGCCGCTGGTGCCGCCCTATCTCTGTTACATGGCGGGCATATCGGTGGATCAGTTTCGCGGTGGCGAAACGCAGGTCGCCTCCACCGGCACCCGGCGTGCGGTGTTTGGTGCCGCCTTCCTGTTCACGCTCGGCTTTGCCACCGTGTTCGTGGCGCTTGGGGCAGGGGCATCCACCATCGGCCTTGTGCTGCGCCAGCATATCGACATCTTGTCGCGCATCGGCGGGATCGTCATCATCATCATGGGCATGCATTTCCTCGGCGTGTTCCGGATCGGCATCCTCGGGCGCGAGGCGCGTTTTCAGGGGAACGGCAAGCCGGCGACGCTGTCGGGCGCCTATATCATGGGCCTCGCCTTTGCGTTTGGCTGGACGCCCTGCATCGGTCCGGTGCTCGGCACCATTCTCGGTGTTGCGGCTGCGCGTGATACGGTGACGGACGGAGCCATGCTGTTGGCTGTCTATTCGCTGGGGCTGGCGATTCCGTTCTGGATCGCTGCCGGGTTTTCGGGCGCTTTCATGAAATTCCTGTCGCGCTTCCGCCGCCATCTTGGCCTGGTGGAAAAGCTGATGGGGGTTTTCCTGATTCTCGCCGGCCTTGCCTTCGTTTTCGGCTTCATCAGTTCGATGGCCATATGGTTCCAGGAAACCTTTCCAGTCCTGATGCAAATCGGCTAAGCACGAACCTCAAACAGAGGTTCAAAGCGATGGCAGAAATAGCCGGTTTGGTACTGCCGTTCTTCGGCCTGATCTTCGTCGGCTATCTGACGGCGAAGCTCGCCCGCAATCCGGCGGGCGAGGGCGCCGGCGATGCCATGGGCTGGCTCAATATCTTCATCATCTACCTGGCGCTGCCGGCTTTGTTCTTCAAGCTGGTCTCCAAGACGCCGATCGAGCAGCTCACCCGTTTCGACTTCGTCCTTTCCTCGATCGGTGCCACCTATACCGTCTTCGCGCTGGTTTTTGGCGTTGGTTACTGGATACGCCGAAATTCGCTGGCCGAATCGACGGTGCAAGGGCTGGCAGGCGCCTATGGCAATATCGGTTACATGGGGCCGGGACTGGCGCTCCTGGCATTCGGAGAGCCGGCAGCGGTACCGGTTGCCCTGATTTTCTGCTTCGAGAACGTTCTGCATTTCATGGTCGCGCCGGCCATGATGGCGCTGGCTGGTGACGAGAAGAGCTCACCCGGACGGCTTGCACTCGCGATCGCCAGGAAAATCCTGCTGCACCCATTCATCCTGTCGACGATCGCCGGCGTAATCGCCGCATATTTCTCATTCCAGCCGCCGGTGCCGGTGCAGAGGCTGATCGATTATCTGGCGCAGGCAGCCGCTCCCTGCGCCCTGTTTGCCATGGGCGTGACGCTGGCGCTGCGGCCGCTGAAACGCATTCCTGCCGAGATCGCCTATATCGTGCCGGCAAAGCTGATCCTGCACCCGGTACTGATGTATCTGGTGATGGGGCTCGCCGGCAATTTCGAGCCGGTCTGGGTGCAGACGGCCGTGCTTCTGGCTGCATTACCGACGGCGACCAATGTCTTTGTCATCGGCCAGCAATATGGCGTCTGGCAGGAGCGGGCGTCGGCAACGATCCTGATCACCACTGTTTTCTCGGTGGCGACGGTGACGATGTTGCTCTACCTGATCAGCTCAGGCGCTCTTCCGGCCGATCTTTTCCCGTAAGGTACTGCGCAGGGATTGCAGGGCACTGCCGGGATTGATCCCCTCGCGCATCATCAGATTGCGCAGCGGCGCGACGCTGGCCAAGGCCTGCAGTCCGGCGGCACGCAGCATCTGCACCGGCAGGAAATCGGACAACAGGGAGCGATTGAGCAGATCGACGCTGACGGTGCGGCTGAAAATATCCGCCCGCCGCTTTCGGTCGTAACGTGCCCCAAAATCATCGGGGATAGGCGCGGACCCAAGTAGGGATATGGCGGCCATAATGTCGCGCAGGCTGAGGTTGAGCCCCTGTGCGCCGATCGGCGGGAAGGCGTGGGCCGCTTCGCCGATCAGGATCGCCCGGCCCTTGCCGAAGGATTTGGCGGCCATGCCGGACAGCGGAAACGACTGGGGTGCGCCTTCGATGGTGACTTTGCCCAGCATCGACTGCATGCGCTGCTCCACCGCCAAGGTCAGAGCGTCAGGCGCAAGCGCCAAAGTTGCTTCGGTATCCTCCGGCTTCTGAACCCAGACAAGGCTGGATCTTAAGCCGCCGGGCAGCGGCACCTGGGTGAAGGGCCCATGTGGCGTGTGGAATTCCGTCGAGATGTTCTGGTGGGCCACCTGATGGGAAAAGTTGAGAACAAGTGCGCTTTGCGGATAGGACCAATTCCTGACTTCGATCCCGGCTGATGCCCGTACACCGGATTTACGGCCGTCGGCGCCAATCACGAGGCTTGCGGTGACGCTGCGGCCATCATCGAGCGTCAGGATGGTGCGTTCAGGTTCGAATTCGACCTGTGTCAGGCTCGCGGCGATACGCATAAGCGACGGCCGCTTCTCGGCTTCCTTGTCCAGCAGGGCTAGAAAGGGCGCATTCGGAATATTGTATCCGAATGCCTCCAGCCCGACTTCGGCGGCATGAAAGGTCACGGTCGGCGCACGCAGCAGACGGTTCGTCCCGTCGATGATTCGCATGCTGGAAAGCGGCGCTGCCAATGGGGCAATCGCCTGCCAGATGCCAAGGTTCCGCACAAGCCCAAGCGATTGATCCATCAGCGCCGTGGTTCGTCCATCGGCTTTTCCAGCCGCCGGCGCGATCAGTACGACGCTGCGGCCCGTGTCGGCGAACGCCAGCGCAGCCAGCGATCCGGCCAGCCCTGCACCGACGACTGCGATTTCAAAGTGCTCCATGGCGTCCGCTTCCCGTGCATGTATCTGTTGAGGTCTTAATCTTAACCGTCGGCGGGCGCGAATGAAATGGGGTGAAATGGCGCAGATGCCCGTCGCATCCACAGCTGATTGTTGTGCTTTTGCGGCATCAGGTGATTTTTGCTGGCAGCCAAACTCAAACGGTGCATATTACCGCCAACACCCGTTGGACAATGCGGGGACGGGAGTGTGGCCGTTGAAACAGCCGGTTCAGCATGCTTCCAAGGAAAGCGCAGAGTAAGGACAGGGTGCGTCTGCCGATGAAGTTTTTTAACTACAAGCGCGTGCCCTACGCGGAAATTCGCGCATTTTCCGTTCATATTCTCACCGCATCCGGCTCGTTTTTGGCCTTTCTGGGCGTTGTTGCCGCAGCCGAGCACCGATTCGTCGATATGTTCTGGTGGTTGGGCCTGGCCCTTGCCGTCGATGGGATCGATGGTCCGATCGCCCGCAAGGTCCGGGTCAAGGAAGTCCTGCCCAATTGGTCCGGCGATACGCTCGACAATGTCATCGATTACGTCACCTATGTGCTGCTTCCGGCCTTCGCCCTCTATCAGAGCGGCATGATCGGCGAGCCCTGGTCGTTCTTTGCCGCCGGCGCCATCGTCATGTCGAGTGCGATCTACTACGCAGACATGGGGATGAAGACTGACGAGTATTTCTTCTCCGGTTTCCCGGTCGTCTGGAACATGGTGGTTTTCACGCTGTTCGTCATCGATGCCAGCGAACTGGCGGCCTCGATCGTCGTTTTCGTTTCGGTCGTGTTGACCTTCATGCCGATCAGCTTCCTGCACCCGGTGCGCGTCAAGCGTCTGCGGCCGCTCAACCTGGCCGTCTTTACCGTCTGGTCGGTGCTCAGCGGCTATGCGCTGCTGTTGCATTTCGATACGCCCGCATGGGTCGTGGCCGGCGTCGTCGGCACCGGCATCTATCTCTATGTCATCGGTTTTGTGTTGCAGATATTTCCCCGGCTTGGACGGGATTGAGGAGGGTTCATGGCACAGGCCATCATGGTGCGCGCGCTTGGCGGACCGGAAGTTCTCAAAATTGAAGGTGTGACGCTTTCCGCGCCAGGCCCGGGCGAAGTGCAGATCCGTCAGGTCGCTGTCGGCGTGAATTTCATCGACGTCTATTTCCGCACCGGTCTCTACAAGTCGGCCGAAGGGCTTCCCTTCATTCCGGGCAAGGAGGGCGCCGGCATCGTCACGGCGGTCGGTGACAATGTCAGCAGCTTTGCAGTCGGTGACCGCGTTGCCTACGCGTCCTCCGACGGCGCCTATGCCAGCGAACGCAATATCGAGATTTCGCAGCTGGTGAAGGTGCCGGACGATATCACGCTGGAAACGGCGGCGGCGATGATGCTGAAAGGCATGACGGCGCAGTATCTGCTCAACCAGACCTTCAAGGTCGGCCCGGAAACCACGCTGCTGTTTCACGCAGCCGCTGGCGGCGTCGGCCTGATTGCTGGGCAATGGGCCAAGGCGCTGGGCGCGACCGTCATCGGCACGGCGGGTTCGCAGGACAAGATCGACCTCGCGCTGGCGCATGGCTATGACCATGTCATCAACTACCGTACCGATAATTTTGTCAGCGCGGTCAAGGAGATTACCGGCGGCAAGGGCGTTGATGTGGTCTATGATTCGGTCGGCAAGGACACCTATCCGGCCTCGCTTGACTGCATCAAGCCGCGTGGTCTCTGGGTCAGCTTCGGCAATTCGTCGGGTCCTGTCGAAGGCGTCAATATCGGCATCCTCGCCCAAAAAGGCTCGCTGTTTGCGACGCGGCCGACCCTGTTCAGCTATGTTTCGACACGGCCGGCACTCGAGGCGTGTGCAAACTCCCTGTTTGATGTTGTGCAAAGCAACAAAGTGCGTATCAATATCAACCAGACGTATGCACTGGCAGATGCAAGCCAGGCGCATGCGGATCTGGAAGCAAGAAAAACGAGCGGAACAACATTGCTGATTCCTTGAGACAAGCCGGAGAGGCAGCCAGGGCAGCAGAGCATGAGAAAAGAGGGGCGGCGTGTCGGCTGAGGGACAACCCGCCAACAGTCTATTGCTGGCTGTTGGCCAACTGACAAAACTGTTCGGCACATTCGCTGCCTGTGATGGAATCAATCTCGATATCAGGCCGGGCGAAATCCATGCGCTGCTCGGCGAAAACGGCGCCGGAAAATCGACGCTGGTCAAGATGCTGTTCGGCGTGCTGGCGCCCACCAGCGGCCAGATCGTCTGGCAGGGACAGCCGGTGCGCATCACCAGTCCCAGTGCCGCCCGCAAGCTGGGTATCGGCATGGTGTTTCAGCATTTTTCGCTGTTCGAGGCGCTGACAGTCGCTGAAAACATTGCTCTTTCGATGGATCCCGGCGTGTCGCTGGCAAGGATCGCCAAGGAGGCGTCCGATCTGTCGCATGCCTATGGCCTGCCGCTCGATCCGCATGCGCATGTCGCCGACCTGTCCGTGGGCGAGCGCCAGCGCATCGAAATCGTCCGCGCATTGCTGCAAAATCCGAAGCTGATCATTCTTGACGAACCGACCTCGGTGCTGACGCCGCAGGAGGCGGACCGGCTGTTCGAAACGCTGAACAAGCTGAAAGCCGAGGGGCGGTCTGTTCTTTACATCAGCCACCGGCTGGAAGAGGTGCAGCGCATCTGCGACCGCGCCACCGTTTTGCGCCACGGCAAGGTGACAGGCGCCTGCAATCCGCGCCAGGAGACCCCGTCGTCGCTGGCCCGCATGATGGTCGGCAGCGATGTCGCGCATGTCAGTGCCGAAGGCACGAACGCCAAAGGACCGGTGAAGCTCGAGGCCCGTCATCTGTCGGCGACGGCAAGAACCCCGTTCGCGGTTTCCCTGAAGAATATCTGTCTCAAGGTGCATGCCGGTGAAGTGCTGGCAATCGCCGGCGTTGCGGGCAATGGGCAAGGCGAATTGTTCGATGCCTTGTCCGGCGAATATCCGGTCGCCACCGATGATGTCATTCTGATTTCCGATAAGCCGGTCGGTACCCGCGGTATCAATGCCCGCCGGCTGATGGGCGCCGGTTTCGTGCCCGAAGAGCGTCACGGACATGCCGCCGTTTCGGCACTGTCGCTCTCCGACAATCTCATCCTTGCCCGCAGCCAGTCCGACCGGCGTGCCTTTCTCGGCGGCGGCCCGCTCGGGCTGATCCGCCAGGAGGCGGTGAAAATGGCGGCAAAGCGCATTTCTGCGGCGATGGACGTGCGCAAGAGCGGCGAAAACCCGCCGGCCGGATCGCTATCGGGCGGCAATCTGCAGAAATTCATCGTCGGCCGCGAACTCGACCGCCAGCCGACGGTTCTGATCGTCAACCAGCCGACCTGGGGTGTCGATGCCGGCGCCGCCAGCCGTATTCGTCAGGCGCTGGTTGATCTCGCCAAATCCGGTTCGGCCGTGTTGGTCATCAGCCAGGATCTGGACGAGATTTTCGAAGTGGCGACGGAAATTGCTGTGATCAGCGAAGGCAAGCTGTCCGATATCTATCCGGCATCGGATCTGTCGCGTGAAAAAATCGGACTGTTGATGGGCGGCATGTATGGCAAGACCGAGACTGCGGAGACGGCGCATGCGCATTGAACTGGAACGGCGTCCCGACGTCTCCAAGCTGTTTTCCATCCTGTCGCCGTTCATCGCGCTCGGCCTGACGCTGTTCTTCGGCGGCATCATGTTCATGATGCTCGGCAAGGATCCGTTCGCAGCGCTCTACAGCTTCTTTATCGAACCGTTGACGGAAGTCTGGTCGTTGCACGAACTGGCGATCAAGGCCGCTCCGCTTATCCTCATCGCTGTCGGCCTGTCGGTCTGCTATCGCTCGAACAACTGGAATATCGGCGCCGAAGGCCAGTTCATCATGGGAGCGATCGCCGGATCGATCCTGCCCGTGGTGTTCTATGAATGGCAATCGCCGCTGGTTCTGCCGTTGATGATGCTGCTCGGCATGCTGGGCGGCGCGCTGTTTGCCGGTATTCCGGCCTTCCTCAAGGCGCATCTGAATACCAATGAAATCCTCACCAGCCTGATGCTCGTCTATGTCGCGCAGCTGTTTCTCGACTGGCTGGTGCGCGGTCCCTGGCGCAATCCGGGCGGCATGAATTTTCCGGAAACCCGAACCTTCGACGCAACGGCCATCCTGCCGGAAATGATTGCGTCGGGACGGGCGCATTGGGGCTTTGGGTTTGCGATCATCGCGGCGATCCTGATTTGGTTCATGATGCGCTATACGCTGAAGGGGTTCGAGATTACCGTGCTTGGCCAATCCCAGCGGGCAGGGCGTTTCGCCGGCTTCTCGTCGCGCAAGATGATCTGGTTTTCGATGCTGCTATCCGGTGCACTGGCGGGTCTTGCCGGCATTGCCGAGGTCAGCGGCGCGATCCAGCAGCTGCGCCCGGTTATTTCGCCCGGCTACGGTTTTACTGCCATCATCGTCGCCTTTCTCGGGCGGCTCAATCCGCTCGGGATCGTCGTTGCCGGGCTCGTGCTGGCACTGACCTATCTCGGCGGCGAGGCGGTGCAGGTGTCCCTGCAGATTTCCGACAAGCCGATCCGGGTATTTCAGGGGCTGCTGCTGTTCTTCGTGCTCTCCTGCGACACGCTCATCCACTATAAGATCCGGATGATGTGGTACGATCTGAACGACACGAAAGGCGAGGGTGCGCGCTGATGGGTATCTATGAAGCCATCCTTCTGACGGTCATTACGGCGGCAACACCGCTTGTTCTGGCGGCAATCGGCGAACTCGTCACCGAGCGTTCCGGCGTTCTCAACCTCGGCGTCGAGGGCATGATCATCATGGGCGCCGCCTGCGCCTTCATCGCCACGCAATTAACCGGGTCGCCCTATATCGGCATTCTCGCCGGCATCGCATCGGGTGCGTTGTTTTCGCTGCTGTTCGGCTTTCTGACGTTGACGCTTGTTGCCAATCAGGTGGCGACGGGATTGGCCTTGACCATCCTCGGGCTTGGCGTTTCCAGCATGATCGCCGAGCCCTATCTCGGGCAATCCGGCATCAAGCTGCCGCAAATCGTCTTCCCGGTCCTGTCGGATATACCGTTCCTGGGGGCCGTCCTGTTCAAGCAGGATCTGATCTTCTATCTGTCGATCGCGTTGGTCGCCGGTGTGAACTGGTTCCTGTTCAAAAGCCGCGCCGGTCTGAAGCTCCGCTCCGTTGGTGACAGCCATGCCTCGGCGCATGCGCTCGGCATCAACGTCATTCGTGCGCGCTATCTGGCCGTGATGTTCGGTGGCGCCTGCGCCGGGCTGGCAGGGGCGCAGCTGTCTCTGGTCTACACGCCGCAATGGGTGGAGAACATGTCGGCCGGGCGTGGGTGGATTGCGCTGGCGCTGGTGGTGTTTGCCTCCTGGCGGCCTTGGCGGATCATTGCCGGCGGTTATCTGTTCGGCGCCGTATCGATCAGCCAGCTCTATGTCCAGGCGCGCGGTATCGACATTCCCTCGCAGTTTCTTTCTGCTCTTCCCTATCTGGCGACAATTATCGTACTCATTCTCATCTCGCACAATCGACGCACGACGTTGATCAATACGCCAGCATCGCTCGGCAAGTCCTTTGTGCCGGACAGGTAACAAGAACAACAACGCAAACCAAACCTACAGGGGTCAACATGAAAAAATTACTTTTCGCACTCGCAACGACCGCAGCGGTCATCGGCTTTTCCGCTGGCGCCTCCGCCGCCGATAAGGCAAAGGTCTGCTTCGTCTATGTCGGCTCAAAGACCGACGGTGGCTGGACGCAGGCGCATGACATCGGCCGTTTGGAGCTTGAAAAGGCGCTGGCCGACAAGATCGAAACCCAGTTCCTCGAAAACGTTCCCGAAGGTCCGGACGCCGAGCGCGCCATCGAGCGCCTGGCGCGGTCGGGCTGCGGCCTGATCTACACGACATCGTTCGGCTTCATGGACGCGACCGTCAAGGTTGCTGCAAAGTTCCCGGACGTCAAGTTCGAGCATGCGACCGGCTACAAGACCGCGCCGAACCTTGCGACTTACAACAGCCGCTTCTACGAAGGCCGCTATATTCAGGGCCAGATCGCCGCAAAAATCTCGCAAAAGGGTGTTGCCGGCTACATCGCCTCCTTCCCGATCCCAGAAGTGGTGATGGGCATCAACGCCTTCGTCACCGGCGCGCGTTCGATCAACCCCGACTTCAAGATCAAGGTCGTATGGGCAAACACCTGGTTCGACCCAGGCAAGGAAGCCGACGCAGCCAAGGCGTTGATCGATCAGGGCGTTGATGTGTTGACGCAGCACACCGACACGACTGCGCCGATGCAGGTTGCGGCAGAGCGCGGTATCAAGGCCTTCGGTCAGGCCTCCGACATGATCAAGGCCGGGCCGGAAACGCAGCTGACCGCGATCGTCGATACCTGGGGCGCCTATTACATCAAGCGCACCCAGCTGTTTCTGGATGGCAAATGGGAGACGTCGTCGAGCTGGGACGGCCTGAAGGACGGCATCCTCACCATGGCGCCCTACACCAACATGCCGGACGACGTGAAGGCTCTGGCGGAAGCAACGCAGAAGAAGATCGAATCGGGCGAGCTGAAGCCTTTCACCGGCCCGCTGAAGAAGCAGGACGGTTCAGAATGGCTGGCAGCTGGTGCATCCTCGGATGACGGCACATTGCTCGGCATGAACTTCTACGTCGAAGGCGTCGACGACAAACTGCCGAAGTAATCTCGGCATTCATCGGTGCAATCAAGAAGGGTGGCCGCAAGGCCGCCCTTTTTCGATTCCAGCCTTCGAAATTTGTACAAGGAGCGCGAAAGACTGTTTACATAAATCATATAGTATGATTTTTTAGCTGGGCTGCTGAGGAGCAGCTTTTTGGGAGGAAATCATGAAAATCAAGACTGCACTTAGCTGTGCCACGGTTCTGGCTGCCTGCATGTTCGGCTCGGCCTCTGCCGCCGACCTGACGATCGGCTTTTCGCAGATCGGCTCCGAATCCGGCTGGCGCGCGGCTGAAACCACGCTGACCAAGCAACAGGCGGAGAAGCGCGGCATCGACCTGAAATTTGCCGATGCGCAGCAGAAACAGGAAAATCAGATCAAGGCGCTGCGGTCGTTCATCGCCCAGGGCGTTGATGCCATTTTGATCGCACCGGTTGTCGCGACCGGCTGGGATGAAGTTCTGACGGAAGCCAAGGATGCCGAAATTCCGGTCATTCTTCTCGACCGTACGGTCGATTCGTCCAAGGACCTCTACCTGACCGCCGTCACGTCCGACCTCGTTCACGAAGGCAATGTGGCCGGCAAGTTCCTGGTGGACAAGGTCGGCGGCAAGCAATGCAACGTCGTCGAACTGCAGGGTACCACGGGTTCTTCGCCGGCTATCGACCGCAAGAAGGGTTTTGAGGAGGCACTGAAGGGCCACGACAACCTGAAGATCATCCGCAGCCAGACCGGCGACTTTACCCGTACCAAGGGCAAGGAAGTCATGGAAAGCTTCTTGAAGGCGGAAGACGGCGGCAAGAATATTTGCGCGCTCTACGCCCACAATGACGACATGGCCGTCGGCGCCATTCAGGCAATCAAGGAAGCCGGCCTGAAGCCGGGTACGGATATCCTCGTCGTCTCGATCGACGCCGTTCCGGACATCTTCCAGGCTATGGCAGCCGGCGAAGCCAACGCCACGGTTGAACTGACGCCGAACATGGCGGGTCCTGCACTGGACGCACTCGACGCGTTCCTGAAGGACGGTACCAAGCCGGCCAAGTGGATCCAAACGGAATCGAAGCTCTACACTCAGGCTGATGATCCGCAGAAGGTCTACGAAGAAAAGAAGGGCCTCGGCTACTGATTGATTGCCGGCATCGCCTCCAGGCTGCAGCTGTTGTCATTGACCGCAGATGTCGGCCGGAAGGCGATGCCGACGAATCGTTCTCCCCATCGTTCGGCCAAGCATCCACACTTCGCCACGGCCACATCCGTGCCTTGCGAGGGATGCCGACATGATTGGCGGAAATCCGTAAGCTACGGGTGACCTAATTTCCTTGAAGTATCGGTCTCATGCAGAACAGCACAAACGATATCCTTGTCGCCGCCGGAGTCGTGAAAACCTTTCCGGGTGCCATCGCCCTCAACAAGGTCGATTTCTCCCTGCGGCGCGGCGAAGTGCATGCGCTACTGGGTGAAAACGGCGCCGGAAAATCAACATTGATCAAGTGCATGACGGGTGCCTACCGTCGCGATGCCGGTCTTTTGACCCTTGATGGTTCCGAGATCAACCCGCGCGACACGCTCGATGCCCAGAAGCTAGGGATCGGCACCGTCTACCAGGAGGTCAATCTGCTCGGAAATCTGAGCGTTGCGGAAAACCTCTTTCTCGGCCGCCAGCCTCGCCGATTCGGTCTCATTCAGAACGGCGAGATGAGAAGACGGGCCAGCGCGCTGCTTGCGCAATACGGCATCGACATCAACGTCTCCGCAGCACTGGAAAGCTGTTCCGTCGCCATCCAGCAAGTGGTGGCGATCGCCCGTGCCGTCGATCTCTCCGGCAAGGTACTGATCCTCGATGAGCCGACCGCCAGTCTCGATGCGCAGGAAGTGGAGATGCTGTTTCGCATCGTCCGCGACCTGAAGGCGAGGGGGCTCGGGATTGTCTTCATCACCCATTTTCTGGAACAGGTCTACGATATATCGGACCGTATCACCGTACTGCGCAACGGCCAGCTGGTCGGAACGCGTGCGACCGCTTCCCTGCCGCGCCGGGAGCTCGTGACGATGATGCTTGGTCATGAGCTTCAGTCCGTCGAAAAGGCAGCCGGTGGCGCAGAAACCGCGAGCGGCCCCGTTCATTTCCGGTTTTCCAAATATGGCAAGATCGGCAAGATCAAGCCCTTCGATCTGGACGTCCGCAAAGGCGAGGTCATCGGGATTGCCGGTCTTCTCGGCTCCGGCCGCACCGAAACTGCGGAATTGATGTTTGGCGTGCACAAGGCCGATAGCGGCAGTGCCGATATCGGCGGCAAGACCGCTGATCTGTCGTCGCCGCGCGCCGCCATTGCCGAAGGGTTCGGGTTCTGCCCGGAAGATCGCAAGCTGGACGGTATCATCGGCGAACTGTCCGTGCGCGAAAACATCGCTCTGGCCTTGCAGGCGCGGCGCGGCTGGGCAAGGCCGCTGTCTGCATCCGAGCAGAACGCCTTGGCCGATCGCTACATCAAGGCTTTGGACATTCGCACCAGCGACCGGGAGAAGCCGATCAGCCTGCTCTCCGGTGGCAATCAGCAGAAAGCCATTCTGGCGCGTTGGCTGGCGACCAATCCGCAATTTCTCATTCTGGATGAACCGACACGCGGCATCGATGTCGGCGCCCATGCGGAAATCATCCGGCTGATTGGGGAACTCTGCGCGCAGGGCATGTCGCTGATCGTCATTTCCTCCGAGCTTGAGGAACTCGTCGCTTACAGTTCGAGGATTATCGTCCTTCGCGACCGCGCTCATGTCGCTGAACTGACCGGCAGTGAGATCACCACCGAACATATCGTCAATGCCATTGCTGCGGCAACGGCTGCAGGAGGCGCACAATGATCGACACCGCAAAACGCCTCGGCCGGCGTCTGCTTCCGCAATTCATCGCACTGGCGATGATCCTGGTGCTGATCCGGCTGGTCTTTCCGGATTTTTTCTCGATCGAAATCCAGAATGGGCGGCTCTATGGCAGCCTGATCGATATTCTCAATCGCGGTGCGCCGGTCGCTCTTCTGGCCGTCGGGATGACGGTTGTGATTGCCACCAAGGGCATTGATCTATCGGTCGGTGCGGTCATGGCCATCTGTGGCGCTGTCGCCGCCGCATCCAGCGTGCGTGGCGACCCGCTTGTCGTCACTCTGCTATTGGCAGTGGGTACCGGCCTGATCTGCGGTGTCTGGAACGGTTTTCTCGTTTCCGTCCTCAATATTCAGCCGATCATCGCCACGCTGGTGCTGATGGTGGCCGGACGCGGTATCGCCCAGTTGGTGACGGAAGGCGCGATCCTGACCTTCAACGATCCCGGCCTGATCTTCATCGGCAGCGGTTCGTTCTTCGGTCTGCCCATGCCGGTCATCATCTGGCTTGTATTCGGCATCGCCGTCGCACTGCTGGTGCGGCGCACGGCGCTCGGAATGCTGATCGAGGCGGTCGGCATCAACCGCCGCGCCAGCACCCTGTCCGGCATCCAGACGCCGTTGCTGTTGATGGCGGCTTACATGCTGTCGGGGCTCTGTGCGGCCATCGCCGGCCTGATCGTCACGGCCGACATCAGGGGCGCCGATGCCAACAATGCCGGGCTCTGGCTGGAGCTCGACGCCATTCTCGCCGTCGTCGTCGGCGGCACGTCGCTGCTCGGCGGCCGGTTCAGCATCGTTGCCTCGCTGATCGGGGCGATGATCATCCAAGCGGTCAATACCGGCATCCTGTCGTCGGGCTTTCCGCCGGAATTCAACCTGATCATCAAGGCTGCGATCATCGTCATCATCCTCGTCATCCAGTCGCCTCGGGTGCAGGCGGGACTGACATTCCTCAGCCGAAAATCCATCCGCAGAGAGACCGCAGAGCAGTCCGTCCGATGAACCAGAAATATCTCCCGCTGATCGCAACCATCGTCATCTTCGTCGTTTCCTATGCGGCGTGTGCCGCGCAGTATCCGAACATCCTGTCGACCCGCGTGATCGGCAACCTTTTGACCGACAACGCCTTTCTGGGCATCGCTGCGGTCGGCATGACATTCGTCATCCTGTCAGGCGGCATCGACCTGTCGATCGGCTCGGTGATCGCCTTCACCGGCATCTTCCTGGCTGTCCTGATGCAAAATACCGGCATTCACCCGCTCACAGCCTTCGTGCTTGTGCTTTTGATCACCACGGCGTTCGGCGCGATCATGGGAGCGATCATTCACTATCTCGAGATGCCGGCCTTCATCGTGACGCTGGCCGGCATGTTTCTCGCGCGGGGCATGGCGTTTGTTCTGTCGATCGATTCCATTCCGATCAAGCATCCGTTCTACGCGACGATGAAGACGTTTTACTACAAGCTTCCGGGCGGAGGCCGCATCTCTCTGATCGGCGGACTGATGCTTCTGGTCTTTGCCGCAGGCATCCTCATTGCCCAGCGAACCCGCTTCGGCACCAATGTCTATGCGCTGGGCGGCGGCGCCCAGACGTCAGCCTTGATGGGCGTTCCGGTCGGCCGCACGACGATTATGATTTATGGACTTTCGGGCTTTCTCGCCGGGCTTTCCGGAATCGTTTATTCCCTATACACGTCAGCCGGCTATTCGCTCGCAACCGTTGGTGTCGAGCTGGATGCAATTGCCGCAGTGGTGATTGGAGGAACGCTTCTGACAGGAGGTGCCGGGTTTGTTGGAGGAACACTCGTCGGCGTTTTGATCCAGGGATTGATTCAGACTTACATCACCTTCGACGGTTCGCTGTCGAGTTGGTGGACGAAAATTCTGATCGGTGCTTTGCTGTTTGCATTCATACTGATGCAAAAGGCCATCCTGTTTTTGTCGCGCCAAAACAAAAGGTATTCCTGAGGGGGGAGTTGCTTGCGTAAGGGTTTGCTCGAAACAGTCCTGACCGGTGCGCGAACGCGCACGAGCCACGCACAGGTGGTGGATGAACTGGGCAAGGCCATTGTGTCGGGCGAGTTTCCCGTGGGCTCCATTCTACCCGGCGATCCCGAACTGGCGATGCGTTTCAAAGTGTCGCGGACGGTGTTGCGGGAGGCGATGAAGACGCTAGCGGCAAAAGGACTGATCGTGCCACGTGCCCGGATCGGTACGCGGGTGACGGCGAAGAACCAATGGAACCTGTTCGACAGCGACGTTCTGACATGGCATTTCCATCGGGGTGTCGATGAAGAATTCCTCTATCACCTCAGCGAGATCCGCTTGGCATTCGAACCCCACGCCGCAGCCCTTGCCGCCGTCAACGCGACGGAGGCCGAGATCAGCGGCATGATGCGGCTGGCGGTTGCGATGGGTGATCCCGAACACACCGCCGAAACGCTGGCCATGGCCGACCTGCGGTTTCATCTCGCGGTGGTCGAGGCCTCGGGAAACCCGTTCATGCGCACCGTCGGCAGCCTGATCGAGGCGGCTCTGGTCGGCATCTTCAAGCTGAGTTCGCCCGCATCGGGCCGCGAAGGCATTGACGAGGTGTCACGTTCGCATATCAAGATCGTTGAACAGATCAGCCGGCGCGACGAGGCGGGGGCAAGGGCAGCGATGCAGAACGTCATCCGCGTCGGGCGCGAGCGCGTTCGGGTGGCGCTCAACGAGCCCATGGAAGTGACCGCGCCAACCCGGTAATTCCGCCGCTTGTTTCGTGGTGGGACCGGAACGGCCGGAGCAGTTGATCGTCGATAAAGCGGGACCAAAGCCAAAAGAACGGTAATTCTGCAGTTGCTGCCTTGCTGCAACTGCGTCTTCCGCCTATTTGATAGGGCTGCAACTGACGCGCGTCGCCTCCGATGCGCGTATCTCCCATCAACGGTGTCCGAGGGTTATGTCCGAACTGATTGTTATTTTCGTTCTTCTTTTGATCAATGCGTTTTTCGCGCTTTCGGAAATGGCAATTGTGTCGGCAAGCCGGCCGCTGCTGCGGCAGATGGCAAAACAGGGCAATAGCCGCGCCGAACTGGCGCTACGGCTGGCTGAAGATCCGGGTAAATTCCTCTCTACCGTTCAGGTCGGCATCACCCTTGTTGGAACGCTCGCCGGTGCCTATGGTGGCGCCACCATCGCCGACAAGCTGGCCCCGACGCTCGACACGATCACCTGGATCAACCCTTACGGCAGCACAGTTGCCGTCGCGCTGGTCGTTACCCTCATCACCTATCTCTCCGTGGTGATCGGCGAACTTATTCCCAAGCAGCTTGCGTTGAAGAACTCCGAAGGCGTGGCGATGTTCGTCGCCGGCCCGATGTCGTTTCTGTCGCGCCTGTCTGCCCCCGTCGTCTACCTGTTCGAGATGTCGGCATCACTGTTCATGCGGATTTTCGGCGTCTCCAGCGATAGTGACCACGTCACGGAAGAAGAAGTCCAGGCGATCATGGCCGAAGGCGTCGAAAGCGGCGCCATCGAGAAGTCGGAGCATGAAATGCTGCGCCGGATCATCCGGCTTGGCGATCGCAACGTCAAATCGATCATGACGCACCGCACCGAAGTGAGCTTCATCGACGTCAACGACACCCTGGAAACCATCCGCGCCAAGGTCGAGCAGTCGGCCCATTCCCGTTATCCGGTGATGGATGCGACGGGCGAGGTGCTCGGCGCCGTCCAGGTCAAGGAGATCCTCAATGCGCCGCCCAAATCGGGATTCCAGATCCGCAACTTCGTCAAGGATATCCATACCTTGCCGGAAACGGCGTCCTGCTTGAAAGCGCTTGAGGCGTTCAAAGCTTCTCATATCAATATGGCAATGATCGTCGACGAATACGGCAGTATCGAAGGCATCATCACCGTCGCCGACATCCTGGAAGCGATCGTCGGAGTGCTGCCGTCGAACTATGACGATATCGAACATGCGCTGATCCGCCAGCGTGATGACGGATCCTATCTGGTCGACGGCCGGACCCCGATTGACGAAATCCACCTGACGATCGGTATCGATGAAATTGATTCCGATGGCAGTTATGAAACCATTTCCGGCTTCCTGGTGCAGCAGTTGCGCAAGAACCCAGAGGAGGGTGACGTAACCGAAGCCTATGGCTATCGTTTCGAAGTCATCGACATGGATGGCCGCCGTATCGACAAGATCCTTGTCTCGCGCGCCGCGCACTGAAACTTGCCGATCGCTTGAAAAACAAAAAGGCCGGGGAATCCCCGACCTTTTGCCAACTCGTTTGTGTTTGGCCTGCTAGTACATCCGTAGTCAGGTCAACTGCATCCAATACTCAGCTGCTTTGGTTAATAAACAGTTAACGCCGCCACAGCCGCGTCCGCTCAATTTTCCTCGATCGAGATGCCGCCTTCGCCGATTTTTACTTCCACGCCGTCAGGCTTGGATTCCTTATCGTAGATATAGACGCCCAATCCCACCACCAAAACGACGAGACCTCCGATAAGCATATAGAGCGCATTGCGATTCAACTTTATTTCCTTCCAACAAGGGCTGCCTTTTCCCGCATTTAAATAGTCCTGCATTGTATTTTGGGAAGAGGAAAATGATCAATTAGACGGCTGATTAGCGAAGAATCATCACATCGCAGACAGCACCGGCGTCCACTGCAGACGCATGCGGCGGCCGGATGATCATGCAATCCGACTGGGCAAAGACCTGCATCATCGAAGAATCCTGCCGCAAGAAGGTTTCTGCCCGCAGAACGCCATCGGCGCCCCTGGTCAAGCGTGCCCGAACATAGTCCTGACGCTTGTCGTTGGCGGGAAGCGCGGTCACGGTTTTTGCCTGGCCGCTGCGATCACGCGGTGGCAGGGAGCCAAGATGGCGCAACAACGGCTCCAGAAACAGCAGTGCGCAAACGAGGCTGGAAACCGGGTTTCCGGGCAAGCCGAGCACGGTCATGCCGTCAAGGGTACCCACCATCAGCGGTTTTCCAGGACGCATGGCGATCTGCCAGAAATCCAGCACCATGCCGCTTTCCACCAGTGCCGGCTGGACGAGGTCATGATCGCCGACGGAGGCGCCACCCAGCGTCACCAGCACATCCGCGCCAGCGGCCTGCGCTTTTGCGACTGTTGCGGCAATGAGCGCCTTGTCGTCACGCACAATCCCGAGATCGATGACTTCGGCTCCATTGTCGCGGGCGATCGCCGCGACGCCATAGGTGTTCGAGGCAATGATCTGGTCCGGACCCGGCACGCTACCGGGCGGCAGCAATTCGTCGCCGGTGGCAAGGATGGCTACTTTCGGGCGTTTGAACACCGGCAAATGCGGATGGTTCATCGCCGCCGCGACCGTCAATCGGCCGGCATCAAGCATTTCGCCCTGGCGCAAAACGATATCGCCTATCGCGAAATCCTGCCCCTTGGGACGGATATGCCGTCCTTGCGCCGGGGCAAAGTTGGTGCGGATACGGCCGTCCGGCAGTGTGTCGGCGTCTTCCTGGATCAGAACGGTATCGGCACCGGCTGGAACTGGCGCACCGGTAAAAATGCGCACCACTTGACCGGGGCCGACATGGCCGGAAAAACCACGCCCAGCCGCTGATTCGCCGATGACGACGAGTTCGGTGCCAACTTTGGCAAAATCCTCGTGCCGGCCGGCATAGCCATCCATCGCCGAATTGTCGAAGGCGGGATGTGTGACGAGAGCGGCGACATCGGTTGCGAGAACCCGTCCCATCGCCTCGTGCAGGCCAATCATGTCCGAGCCGGTTATCGGCGCCGAGATTGCCAGCAGCCGGTCGAGCGCATCTGAAACCGGGAGCAATGCCATCAGTCCGGACTTTCCGTGCGGACATAGTCGCCAGACCGTCCGCCTGATTTCCGGGCAAGCCGGATACCGCCGATTTCCATCTCCCGGTCGGCCGCCTTGGCCATGTCGTAGATCGTCAGACAGGCAACGCTGGCAGCGGTCAGGGCTTCCATCTCGACGCCGGTGCGCCCGGTAAGCTTGGCCGTCGCCTCGATCCTCAGTCCGGGCAAGGTCTGATCGGCGGTGATTTCCACGGACACTTTCGACAGCATCAGCGGGTGGCAGAGCGGGATGAGGTTGGCCGTCTGCTTGGCGGCCATGATGCCGGCGAGCCGCGCGGTGGCAAGCACATCGCCCTTCTTGGCATTGCCGCTGAGAATAAGTTCGAGCGTCTCCGGCCGCATGCGCACAAAACCCTCTGCAACGGCGATGCGTACGGTCTCTGCCTTGTCTCCGACATCGACCATATGCGCCTGGCCATCGGCCCCGATATGGGTGAGGGAAGGCGTGTTCATCATTCCGCCGCCAGGGTGGTGGCGGAACCGGTCAAAAGGGTGCGGGTCGCAGCCATCACGTCATCCTTGCGCATCAGGCTTTCGCCGACGAGGAATGTCGAAATGCCGCTCTTTGCCAGCCGCAGGCAATCTTCGTGGGTGAAAATGCCGCTTTCGCCGACGAGGAACCGGTCAGCCGGAACCAGCGGCGCCAGCTTTTCCGAAAGCGCGATATCGACCTCGAAGGTCTTCAGATTGCGGTTGTTGATGCCAAGCAGCGGCGAACTCAGTTTCAGCGCCCGTTCCAGTTCTTCCTTGTCGTGCACTTCAACCAGAACATCCATGCCGAGCAAGAACGCCTCGTCCTCGAGCCTCTGCGCATCGCTGTCATCGAGCGAGGCCATAATCAGTAGAATGCAATCGGCACCCCAGGCACGGGCTTCGTGGACCTGATAGGTCTCGAACATGAAATCCTTGCGCAGTGCCGGAAGCAAACAGGCATTGCGCGCCGCCGTCAGGAATTCCGGCGCACCCTGAAAACTCGGGCCGTCGGTCAAGACGGACAGGCAGGCAGCCCCCCCGGCTTCATAGGCCTTAGCCAAGAGCGGCGGATGGAAATCCGGGCGGATCAATCCCTTGGAAGGGCTGGCCTTCTTGATTTCGGCAATCAGCCCGAACTGACCTTCCACCTGCTTGGCTTTCAACGCGTTCAGAAACCCGCGCGGCGCTTCCTGGCCGGCGGCCATCGCCTTCAGATCGGCGAGGCCGAAGCGTGATTTTGCTGCGGCGATTTCCTCGCGCTTGTAGATCTCTATCTTCTGCAGAATATCGGCCATGGAGTTTCTCCTTATGCCGCGTTCGAAACGCGGATGAGCCGCTCAAGCGTCGCATCGGCAGCGCCGCTCGTCAGCGACTTGCGGGCAAGTTCCATGCCCTCGCGAAGATCACCGGCGCGTCCCGCGATCACCAGCGAAGCGGCGGCATTGGCAAGCGAAATATCGCGGTAAGGTGTCGCGTCGCCCTGTAGAACGCCCTTGAGCGCGACGGCATTATGGGCACCGTCGCCGCCCTTGAGGTCGGCAAGCGGGACGGTTTCCAGGCCGAAATCGGACGGCGTCAGTTCGAATGTGCGGATAGCGCCGTTGTCGAGCGCCGCCACCTGCGTGACGCCGGTCGTGGTGATCTCGTCCAAACCCTCGCCATGCACGACCCAAACGCTTTTCGAGCCGAGGTCACGCAACACTTCGGCGACCGGCACCACCCAATGCGGCGAATAGACACCGACAAGCTGCTGTGTCACGCCAGCCGGGTTCGACAGCGGTCCAAGCAGGTTGAAGATCGTCCTTGTCCCCAGTTCGACGCGGGTTGGTCCGACATGGCGCATCGCCGAATGGTGCTGCTGGGCAAACATGAAGCCGAGACCGGCTTCCGAAATACACTGCGCGATAGCGTCCGGTCCGATATCGAGCTTGACGCCAAGGCAGGAGAGCGCATCGGCCGTGCCGGACTTGGAACTGAGCGCGCGGTTGCCGTGCTTGGCAACAGGAACACCGGCACCGGCGACAATCAGCGCCGCCAGCGTCGAGATGTTGTAGGTTCCGGCACCGTCACCACCCGTTCCGACAATGTCGATAGCGTCGGCTGGAGCTTTGACCGTCAGCATGCGCGCCCGCATGGCGCCGACGGCACCGACGATTTCATCGACGGTTTCGCCGCGGACGCGTAGCGCCATCAGGAAGCCGCCAATCTGGGAAGGGGTGGCTTCGCCGGACATGATGATTTCGAAGGCTGCGCGGGCATCATCGCGGTTCAGCGCTTCACCCGCTGCGGCCTTGGCGACGAAAGGCTTCAAGTCCGGCATGCTGATCCCTTTTTGCGTTACCGCTGCTGCGACAGAGCGAGCTCGGCAAGCTGCTGGTTGATCGTAACACCGTAGCCCTTCTGCAACTCGCTGACCATCTGATCGAGAATGTCGTCGCCGCTGGCCTGGGCGATGGCATTGATCTGCCGGTCGTCGTTGTCGAGCGCATCGCCCGGATTGTCGTTATCGACTTCGGTGACCTTCAAAAGGATCTGGCCTTCGCCGCCGATGCCGGGTGCGTTGGCAACCAGGCCGTTCGCACCGCCGAATGCTGCAGCAACTGCCGCAGGGCTAAGCGCTGCATCTTCCGCCGAGCGGCGAAGTCCAGTTTTGGTTTCGACGGCAATACCGAGTTCTGTGGCGATGGCTGCCAGTGTCTCGCCTTTTTCGACCCGGGCCTTCAGCTCGACAGCCTTCGCGGCCAGTTCTTTGCGCTGCTGTTCGGCTGTCCAGTCGGCCACCACCTTTTCGCGCGCTTCGTCCAGCGTGCGGTCACGCGCCGGGGTCACTTCATCGACGTCGAACCAGACGTAGCCGTCGCGGCCGAGATTGACCGGCAGCGTTTCTCCGCCGACTTCAGCCTTGAAGGCTTCTTCAAGCAGGGTCTTTGCCTCCGGGATGCCGGCAATCTCATCGCCGTTCGCATCGTTGCCGCGTGCATCGACCGCGTTCAGGACGGAAAGCTTGAGGTTGGTCTGTTCGGCAGCCTCCTTCATCGAGGCTCCGGAAACGCGGGCATCCTCGAATTTGTCGTGGATACCCATGATTTCGTTGGCGGCATTGGTCAGCGCCAATTCCTTGCGCAGCTCGTCCTTGACCTCGTCATAGGCCCGAACGGTTTGCGGCTTGATGTTGGTGACACGCAGGATGACGGCACCGAAGGCGCCGTCGATGACCGGAGTCGTCTGACCATCGGCCACAAGCGCGAAAGCGGCGTCGCCGAGCTTGGCATCAGGCATCCGGTCGCGGGTGAAATCACCGAGCAGCACGTCGCTTGCGGTCTTGCCGGAAGCGGTGACCAGAGCGTCGAAGGTCGTGCCGGTGGAAAGCTTGACTGCCGCTGCGTCAGCCTCCGCACGCGAGGGGAAGGAAAGCTGTTCGACGGTGCGTGTTTCCGGCGTACTGAAGCTGTCCTTGCGCTTGTCGTAATCGGCCCGCACTTCATCTTCGGTGACAGAGGCCGGGTCGGCGATATCGGCTGGTTCCAGCTTTACATAGCTGATCTTGCGGAATTCCGGCGCGCGGTATTCGGCCTGGTGGGTTTCGAACCAGGGCTTGAGAACCTCGTCCGAGGGGGCCTTGACCGGATCGACATTGGCATTCGACAAAAGCAGGTAGTCGAGCGTGCGGGTCTCGTTGCGGTACTGGCGCAGCGCGTCGCCGAGCACCTTGGGCGGCGTATAGCCGTCCGACAGTGCTTCGACGATCTGCGAGCGTACGGCAACCTGGCTGCGGTTGTTGATGTAATCCTGTTCGCGCAAGCCCGCATTGCGGAGCACGCTCGAGAAGGTCCCACGGTCGAACTGGCCGTTGACGCCCTTAAACGCGGGGTCTTCGCTGATCAGCGAGGCGAGCCGGTCCTGCGAGAGGCCGAGGTTCATATTCTCGGACAACTGGTCAAGCGTCGCGCCGGCGACGAGCTGCGAGTAGACCTGCGCTTCGACACCAAAAGCCTTGGCTTGTTCGCGGCTCAGCCGCGTACCAAACTGCCGGGAAAGCTGGGCAAGCTGGCGCTCGTAGGCAAGGCGAAAATCGCTCGGCGACACTTTGACGTCGCCGACGGTCACAACCGCATCAGCCGTTGCCGTTACCAGAGACGTGGACACACCCCAGACACCGAAGGAAAGAACAAGAAGGACCAAGAGCCCTTTGACAACCCAAGTCTGGGCGCCTTTTCTCAGGAATTCAAGCATGGGACTGCATACCTCGTCGCAATTTCGGGACCGCCGGATGGCAGCCGGTGTCGTTCCTTAGAGCAATCCGTGGCGGAATTGAAGGGTTTAACCGCGCAAAAAGTCGAGGAAATCGGTGGCGCGTCGGCAAAGGTATCTGCTGTCCGCAGATTTGTTGCCGATGTCGCGCCAGTAGCTTTGCGGACCGAAGCGCAAGCCATCCGGGGCCGTGCCGTTCAAAGACCGAAACATGTCGGAAATGTTAGCCGGCAATCTAAAAATATCTGTCACTATCAGTGGCGGAGCGGGCCATAACATCCCCGAAAATGATAGCATCGACCCGCCAGACCATGCCGACTCGCTTGATGCGCAGCAATCCTGGCGGGAAAGCCGGAGTGCAGACATGGAATCCATCATCGTCATGGTCAATCTGTTCGGCGCGGTCGCGTTGCTGCTCTTCGGCCTGTCCCAGGTCAAGGACGGTGCGACGCGCGCTTTCGGCATCAAGCTGCGGACCGGATTGGCGCAAGGCACCAGCGGGCCGGTGCGTTCGTTTGTGGGCGGGTTCGTCGCAACCGTCGCTCTTCAAAGCTCGACCGCCACAGCGCTGATGATTGCGTCCTTTGTCGAAAAGGGACTGGTCCGTGCACGCATGGCCCAGATCGTGCTGCTCGGGGCGAATGTCGGAACCGCCGTTACCGCCTGGATCGTCGCAACCGGCATCGACTGGCTGTCGCCATTGCTCATTCTTGGAGGCGTCATGCTGGTCCGGGCAGGGCGATCCAGTGCGAAGCAGGGTGCAGGCACGGCCCTGGTCGGTATCGGCCTGATGTTGCTGTCGTTGCATTTGCTCGGGCTGGCGACGGAGCCGATGCGCCAGTCGCCGGCGCTCGGCAGCTTCCTCACCATGCTCGACAGCGCCTGGCCTGTCGCCATGATCTTCGCGGCCGCACTTGCCTTCGTCTCGTCCTCCAGTCTTGCCGTGGTTGTTCTCATCCTGTCGCTTGCAGGTGCCGGTATCCTGTCATCCGGTCTGACGATCGCGCTCGTGCTGGGCGCCAATCTGGGTGGTGCGATCCCGCCTGTGATGGCGACATTGTCGGCCTCGGCTTCGGCCAAACGGGTCACGGCGGGCAATCTTGTCGTTCGCACCATCGGCTGCCTGATCGCCCTGTCGGTGGCAGCACCTGCGGCCGCTTTCCTGCAGACTCTGCCGCTGTCGCCGGAAAAGCTACCGGTCGATATCCACCTGATCTTCAACGTCGCGCTCGCCATTGTCGCCTGGCCATTCTCATCGGTACTGTCAGCCGCCATGCTGCGGCTAATTCCCGATGAACCGAAGGCCGAGACGGGCCCGCTCTATCTCGACGATCGCGCACTGACGACGCCGGTCATCGCTCTTTCCGGCGCAACCCGGGAAGTCCTGCGGGTCGGCGACCTGATCGAGAAGATGCTGATCGCGGCAATGAATGCGTTCAACAGCAACGATCGTATTCAATTGCAGGACATCGGAAAGCTGGAAAAGCAGGTCGATCTGCTGCAGCAGGAAGTCAAAATCTATCTGTCACGGCTTGGACGCGGCGGTCTGAGCGACGACAACGGCCGCCGCTCGATCGTCATTATCGACTATGCCATCAACCTCGAACATATCGGCGACATCATCGAGAAGGGCCTGACGGAAGAGGTCAGGAAGAAGATCGACAATGGCCTTAAATTCTCCGAGGACGGCTATCAGGAACTGACGACGCTGTTTAATCTCACCATCGACAACCTGCGGATTGCCCAGACCATTTTCGTGACCCGAGATGCCGATCTCGCGCGCCACCTGATGGAGGTGAAAGTCGATGTCCGCCACATGGAGAAACGCTCGTCCGAGCGCCACCTCGAGCGGCTGCGCGACGGGCGTACGGATAGCCTCCAGACGAGCTCGCTGCATCTCGACATCCTGCGCGATCTGAAGCGCATCAACGCCCATATCGTATCCGTCGCACATCCCATTCTCGATGAGAGCGGCCTGTTGACGGAAAGCCGGCTGCGGATGCCGCACTGACCTCAAGGGACTTTGGTAATGCCGGTACGCACGAAAGCATCGAAGCATGGTGTCAGCGTAATGCGGCGGTGGCCCTCGGCAAGCACAGGCTGATAAAGGTTGAGCAGCGCCAGGCGTGCGGCCGTCGGCGGGCATGTCGGGTAAAGTGCAAGATCGACGGCGTCCACAGCCTGTTTGACATGCGCATCGAGCGGCGGCACGGCCCGGTAGGGGTCGGCACCGATGGCGATGTATTTCGGCGCATGGCGATCCATCAACCAGGGGAAGGGATTGGTGAAATCGATTGTCATGATCGTCTCGAAACGTACCTTGTTGGCGGTTTCGAACGTCTCGATTGCGGAAATCACCTCATCGGCATTCTTCAGCCACTGCGACTGAAATTCGAAGTCGCTGTAGAGCAGGAATGACGGCAACTCGCCGGCTTCGGCCAATGCCTGGTAGGCTGGACGGTAAGCCACGTAGTTGGTTTGCAGACGCTGCGCCCGCTGGCTCAAAATGGAGCGAATACCGACGGCACCCATGCTCTTGAGGTTATCGTGTTCAAGCGGCGTGTTGTTGACGCTGCCGATAAAGGCGCGTGCTGCTTTCTGCGTGACGATAACGACCGGAGGAATGGCCGCGCTGAAAACAAGGATCGCCACGGCGGCAAAGCCTGCCGACGATCCCTTGCGGCGATAATTTTCGATGAGGATGGCAAGCAGGAGCGGCCACAGGAAGATGAACGCCTGGCTACCGGTATTCTGGCTTTCAAACAGCAGACCGGCAGCGATGAAACCCGCCATCCAGAGAAAAGATTGATCCGCAATCCTGCCGAATGCCGAAAAGCCGGGTTTTCCGATGAAGTCGCGGAGTGCCGCCCGAAATACGGGCAACTCACTGACGACCAAGACGAGGCCGAGCAGGCAGCACGCCAGGATCACACCGAAATTGATCGAAGCGGCTTGCAAAAGCCGCGGCAACAGGCTGCTGTCGTTGATGACGACCAGCGACAAGATGTCGGTCGCATAGGCCGAAACAGCCCCGGATGTGATTTCCAGAAGCCCGGCCGCTGCGAGGAAGACGCTTCCGCCGGCAACAGCTGCGCGAAGGGGCAGGCGTCCGGCGAGAAAAGCCATCAGGCAAAGGACAAGACCTCCGACCACGCCGGTGACCTTGATGAACAGCAGAGCGAGCATGGCAAGCGCCGTCACCGTAGCCAGCGTCTTCCATCCGCGCACGAAAACCAGTCCGGCTGCGAGCACATACAGCAATTGACAGACCTGGCGATTGTAGACGCCGAAGCCATCGGAGCCCGGATAGGGGTAGAAATCGCCGGTGTTGAAAGGCAGCAGTGAAAAGAACAGGAATGGCAGCAGCAGCCCATAAGCAGTTGCCATCGAGCGTTTCTGCACGTCGACGATGACCAGCGCCATCAACGGTGCCGTCAGCGTCATCAACGACCAGCTGGAGAGAAGCAGCGGGTGGCCATTGGGGAAAAGATAGAGCCATCCGGCGAAGAGGTAGTAGCCAAGGCCGCCCACCGGGGCGAAAAAATCGACGGAGGGTATTTGACCGTCGAAAATACGGTTTGCTGCGTCGAGATAGATGTAATGGTCCCAATACATCGGACCGATCGGCATGGTCACGGTCGCAACCAGTGCCAGCGGCATACATGCGACGGCCAAAGCCAGAATGATCATGGGGTGGCGTGCGAGCGCCCGCCTAAGGCCGTTGTGCCCGCCGGAAAGCACCGTCTCGGTCGAACCATGCATCGTCGATATCACTCCCCCGGCATGACAACCATCAAGGCGGCCCTTCATTTTTATCGCAGGATCGGGTTTTATCCGGGTTAACATGGCGGCTCGCGCGCGGATTATGTTCCGTGCAATATCTTCCTGTTATGTAGCGGGCAGAATCGCGCCGGTTTTCAGAACCGGCTGCCACCAAAGCGGGAGAACGTGAATGAAGCGCACATGCCTGGCGATTATCTTGGCAGCGGGAGAAAGCACCCGGATGAAGTCGTCCATGTCGAAGGTGCTGCACCCGGTTGCTGGCCGGCCGATGATCGCGAATGTGGTGGACTCGCTGGTAAATGCTTCGATCTCCTCCGTAGCGCTTGTTCTTGGCCGTGATGCCGAAGCGGTTCAATCCGCCGCTGCCCGCAACGACATCGACATGTCGGCATTTCTACAGACCGAACGCCTCGGTACCGGCCATGCCGTTCTTGCGGCAAAGGATGCCATCGCCAAGGGCTATGACGATATTTTGGTCGTCTTCGGCGATACGCCGCTGATCACCGCAGCGCCGCTGCTCGCCGCGCGGCAGGGGCTGGCCGACGGCAACGATGTCGTCGTCATCGGCTTTCAAACCGCCGATCCGACGGGTTACGGGAGATTGCTTGTCGAGAATGGTGCGCTTGTGGCCATCCGTGAGCAGAAGGACGCAACCGAGGAAGAAAAGAAGATCACCTATTGCAATGGTGGCCTGATGGCGATCAACGGCCCCAAGGCGCTGGAACTGCTCGGCAAGATCGGCAATGCCAATGCGAAGGGCGAATATTATCTGACGGATATTGTCGAGATCGTTCGCGCTGAAGGCGGCAAGGCAATCGCCGTCGAGGCGCCGGAGACGGAGTTGACCGGCTGCAACAACCGCGCCGAACTGGCGATGATCGAAGCAATATGGCAAAAGCGCCGCCGCCACGAGTTGATGGTCTCCGGTGTGTCGATGATTGCGCCGGAAACCGTTTTCCTGGCTTTCGATACGCAGATTGCCCAGGATGTCCTGATCGAGCCGAACGTGGTTTTCGGCCCCGGCGTCACCATTGAAAGCGGTGCGGTCATCCACGCTTTCTCGCATCTCGAGGGCGCTCGTGTCGGCGCAGAAGCAACCGTCGGCCCCTATGCCCGCCTGCGGCCGGGCGCCAACCTGGGACCGGAATCCAAGGTCGGCAATTTCTGCGAAGTGAAGAAGGCCGAGATCGGCGCCGGAGCCAAGGTCAATCATCTCACCTATATCGGCGACGCCTTTGTCGGCGAAAAAACCAATATTGGTGCAGGCACGATCACCTGCAACTACGATGGCGTCAACAAGCATATCACCCGCATCGGCGCCAACGCCTTTATCGGTTCGAACTCGTCGCTCGTTGCGCCGGTTTCCATCGGCGATGGAGCACTTGTTGCTTCAGGCAGCGTGGTCACGCAGGATGTACCAGCGGACGCCGTGGCTTTCGGCCGGGCACGTCAGGAGATCAAGCCGGGACGGGCGAAAATCCTGCGCGAACGATATCAAGCCGAAAAGGCTGCGAAACAGAAGAAATAGACCGCCGGCCGCTGCGGTTAAAGCTTGAAATCGAAAGTGAATTTCCGGCCGATTGCGCATTTTTTGAAATTCGATACCAAAGCGGCATTGAAAGCCTACTATCGACCGGTCCTGGTTGTTTCAGCGCCGGCCTTGCAAAGAAATTGCGGAGAGTAAAATATGTGCGGCATCGTCGGTATCGTTGGAAACCAGCCTGTCTCCGAGCGGCTTGTCGATGCGCTGAAGCGGCTCGAATATCGCGGTTATGATTCTGCCGGGGTTGCCACCATCCACGACGGCGTGCTTGAGCGCCGCCGCGCCGAAGGCAAGCTGGTCAATCTGGAAACCAAGTTGCGCGGCGAGCCGCTGGCGGGCCAGACGGGCATTGCCCATACCCGCTGGGCGACGCATGGCGCTCCGACCGAAAACAACGCCCATCCGCATTTCACCGATGGCGTCGCCGTCGTCCATAACGGCATCATCGAGAATTTTTCCGAGCTGAAGGACGAGCTTGCAGCTGCCGGCGCGACCTTCAAGACGCAGACGGACACCGAGGTTGTCGCGCAGTTGCTGGCCAAGCTGATCCGCGACGGGATGAACCACCGGGACGCGATGCAGGCGATGCTGCGCCGGGTTACCGGTGCTTATGCGCTTGCCGTCATCTTCCAGGATGCACCAAACACGATCATGGCGGCCCGCAGCGGCCCGCCGCTTGCAGTCGGTTTCGGCAAGGGCGAAATGTTCCTCGGCTCCGACGCCATCGCGCTGTCGCCATTCACCAACGAAATCACCTATCTGATCGACGGCGACTGGGCGGTGCTGACCGCAGACAGCATCGAAATCCTCGATCACGACGGCAAACCGGTGTCCAGGCCGCGCCAGATTTCGGTTGCGGCGGCCTATATGGTCGACAAGGGCAATCACCGCCATTTCATGGAAAAGGAAATCTACGAACAGCCGGAAGTGATTTCGCACGCGCTCGGGCATTACGTCGATTTCATCGAGAACACGGTCAATCCGATTGCCGCAGCGATTGATTTCGCCAAGGTACCGAGCCTTGCCATCTCCGCCTGCGGCACCGCCTATCTCGCCGGCCTCGTCGGCAAATACTGGTTCGAACGCTACGCCCGCCTGCCTGTCGAAATCGATGTCGCATCCGAATTCCGCTACCGGAACATCCCGCTGTCGCCGCAATCGGCAGCCCTGTTCATCTCGCAATCCGGCGAGACCGCCGACACGCTGGCATCGTTGCGCTATTGCAAGGAAAACGGCCTGAAAATCGGCGCCGTCGTCAACGTCAAGGAATCCACCATCGCGCGCGAATCCGACGCGATCTTCCCGATCATGGCCGGCCCTGAAATCGGCGTCGCCTCGACCAAGGCCTTCACCTGCCAGCTGTCGGTGCTGGCTGCTCTTGCGATCGGCGCCGGACGTGCACGCGGCACCGTTTCTGAGGCCGAAGAAAAGGTTCTGGTTCGCAGCCTCGCCGAAATGCCTCGCATTATGGGCAAGGTGCTGAACAGCATCCAGCCGACGATCGAAAGTCTGGCGCGCGAATTGTCGAAATGCAAGGACGTGCTCTATCTCGGCCGCGGCACCAGCTATCCGCTGGCCATGGAAGGCGCGCTGAAGCTGAAGGAGATCTCCTATATCCATGCGGAAGGTTATGCTGCCGGTGAATTGAAGCATGGTCCGATCGCCTTGATCGACGAGAACATGCCGGTCATCGTCATCGCGCCGCATGATCGCTTCTTCGAAAAGACCGTCTCGAACATGCAGGAAGTCGCCGCGCGCGGTGGCCGCATCATCTTCATCACCGACGAGAAGGGGGCGGCTGCCTCCAAGCTCGCGACGATGAGCACGATCGTGTTGCCGAATGTCGATGAGATCATTGCGCCGATGATCTTCTCGCTGCCGATTCAGCTGCTCGCATACCATACGGCCGTGTTTATGGGCACCGACGTCGATCAGCCGCGCAATCTGGCCAAATCGGTCACGGTGGAATGATCATACGTCCGGAAAATCCCGCTGATATCGCAGCGATCCGCACTGTGACGATCGCCGCCTTCAAGGATCATCCGCACAGCGATCAGACAGAACACCTGATCATCGACCGTTTGCGGCAGGCGGGTGCGCTCAGTCTTTCGCTGGTTGCTGAAGTGAATGGCGATGTGGTCGGCCATATCGCTTTTTCACCTGTCCAACTGTCAGACGGTTCGAAGGATTGGCATGGGCTTGGCCCGGTATCGATCCTGCCGGCATTTCAGGGGCGGGGCATCGGCAGCGCCCTGATCGGCAAAGGGCTGGAAGTGCTCAGGGAGCAGGCAGCAGCCGGATGCGTTGTGGTGGGCGATCCCGAGCTCTATCGCAAATTTGGGTTTCAGAACGATGCCCGGTTGATCTACCCAGATTGTGCGCCGCAATATTTTTTGATGCAGCCCTTGTCGTCCAATCCGGCGTCCGGCACAGTAAGCTATAACGCGGCATTTTACGCTGACGGCGACAGACAAGACGGAGCAGCATGACAGACAAACCGGCACGTGGGTTTTTTGCCACGCGGTTGAGGAATTATTTCCTGACCGGCCTGATCATCTGTGCGCCCCTGGCCATCACCGCCTGGATTACCTGGTCGTTCATTCTCTGGGCCGACAGCTGGGTCAAACCCTATCTGCCGTTCGACTATAACCCGGACAATTTCCTGCCCTATCCGGTGCCCGGTTTTGGCCTGTTGACGGCGCTGATGCTGATCACGCTGGTCGGCTTTTTCACGGCGAACCTGATCGGCCGCAGTGTTGTCGGCTTTGGCGAGTCGCTGCTTGTCCGCACGCCGCTGGTGCGTCCGATCTACAAGGGCCTGAAACAGATTTTTCAGACGGTGCTTCAGGATCAGTCGAATTCGTTCAAGAAGGCGGGGTTGATCGAGTATCCGAGTCCCGGCCTCTGGGCCCTGGTATTCATCGCCACGGATGCCAAGGGCGAACTCGCCGCTAAATTCAGCGAGCGTGGCCTGGATATGGTTGCCGTCTTCCTGCCGCCGACCCCGGTGCCAACCGCCGGCTTTCTGATTTTCGTACAGCGTGAAAAAATTGTGCCGCTCGACATGAGTCCGGAGGACGCCGCCAAGCTGCTTCTCTCCGGTGGTCTGGTTTCGCCCGACTATCTGCCGAAAACTCTGGCCGTCACGCAGGAGACGGCGCCCGCCAAACGCGGCAAGACGCTTAGCCGGCCCTGAGAAACCGGATCGCTTCATCGCGGCGATGCAGATAGAGCAGCGTCCGCAGAGCCTCGCCCCGCTCGGTCGTCAGGTCCGGATCGCGCTCGATCACATAGGCCGCATCCTTGCGGGCGATCTCCAGCAGGTCGCCGTGTGCTTCGAGGCTGGCTATGCGGAAGCCGGGCGTTCCGGACTGGCGTGTGCCCAGCAGTTCGCCTTCACCGCGCAGTTTAAGGTCCTCTTCAGCGATCAGGAAACCGTCTTCAGTATCCCGCAGGATCGACAGCCGCGCCCGGCCGTTTTCACTAAGCGGTCCCTTATAGAGCAGGATGCAGGTCGAGGCCTCATCGCCGCGGCCGACGCGGCCGCGCAGCTGGTGCAGTTGCGCCAGCCCGAACCGCTCCGCATGCTCGATCACCATGATCGTCGCGTCCGGCACATCGACCCCGACCTCGACGACGGTGGTGGCGACCAGAAGGCGGATGTCGCCATTCTTGAAGGCGAGCATCACCGCGTCTTTTTCCGCGCCGCTCATGCGCCCGTGCACCAGGCCGACATTCGGTCCGAACTGCTTGTCGAGGCTCTGGAAGCGTTCGTCGGCTGACATCAGATCAGAAGCTTCCGATTCCTCGACCAGCGGGCAGATCCAATAGGCTTTCTTGCCCTCGGCAAGCGCGGTACGAAGCCGCGCGACGATTTCCCCGGTGCGTTCGGTCGATACCGTCACCGTCTGGATCGGTTTGCGGCCGGCCGGTTTCTCTGTGAGTTTGGAAACGTCCATATCGCCGAATGCCGCCAGAACCAGCGTGCGCGGGATCGGCGTCGCAGTCATGACCAGCATATGAGGGGAAATTCCCTTGGCCGTCAGCCGCAGGCGCTGGTGCACGCCGAAACGATGCTGCTCATCGACGACGGCCAGCAGGAGCTTGTTGTAGACAACGGTATCCTGGAACAGCGCATGGGTTCCGATGACGATCTGTGTTTCGCCGGACGCGATGCGTTCCAGGATGGCGTCGCGCTCGCGGCCCTTGGTGCGACCGGTCAGCACGTCGATGGTGACGCCGGCCGGTGCTGCCATCTTCGAGAGAGTCGAGAAATGCTGGCGGGCAAGAATTTCCGTCGGCGCCATCAGGACTGCCTGACCGCCTGCCTCGACGGCCGCCAGCATAGACATCAGCGCCACCGCCGTTTTTCCCGAGCCGACATCGCCCTGCAGCAGCCGCAGCATCCGCTCGGTACCAGCCATATCCTTCAGCACTTCGTCGATGGCAACCGTTTGGCTGCCGGTCAGTGAAAACGGCAAGGCGGCAAGCACCGGCCTGCTCAGCTTTCCCGTCGCGTGCACCGGTATCCCGGCCACCTTGCGCAGCCTTTGGCGCACCAGCGACAGCGAGAGCTGCCCGGCAAGCAATTCGTCATAGGCAAGCCGCCGGCGGGCAGGCGCCTGCGGATCGAGATCGGTTTCGTCGCGCGGGTCGTGCAGCGCCAGGAAACAGTCGCGTGCGAACTGAAAACCCTGCTTCTGCATCAAAGCTTCTTCGATCCATTCGGGAAACTCCGGAATGCGGGGCAGGGCCGCTTCGACCGCCTTGCGCAGGATGCGCGCCGAAAGACCGGCCGTCAGCGGATAGATCGGCTCGACCAGCGGCAGGTTTTCGGCCTCCGTTGCCCGCACCATATAATCGGGATGCACCATCGACGGACGGCCGTTGAACCAATCGACCTTGCCGCTGACCGTCACGGTCTCATCGACCGGCAGCGCCTTTTCCAGCCAGTTTCCCTTGACCCGGAAGAAGGTCAGCGCCAGTTCGCCGGTATCGTCATGCAGGAAGACGCGGTAGGGCTGGCTGGTGCGTGGCGGTGGCGGCTGGTGCCGGTCGACCCGGCCGGTGATAGTGACGATGACGCCCTGCGGCGCGCGCGCGATTCCCGGCTGGTGGCGCCGGTCGATCAGCGAATGCGGCGCGTGAAAGACGAGGTCGATCACCCGGCAATCGTCGATGCTGTCGCGGCCCAGCAGCCGTGCATAAAGTTCGCCCGCTTTCGGGCCGATGCCGGGAAGCGAGTTGAGGGGAGCAAAAAGAGGATCGAGAAGGGCAGGGCGCATGCGGGGCAGACTGAAACGAGGATTAGGTCTTTGGCAAGGCTGACAATACTCTTTTCAGCGTTTATAGAGCCATAGCGAAACGCCGTCTTTAGCGACGCGGCGGCAGGAAGGACTTCTCATGACCGGCATCACCCGCACAAGCGCCGATCTCGATCCGCGCCGCAAACGGATTCTTTTCCGCGCCTGGCACCGTGGTGTTCGCGAGATGGATCTGGTTTTTGGGCAGTTCGCCGATAACGAGCTTGCTGATCTGGCGGAGACCGATCTTGACGAGCTCGAAACGATCATGGGTGAAGAAGACACCGATCTGCTCAAGTGGGTGCTTGGATCGCAGCCAGTACCAGAGCGCTATCACACGCCCTTGTTCAATCGGATCGTATCCTATCGCCCCGATTTTGATGTGCTGCTTGGCGACAAGGATAAAAACGCCTGATGATTGCCGGTTTTGATCCCAAGAAAGTTGCGCGCGCCACCCGTGAGTTGACCATCGGCCCGGTTCCGGCCGGGGTCGAGCCGCTGATTCTTGCCGAGCTTGCCCGCGCCAACGGCCCGGTCGCCTATATTCTCTCGGATGGCCAGCGCATCGCCGATGTCGAGCAGATGCTGGGTTTTGCTGCACCGGATATTCCGGTGTTGACGCTACCGGGCTGGGACTGCCTTCCCTATGACCGCGTGTCGCCCAGTGCCGACACATCGGCACGGCGCCTGGCAACACTGAGCGGCCTGATTGCGCATGCGAAAAAGCCCCATCCCGCCATCGTGCTCGTCACCGTCAATGCCGCCCTGCAGAAGATGGCGCCGCAGGATATCATCGAGAGCCTGGCGTTTTCGGCGCGCCCGGGTGCGAATATCCGTATGGACGATATCGCAGCCCGGCTCGGCCGCAATGGCTTCGAACGCGTCGCCACCGTGCGTGAAGTTGGTGAATATGCGGTACGTGGCGGCATTCTCGATGTTTTCGTTCCCGGTAGCGAGGAACCTGTACGGCTCGATTTCTTCGGCGATACGCTCGAAAGCATCCGGTCGTTCGACCCGGCCAGCCAGCGGACCACCGGACAGGCCCGCTCGCTCGATCTCAACCCAATGAGCGAAGTGTCGTTGACACCGGAAACGATCAGCCATTTTCGCACGCAATATCTGTCGATGTTCGGCGCGGCGACCCGTGACGATGCGCTCTATTTGGCGGTCTCCGAAGGCCGGCGATATGCGGGCATGGAACACTGGCTGCCGCTGTTTTACGACAGGCTTGACACCGTGTTCGATTATCTTGCCGGCTTCCATATCGTCACGGACCATGTGGTTCGCGAAGCCGCAGCCGAACGCTCCAAGCTCGTTCAAGACTATTACGAGGCCCGCCAGTCGTCTGTTTCGCCGGGCAAGTCGCAGATTTCGCAGGGCACGCCCTACAAGCCGGTGCCGCCGGAGGTGCTTTATCTGAGCGTCGAAGCGTTCAACGCCGCTCTGGTGTCGCGCAATGCCGTTCGCCTTTCGCCGTTCAGCGAACACGAGGGCGAGGCGCGCCAGGTCATCGCCGTCGATGCGCGCCTGGGTGTGCGCTGGGCGAAAAATGCGACGGAAGCGACCAGCGACGCCGAACGCGTCAATGTCTTCGATCTGGCCGTCAAATATATCGCCGACCGCCGTGCCAAGGGCGCCAAGGTGCTGATCTCTGCGTGGTCGGAAGGATCGCTTGATCGTCTGCTGCAGGTGCTGGTCGAACACGGCCTTGCCAATATCAAGCCGATCAAGGCGCTGTCTGAGCTCAATAGCCTGAAACCCGGAGAGGCGGCGTCTGCCGTGCTGAGCCTCGAAAGCGGCTTTGAAACCGGCAATCTCGTCGTCATCGGCGAACAGGACATTCTCGGCGATCGCATGGTCCGCCGCTCCAAACGCCGCAAGCGCGGCGCCGATTTCATCGCGGAAGTCGCTGGGCTCGACGAAGGCAGCATTGTCGTCCATGCCGAGCACGGGATCGGCCGGTTCATCGGCCTGCGCACCATCGAGGCCGCCGGTGCGCCGCATGCCTGCCTTGAGCTGGTCTATGCCGACGAGGCAAAGCTGTTCCTGCCGGTCGAAAACATAGAACTTCTGTCGCGCTACGGCTCCGAAGGCAGCGATGCCGTTCTCGACAAGCTCGGTGGCGTCGCCTGGCAGGCGCGCAAGGCCAAGCTGAAGAAGCGCTTGCTGGATATGGCCGGCGGCCTGATCCGTATTGCCGCCGAACGCCTGACGCGTCATGCGCCGGTGCTGACGACGCCGGAAGGGCTCTACGACGAATTCGCCGCCCGCTTCCCCTATGACGAGACAGAAGACCAGATGACCTCGATCGAAGCCGTCCGGGACGATCTGGGCGCTGGCCGTCCGATGGACCGGCTCGTCTGCGGCGACGTCGGGTTCGGCAAGACGGAAGTGGCGCTGCGCGCCGCCTTCATCGCCGCGATGAACGGTGTCCAGGTGGCCGTTGTCGTGCCGACGACGCTGCTTGCCCGCCAGCATTTCAAGTCGTTCACCGAGCGTTTTCGCGGGCTGCCGGTGCGCATTGCCCAGGCGTCCCGTCTGGTCGGCTCCAAGGAGCTGGCGCTGACCAAGAAGGAAGTCGCCGAAGGCAAGACCGATATCGTCGTCGGGACACATGCGCTGCTCGGCACGTCGATCAATTTCGCCAATCTCGGCCTTTTGATCATCGACGAGGAACAGCACTTTGGCGTCAAGCACAAGGAGCGGCTGAAGGAGCTGAAATCCGACGTGCACGTCCTGACGCTGTCGGCGACGCCGATCCCGCGCACGCTGCAACTGGCGCTGACGGGCGTTCGCGAACTGTCGCTGATCACCACGGCACCGGTCGATCGCATGGCGGTGCGCACGTTTATCTCGCCCTTCGACGCGCTTGTCATCCGCGAAACCTTGATGCGCGAGCACTATCGCGGCGGCCAGAGTTTCTATGTCTGCCCACGTCTGGCCGATCTCTCTGAAATCCACGATTTCCTCAGATCCGATGTGCCGGAACTGAAGGTCGCCGTCGCCCACGGCCAGATGCCGGCGACCGAACTCGAAGACATCATGAACGCCTTCTATGAGGGCCGCTACGATGTTCTGCTATCGACGACGATCGTCGAATCCGGCCTCGACGTGCCCACGGCCAACACGCTGATCGTGCACCGCGCCGACATGTTCGGTCTGGCGCAGCTCTATCAGCTCAGGGGCCGGGTCGGCCGTTCCAAGGTCCGCGCTTTTGCGCTGTTCACGCTGCCGGTCAACCGGACGCTGACCGGCATGGCCGAACGCCGCCTCAAGGTGCTGCAATCGCTCGACACGCTGGGCGCCGGCTTCCAGCTGGCGAGCCACGACCTCGATATCCGTGGCGCCGGCAATTTGCTCGGCGATGAGCAGTCCGGCCACATCAAGGAAGTCGGCTTCGAGCTCTACCAGCAGATGCTGGAAGAGGCGGTTGCCGAGCTGAAGGGTGACGAGGAGATCGCCGATAGCGGCTGGTCGCCGCAGATTTCCGTCGGAACGCCAGTGATGATCCCCGACGATTATGTGCCGGATCTGCACTTGCGCCTTGGCCTCTATCGCCGCCTCGGCGAAATCACCGAGCTGGGCGATATCGACGCCTTTGGTGCCGAGCTGATCGACCGCTTCGGTCCGCTGCCGCTCGAAGTCCAGCACCTGTTGAAGATCGTCTATATCAAGTCGCTCTGCCGTACCGCCAATGTCGAAAAGCTCGACGCAGGCCCGAAGGGCGTCGTGGTGCAGTTCCGCAACCGCGAATTCCCCAATCCGGGCGCACTGGTCGGCTATATCGCCAAACAGGGCATCATGGCCAAGATCCGCCCGGATCACAGCATCTTCTTCCAGCGCGATTTCCCGACACCGGAAAAGCGGCTGGCGGGTGCTGCCGTCGTCATGACGCAGCTGGCGGGACTGGCAAAGACCTGAATGCGAACGAAAAAAGCCGCGCAGGATTTGCGCGGCCTGTTGCAACGAGTGGATGATGCGGGTTCAATTGATCTGCGAGGTATCCTTCATCTTGGCGATATCGCGCAGGGCATCCTCCAGCACCTCGACTGACTGGGCACCCATGACGGCATATTTGCTGTCGATGATGAAGCAGGGAACACCGGTGACGCCCATGCCGCGTGCCATGTCGATTTCCTCGGAAACCGCGTCCTTGTCCGCATCTGAAGCCAACAGCGCGGCAATCACGGTACGGTCAAGACCGGCCTCAGCCGCGATGTCCAGCAGCACCGTGTGATCGCCAATATTGCGGCCCTCTTCGAAATTTGCCTTGAAAAGCAACGTGGCGACCTCGCTCTGTGTGTCGCCACCTTCCGTCAGGGCCCAACGAATCAGCCGGTGTGCATCGAGCGTGTTGGGGCTGATGGTGACGGCGTCGAAATCGAACGTAATGCCGTCCTGTTCGCCAAGGCCAGCCAGCATCTTGTGTGCACGATCGACAGCCTCCTGGCCGCCGAGCTTTGCAGCGAGATGCGCCTTGTGATCAACCCCTTCTGCGGGAAGGTCCGGATTGAGCTGGTACGGCCGCCAGTTGACGGTGACGAGGATATCGGCCGCGACATTGGCGATCGCCTGATCGAGCCTCGCCTTGCCGAGATAGCACCAGGGGCAGACGACATCGGAGACGACATCGATATTGACATGGTTCATGGCGCTTGCTCCTCGCGCTGAAAATCGTTGATCAGCGACATAGGCGTCCCGGTCTGCGCTTTCAATGCGTTACCAAAAGTATACCGCCGCCAATTCCGGGTTACTGCACAGTTTCATCAAACCATACCGGCAGCTGATAGCCATAGAGCGGCACGACACTCGGGCGGCCGATGCGTTTTTCACGCGCAACCCATTGCGAGGCGACGTGATAGAGCGGCACGAGATAGAAATTGGAGACGAGCAGGCGATCATGCGCCCGAACGGCGGCTGTGAAGTCTTCGACGCTGACGGCACGCAGGATGTGATCGACAAGCGTATCGACATCCTTGTCGGCGACACCGGCAAAATTCGAGCTGCCTTGCTGATCGCGCGATTGCGATCCCCAATAGGTAATCTGCTCGATACCCGGTGAAAGGGAGGACGGGAACGATTTCATGATGATGTCGTAGTCGAATGACTGGGTGCGCTGCTGGTACTGCGAATCATCGACTGTGCGGACTGACGCGGCAATCCCAAGCGCCGCCAGCGAGCGCTGATAGGTCAGCGCCAGTTTTTCCTGGCCCTCGTTCTGGGTCATGATCTCGAAGGCGAGCGGTATGCCCTGCGCGCTGAGCATCTTGCCGTCCTTGATGCCGTAACCGGCTTCGCGCAGCAGTGTCACGGCTTCGCGCAGCACATTGCGGTCGCGTCCCGAGGCATCGGTGACGGGCAGGCGGTAACTTCCGTCGAGAACCGACGGATTGATGCGGTTCCTGATGTCGCCGAGTATTCCGAGCTCGCGGCCGTCGGCGGCAACGCCGAGATAGGAAAGACCCGAATTCTGCCAGAAGCTCTGCGTGCGCGTGTAAGCACCGTCAAAGAGGTTCTTGTTTGCCCATTCGAAATCAAAGACCAGCGCCAGCCCCTGACGCAACTTCGGGTTCTCGAACATCGGCCGTCGCGTGTTGAAGACGAAACCGAGCATGCCTGACGGCGTCTTCGGCGTGAACGTCTCCTTGATCACCTTGCCGGAATGGACGGCCGGGAAATTGTAACTGCGCGACCATTTCGTCGGGCTGCCTTCCGGGTAGACATCGATCTCACCCTTTTTGAAGGCTTCGAACAAGGAATTGTCCTGCAGGAAATACTCGACGGAAATCTCGTCGTAATTGTCGAAACCGACCTTTGCCGGCAGATCCTTCGCCCAGTAGTCGGGATTGCGCTTGTAAACGATCCGTTCTCCGGGTCTCACCTCGGCAACACGATAGGGGCCCGAGCCGAGCGGGAATTTGAGCGATGTCTGATCGAACGTCGCCACATCGGTCGCGTGCTTCGGCAGGATCGGCGTCATGGCGAGCAAAAGCGGGAATTCGCGGTCGGCTTTATCGTTGAATGTAAAGCGGACACTGCGGTCGCCGACTTTTTCTACCTTGTCGACCTTTGCCAGCCGCGTGCTGAACGGAACGCGGCCCTTGTCGCGAAACAGTTCGAACGTGAAGATCACATCCTCCGGTGTCACCGGCTGACCATCGGCCCATTTGGCCTTCGGATTGAGGTTGAACTGGATAAATGTGCGGTCGTCGTCCCATTCGACCGTCTCGGCCAGCAGGCCATAGAGCGAAAAGGCTTCGTCGCGCGAACGCTGCATCAGCGAATCATAGACGAGATTGCCGTATTCCGGATCGAGCATGCCACGGGCCGTTGTGCGCATGCTCTTCAAGATGAACGGGTTAAGACTGTCGAAAGTGCCGACCACGCCATAGGAGACCCGGCCGCCCTTCTTGACGTCCGGCTTGACGTAGGGGAAGTATTTGAAATCGGCGGGCAGGGCGGGTTGGCCATGCATGGCGATGCCGTGTACCGGCTCTGCCTGTGCAGTCACACCTGTGCCAAGCGTAGCCAGCACCGAAATCAAACCCAAAAACAATGCGCGCAAAGCCCGCCTCCTGCTGTCGTCGTCTCGTGAATCACGGCAAATTAACACGTTGACCAGCATTTCCAACCAACCGATACTTTAAAAGCAAATGCTGACCCAACAACGGAACGCAAAAAAATGGCGGGGAGGCTGGATATCCGTCGCCGCTCCCTGTAACAGGTGTTCCCGGAGACGAGGGTCATGCAATTGCCTCATTTGCCCAACAGGAGAGCGGGCAGCTGACCATTGATCACGAGCGTCTTTAGACTGCTCAGACACCGGAATTCAGGAGACGGGTATCATTATGATCTTCAAGTCGAACTTTACCAAAAAGGCTGCTTTGTCGGCATTCGCCGGCGCAGTTGCTGTTGCCGCGATGCCGGCCGCGTCGTTTGCACAGCAGGCCTCTGGTGCCGGCCGTCCGCCCCAGGGTTGGTTCAAGGTCTGCACCAAGCAGGAAGACAACGATGTCTGCATCGTGCAGAACCTGTTGACGGCCAGCAACGGTCAGTTGATCACCGCAATCGGCCTGATCAGTGTTCAGGGCAAGGTCAATCGCAAGGTCCTGCAGGTTTCGGTTCCGTCGGCACGCCTCATTCCGCCAGGCATCCAGATGCAGATCGACGGCGGCAAGGGCTCCAAGCTCGATTACGCCATCTGCATGCCGGACAAGTGCGTTGCCGAAGTGCCGCTTAGCGATGCCGTTCTTGCCAGCCTGAAAAAGGGCAGCGAAGTGGTGTTCACATCGGTCAACTTCCAGCGTGCGCCGAACCCGATCAAGATCTCGCTCGGTGGCTTCACCGGCGTCTTCGACGGCGAGCCGATCGAACAGTCCAAGCTCGAAGAGCGCCAGCGCCTGCTGCAGGAAGAAATGCAGAAGAAGGCCGAAGATGCGCGCAAGAAGCTTGAAGAAGCCCAGAAGGCTGCAAAGGCGAACTGATTGCCTGTTTCATCAACAAAAAGCCGCCGCGATCATCTCGCGGCGGCTTTTTGCATTTCAGGCTAAGGCCGTTATTGATGACGGATCTCAGTGTTGAACAACCGCTTTCGGCTTGTACTGCCCGACAGTCTCCGGATCGAAGAAGGCGTTCACCTGCGAATGGCGCACCGGCTTGCCGCTTTCGTCCGAAATGAGGTTCTGTTCGGAGACATAGGCGACATATTCCGTTTCCTCATTCTCGGCGAGCAGATGGTAAAACGGCTGGTCCCTGGTCGGGCGGACTTCAGCGGGAATTGAATTCCACCATTCCTCGGTATTTGCATATTCCGGATCGACGTCGAATATGACGCCGCGGAATGGAAACACGCGATGGCGAACAACCTGTCCAATCTGAAATTTTGCGTCTCTTTGTTTCATCATGATAGGTTCCTTTCGCAGTAGTATGTGGTGGTTTTTCCTCAAACATCAAGTGTGAAGCTCCGGCAGGAGACGGGTGCTCGACAGCGTGGATCGGCAGAGCCAGAGTTGCTGCACGCCGTTGCTTGCCTCTCCGGGAAAATCGTCGTACCTCCCATATGAGGAGTTCTTCGATGGCGGATATGGCATGAGCAATCAATGGGGTAGGGACCAGCAAGTGACGACGCGCGGCCGCAACTCGTCCGGTCTGTTGCTGCCGGCCGTGCTCTGCCTGGCGTTGATCGGGGCCGGCGGCTATTTCTGGTTTGCCCGGCAGGCGATGCAGACGGACATTGCCGCTTTGACGTCCAAGTCTGCTTCGCTGACAGCCGAACTTGCCAAGGTCACGGTGGAAAGGGACAAGGCGTCCAGTGATCTGATCAATGTGAAAAAGAATTCCGGAAACTGGGCCGAGGAGCTTGAAAAGGACTATGCCGAACTGAAGCTTAATGAAATTCCCAAGCTCAACCGGCTTCTTGACAAGCGCGACGCCGATATTTCAGCGCTTGAAAAGCTGCTTTCGAACGAAAAATCTGCGGCGAAAGCAGCCACCGATGATTTGACGGTAACGATTGCCGGGCTCAACGATCAGCTGAGCATGGCCAAAGCCGATTCCGCCGATGCCCGAACGCAGGCGCAAAATCTTGGCGCCGAAAAGCTTACCCTGAGCAAGCAGATAACCAGCTTGAAGGTGGCTCTCGATAAGGCCACGGCCGACGCGGCGGCGGCGCAAAAAGCGCTGGAGCGGAAGGTAACGGAAGCCGGGAAAGAGCCTGCGACCTTCAAATCAGCGCTCGATCTCGCCCGTGACGTGCAGATCAAGACGCTGGAACAAAGCCTCGGCGAAGAACGCCGTAAAGTTGAGATACTGCAGAAGCAGCTTGAGGACCAGGCCCAAGCCGCTGGAATTGCACCGGAAACGCAATCCGATACACCTGTGATCGACAAGCCGGTATCCGAAACCGGCCAGACTGGCCCGGGCGCAGGACTGGTGCCGCGTGACCGGTTGATGGTGGACAATATTATCGGCAAGACGCGCGGCGTCGGTTTTCTGGATGATGAGAAGAAACAGCGGCTGAAGGACCAGCTGGCGTCAGGGGCTTGTGTCACCGATGCGCTTGAAAGCGTCTTTGACAAGGTACCGCTGATCCTGATGCGCAACCTGATGCGCGATTTCAAGAGCGATTGCTGACAACCGGTATCCGCCTGCCTGGCCGATGCCATATGGGGAGAAAACACGATGTTCCGAAAGGCTTTCATGGCCGCGACGATGCTGACGGCGCTTGCGCTCAATCCGGTATCGGCAGCCGAGTTCGAAAAGAACATCATGACCGGGGGGCCGCAAGGCACCTATATCCAGATCGGGCGGGATGTTGCAGCCCTCGGCAAGACGTGTGGCCTGACACTCAACGTCAAGGAATCTGCGGGTTCTCTGGAGAATTTCGTCGGCGTCCGCAACAGCAAGAATACCCAGTTCGGCATCGTTCAGAGCGATGTGCTCGAATATCTGAAAACATTCGAGGCCGATGATCCGGAAGTGCAGCAGGCCGTGCGCGGCGTGCGTATCATGTTTCCGCTCTATAACGAAGAAATCCACGTTCTCGCCCGCTCCGACATCAAGGACATGGGAGATCTTGCCGGCAAGAAGGTTGCCGTCGGCGTCAAGGACAGCGGCACCTTCCTGACTTCGTCGCTGATCCTCGACATCCTTCAGGTAAAGACCGGGGAACGGGTACCACTCAATCCGGATGCAGCCCTGCCAAAACTTCTCGCAGGCGAGATCGATGCCTTCTTCTACGTCGCGGGAGCGCCTGCAGCGCTGTTCAAGAACAATCCGATCGACGGTTCGAAATTCCATCTTGTGCCGATCACCGAAGCACCGCTTCTGGCGACGTACACGCCCTCGCGGATCGAGACCGGCACTTATACGTTCCAGAAGGAGCCCGTGGATCTGATCGCCGTCAAGGCGGTGATGATGACCTATGACTATGACATCAAGCGCAACGCTTACCAGCGGGAAAGCTGCAAGGCCGTTTCGGAGTTTTCAAGCCTCATCCTCAACAATCTCGACAAGCTGCAGGCAAGCGGTCATCCGAAATGGAAGGATGTCGATCTCACAGCGCTGCCTCCCGGATGGCAGGTCGGCGTTTGCGTCAAGGCCGGCATGGCGCTCGACTACAAGCCGGCATGCACGGCGCCAGCGGCCGCAAACGAGCAACCGGACGGCAACGAGGAATATCTCAATCTGCTGAAAGAACGGCTGAAGAAGAAGTAGAGCGACCCCGCCCTGTCCTGCAAACAAAAGGCCGGCTTTCGCGGGAAAGCCGGCCTTTCGTTTGAGGCGGACCCGCCAATGACGGGTCCGAAGGCTGTTAGGCCGAGTAGTACATGTCGAATTCGACCGGATGCGGGGTCATTTCGTAGCGCATGACCTCGACCATCTTCAGTTCGATATAGGAATCGATCTGGTCGTCGTCGAACACGCCGCCGGCGGTTAGGTACTTTCGGTCCCTGTCGAGGCTTTCCAGCGCTTCGCGCAACGAACCGCAGACGGTCGGAATCTTCTTCAGTTCCTTCGGCGGCAGGTCGTACAGGTCCTTGTCCATGGCCTTGCCGGGATGGATCTTGTTCTTGATGCCGTCGAGACCAGCCATCAGCATGGCGCCGAAAGCGAGATAGGGGTTTGCCAGCGGATCAGGGAAGCGGACTTCGACGCGCTTCGATTTCGGACCCGTGCCGAACGGAATGCGGCACGAAGCCGAACGGTTGCGAGCCGAGTAAGCCAGCAGAACCGGTGCCTCATAACCCGGGACGAGGCGCTTGTAGGAATTCGTCGTCGGGTTGGAAAAGGCGTTGATTGATTTTGCGTGCTTGATGATGCCGCCGATGAAGTAAAGGCAGCTTTCCGACAGGCCGGCATATTCGTCGCCTGCGAAGGTCGGCTTCGAGTCCTTCCAGATCGACATATGGACGTGCATGCCCGAACCGTTATCGCCGAAAATCGGCTTCGGCATGAAGGTTGCCGTCTTGCCATAGGCATTGGCGACCTGGTGCACGACGTACTTGTAGATTTGCACCTTGTCGGCATTGCGCACCAGGGTATCGAACCGGACACCGAGCTCGTGCTGGGCGGCGGCCACTTCGTGGTGCTGCTTTTCAACGGTGACGCCCATTTCGGTCAGGACCGTCAGCATTTCGGAACGCATGTCCTGGCAGCTGTCGATCGGCGGAACCGGAAAATAGCCGCCCTTGACGCGTGGACGATGACCGAGGTTGCCGGTCTCGTAATCGGTGTCGTCGTTCGACGGCAGTTCCGACGAATCGAGCTTGAAGCCGGTATTGTAGGGATCCGCCTTGTACTTGACGTCGTCGAACACGAAGAATTCCGGTTCGGGACCAACGAAGACGGTATCGCCGATGCCGGACGCCTTGAGATAGGCCTCGGCCTTCTTGGCGATGCCGCGCGGGTCGCGGTTATAGGCTTCGCCGGAGACCGGATCGAGAATGTCGCAGACGATAACCATGGTGGACTGCGCAAAGAAAGGATCCATGTGCACGGTCGCTGTATCCGGCATCAGCACCATGTCGGACTCGTTGATGGCCTTCCAGCCGCCGATCGACGAGCCGTCGAACATGACGCCATCGGCGAACATGTCTTCATCGACACAGCCGACGTCCATCGTCAGGTGATGCAGCTTGCCCTTCGGGTCGGTAAAGCGCAGGTCAACGAACTTGACGTCGTTATCCTTGATTTGCTTGAGGATATCATTTGCAGTCGTCATTTTTTGAAAGTCCCTCTTTTGAGATGACGAGGTAGGGCCTGACCGAACGGTCAGGCGGATTAGATGGCGTCGATGCCGGTCTCGCCGGTACGGATGCGGATGACCTCCTCGATATTGGAGACGAAGATCTTTCCGTCGCCAATACGTCCGGTCTGGGCGGCATTCCGTATGGCCTCGATCACGGCCTCCGCGTTTTCGTCAGCCAGTACGACTTCAACTTTCACCTTCGGGAGAAAATCAACAACGTATTCCGCCCCACGATACAGTTCCGTGTGGCCCTTCTGGCGTCCAAAGCCCTTGGCTTCGGTGACGGTGATCCCCTGCAGGCCAACTTCCTGAAGGGCTTCCTTCACTTCGTCCAGCTTGAAAGGCTTTATGATCGCTTCGATCTTTTTCATGAGAAAATGTCTCTCCGCTTCTCCCGTTATGGCAGGCTTATGCCCGCTCACCCTCAGTATGCATTTTACATGCCAGATATGGCAAATGCGATGCTGTTTTGGGTGAAACACCCGCAGCTTCGATGATCATATCCCTTTCTCCGGAATAAACAGCGCCATTTGCCTATTTTTTATGAATTTTTCTGCGTTAAAGGGCTTTGTCCTCAACACGTGTCGGGCGGTGCTGCGATAGACGCCATCGGTCAGTGCGAATTCTATGCAAATGCCTAAAAAACATACAAAATAAGGCTACGTTTTACGCTTGTCGGTTCCCCGACTTACGGGCATTTTGAGGCATGCTCCCTAACCCTACCGTATCCATCATCACCCCTGCGGAAATGTCCGCGATCGACAGCGAAGCCGCACATTCGGGGATCGACAGTTTCAGGCTGATGACGTCGGCGGGTCTGGCCGTTTCCGCTGCAGCACTGCGGCTTTATCCGCAGGCGCTTCGGTTTGTCGTTTTGTGCGGGCCTGGCAACAATGGCGGCGATGGTTATATCGCGGCTGCGGCGTTGCAGCGAAGCGGTGCAGAGGTCGCCGTTCACGCTTTGGGGGATACCGTGTCTCTCAAGGGCGATGCAGCCCGTGCCCATGCGCAGTGGGCGTATCGTGTGGAAGCTCTGCAGTCCTACCGGCCAAAAACCGGAGATGTCGTCATCGACGCCGTGTTCGGCGCGGGCCTGTCCCGTGCTGTCCCCGATGGTGCCGCCTTGGTGATGCAGGCTGTCACGCAAGCGCAGATTCCCGTTATCGCCATTGACCTGCCGTCCGGTCTTGACGGCCGCACCGGACAGGTGCTGGGCGAGAGTTTTCGAGCCAGCCATACCGTTACCTTCATGGCGCGAAAGCCGGGGCATCTGCTTTTGCCGGGGCGCTCGCTTTGCGGCAGCCTGGACGTGTTCGACATTGGTATCCCCGAACGTTTGCTTAAAAGCCATACTAGCAGGCTTTGCGAGAACGGTCCGCATCTCTGGGCCGGCCATACGCATGTGCTTGATCCGTCGGCCCACAAATTCACGCGCGGCCATCTTGCCGTCTTCTCGGGCGGGCCGCTGTCAACCGGTGCGGCGCGGCTGTCGGCTGCGGCCGCACTGACGGCTGGCGCCGGACTGGTGACAATTGCGTCGTCCTCTGCGGCGCTCGCGGCCAATGCCGCGCATTTGACAGCCGTGATGCTGAAGGAGATCGACGATGCCGCCGCTCTGTCGCATTGGCTTGCCGACAAGCGCATCAGCGCCTTCGTGCTCGGTCCGGGATTTGGCGATCTGGAGAGGGCGCGGCAATACGCCCTGATGCTCTGCAACCGGGCGCTGGTGCTTGATGCCGACGGGATCACTGCGTTCAAGGAAAATCCAGCGCCGCTTTTCGACGCTTTTTCGCAGGGTGAACCCCATCTGGTCATGACGCCGCACAATGGCGAGTTCGCCCGGTTGTTTCCGGATATCGACGCCGGCCCAACTCTGTCAAAGGTCGATCGCGCTATCATGGCTGCCAAACGCAGCCACGCCGTCATCGTCTACAAGGGCGCCGACACCGTCATCGCCGCGCCCGACGGGCGCGCCGCGATCAACACCAACGCCCCGCCCTGGCTGGCAACCGCGGGGTCGGGCGATACGCTCGCAGGCATTATCGGCGCGCATCTGGCGCAGGGCATGCCGGCATTCGAGGCCGCCGCTTCAGGCGTCTGGCGTCACGGCCGGGCCGGCGTCAAGGCAGGCGAAGGGCTGACGGCAGAGGAACTTGCCGCTGCGATCGAGCCATTGCCTGCGGCCGGTTGATCAGTCCACCCGCTTCTGCAGCGCCCGTGCGCCGTTCGGCGCATTGACCTTGCCTTCGCTGATGAAAAAGGCAAATACGTCGCGTGGCTGCTTTTCCGGCTTGTGGGCGGGATCCGCATGGGCGAGATCGCCGATATCGCCGCCTGCCGCCCAAATTTTCACCCGGTCGGCCCAGAGATCAAGGCGTTTTTCATCGTAACAGGTCGCCACGTCATCGCTGCCGGTCTGAAGGCGCGCATAGACGAAATCACCGGTCACATCCGCGATCATCGGATAGTCGAAATGATCGGCGCAGACGACCGCCACCTTGTGCTTGACAAGCAAGGCGGTGAATTCCGGCGTGCGGAAGGAATCGTGGCGTACCTCAACGACATGACGTAGCGTCAAGCCATCCTGCTTCTCCGGCAGCAGTGCCAGAAACGCGCCAAAATCCTCGACGTCGAATTTTTTCGTCGGCATGAACTGCCACAGGATCGGCCCGAGATGCGGCCCGAGTTCGGTCAGCCCCTGGCCCAGAAATTTGCCGATCGACTCGCCAGCTTCCGCCAGCACCTTCTTATTGGTGGTAAAACGGCTGGCCTTCAGCGAGAAGACAAAATCATCCGGCACTTCCGACGCCCATTTGGCGAACGTCTCCGGCTTTTGCGAGCCGTAATAGGTGCCGTTGACCTCGATGGCTTTCAGCTGGCTGCTGGCATATTCCAGCTGCCGTTTCTTCGTCAGCGTCTCCGGATAGAACGTCCCCTCCCAGGGGTCAAAGGTCCAGCCGCCAATACCGCAACGGATCGTGCCTGATTTGGTCATATGCCCACTCTCCGGTCTTTGCCTTACTCTGCCGCCACCATCTTGCGGATCGGCCGTCGTTCCAGAAGCTCCTTCAGGAACGCGCCCGTATGCGAGCGCTTTTCCTTGACGATATCTTCCGGCGTTCCGGCTGCGATCACCTCGCCACCACCATCGCCACCCTCCGGGCCGAAATCGATCACCCAGTCGGCGGTCTTGATGACTTCGAGATTGTGCTCGATGACGACGACCGAATTGCCCTGGTTGACCAGTTCGTGCAGCACTTCGAGCAGCTTGGCGACGTCATGGAAATGCAGGCCGGTGGTCGGCTCGTCGAGGATGTAGAGCGTGCGGCCGGTCGAGCGTTTCGACAGTTCCTTTGCGAGCTTGACGCGCTGCGCCTCGCCGCCCGACAGGGTGTTGGCCTGCTGGCCGACCTTGATATAACCGAGCCCGACACCCTGCAGCGCCTGCAGCTTGTCGCGCACCGCCGGAACGGCGGCGAAGAACTCGACGCCTTCCTCCACGGTCATGTCGAGCACGTCGGCGATCGACTTGCCCTTGAAATGCACATCGAGCGTTTCGCGGTTGTAGCGCTTGCCGTGGCAGACGTCGCAGGTGACATAGACATCCGGCAGGAAGTGCATCTCGATCTTGATGACGCCGTCACCCTGGCAGGCCTCGCAGCGGCCGCCCTTGACGTTAAAGGAGAAGCGGCCCGGCTGATAGCCGCGCGTCTTTGCTTCCGGCAGTCCGGCAAACCAATCGCGGATCGGCGTGAAGGCGCCGGTATAGGTGGCCGGGTTGGAGCGCGGCGTGCGGCCGATCGGTGACTGATCGATGTCGATGACCTTGTCGATATGTTCGAAACCGTCGATCCGGTCGTGCTCGGCCGGGTTTTCACGCGCACCCATGATCCGCCGGGCCGCCGCCTTGTAGAGCGTCTCGATTAGGAAAGTCGATTTGCCACCGCCCGATACGCCGGTAACGGCGGTGAAAATGCCAAGCGGGATCGACGCCGTGACGTTCTTCAGATTGTTGGCGCGGGCACCGACGACGGTGATTTCCTTTTTCTTCTTCGGCTTGCGCCGTTCGGCCGGAACCGCGACGGCCATTTCGCCCGAAAGATATTTGCCGGTCAGTGAATTCGGGTTGGCGAGAACTTCCGCCGGTGTGCCCTGTGCCACGACCTCGCCGCCGTGAATTCCGGCAGCCGGGCCGATATCGACCACATAGTCAGCAGTCATGATTGCGTCTTCGTCGTGCTCGACGACGATCACGGTGTTGCCGATGTCGCGCAGATGCCGCAGCGTATCGAGGAGACGGGCGTTGTCGCGCTGGTGCAGGCCGATCGATGGTTCGTCGAGAACGTAGAGCACGCCGGTGAGACCCGAACCGATCTGCGAGGCAAGCCGGATGCGCTGGCTTTCGCCGCCCGACAGCGTGCCGGAATTGCGCGACAGGCTGAGATATTCCAGCCCGACATCGTTGAGAAACCGCAGCCGTTCGCGGATTTCCTTCAGAATGCGCACCGCGATCTCGTTCTGCTTGGCGTTCATGTGCTCGGGCAGGACCTCAAACCAATCACGCGCCACGCGGATCGACATCTGCGTGACTTCACCGATATGCAGCTTGTTGATCTTGACCGCCAGCGCCTCCGGCTTCAGGCGAAAACCGTTGCAGGCCGGGCAGGGGGCTGCCGACATGTAACGTTCGATTTCCTCGCGCGCCCAGGCACTGTCGGTCTCCTTCCAGCGCCGCTCCAGATTGGGCACGATGCCTTCGAAATTCTTGGTCGTATTGTAGGAGCGGGCGCCGTCCTCGTAATGGAAGCTGATCTTTTCCTCCGTGCCCTGCAGGATAGCGTGCCTGGCCTCGTCGGAAAGATCGGTCCATTTGCTCGACAGCTTGAAGCCGAAAGCTTTTCCCAGCGCTTCGAGCGTCTGATTGTAGTAAGGTGAGGATGATTTGGCCCAAGGGGCGATGGCGCCGTTCTTCAGCATCCGCTCGGGTTCCGGAACGATCAGGGCCTCGTCGATCTTCTGCTGGCTGCCCAGACCATCGCAGGTCGGGCAGGCACCGAACGGGTTGTTGAACGAGAACAGCCGCGGTTCGATTTCCGAAATGGTAAAGCCGGACACCGGGCAGGCGAATTTTTCCGAAAACAGCACGCGCTCATGCGTCTCGTTCAGCGATTTGTTGGCCGAACCGCCAGCCGAGGTTTCTTCCGGCGGCAGCGGCTTGTCGGCAAATTCGGCAATCGCCAGGCCATCGGCAAGCGTCAGGCAGGTTTCCAGACTGTCGGCGAGGCGCGCCGTCAGGTCCGGACGCACGACGACGCGATCGACGACGACATCGATGTCATGCTTGTATTTCTTGTCGAGTACCGGCGCCTCGGCGATCTCGTAAAACTGCCCGTCGATCTTGACGCGCTGAAAGCCCTTCTTCATCAGCTCGGCAAGCTCTTTCTTATACTCGCCCTTTCTGCCGCGCACGATCGGCGCGAGAATATAAAGACGGGTACCTTCGCCGAAACCGACGACCCGGTCGACCATCTGGCTGACCGTCTGGCTTTCGATCGGCAGGCCGGTTGCCGGCGAATAGGGAACGCCGACGCGGGCAAACAAAAGCCGCATATAATCGTAGATTTCGGTGACCGTGCCGACCGTCGAGCGCGGATTGCGCGACGTGGTCTTCTGCTCGATCGAGATGGCAGGAGACAGGCCGTCGATCTGATCGACATCCGGCTTCTGCATCATCTCGAGAAACTGGCGGGCATAGGCCGACAGGCTTTCGACATAGCGCCGCTGCCCCTCGGCATAGATCGTGTCGAAAGCCAGCGAGGATTTCCCCGAGCCGGAGAGGCCGGTCATGACGATCAGCTTGTTGCGCGGCAGATCGAGGTCGATGCCCTTGAGATTATGCTCGCGCGCGCCGCGGATGGAAATGGTCTCGAGTTTGCTCATCGTGCCCAGCTTTGTATCTGCATTGGAAAGCTCCTATTTAAGGTCGCCAGCGGCCATGTCGAGGCGGAAGGTGAAAAACAGGGGGCTTTCTGAGTCGGTTGACAAGATATTACGAATTTATTAGAACAAAGAAAGAACAAAATTTGAAATCTGTTGTGGATGACACAATGCAAAGGGGCGTATGCTGGGCTGGCAGCCGCTAAGATGCGCGCTCTGAATTTGGTAGCCGGGCTGCAAGGCCGGGCAGGATAGCGGGAAAAGCAAGATGGCAGGCAGTGTCAACAAGGTGATTTTGATCGGTAACCTCGGGGCAGACCCGGAAATCCGGCGCACGCAGGACGGCAAGCCGATCGCCAACCTGAACATTGCCACGTCCGAAAGCTGGCGTGACCGCAATTCCGGCGAGCGCAAGGAAAAGACCGAATGGCATCGTGTGGTGATCTTCAACGAAGGTCTCTGCAAGGTTGCCGAGCAGTATCTGAAGAAGGGTGCGACGGTCTATATCGAGGGCCAGCTGCAGACCCGCAAATGGCAGGACAAGGATGGCCAGGATCGCTATTCGACGGAAGTCGTTCTGCAGGGCTTCAACTCGACGCTGACGATGCTCGGCGGCCGGGGTGACGGGCAGGGCGCCGGCGGTGGCCGCGGTGGCTCTGAATATGGCGGCGGCAACACGGGCGGCGGCTCGGACAATTACGGCGGCGATTACGATCGTCCCTCCTCGGCACCGGCAGCCCGCTCCGGCGGCGGCGGCGCGAGCAGCGGTGGAAACTTTTCGCGCGATATGGACGACGATATCCCGTTCTGATCAAAGCTCTTCATGTCAAAAAAAGCCCGGGAAACCGGGCTTTTTTCGTTGGCGGAACCTGCATCAGCCAAGCTTGGTCACAAGGCCATGGTCGATTTGACGCCGTCGACGACGAACTGAACCGCCAACGCCGCCAGAATGACGCCCAGCAATCGTGTGAGGATGGCACGGCCGGTAACGCCCAGGAACCGGTCGATGCGATCGGCGATGACGAGGGCGGCAAACAGGACGGCAAGGCAGAAGGCGATGACCAGGATCAGTTGAACCCGGTCGATCGTCGCGGAAAAGGAGCCCGAGAGCAGGATCGTGGCCGAGATCGCGCCCGGGCCGGCAATCAGCGGCAGCGCTAAAGGAAACACCGCGATATTGTGGATATGGTCGCGGGTAATGGCAGTCTCGCCGGTCTTTTCCTTGCGCTCGTTGCGCTTCTCGAAAATCATCTCGAAGGCGATCCAGAAGAGCAGCAGTCCGCCGGCAATCCGGAAGGCGCCGATCGAGATGCCCAGCAGGCCGAGGATGCCGTTTCCGAACAGCGCGAAGGCCGAGAGGATGAAGAAGGCGATCAGCGTACCGCGCCGCGCCACCAGAAAGCGTTCGTGCCGGCTCATTCCGACGGTCAGGCTGAGGAAGATCGGCGCAAGGCCGGGCGGATCGATGGTGACCAGGATCGTGGTCAGCGCATTGATCAGAAGGTCGAATTGAGACATCCCATTCCCCTCGCGGCCTTGTTTATGATGACCGTCTGATGAATTGTTAGGCGAGGGGCGCGCCGAATGAAAGGGCTGTCCTTCACTGTTTAGCCGCTTTTGCCTTGCAAATGCCCGCGAGAGCGCCGATGAGCCTAAAAGGCTGTTCAAAACCCAGCCCTGAAATTGGCGCTCGCCAATCCATTCGGCTATAAAAATCTGTCTGATTCTGAACAAAGATCGTGATCGAAATTGACTGAACAAAGCACACCAGGCGGCGGCAAGAATCCACCAGGCATCGAGCCCATTTCCATCATGGAGGAAATGCAGCGCTCGTATCTCGATTACGCCATGAGCGTTATCGTCAGCCGTGCTCTTCCAGATGTCCGCGATGGTCTGAAGCCCGTGCACCGGCGCATCCTGTTCGGGATGAGCGAGCTGGGCATCGACTGGAACAAGAAATACGTCAAATGCGCCCGCGTCACCGGGGACGTGATGGGTAAATTCCATCCGCACGGCAACTCGGCGATCTATGACGCGCTTGCCCGCATGGCCCAGCCCTGGTCGCTGCGCTTGCCGCTGATCGACGGTCAGGGCAATTTCGGCTCGATCGACGGCGACCCGCCGGCGGCCGAACGTTACACCGAGTGCCGCCTGCAGAAGGCAGCCCATGCGCTGCTCGACGACCTCGACAAGGAAACCGTCGATTTTCGCGACAACTATGACGGCACGCTCAGCGAACCGTCCGTCGTTCCGGCGAAATTCCCCAACCTTCTGGTCAACGGCGCTGGCGGCATCGCCGTCGGCATGGCGACCAATATCCCGCCGCACAATCTGATCGAAGTCATCAACGGATGTATCGCCCTGATCGATGAGCCGGCACTTGAACTGCCGCAGCTGATGGAGATCATTCCGGGTCCGGACTTCCCGACCGGCGCTTTCATTCTTGGCCGCTCCGGCATCCGTTCGGCCTATGAGACCGGCCGTGGCTCGGTCATCATGCGCGGCCGCGCCACCATCGAACCGATGCGCGGCGACCGCGAGCAGATCATCATCACCGAAGTCCCCTTCCAGGTGAACAAGGCGACGATGATCGAGAAAATGGCCGAACTGGTCAAGGACAAGCGCATCGAGGGCATTTCGGACCTTCGCGACGAATCCGACCGTCAGGGCTACCGCGTCGTCGTCGAGCTGAAACGCGATGCCAATGCTGAAGTGATCCTCAACCAGCTCTATCGCTACACACCGTTGCAGACCTCGTTTGGCTGTAACATGGTGGCGCTGAACGGCGGCAAGCCGGAGCAGATGACGCTGCTCGACATGCTGCGCGCCTTCGTCTCCTTCCGCGAGGAAGTCATCAGCCGCCGCACCAAGTATCTGCTGCGCAAGGCGCGCGATCGTGCGCATGTGTTGGTCGGCCTGGCGATTGCCGTTGCCAATATCGACGAGATCATCAAGCTGATCCGCAGCGCTCCGGATCCAGCCACCGCGCGCGAACAGTTGATGACGCGCCGCTGGCCGGCATCGGATGTCGAAAGCCTGATCCGTCTGATCGACGATCCGCGTCACCGCATCAACGAGGACCTCACCTACAACCTGTCCGAAGAGCAGGCACGGGCCATCCTCGAGCTGCGTCTCGCCCGCTTGACGGCGCTTGGCCGCGATGAAATCGGCGACGAGCTGAACAAGATCGGCGCCGAGATCAGCGACTATCTCGATATCCTGTCCTCGCGCATCCGCATCATGACCATCGTCAAGGACGAACTCATCGCCGTGCGCGAAGAATTCGGCACACCACGTCGCACCGTGATCGTCGAAGGCGGTCCGGATATGGACGACGAAGACCTGATCGCCCAGGAAGACATGGTCATCACCGTGTCCCATCTCGGCTACATCAAGCGTGTGCCGCTGGCGACCTATCGGGCCCAGCGCCGCGGTGGCAAGGGCCGCTCCGGCATGGCGACGCGCGATGAGGATTTCGTCACGCGCCTGTTCGTTGCCAATACCCATACGCCGATGCTGTTCTTCTCGTCGCGTGGCATCGTCTACAAGGAAAAGGTCTGGCGCTTGCCGATCGGCACGCCGCAATCGCGCGGCAAGGCCCTGATCAACATGCTGCCGCTGGAACCGGGCGAACGCATCACCACCATCATGCCGCTGCCAGAGGATGAAACGACGTGGGAAAACCTCGACGTGATGTTCTCGACGACCCGTGGCACGGTCCGCCGCAACAAGCTGTCGGATTTCGTCCAGGTCAATCGCAACGGCAAGATTGCCATGAAGCTCGACGAGGAGGGCGATGAAATCCTCTCCGTCGAAACCTGCACCGAGCATGACGACGTGCTGATGACGACGGCGCTCGGCCAGTGCATCCGCTTTTCGGTCGATGACGTCCGCGTCTTTGCCGGCCGTAACTCGATCGGCGTTCGCGGCATCACGCTCGGTGACGGCGACCGGATCATCTCGATGACCATCGTAGGCCACGTCGATGCCGAGCCGTGGGAGCGTGCAGCTTATCTCAAGCGCGCTGCCGCCGAGCGGCGGGCTGCAACCGGCGAGGACGAGGAAATCGCACTGGTCGGCGAAGAGGTGACCGAAGAAGGTCAGCTGGACGATGCTCGTTATGAAGAGCTTAAGGCACGCGAACAGTTCGTGCTGACGGTCTCCGTCAAGGGTTTTGGCAAGCGCTCCTCCACATATGACTTCCGCACCTCTGGTCGCGGCGGCAAGGGTATTCGCGCAACGGATACCTCCAAGACCGGCGAAATCGGTGAACTGGTTGCGGCCTTCCCGGTCGAAGACAACGACCAGATCATGCTGGTGTCCGATGGCGGCCAGCTGATCCGTGTTCCGGTTGGGGGCATCCGGCTTGCCAGCCGCGCCACCAAGGGCGTGACGATCTTCACGACTGCAAAGGACGAGAAAGTTGTGTCCGTTGAACGGATCAGCGAGCCGGAACCCGAAGAGGGCGATGAGGTCGCAGGCCAGACGGACGTGTCGGATGAGGATATGCCGGCCACTGAGCCGCCGGCCACAACGGAAGAATGAAACCTTCCGTCCTATGATTACAAAAAGCCGGGCGATCGCATCGCCCGGCTTTTTCGTTTGCGGCTGCCATCGGACATTTGCGGCAAAGAAAAACCGGACTGGCAGGGAGCCGTCCGGCTTTTATTTCAGGGCACTGGAGGTTGCCGCTGGTGAAAAACTGAAAATGTCAGACGCTGAAACCACCTGTGTCCCGGCTCATAGCCTTCATCGCGTTTCTGTCGCGCTGAAGCTCGAAAATGGTTTTAGCGAAATCGACCAGGAACACGATACTGATCACTGCCGAAATGAGCATCATTGTGATGGCCATTGCAGATTATCCTCTACTTGAACAAACGATTGCCGGTGAGACCAGGCCGGTCCATGCGCGCTTCGCTTCTGATTGCGTTTGCGGTTGCAAAAATCATGACAAAAAACATGGTCATCGACAGAAGAATAAGTGCCATAGCGGTGATCCTTTCAGCCGATAAACGGCCGTCACTGGAAAAAGTTCCGTTCTCTACTTCGCGGAATATCAAATCCTCTTTGAAGCAACCTTGAACGTGTCCTTCATCTAGCATTCATGCCATCCAGCTTGTGTTCCGCAGGGAACACGTGGAGCGGCAAGGGTGCTCCCTTGCGATTGGCCGCAGTCCGTGACAAAAGGCTTCGAAACGGAAACGGGCGTTATGACCACTGCTTTTTATCCAGGCTCCTTCGACCCGATGACGAACGGTCACCTCGACGTGCTGGTGCAGGCGCTGAACGTGGCGCCGACGGTCATCGTTGCGATCGGCATCCATCCCGGCAAGACGCCGCTGTTTTCCTTCGAGGAACGGGCAGCCCTTATCGCCCAGTCGTTGAAGGAATTCCTTCCGGAAAGAGCCGGCGATATTTCGGTCGTGTCTTTTGACGATCTGGTGGTCGATGCAGCGCGAAAACATGGCGCTTCGCTGCTGGTGCGTGGCCTGCGTGACGGCACGGATCTCGACTACGAGATGCAGATGTCAGGCATGAACAGGCAGATGGCGCCGGATATCCAGACCCTGTTTCTTCCAGCCGGGACGGCATCGCGGCCCATTACTGCCACATTGGTTCGCCAGATCGCTGCCATGGGCGGTGATGTCAGCGCCTTCGTACCCAAGGCCGTTCATCTGGCCTTGAACGCAAAACGCAAATCCTGACGTTTTCCTTTTATTCCACGGGAGTTCATATGAAAATTCTCCAACTCGCTTTCGCAGGCGCCGTTGTCCTCGCATCCCTGACCAGCACTGCCTTTGCCCAGGCCAAGGAATACATCACCATCACGCTGAAGGACGGCCCGGTCGTCATCGAACTGATGCCGGACGTTGCGCCCAAGCATGCTGCGCGCATCAAGGAACTGGCCGCAGCCGGTGACTACAACAACGTCGCCTTCCACCGCGTCATCCCGGGCTTCATGGCCCAGACCGGCGACGTCCAGTACGGCAATATGGAAAAAGACTTCAAGGCCGACATGGCCGGCATGGGCGGTTCTTCGAAGCCGAATGTTGAAGCTGAATTTTCCAAGGTCCCGTTTGAGCGCGGCACAGTTGGCATGGCCCGCAGCCAGGACCCGAACTCCGCCAATTCGCAGTTCTTCATCATGTTCGCACCCGGCGATTTCCTCAACGGCCAGTACACGGTCGTCGGCAAGGTCGTCGAAGGCATGGACAATGTCGACAAGATCAAGAAGGGCGACGAAGCCAACAATGGTTCCGTCACCGATCCCGACCGCATGATCAGCGTCAAGGTCGGCAAGTAACACACGTTTTAAAACACTCGCTCTAACAACAAGGAGAAGGCCATGACAGAGATCAAGGATCCTGAAAACACTATCATCATGGAAACCACCAAGGGGCAGGTGATCATCCAGCTTCTGCCTGACCTGGCACCGGGCCACGTTGCCCGCATCAAGGAACTGTGCGCCGAAGGCGCCTATGACGGCGTCGTTTTCCACCGCGTCATCGACGACTTCATGGCGCAGACCGGCGACGTGCAGTACGGCAAGACGGGCGGCAAGGATTTCAATCCGGCCCGCGCCGGCATGGGCGGCTCCGAAAAGCCCGACCTCAAGGCCGAGTTCTCCAACATGAGCCATGTGCGCGGCACGTGCTCGATGGCGCGCAGCCAGATGCCGAATTCCGCCAATTCGCAGTTCTTCATCTGCTTTACCGACAGCCCATGGCTGAACAAGCAGTATTCGGTCTGGGGTCAGGTCATTTCCGGCATGGACAATATCGACAAGATCAAGAAGGGCGAGCCCGTCAAGGATCCCGACAGCATCGTGTCGATGAAACTTGCCGCCAACGCCTAATTCAGGCTATTGCCAAAACCCGTCCCGGATCGCCTTCAAAAGGCGCCGGGGCGGGTTTGCCGTTTAAAGAAGATTTTCATGCGCGTCGATCTGTTCGATTTCGATCTCCCCGAGGATAACATTGCGCTGCGGCCCGCAAGCCCGCGCGACAGTGCCCGTCTGCTTGTCGTCCAGCCGAATGAAAGCGTAGAGCTCTCCGATCGCAGCGTCATGGACCTGCCGTCGTTTCTGCGCCCCGGCGATGCCCTCGTTTTCAACGATACCAAGGTTATTCCTGCCCAACTGGAAGGCCTGCGCCGGCGTGGCGAGGACGTGGTCACGCAAGTGTCGCTGACGCTGCACATGCGCGTCGCGCCCGACCGATGGAAGGCGTTTGCCCGTCCGGCCAAGCGTCTCAAGCCCGGCGACCGGATCGAGTTCGGGCACGGCTCCAACACCTGCCTGATGGGCGCGCTGGACGCGACGGTCGAGGAGAAGGGCGAGGCGGGCGAGGTGACGCTGCGGTTCGATCTTTCCGGCCCGGCGCTGGACGAGGCGATCCTTGCCGTCGGCCACATTCCTTTGCCGCCCTATATCGCTTCCAAGCGCCCGGAGGACGAGCAGGACCGCACCGACTACCAGACAGTCTACGCCCGCGAACACGGCGCGGTGGCGGCGCCAACCGCCGGTCTGCATTTCACCGACCGGCTGTTCGAAGCGCTGGATGCGCTTGGCGTCGAGCGCCATTTCGTGACATTGCACGTGGGTGCTGGAACTTTCCTGCCGATGAAGGTCGATGATACCGACGACCACGTCATGCACCAGGAGATCGGCCATGTCAGCGCCGAAGTCGCCGAACGCCTGAATGCGGTCAAGGCGAGGGGCGGGCGCATCGTCTGTGTCGGTACCACCTCGCTGCGGCTGCTCGAAAGTGCGGCGGAGGAGAATGGCGACATCCGCCCCTGGTCCGGCCCGACCGGCATCTTCATCACCCCCGGCTACCGCTTCCGCGCCGTGGATATGCTGATGACCAATTTTCACCTGCCGAAGTCGACGCTGTTCATGCTCGTCTCGGCCTTCAGTGGCCTCGAGACGATGCGGCGCGCTTATGCCCATGCGATCGACACCGGCTACCGCTTCTATTCCTACGGCGATTCCAGCCTGCTTTTCCGGGATGCAACATGACCGAAACATTTCAGTTCAACATCAAGGCAACCGACGGCAAGGCGCGTCGCGGCACGGTATCGATGCCGCGCGGAGAAATCCGCACGCCGGCGTTCATGCCGGTCGGAACCGTCGGCACGGTCAAGGCGATGTATCTCGATCAGGTCCGCGATCTCGGCGCCGACATCATTCTGGGCAATACCTACCATCTGATGCTGCGCCCCGGCCCGGAGCGCGTGGCGCGTCTGGGCGGCCTGCACGAGCTGATCCGCTGGCCCTATCCGATCCTCACCGACAGCGGCGGCTTCCAGGTCATGTCGCTGGCTGGCCTGCGCAAGCTTGACGAGAAGGGCGTGACCTTCAAGAGCCATGTCGATGGCGCTTTGCATCATATGTCGCCGGAACGCTCGATCGAAATCCAGGGCATGCTCGATAGCGATATCCAGATGCAGCTCGACGAATGTGTGAGACTTCCGGCTGAACCCACTGATATTGAACGCGCAATGGAAATGTCGTTGCGCTGGGCCGACCGTTGCAAGACCGCTTTTGGTGACCAGCAGGGCAAGGCAATGTTCGGCATCGTGCAGGGCGGTGACATTCCGGCGCTGCGTATCCGTTCGGCCCAGGCGCTGTCTGGTCTCGACCTCAAGGGCTATGCGATCGGCGGTCTTGCCGTCGGTGAACCGCAGACTGTCATGCTGGATATGCTGGATATCACATGCCCGGAACTGCCGGTCGAAAAGCCGCGATACCTGATGGGTGTAGGCACGCCCGACGATATCCTGAAATCGGTGGCGCGCGGCATCGACATGTTCGATTGCGTCATGCCGACAAGGGCCGGCCGCCATGGGCTGGCCTTCACCCGGCGCGGGCGGGTCAACCTGCGCAATGCCCGTCATGCCGAAGATATCAGGCCGCTGGACGATCAGTCCGCGTGCCCGGCAGCGCACGACTATTCGCGCGCCTACCTGCATCATCTCGTCCGCGCCGACGAAAGCCTCGGCGGCATGCTTTTGACCTGGAACAATCTGGCCTATTATCAGGACCTGATGGCCGGCATCCGCACGGCGATCGAGCAGGGCCGCTATGCAGCCTTCATGGAAGAGACACAGGAAGAATGGGCGCGCGGCGACCTGGCGCCGCTCTGAACAGCGCTGTAGTCAAATTTCGGAGCCTGGGGCCTGCTGCAGCATCTGCACGCCGTTGATCTTGTAGCTGCCGTCCGGTTGCTTGACGAGAAAATACAGCGCCGTCCAGTTCTTGCCGTCAGGCGCAGAGATCAAAACTTCCTGCACCACCGTATCGCCATCGATCTTGCTGCGGCCGAAGGCAAAATTACCGGGGCGGTAGACCGGCGTATAGCCGCGCTTGACCATCTCGAAGAAAATGCTCTTGTCCGGAAATTTCTGCCTGATCTGCGGCGAGGCAAAGGAATAGGCCGTCTCCGCATCATCATTGAGAAAGGCTTCGATCTGGTTCTGGATGATCGACTGGGCCGTATCGACAGGTTCCGCCGCCAAAGCCAGCGGGGCGGACAATAGAATGGCGATACATGCGCAGGCTCTGAGCGTCCGGATCATTCCCCATCTCCTTGCTGGCCATCAGAATAGATATGATACGTGTGCCAAGAGAGAATGGTTTCCCATGAGATTTTATATGTTTTTATATATCAAATTCAATAGTTTGAATAATTATGTTAAACCAGAAAGATAAAATTTCGGCATAACCTTGGTCGCCGCGTGCGGTTTGAACGGACTAAATGCCCAGACGGTCTTTCATTCTGCCCCAGATCATCGCCGAGTGCACGCCGATCGGCCAGAACGCATGGAAGCGCATGGGTTTGATGCCGGTGACGGGCAGGTCGATCTGGACGGATTGTCCGCCCAGCAGCCGTTGGGCCAGCTGTTTGCCCATAGCCGTCGCCAACGCCACGCCACGGCCGTTGCAGCCAAGATAGATCAGGGTGTCTTCAGTCGGTTCATGCAGATGGGGCAGGTGGTCCGGCGTGATCGCCAGCTGGCCGTTCCAGGCATGGGTCCAGTGGATACCCGCAAGACCCGGCCAAAGGCATTCGGCATAGCGTTTCAGGTAATCGAGCGGCCCGGTTTGCCCGGACAATGCCCGCTGCGGCCCACGGCCACCCATTAGCAGCCGGTTCTGCTTGTCGAGCCGGTAATAGACCGTGATATGACCGCTTTCGTAGAGCACCGGACGGTGCGGCAGAATGCGGGAGGCAAGATCATCGGGCAAGGGTTCTGTCGCAACGATCGAACTGAACGGGGATAAGAGATTTCCTCAAGCCCGGCCAGAGCCCGCCCGAGTATGCATTTGTAACAACAAGCAATTTATCCGCCGTGACAGTCGCCTTGTCGGTGGTCAAAAACCATTTTCCGGATTGTCTGCGGGCCGAGGCAACACGGCTATCACCATGGATCGATGCGCCGGCATTCTGGGCTGCTGCCGCAAGGCCGCGCGCGTAATTCAAAGGATGCAGATCGCCGCCGCGCGGATCAAACAGCGCCGCCGGGTATCGATCCGTTCCCGTTGCCAGCGCCGTTTCGCTTGCATTGAGCAAGCGCGTCGGCATGCCATGCGTGGCGCATTGGTGTGCCGTGACATCGATAGCCCTGGCCGTCCGCAGATTGGTCGCGGCCCGCAGCGTACCGTTCTGGCGTGCCTCGCAATCGATGCCCAGACGGGAAATGAGATCGAAGGTGAAATCCGGTGCGCCCCAGGCCATGTCGATCATGCGCTGCCCGAGGTCACGGCCAAACCGGCCCAGCACTTCGTCGGGATTGAATTTTAGTCCAGGATTGACCTGTCCGCCATTGCGCCCGGATGCACCCCAGCCGGGCTCATTGGCTTCCAGCACGCAGACATCGACACCCATTTCAGCCAGATGCAATGCTGCGGACAACCCGGCAAACCCGGCCCCGATGATGGCGACCGACGCGGTTCGGTCGGTGTCCAGCGGCGGCGTCAATGGTGCGGGATGCGCGGTCTCGATATAGAGGCTGGTCGGCAACGGACTTGCTGGCATGCTGTGCCTTCATCAGGATGGAAAGGCCATTCTGCACGGCAGGCCGCGTTTGGGAAGGAGGTTTCCAGGGCAACCAGTGCCGGCATAAGGCAACCGGTCTTGTGAGTTCATGCTGAAGCGCGACCAGCGGTTTCGAGAGGCTAACCGGTACGCCGGATTTGCGCGAGGAGTTTCTGGCGGAAGACTTCGGCGGGTGTTTTGTAGCCGAGGCATTTGCGTGGTGTGGCGTTCAGGTGATGGCAGATCTCGGTGAGATCACGATCCCTGAGAGACAATGGATCCATCTCTCTTGAGAGCCATCTCCTGGCCCGTCTGTTGGTATTCTCGACGGTTCCTTTCTGCCACGGGGATTGGGGATCGCAGAACCATGTTTGCGCCCCGATGCTCGCCTGCAAGTAGGGCCAGTCGGTGAACTCAGTGCCACGGTCGAAGGTGATTGAGCGGCGTGCGAGGTGGGGCAGGGATTGCAGCACCTGGATCAGGCCGTCCATCACCGGCCGTGACTGCCGGTCGTTATTGCGCAGCAAGACGGCGAAGCGACTGACCCGTTCGACCAGCGACGTCACGTTGGCCTTTCCGAACTTCTTGCGAAACTGGATGAGATCACATTCCCAATGCCCGAACTGTTTGCGCTCGGCGACGGCGTCTGGCCGGTATAGAATGTTGACATCCGGGGTAAAACGCCGGCCATGGCGGCGCCTGGCATGCCGTGGCCGACGCCTGGCACGGTGCTCCGGCAGATGTCGCCACAGCTTGATCGCCTGTCCATCTGAGGAATAGGCGAACTTGTAGATCGTCTCATGGCTGACGCAGATCGGATGGCGCTCAAGTTGCAATCGGCCAGCAATCTGTTGCGGCGACCAGCCATGCATGATGCGCTCGATCACCGATTGGCGCAGATGCGAGAACCGGGCAAGTTTGCGGAGCTTGGCACGCCGCTCTCGCGCCATGTCATTGGCCATCACGCAGTAGTAACCGTTGAGGTCCGGCATCTCACCATCTTCGAACGTATTGCGGCGCAGCTCACGGAAAATGGTCGAGCGATGTCGGTGCAGTTTCTCGGCGATGACGTCAACGCTGATTCCAGCCGTACGCCAGCGAGCAATCTTGCGGCGTTCATCCAGATCGATCTGGGAGTAGGTGCGATTCATGTCTCGTTCCTTGCAGGGATAAACCGTTGTTATCTATTGCAAGTCGCACTTCATCCTTGAACCCACCCCTCTACAAGCCTTGTCACAGCTATTTAAAGATGAGACAAAGTAAGAAATTTAGAGACGCGACACCATCCTATTCGTTGTTACTGATTTTGCAAGATTCTATATTTGCCGATACACAGACGTAAGCCGCCGCCCGGGTGGAGCTGGTCGGGGTTGCGTAGGCCGGGCGGTGGCGGATGGCTCCAGCTGGAAGAGTAAACTTTAGCTTTGACACCCCGATCACTCCGCCGCTTTCAACTGCGCAAGGGCTTGCTGTCGCCGGGCGATTACCACTGGATCATTGGTAAAATCCGTCCTCCTGCCAGGCTTGGTGCCGCGCTTTTGGTAGCCATTGGCTGTACTGCCGTCGCGAATGCCGAACATATGGTCGGTCTGACCGGTGCGGCGTGGTCCACTCTGGCTGCG